>NZ_JBJXFV010000080.1:0-10336 GCF_046154365.1 Prosthecobacter sp.
CTCAAGTCACTGCCCAAAGACGTGCTGCTCGCCAACCTCAAACACAGCCATCCTCGCGTGCGCCGCAGCGCCGTCCGCATCAGCGAAAGCCTCCTCGCCAAAAACGATGCCGACATCACCACCGCAATCGCCGCCTTGACCACCGACCCCGATCCGCAAGTGCTCGCGCAGGTCTATCTTGCCCATCGCAGCGCCAACGCACCCATTCCCGCAGCCCTCACTGCCCAAGCCCCCACGCAGCCGCTCATCGCTGCCATTATCGACAAAGAGAAAACCATCGCCGCCGTCGCCGAACTCGGCACCTCCGCCAAGCAAGGCCAGCAAATCTACCAAACCCTCTGCACCGCCTGCCACGGCCCCGACGGCCAAGGCATGAAGCAGGGAGACAAACTCCTCGCCCCCGCCATCGCGAAATCCCCTTCGTTCAAAAACAACGGCGACATCCCCACACTCGCCCGCATCCTCCTCCACGGCCAGACCGGCCCCATCGAAGGCATCACCTACGGCGAAGGCCTCATGCTCCCACTCGCCCAAGTCTATAGCGATGACCAAATCGCCAGCGTGCTCAATTACGTCGGCGAACGCTGGCACCAATGGAAGAAGCCCATCGCTCCCGCCGTCATCCAAGCCATCCGCACCGAAACCGCCGACCGAAAAACTCCGTGGACACCCGAGGAACTGCGGCAGCGGGTGAAGAGGCGGTGAACGCTGTGTTCGCAGGTGCGGCCCACTTTAGCCTGAGCGTAATCGCTTTTACTTTAGTGGCGCAAGGAAGGCCGTGAAAAGGAGGCAACTCGAGGTGTATTGATGATCGACCGACTCCTCACATCGCAAACCATGAACACACCTTCCACCGACGAAGCCGCACGACGTGCGTATTGGACTGAACAAATGGAGGCGGGCTATGCCATCGTGGAGAAGCTCATCGCGTTTCCAGTGAAGGAGTGTGGCGAACGGTTTGCGTCGTTGCGGGACGCTGCGGCGGCCAGTGGCGTGGAGATGCTGTTTTCGACGAGCAAGATCGCTGGCGAACTGGATCGCGTCTATTTCATGCGCGAAAGCCTTGTGCGTGATGTCGTCACGATTGGCCGCGAAATGAACGAGCGTGGCTGGATTTTGAAGATCGAGGACTGCTTCCGCACGCTGGACATGCAGCGGCAGCTGGTGCGCAAGCCATCGGTCTTCGACACGGTGTTGAAAAAGACCATGTGGGAACTCGGCGGCGAGATTCCGACCCCCGAGATGATGTTCCGCCGCGCCATCGTGCTGACAGCGAACATGCCCAAGATCGGCGCGCACATGTCCGGCTCCGCCATCGACATCTCGGTCTTCAAGCGCGACGACGGCACCGAGGTCTGGCGGGGCTATCCTTATCTCGAAATGAGCGAATGCACACCCATGCGCTCGCCTTTTGTGGCCCCCGAGCATGTCGCCACACGGTTGGATATTTGTGGAATGATGGAGAAGCACGGCTTCATCCCCTTCCCCTTCGAGTTCTGGCACTTCGATAAAGACGACGCCGGCATGCACATCCTCACCGGCAATCCCGCGCCCTGCCGCTTCGGCCCCGTGAACTGGAACCCCATCACGAATGAAGTCACGCCCGTGGAAGACCCGCTCGCGCTGCTCAATCCGCTGGCGGTGATCGAAAGCGAGATCGCTGCCGCTTTGGAGCGCGTGGCGTGATCCGTGCACAACCCTTTACCAACACCATCAACCAACATCATCATGAAAGGCATTCCCCTGGCACTCCTCGCCCTCGTCACTACCGCCCTCGCACACGCCGAGCAGCCACTCGTCTTCGTCTCCGCCTTTGCTTCCGCTGAAAAGGCCGGGATTCATGCCTTTGGCTTCGATTCCGAAAAAGGCATGTTGAAGCCGCTGAAACGCACCACCGGTGTGCAAAGTCCGTTCTTCATCGCTCTCTCGCCTGACCGGAGATTCCTCTATTCCATCGACGAGTTCGGTGGGAAGGACAACTTCGTCGCCGCCTTTGCCATCGAGGGCCGTGGGGGCGATTTGCGAGCGCTGAACCGTCAAAACAGCCGTGGCAAAGCCGCGTGCTATGTCGAAGTGGATCCCACCGGCAAATCCGTGCTCGTCGCGAACTACTCCAGCGGCAACGTCGCCTCGCTACCGGTGATGGGCGACGGCTCGCTCGGTGAATCCGTATCGTTTTTCCAGCACAGCGGCTCCGGCGGCGATCCTGAGCGGCAGAAAGGCCCGAACGCGCATTGCTTCGTCGTCAGCCCCGATGGCAGACACGCATTCGCCGCTGATCTCGGCATCGACAAGGTCATGATTTACGCCCTCGACGCCGCCACTGCAAAACTCACGCCGAACGCCACCCAGCCTTTTGCCAAACTCACGCCCGGCAGCGGTCCGCGTCACCTCACGTTTCATCCCGGCGGCAAGCTCGTCTATCTCATCAACGAACTCGCCAACACCATCACCGTCTTCGATTGGAACGCCGCCGACGGCACACTCCAGGAGAAACAAAGCATCGCCACACTCCCTGCGGACTTTACCGGCAAGAGCTACACCGCCGACTTGAAGATCACGCCCGATGGAAAACACCTCTACGGCACCAATCGTGGCCACGACAGCCTGGCCAGCTACCGCATCGCCGCCGACGGCACTCTCACGCTGCTCACTGTCCAGCCCAGTGGCGGCAAAGGCCCGCAAAACCTACTCATCACCCCCGACGGTCGCTGGCTCCTCTGCGCCAACATGCCCGGCAACAACGTCGTCGTCTTCAAGATCGACTCCGCCTCTGGCTCCATCAAATCGCACGGCGAGGCCGTCGAGGTGCCCATGGCCTCGTGCATCCGGTGGATGGAGTGAGCCGGAGATCAAAACATCGCTCTCGAACGACCGCTCCACCAGTTCCCAAATCCCACGGATTCAGGGCGACCACGGATTGAAATACAAGATCAGAAGTCCACGGGATACTTGGGGACTGTGAGCGGTGGTTGCTTGGTGAGCTATCAGGAATAAAAACACTGAGTCAGAAAAGCCGTGGTCGCCCTGAATCTGTGGGACATCTCATCCTACTCAACCATGTTCGAACGACCGCTCCACCATCTCCCTAAACACCTTCACATGCGGCAGCTCGAAGCGGCCCTGTCTTTGCAGCAGCACCAAGTCCTCATGGCCGAACAGTGCGCTCACATCTCGCCAGATGAGCTGAGGTTGCCCGCGCTTGGGCACCAGCGGTTTCACTTCGCCCGGCGCCAGCAGCGCGACGCCGAAGCCCATCGCCACATACTTGGTGATCATCGGCACGCGTGAGGCGCTAATGGCGATGTTGAGCTGGTTGAGCACGCCCGCATTGGCAAAGGTGAGATCGACCTGCGACCGATCCGAGGTGTCCTCGCTGCTAAGTACGAGTGGATGCTGAGCGATTTGCTTCACCGTGAGCCTTTTCGCTGTGGCTAAAACGTGATCCGCCGGGCAGAGCAGATGAATGGGGTAGCGCGTGAGCCGATGGCGGCTCAGCGCGGCCGGCAGTTCATCGGCAGCAGTCATGCCGACGATGGCGATGTCCGCCTGTCCGGCCAGCAATGCCGCGAGGGCTCCGCGCGAGGGGCGTTCCATGAGGCGGAGACCGACGTTGGGGAACTGGCGACGATAGCGAGTCACGGGATCGGGCAGGGCATCATTGAGCACGCCTGCGGGGGCGGCGACGGTGAGTTTGCGCGGGGCTTTGCCTTGCCGGTCATCGAAGACCGAGCGCAACGACAGAAAGCTCTCGACCATCGGCTCTGCCATCTCCACGAGCAGACATCCATCCTCCGTCAGCACCACCTGCTGGCCTTGCGTATCGACCAATTGCACGCCGAACTCCTCCTCCAGCGCCCGCACTTGTCGCCACGCGGAGACGACGGACATTTTCAGCGCAGCAGCCACAGCGGAGAAGGTTTTCTGACGCGACAGCTCCACCAAGGCGCGGAGCTGGCGGAAGCGGAGTTCTTTGAAAAAGCGGCGGTCGGTTTTCATGGGGATGATTTTAGCCTGAACGTAAACGTCTTTACTTTGTTGGCCACGAATAGCTCGCGCAAATGCAGGTGCTGCGGGTGTATTCATTGACCACCACCATGAGATCTTCACTCGCACTCTTCACCGCTCTCGTCATTGCCCCGCTGGCCGCGTTTTCGGCTGATTCGTCAGCGGGGATGGTGTTGGTGAAAGACAATACGGCGCGGGCGGTCATCGTGACGGGTGATGCAGCTCCTGCGGAGTCGCGCGTTGCGGCGCAGGACCTGCAATGGCACATCGAGCAGGCATCCGGTGTGCGGCTGCCGATCGTGACGACCGAAGAGGCCGAGAAGGTCCCGGGCACCACGGCGCGATTGGTGATCGGTGGCGGCACTTTGGCGGAGAAGTTGGGGGTTCGTGTGCAGGAGCTGCGCGCTGAGGAATATGTCATCAAAACAAGCGGTCAGACGATTCTGCTGGCTGGGAGAGAAGAGAAAGCGACAACAAAAACGAAGTCCCTGGTGCGCGATGCCTCTTCGGCGACTCGATTCGCAGTGTCGCACCTTTTGGATCGCCATCTGGGAGTGCGCTGGCTTTGGCCGGGAACGCTGGGAACCTATGTTCCGAAGCAATCGACGATCATTCTGCCACCCTTGGACATCACGACTCGACCTGATTTGGTGGAGCGGAGTTTTTTGGTAGGGCTACCCAAATACAGCGCCGAGGCGGGCACCTCGAAGTCTGTGGTCAACCGCATGCTGCAAGAGACGGGCAACTGGTGGGCTCATCATCAGCTCGGCGACCGCGGTGAGCTGGAGTTTGGTCATGCCTTCACGCGTTGGTGGGAGAAGTATCATGCGGAGCATCCAAATTACTTCGCCGTGCCGCCTTCGGGCACTGCACAGGTGTCCACGCGTGCTGTGAAACTCTGCACCAGCAATCCGGCCGTCATTGAGCAAATCGTCTCAGAGTGGAAGGCCGCTGGAATGCCTGCGGTGTGGAATGTGGGGCCCAATGATGGCATCGGTTTTTGCACCTGTGCGCGATGCCAGTCTCTCGATCTCGGCGGGCCACATGCGGCGGAAGATGTGTGGTCCGGCAAGGTGAATCTCACCGCGCGGCACGTGGCTTTTTACAATGAATTGCTGCGGCAGATGCGCCAACTCGCGCCCACGACCAGGCTATGCAGCTTCGCCTACTCCGCCTACCGGAACCCGCCCGCGGGCCTCTCCATCGAGAAGGGTTTGGCGCTGGAGTTTGTGCACAGCTACACCGCTCGGGACGAATGGCAGGGGTGGAGCGCTGCGGGTGTCGGCCTAGCCTTGCGGCCGAACTGGCTGCATTCCGGGGCGGTCGCGCCTTACCTGCCACTGCGACCGATGGGCGAGTTCATGCGCTTCGCTCGCAGCAATGGCATGCTCATGTTTCGCTTTGATTCCCTGCATGGCTATTGGGCCATGCAGGGGCCGAGCTATTACCTCATCTCACGACTTGGTGCACGGCCTGATCTAACCGTGGAGGATGTCATCAACGAATACACGTCCGCTTTCGGGGCGGCTGCACCCGCCATTCACCGCTGGCTCGACTACTGGCAGGACTATTCGGCAAAGCTGGCCATCACCGTGGCCGCGGGCGGCGAGGTGTGCATCGACGCGAATGGATTGTATGAAGTCACCTGCCGCAAATACGGATACCCGACTCACCCCTTGCTCGGCTCATGGCAGGCGCTGCCGCAGTTGTATGACGACGCCGTCCTCGCCAAAGGCGATGCGATTCTCGATGACGCTGTCCACCTCGCCGCCAACGACGCCGAGGTCACGGCACGCATTCATTTCCTGCGTGATGGCCTGCGCCACCTGCGCCTCCTGCGCGATGTCATCGCCCTCACGCAAGTCACGAAGCCCGATGCTGCCCAACTCGATCAGAAGCTCAAGGAACTAAAAACCCTGCACACCGAACTGAGCCCGCGCCACGTGGTCTGGGGCGATGTCGTCACCGGCATAATGAGCAAGCGCAACATCAAACCCTTCGGCACCGGCAAAGCCAAAGCGGCTGATGTGAAAGGCCTGTGAGATTCAAACCGCAACGCATCGACCAATGACTCGCTCCCTCACCACTCTCCTCCTCGTAGCACTGGTCTCGCTGCACGCTGAACCGTCCACTCCGAAGACCGGTAAACCCGAGTCCAAAAACATCATCGCCGTCTATGGCGACGCCGCCATCGCTCCGATCCCGCCGCCGGGCTGGAGTTTTCAATGGAATGCACGCGGCAATCTCGGCGACTCCGCTGGCTACGAGGCGCTGACCTACGATGAGAAGGCGAGGGCTTATGGCGTGCGGGATGCGTCGGGAGCGTTGCTGGCCGATGCGCCGGGCCACACCATTTCGCGGGGCATTGGCTACCTCGATGTCTCGGCGATGCGGGACAAGGATGGCGTCGCGCGGTGTTACATCGCGTCTTACAAACTCATCGCCGACTCGGTGGGCGAGGTGTGGATCAATCACGGCAACTTGCGAACGCCGCTTAGCTACGGCACCGATTTGCAGGTCTATGTGAATGAGCAGTTGAAGGCACAGACGCTCTTCAAGAAGGATCGCTTCGCCCAGGTGTTTCAGTTCAACCTCGGTCGCTTGAGGAAGGATGATGTCATCCACGTCGCCATCGGTCCCGCAGCGAATTCGCCGAAAGGCGCAGGTCGGCTCTTCTTTGTCATCGAGGATTGCCCGACGGGGCGGAAACCTGCGGAGCCGGTCAACATCATCTCCCCGTCGCTCCACGCGTCCGCACCGCAGTTTGGAGCGAATGGCCAAATCGGCACCGCCTATGCCGACAAGCACCAGGCGCAGTGCGCAGCTGTCGTGACGACCCGCTCGGAGCTGGTCTTCATCGGTGACTCCATCACCGCACGCTGGCCGCAGGAAGTGCTGGAGGCGCGGTTTGGCAAACATCGTCCCATCAATCTCGGCATCGGCGGCGATTGGATTCAAAACGTCCTCTGGCGCGTGCAAAACGGCACGCCCGACAAGGCCGCGCCCAAGGTCGTCGTGCTGCTCATCGGCACGAACAACCTCACGGGCAAGTTCACTCCCGACGAACTCACCACGGACATCGGCGCACTGCTCAAAGCCATCCAGAACAAGACACCCAGAAGCAAAATCCTCCTCCTCGGCATCCTTCCGCGCGGAGCCTCGATCAAAGACGAAATCAACGAATCCATCCGCCAGACCAACACCAAACTCGCCACGTTGGCCGACCAAAAGCAGGTCTTCTACCTCGATGTCGGCGACAAACTCGTCGAGCCCGATGGAACCATCGCGAAGGAAGTAATGCCCGACAAACTCCACGTCGCCGGCCCCGGCTACACCCGCTGGATGGAGGCGATGGGCCCCACACTTGATAAGCTGCTGAATGAACGTCCCTGATTGAAAGACACCGCAATGAAGAACACCCTCAAACTCCTCGCAGCCCTGCTGCTCACTCCACTCGTCACCACCCACGCCGCCGACTCCTTCCTCATCGAAAACGGCCAGCCTCGCGCGGAGATCGTCATCGCGGAAAAACCGGCGCGCATGACCAAACTGGCGGCGAAGGAGTTGCAGACTTACTTGGAGAAAATCAGCGGGGCGAAGCTGGAGGTCCGCACTGCGCCGACGGTGGGGAAGGCGCATATCTTCCTCGGCAAGTCGTCGCACACCGAGGCGTTGAAGCTGGCGACGAATGGGCTGGAGAACGGGGCGTTTCGCATGGCGTCGGGGGCGGACTGGCTGGCTTTGGTGGGGCCGGACGAGGACTTTGTTCCCATCGAGCCTTGGGGGCGGATGCGCAGCACGACGGAGCAGGCGCGGGTGAATGCGGAGTTCGACAAGATCACGGGGGACACGTTTTGGAATAACTTTGGCGGGCTGTATATGCGCTACCACAAGGACCTCGACGTCTGGGATTACGATGACGCGGGGACGCTCAATGCGGTGTATGAGTTCCTGCGCAATCTTGGCGTGCGTTGGTTTGCGCCGGGGGAGTTGGGCGAGGTGGTGCCGAAGCAGGCGACGATTGCGCTTCCGGTCGTGAACAGAACGGTGAAGCCGGACTTCGGCATGAGGCGTTTCTTTTTCTACACAGACCACACCGGCATCGGCGACAAGGGTATCTGGACGCTGCGGCTGGGGCTGAACCAAGCGCACAAGATCGGCGGCATCTCGCAGATCTGTCACGGCGCCAAGTTTGTCATCATGCGCGAGGAAATGAAGCGGGCGCACCCGGAGATGTATCTGCTCACCGGCGGCAAACGCGACACCACGACGAAGGGCAGCGGCTATCCCGATCTCAACTCGCCGCTGTTTTTCGAGAAGCACCTCAACTACTCACGCATCATGTTCGATCACTTCCGCGAACCGATGCTCAGCATCGATCTCGTGGATGGCTACGGCGGCATGACCTCGGATGATCCGAAGTGGATGGCGCAGCTCACGCCCGAGCGCGGTTGGTCGGGCACGATGTCGGATCAGGTGTGGGGCTATCTCAATCGCGTGGCGATCGAACTTTATAAATCGCACCCGGATCGCCTCGTGAGCGGGCTCGCCTACAGCGCTTACAAAATGCCTCCGGCGAAGCTCGACAAACTCAGCCAGAACCTCGTGCTCATCGAGACGCGTCAGCGCCAGAGCTTCTGGGATGAAACGAAGCGCAGCGAGCACCGCAGCTTGCGCACGGATTGGATGAAGAAGCTCACTTCCGGCAAATATCTCACCTGGGACTACAACATCAACGCCCGCCCCGAGCAGGCCGGACGGCCCGTCATTTACACGAAGCAAATCGCCAGCGACCTGCGCGAACTGAAAGGCCACACGCTCGGCGAGATGATCGAAATCTACGATCATCCTGCCGGGAAAGAGAGCAGCTTCGGCTACGATCCGTTCGCGCTTGAGCACCTGAATCTCTACGTCACCTCGCGTCTCTGGTGGGATGCGGATCAAAATCTCGATGCGCTGCTGGCCGACTACTTCGCCAGCTACTACGGCCCCGCGGCCAAGCCGATGCAGGCCTTCGCGGAGTTCTCCGAGGCCAACTGGATGCACATGGGCCAGGACGGCGCGAAGATCGGCGAGGCGTTCACTTTGCTCGCCGCCGCGCAAGCCGCCGCCGATCCGCAATCGCTCCCCGGACGCCGCATTCAAAAAATCGCCGACCTCATGAAGCCGTTGCGCACGCTGCAACAGCAGCTCAGCCGCAAGCACGACACCACGCTCGATTACCGCGTGCTGGAGACGCATCAGACCGGCGGAAAGCCGCTGCGCGAAAAAGCCTTCGATGGCCAGGTGCTCAAAGACTACTGGACCGACGTGCGCAGCGCCCCGCTCGTAAAACTCACGCCCGACGCCCCGCGACCCACCGCCAACACGATGTTCCAAATCCAGCGCGAAGGCAGCATCCTGCACATCGGCATCGTTTGCCAGGAGCCCGACATTCCCGGCCTCAGCATCGCCACCACCACTCCCGACGATCCGAAACTCCTCGCGGGCGATCACATCACCCTGCTCATCGAGACCGCGTCCAACAGCTACTACGAAATCGCCATCAATCCCGCCGGCACCGTGCTGGAGATCGACCACGGCAAGGACGGCAAAGGCGTGAAGTGGACCTCCGGCGCGCAATTCGCCGTGCATCGTGGTGACAAGGAATGGAGCATCGAAATGCGCCTCCCAATCAACGGCGAAGGCTCCCGCATGATCGACCCGCTCAAGGGCATCGATGGAGCCCAGCCGAAGGATTTGTTCCCCTGGCACTTCAACCTCTGCCGCCAACGCGTGCGCGGCGCGACCATCGAGCGCACGTCTTTCTCAGCGACTGGCAAGGACGACTTCTACGTGCCGGAAAAGTTCGCGAAGCTGTGGGGGAAGGGGAAGTGATGGGGCAATTTCGCGGTGGTTCGCAAGCAGCCAAAGGAAATGACTCGTGCCTCCGTTGATACAACTCAGCACAATTCAACAACACCCTCGCATGAACCCACTTCTTCAAGCCAAGAACCGACGAGCTTATCCACTGCGAGGTGTTGGATTTTGCACCCGACCCCGGTTCCCCTCGGCGAAGCTCAAGGCGTGGACCGATACGCTGCCGAAAACCTACGAGCACGGTAACTCAAAGGAGAGCTGAACCCCGTCCACCTGATGAGAACCCACTGCACAATATTTGCCTCTCTAACCACAGTATTCCTGCTCGGTCTGAGCTGCTTATCGGCGCGCGAACCGGCAGCGCCAAATCTCACGCCAGCGCTTCAGCCATTTGTGAATGATCACCACATCGCGGGGGCCGTCGTGCTCGTGGCAGATGCAAGCAAGGTGCTTGCGACCGAAGCCGTCG
>NZ_JBJXFV010000069.1:0-38033 GCF_046154365.1 Prosthecobacter sp.
GCGCTGATCGAGCGCATCGAGCGTCGCCACGAGAAACGTCGTCGTGCGGCAGCCAACGCCCTCAAACGCCAACGCAAACGGGAAAAAGTTGCTCCGGCGAAGGCTTCAACCTCCTAACAAAGCAGAAATAGGCATTGCCAGCCAGCGACAGGTGCCTCTGCCTCTGAGCTATAAGGGCACTCGCCTGGACTGCGGCTATCGAATTGATCTGCTGGTCGAGAACTGCCTACCACTGGAGCTCAAAGTGGTCGCGCAGATCTTGGGCATCCATGAGGCGCAATTGATGACCTACCTCCGCATCGGGCGCTTTCCGCTGGGGCTCCTGATCAACTTTCAAGTGGCCGTGCTGAAGCAAGGCATCATCCGCAAAACGGAAACACGTATCTGGAATCCTCCCGCCGACACCTCAAATCTTACCGTCGGCAGGGATGAACTCACGGGATCCGTGATTCAGGCCGCCATCGAAGTGCATCGACACATCGGTCCGGGCATACTCCCTGGCGCTTATCTGGCGTGCCTGTGCCACGAGCTTTCCCAACACAACATGCCGTTTGAGAAAGAGCTGAAGATTCCCCTGCTTTGCGATGGCGAACCCCTGTCTTGTGAAACGGAGGTGCCGTTGTTGATCCATCGAGAATTGCCCGTGTTTCCCGTCAGCGCCGATTCCATTACTCCTGTGCAAACAGCCACCGCCATCTCCCGCCTGCGACAAGGCGGCTGGAAGCGTGGTTTGATCCTCAATTTCAACACATCCACGATGGCTGCTGGCATTAAACGTGTTTCGCTATGATTTGAACCACAGAGGCACCGAGAACACAGAGGATTGAACAAGAAAAATCTCTGTGTCATCGGTGCCCCTGTGGTTCGTCTGTCAGTTTTCACCTCACAGCGTCGTTACCCCAAGTATGAGCACCTTCACCACTCGCAAAGCCCTCTCCCGTCGCCATCTCCTGCGCGGCGTCGGCGCCACGCTCTCGCTGCCGTTTCTGGATGCGATGGTTCCTGCCGCCATGGCCTCAAATCGCGTCGTGCAGCCCGCGAAGCGCATCAGCTACATCTACATCCCCATGGGCTGCGATCAGTCGCGCTGGACGCCGGGGAGCAAGGACACGATTGATGACCTCTCTCCCATCTTGAAGTCATTGGAACCCGTGAAGCAGCACTGCACAGTCATTTCCAATCTCGAACTCGAGCCCGCGTATCCCGGCACGCACGCCACCTCGAACGCCTCCTTCCTCAGCGCGGCCCGCGTGAAGCACACCGAGAGCAGCGACTACTACAACGGCACCACGGCCGACCAGATCGCGGCCAAGGCCATCGGTCAGCAGACGCAACTGCCCTCGCTCGAACTCGCCATGGATTTGATGCAAGTCGTCGGCCAGTGCGACAACGGCTTCGCGTGCGTTTATCAAAACAACCTCTCCTGGTCATCGCCGACGACACCGCTGCCCGCTGAAGCGCATCCACGTCTCGTCTTCGAGCAACTCTTTGGCGATGGAGGCAGCAAGGCTGACCGCCAGGCCGCGCTGAAGCGCCGCGCCAGCCTGCTCGACTTCGTCAAAGACGACATGACTCGCCTCGCCAAGCAGCTTGGCCCGCAGGACCGTGACCGCGTGAACCAATACCTCGACAGCATCCGCGAAGTCGAGCGCCGCATCGAAAAAGCCGCTGCCGCCGTCACCGAAAACGAGCTGCCCGACCTCTCCCGCCCCAGCGGCGTCCCGGCCAGCTACGCCGAGCACGCGCGGCTCATGTTTGACCTGCAACTTCTCGCCATGCAGGGCGATGTCACCCGGGTCATCACCTTCCAGCTCGCCCGCGAGACCAGCAACCGCACCTACCCCGAGATCGGCATCAGCGACCCGCACCACCCGCTCTCCCATCACGGCAACGATCCCGCCAAGATCGAGCGCTTGTCGAAGATCAACGCCTTCCACGTCAGCCTCTTCGCCGATTACCTCGCCAAACTCGCCACCACCAAAGAAGGCGATGGCACACTGCTCGACAACAGCCTGCTCCTCTACGGCAGCGGCATGGGCAATCCGAATGTCCACGACCACACGAACCTCCCCGTCATCGTCGCCGGTGGAGCCAATGCCGGCGTTAAAGGCAATCGTCACCTCCACAGCGAGAAAACCATCCCCCTCGCGAACCTGCACCTCACGCTGCTCGATAAAGCGGGCGTGAAGCTGGAGAAGTTTGGGGACAGCAGCGGCATCATTGAAGTGCTGTGAGACCGATCTTGAACCACAGAGGCACAGAGGACACAGAGACTGAACTCAGGGAAAGCCCTCTGTGTTCTCTGTGTCTCTGTGGTTCAAAAACTGCGTTCCTTTGGCTGGTGGGGCTAGCCGCGTGTTTGTGGATCGGACACGCCAGCGCAGTGGATTTTCCTGCACTCGCCGAAATGCAGGAGTGGTCCGCTGTTTCCGCGCAACTCGCAGCCAAAGCCGATCTCAACGCAGTGCAGGCTGATGGCACCACGGCGCTGCATTGGGCTGCGTATCATGACAAAGCCGACATCGTCGCTCAAATGCTCGCTGCGGGTGCGAGGGCCGATGCAGCGAATCGTTACGGCATCACGCCGCTATTGCTCGCGTGTCAAAACGGCAGCGAAAGCATCGTGCGGGCGCTCTTGAAGGCTGGAGCGGATGCAAACGCGAAACAACGCGGTGGCGAGACGGCGCTCATGATTGCCTCACGCACCGGCAAACCAGGCGCGGTGAAGGCTTTGATCGAAAAAGGCGCGAAGATCGACGCGCAGGATCGCACAGGGCAGACCGCGCTTATGTGGGCGGCTGCGGAAGGGCACGCGGAGGTGATTGAGTTGCTCATCCAAAAGGGAGCGGATGTGAAACACCGACTCAAATCGGGTTTCACCGCATTTTTGTTTGCCGCTCGTGAGGGGAAAGCCGCTGCGGTGAAAAAGCTGCTCCAGCATGGCGCGGATGTGCATGACGCCATCATCACGGAAGACAAAGCCGGAGGCCGCGACGCACCGGACGGCACCAGCGCGGTGCTTTTGGCGATGGAAAACGGCCACTTCGAACTGGCGATGGAGATCATCAAAGCGGGCGCTGATCCCAATGACATCCGCAGCGGCTTCACCGCGCTTCACGCGCTCACTTGGGTGCGCAAGCCGCCGCATGGCGACGACGTAGCCGGCCAGCCGCCGCCGGACACGCATGGCAAGCTCAGCAGCCTCGACTTCATCCGCGAGATCGTGAAAGCCGGCGCGAATCCAAATGCGCTGCTCGGCTCTCAGGCCAAAGCGAAGGCCTTCGGAGCCATCAGCTTCAACCAAGCCACGCCTTTCCTGCTCGCCAGTCGCAACGCCGACCTGCCGATGATGAAACTCCTCGTCGAACTCGGTGCGGATCCGCACAAACCGAACGCCGATGGCTCCACACCGCTCATGGCTGCCGCCGGTCTTGGCTGTTATGCGCCGGATGAAGAAGCGGGCACCGAGGACGAATGCGTCGCCGCCTGCGACTACCTCTTGAGCCTCGGAGCCGACATCAACGCCGTGGATAAAAAAAACCAAACCGCCATGCACGGTGCCGCCTACAAAAGCCTGCCGAAAGTTGCCAGGCTGCTCGCGGCCAAAGGCGCAAAGATGGATGTCTGGAATCGCAAAAACGACCGTGGCTGGACACCGCTGCTCATCGCCCAAGGCTTCCGTCCTGGGAACTTCAAACCGAGTGTGCCGACACTCACCGCGATTGGCGAGATCATGCGCGCGAACGGCATCGAGCCTCCACCACCGCCAGATCGTGATTCCCTGCCGAAAAAGAAAGGCTACAACCAGCGATGAAACGCCTCCTGCTCCTAGTCTCCGCGCTTTGCTTTCCGCTCACCGCCGCCGAGCCGCTGAAACTGCTCTTTGCAGGCAGCAGCAGCATGTATTGGAACGACCTGCCGCGTGAGGTGGCAAAGCTCGTGGATGGGAAAATCGCCGGTCACGCCGGTCGTGCGGTCATTCCAGAAGCTGTGGGCCGCAGCGGCAGTGACATCCGCGTGTATCTGGAGCCGGGCTTCAACAAGTATGAATACGGCGTGAAGCCAGGGCAGACTTTTCTCGACAAAATCGCCGCTGAGAAGCCGGACATCGTGCCCATGATGGTCGTGTGCCGTTTCATCATGGGCGATGAAGCGCCCAATGATGGCAGCGCCACCCACGCCGAGGCCGTGACGAAATATTGCGCCGCCATCCGTGCCGCCGGTGGTGAACCGATGTTTTATGAGATGGGCTGGGGCAAAGACGCCCGCGAAGCCGCAGGCCGTCAGCGCATCCTCCACCTCGCACGACAAAACAACCTCACGCTCTTTGCGCCCTGTTCATCAGCTTGGGCGCGTGTCTATGCCGAGCGGCCCGACTTGAAGCTCCAGCACCCGCAAGACGGCGCGCATCCCGGAGACGCGGGCCATTTTCTCAATCTCGCCTGCTTCTACGCCGCACTGACGCAGCAGAGTCCCGTCGGCAAGCTGCCACGCACCTTCCACGTCTGGCCGCACGGCAAATATGACGCCGATGAAGCTAGGCTCGCCACCTTCAAGCCAGACGCTTATCAAGCCACGATGGCGAAGTGGATGCACAAGCACATGTCCATGGGCCAAACCGCCACGCTGGATGACACCACAGCCACCTATCTCGAAACGGTTGCTTGGGCGACTTGGCATCAAGTGGGCAAGCAGCTAACCATGAACTAAACCGCAGAGAATGGACGAGCGCAGAGATCAATATGTGAAATGCATTCCTCTGCGTCCGTCCACCCTCTGCGGTTCAAAATCCGTCCCTCATCTCCCATGAAGAGCCTTTGTCTCAGGCTTTGCCTCCTAACCTCAGTCGCTAATGCAGCGGACTTTCGAGCGATGCTTGAGACGCATTGCTTCGACTGCCACGACAGCGAGACCAAGAAGAGCAACCTCGATCTCTCTCGCTTCACCGACGAATCTGCGGTGATGAGCGACCGTGCGATCTGGCGCAGTGTGTATGAAAAGATCGAATCCCATCAAATGCCGCCACCGAAGCAGAAGTCGCAGCCGACCGATGCGCAGCGGCAGGAGTTGATGACGTGGATCATGGACATCGCCGCGCGGCCTGATGCGACACTCGGCGTGCGTGATCCTGGCAATCCGGTGCTGCGGCGGCTGACGCGGCTCGAATACAACAACACCATCCGCGATCTCTTCGGGCTGCAAATGGACGTGTTCATGTTCCCAGAGCGGCTGCCGCTTTCCAGCAAAGCCTACTTCCAGCCCGCCAGCGGCAAGATGGGCGACAGCGTGGATGTGCTGGTGCGCGAGTATGGGCTGAAGTATCCCGTCTTGCTGCCGGAACTCGGACTGCCGGGGGAGAACCGCGCGGAGCACGGTTTTCGCAATCGCGGCGAGGCCATGAACCTCTCGCCCATGCTGCTGGAGCAGTATCTCGCGGCTGCACGAGAGATCGTGGAGTCACCGAAGCTGCCACAGCTCAGCAGCATCTTCCGCGCACTGATTCATGACCCTGCGCAGCCAATGAAAGCCGAGCCCGTCATCGAGGAAGGTGAGGCGAACACCTGGACTGCGGCCAAGGAGTTCGCGCCGAATCTCAATCTGCCCTTCCAAGCCAAAAACGGGGTTGTGGCGACGCTCGATTACCAATTCCGCTTCGCCATGCAAACGGCGGTCGCAGATGGCACTGGCGGCGTTTGGGACGCAACGGGGCGCAGCACGGTGGTGAAGGCGGGAGAACCGATTCGGGTGCGTTTTGGCTCCAAATCGCTGCTCATCACCGCGCAGGAGAATGTGTGGGTCGCGGGATTTTCTACGGCAGGCGAGACCTCGGGCGAATCGCTCTTCACGAACCATGAGAAGCAGAAAAAGGTGCTCACGCTCGACTTTGCCATCGAAGGCGGCGTCAGCGGCGAAGGCATCACCGAGCTGGCCTTATGCGCGCTGAGTCGCGACAAGGAATCTGGCAGCATCGAGATGACTGCCACCTTCAGTGGTGGCAGCACGGCGCGACTTTCGCACGAACTCATCACCGGCGGCGGCAAAGGAAACACCTTCTTCGCCTTCCACGCGCCGAAGAACGAACACATCACGCGTCTGCGTCTCAATGGCTCCAAGTTCAGCGGCAACTACGCGCTCTATGACGACCTCGCTTTCCTCACAGATGGGGCCACCGTCGTCGCTGCTACGCCTGCGGCTGAACCGGAGAAGAAAATGTCCGATCGCGAGAAGCGCCGTGCTGCGCATGAACGGCTCGCCGGTTTCCTTACGCGAGCCTTTCGTCGTCCAGTCGATGACAAAACGGTGTCACGCTATATGGAAGTCTTCGAGGACGCCCGCGATCGCGATTTGCCCTTCGAAGCCGCGATGAAGGCCGCGCTGGCCGCCGCTTTGACCTCGCCGGACTTTTTATACATCGCTGAAGCGGGGACGGGTCGTGGCAGTGTGAAACCGCTCGCGGATCACGAACTCGCCACACGCCTCGCTTACTTCCTCTGGTCCGCGCCTCCAGATGATGAGCTGCTCGCAGCAGGTCTCACGGACACTGCCGTCCTCGAAGCCCAAACCCGCCGCCTCATGCGCGATCCGCGTGCTCGCGAAATGAGCGAGTCCTTTGCCACGCAATGGCTGCGCCTTGACCAACTCATGACGGCGAAACCTGATCCCAATCTCTTCAAAGGCTTTTACAGCGGCCCGCAGGGCAAGGTCACACTGCACGGTTCCATGCTGGTCGAAGCGCTGCTGCTCTTTGAAACCGTGCTCGTCGAGGATCGCAGCATCCTTGATCTCCTCGCCGCCGATTACACCTGGCTCAATGCACGACTCGCCAAGCTCTACGACATCGACGTCGCCGCGCTCGCGGGCAAAACCGGCAACAGCAACGTGCTCATCGACGCCAAACAGAACTCCCAATGGCTGCGCGTGCCGTTGAAGGACAAACGTCGCGGCGGCTACATGACCATGGCAGGCCCGCTCACCATCACCTCGCTGCCCGTGCGCACCAGCCCGGTGAAACGCGGTGCGTGGCTGCTGGAGACGCTTTTCAATCGACCACCGCAGGAGCCAAAGGTCGCCTTCGCGCTCAAAGACGAGCCGCAGTCCCAGATCGCGCCGCAAACCGTGCGCGAGTGCTTTGAGCAGCATCGCGACAAGCCCGCGTGTTACTCCTGCCATGTGCGCCTCGATCCTCCCGGCTTCGCATTGGAGCGCTTCGACGCCATCGGCTCCTGGCGTGAAAAAGACGGCTCCCAGCCCGTCGATGCCCGCGCCGAGTGGAATGGCACACCCTTTGACGGCCCCGCCGCCTACAAAGCCCTCCTCACGCAGAACCCGCATGAGTTCACTCGCGGATTCATTGAGCACTTGTTGAGTTACGCGCTGGGAAGACCGCTGGAAGTCTATGACATGCCCGTCGTCGCACGGATCGAAGACGCGGCGAAAGCGGATGGATGGAAAATCAGCCGCGTGATCGTCGAGATTGTGAAGTCGTATCCGTTTATGAATATCAAGTTAACCGCAGAGGATGGACGGGCGCAGAGATAAGAAATCAGACTCGGAAAGTATTCCTCTGCGCCCGTCCATCCTCTGCGGTTCAACTCCCACTCTCCCTTTATGAATCCACCAATGGATGTTGATCAAGACAATGAACTAACTGGCCAGATCATTGGCGCAGCCATTGAGGTGCATCGGGAGTTGGGGCCTGGAAATATGGAGGCCGCTTACGAAGAGGCGCTCAGCCTTCAGTTAGCTCGGCGTGGCATCAAGCATGTGTGCCAGATGCGCATGCCTGTTCGCTACATGGGCCAACTTCTGGATTGTGGACTACGGCTGGACATCCTCGCGGATGATCGTTTGCCGGTGGAACTCAAGTCGCATGAGCATGAATTGCCTGTGCATGAGGCCCAACTCATGACCTACATGCGAATGGGGCGGTTTCCTCTGGGTCTCCTGATCAACTTCAATGTTCCTGTCCTCAAGCAAGGTCTTCATCGCAAGGCGCTCACCAAAGTGGATGATGCCATTAACTCAGACATCAGTTGCGAGAGCCGCTGTTATGATCCGCTGTCTGTCGGCATTCTCGATTCGGCGATGAGCGTCCATCGCAATGTCGGTCCAGGGCTGCTCGCTAGCATCTACGAGGAATGCCTCTGCCACGAACTCAAACAGCGGGGCATCACCTTTGAGCGTCAAAAGCCGATTCCATTGCTCTTTGCCGGTCAGGCATTGCGGCATTCAGCCGAGATACCGCTCTTGGTAGCAAATGCAGCCCCCGTCTTCTGCCTCAGTGTTAGCTCGCTGCTGTCATTGCATGAAGCCATTCTCCGAAGCCGGTTGAAACAGGGCGGCTACAGATTTGGATTTTTACTCAACTTCCACCCGGCTATGCTTTCTGCTGGAGTGAGGCGAATCCAAATTTGAATCGAATAAAACCGCAGAGGATGGACGGGCGCAGAGATAAGAAATCAGAGTCAGAAAGTATTCCTCTGCGCTCGTCCATCCTCTGCGGTTCACCCAATCTGCATCAATTTCCAAAACTATGAATCGCCGTCATTTTCTCCGCGCCGCTGGCGTCACGTTCGGGCTGCCGTTCTTTGAAAGCCTGTCAAAAGCCGCGTCATCTGCACCACAGCGCTTCGCGTTTATCTATACGCCGAATGGCTACAATCAGGTCTCGTTCATGCCGAAGACCAAAGGCACCCACTGGGAACTGACGCCCACGCTTTCACCGCTGTCGAAAGTCAAAGAGGACATCACGCTCGTCACCGGACTGGATCGCCAATTCGTGGGCGGCACGGGTGTGCATGCGCAGTGTGGTTCGTGCTGGCTCACCTCATCAGCACCGCAGGAGACGCTGGATGGCGGTTTCCCGACGAACACGACGCTGGATCAAATCATCGCGCGGCAGATTGGCGCGGATTCGCTCCTGCCCTCACTGGAACTGAGCACGAACGACTTCACGGACAACAAGGAGACGCGGTACCACGAGTGCATCTCGTGGTATGCGCCGGGTTACGCGGCAAATGTGGAGAAGAACCCACGCACGGTCTTCCAGCGCCTCTTTGGCAAGCCCGATGCCGCTGCCACACGCAGCGTGCTCGATGTCGTGCTGGCCGATGCGAAGGCGCTGAACGCTCGTCTCGGTCGCGACGATCAAGAAAAGCTCGGCGAGTATCTCGACAGCGTCCGCGCCACGGAGAAGCGCATTGAGAAGGCCGAGAAGATCGCCAAACAGATGCGCAAGCCATCTTTGGCCGAGCCTGCGGGCATTCCCGAGTCACGCGGCGACTATCTGCGCCTTCAAGCGGAGCTGTTCGTGCTCGCCTTCCAAAACGATCTCACCCGCGTGGCCACGCTGGTCATTGATCCTGAGCGCTGGGACTCCCCACGCATGTTTCACGGCCTGTTCGACAAGCCGCAGAACCACCACGTCCTCACGCACACCAAAGGCGATGAAGCCAAAGCCGCCGTCGCAAAAATCGACCGCTTTCACATCGAATTCTACGCCCACGTCGTCGAACGCCTCAAAGCCACCGGCCTCCTCGACAGCACCACCCTCGTCATGGGCAGTGGCATCAGCGATGGCGACCAGCACAACTACGCCGACCTCCAGGTGCTCATCGCAGGCGGCAGCATGAAGCGCGGTCATTTCCACTACGAAGGCAAGCGCCCGCTCGCCAATCTCTGGCTCACGATGGCTCAAAGCGCGGGCGTGAAGCAGGAACGCTTCGCCGACAGCACCGGCACTTTGAGCGAGATCGCCATGTGATGCGCCATGCCTGAACTCCGTGACATGCCGGAAAAATAGAGTGTCCAAGTCCATCCAGACGGTGCCTGATGAAGCGCATGACACGATTCGCCGCTCTGTTCTTCGCTCTGGGTTTATCCGCGCACGCCGCCACGGAGGCGGATGTGATTGTTTATGGGGCCACGCCGGGTGGATTCTGCGCGGCCATCGCTGCGGCGCGTGAAGGCGCGTCTGTCATCCTGCTGGAGCCGACAGCTCATGTGGGCGGGGTGAACACAGGCGGCTTGTGCTTCAGCGATTCAAATCAAACGGTGCGCAATACGGTGATGGGTCTCTTTGATGAGTGGCATGTCCGCGTCGAGAAGGACTATCAGCAGCGCGGCGTGAAGCTGCCTTATCAGGTCAGGGTAAAAGATCACACGCACTGGACCTATGAGCCGCATGTGGCGGCGAAGATCACGAAAGAGATGCTCGATGAAGCGGGTGTGAAGGTGATGACGAAGCGCGTGCTCAATTCCGTGAACAAAGTGGGCGTGCGCATCACGCATATCACGACGAACGAGGGCGACTTCGCGGCTAAAGTGTTCATTGACGGCTCCTACGAGGGCGATTTGATGGCTGCGGCAGGCGTGAGCTGGACGATTGGCCGCGAGGGGCGGAAGGAGTTCGGCGAATCGTTGGCCGGGAAGCAGTATCCGAAGGCCAAGATGGCGATTTCGGGTCTTGGGGCCGATGGTAAGCCGCTGCCGCTCATCACCGCCGACGATGCAGGTCCCGCCGAGGCTGGCGACAAGAACGTGATGGTTTACAGCTTCCGCCTCTGTGTGACGAAAGACCCGTCGAATCGCGTGCCGTTCCCCAAAGCGGCGAACTACGATCCAGCGCGGTTTGAGGTCGTGCGGCGCTACTTTGCGCAGGAAAAGCGTCCGCACTTGCTGTGGGATTTGTATCCGTTGCCGGGCAACAAGTTCGATGCGAACAACGGCATCGGAAAACAGTTCTCCATGGGCCTCGTGGGTGCCTGCAATGGTTGGAGCGAGGCAAATGAGGCCGATCGTGCGAAGATCTGGGAGGCGCACAAACAGTACACTTTGGAGATGCATCACTTCCTCAGCACCGATCCGGCAGTGCCAGCCGCGATTCGTGCGGAATACGCGCAGATCGGCCTCTGCCGTGATGAGTTCGCCGAATATGGCCATTGGTCGCCTCAGCTCTATGTCCGCGAAGGCCGCCGCATGATTGGCGAATACGTCGTTTCGCAGAAGGACATCATGGATGAGCCGAAGAAGGACGATGCCATCGTCGTGTCATCCTTCCCCATCGACTCGCACGACTGCCAGCGCGTCGGCACGGGCGAATTCGTCATCAATGAAGGCACCATCATGCCGGTGCGCATGGCGGGGAGAAAGCACGGCTATCCCTATCATATCCCGTATCGCGCCATCACACCGAAGGCCGCCGAGTGCGACAATTTGCTCGTGCCTGTGGCCCTCTCCTGCACGCATGTGGGCATCTCCTCCATCCGCGTGGAGCCGACTTGGATGATCCTCGGCCAGAGCGCTGGTATTGCGGCGGCTTTGAGCGTGAAACAGAACCTCGCCGTGCAAATGCTGCCCTATCCGGCGTTGCGCGAGCGTTTGCTGGCGCAGAAGCAGGTGCTCGACCTCCCCGTGCTGCCTGACCTGCCACCCGAGCCGAAAGGCGCGATGAACATCGACCCGAAGACGCTGCCTGGCATCGTGCTCGATGACGCGCAGGCCGAGCTGAAAGGCGAATGGAGCCGCTCGTCAGGCTTCAAGCCGCACATTGGCACCGGTTACCTCCACGACGACAAACGTGCTGATGGTCAGTCCATCGCACTCTTTCGCTTCAAAGCGCCCAAATCGGGGCGCTACGATCTCCGCATGGCCTATTCGGCGCATGAGACGCGGGCGACGAAGGTGCCGGTGACGATTCAACGCGGCGAAGGCAAGATTGTGATCAACGTCGATCAAACGCAGCCGCTGCCGTCCGGCGAGGCATTTCGCAGCATCGGCAAAGTCGAACTCGACAGCGGCACCGAAACAACCATCACTCTCAGCAACACCGGCACTGATGGCTTCGTCATCCTGGATGCCTTGCAACTCCTTGAATCCAAGAACTGATCCTATGCACACCCGCCGCCACTTCATCTCCGCCATCACCGCCGCTCTCGGCGGCTCCGTTTTTGCCGCGAATGGCAAACCGAAGACCATCCTGCTGCAATCCGCCTGGGACACCGTGAACATCGGCGACATCGGACACACGCCGGGTACGCTGCGGGTCATTGAGGAGCATCTGCCGGAGGTGAAGATCGTGCTGTGGGCGATGAAGCTCGATGACCGTGTCACGGCGATGCTCAAGACGCGTTTTCCCAAGGTGGAGATCATGCAAGGCAACCTCTTCAAGGACGGTGAAAATGACCGCAAGCTCCAGGAGGCGGTGAAGGCGTGTGATTTCTTCATCCGCAACTCCGGGATGGGTCAGGACCTCACTCACATGCAGTTTTGCCAAAAGCACGGCAAATCTTATGGCTTGTTCGGCCAATCGTTTTTCCCCAGCATGGTCGAGGGCAAGGGCGCGGCAGAACGCATTGCGTTGCTCAACGGCGCGTCGTTCATCTACACACGGGAGACGAAGACGCTCGCCATTCTCAAAGGCGCGGGTGTGAAGGCGGAGTTCGGGCCGGATGGCTGCTTCGGCATCGACGTGCGCGATGACGCGCGTGGGCTCGCCACGATGCAGAAGCTCGGCTTGGAGGAACGGAAGTTCATCACGCTGCAACTGCGCACGAACACCGCCAAACTGCCCGGCGTGGACGACTCACGCACGCCGAAGCTCAATCCGCTGCATCCCACGTCGGAGCAGATCGCGGACGACGAGCGCCGTGCGGCCAAGTATCGCGAGCTGGTGACGCTTTGGGTGAAAAAGACCGGCCACAAGGTGCTCATCGCCCCCGAGGTGAAGAAGGAGATGTCGCACAACAAGCGCCTCATCCACGATCCGCTGCCGCCAGACATCCAGAAGCATGTGGTGAACCTCGATGAGTTCTGGAACGCCGATGAAGCGGCTTCGATTTTCGCTCGCGCCCACACCATCGTCTGCCACGAGCCGCATTCACCGATCATCGCCCTGGCGAACGGCACACCGATCATTCACACCTACTCCGAGTTCCATTCGCCGAAGTGCTGGATGTTCCAGGACATCGGTCTGGGCGAGTGGCTGCTCGAAATGGACGAAACGCCCGCTGAGAAGATGGCGCAGACACTGTTCGCGATTGATGCCGATTATCCCGCTGCTCAAGCGAAGGTGAAGAAGGCGATGGCTTACGTTCACGAATGTTTTTCCGGCTCGATGAAGCATGTGAGGAGCGTTCTTGAGGCATGAGATTTCATTTCATCGTCGCACTGACTTTGCTTTCCGCCCAGGCATCGGCCCTGGAGCCAGGTTATGAAGCCATCTTCGACGGCAAGACGCTCGACGGCTGGAAGCACGGCGGCAACTGGTCGGTGGTGAATGGTGAGCTGGCCTGCATCAAGAAAGGCGGATCGCTGGTGTATGAGAAGGCGAAGGTGCCGGATGATTTCGAGCTGCGCTTTGACTGGAAGGTGGCGAAGGGCTGCAACAGTGGCGTGTATTACCGTCCCACACAGTATGAGTATCAACTGCTCGACAACGCCAACAGCCCCTATGGTGAGAATCCGCGTCAGGCTGCCGCGTCGCTCTTCTTCTGCATGGCGCCGACGAAGGATGTCGTGAAGCCGTTTGGCGAATGGAACGAGGGGCGCATCGTGTGCCAAGGCGCGGTGATCCAGCACTGGCTCAATGGCGAGAAGGTGATCGACTTCGACTACACTGACCCGCGCTGGTTTCATGAGCTGGAGGTGCTGCGCATCCGTGGCGGTGATTTGACGAAACGCGGCGCGAACCTGTCGCTCCAGTATCATGGCGCGGATGTGTGGTTCAAAAATCTGCGCTGGCGGTCGATTCCGGCGGATGAAAAGCTCGTTTCCGAAAATCTCACGCCGATGCCGATTCCTGACGTTGCCTTGCGCAAGGAACAGGGGCGCGTGAACAAAATGCTGGAATCGCAAAAGGGCGAGTGGCGGCACGTGGAGTTGAAACGTTTCAAAGCCGAAGAGGCACATCAAGGCGTGGCGGTGGATGCGGAGCACTTCTATGCGATCACAAACACGGCCATCGGCAAATACCGCAAAGACAGCGGTGAACGCGTCGGCGGCTGGAAAGAGAATGCTGGAGGTCACATCAAGCATCTCAACGCCGGATTGATCCTCGGCGGCAAACTCTGGTGTGCGCACTCAAACTATCCCGAGATGCCAATGCGCAGCTCGGTGGAGGTTTGGGATCGGAGAACGATGCAGCACATTGAATCCATCGACCTCACCGATGCGGACGGCTCGCTGACCTGGGTGGATCGTCGCGATGGCTGTTGGTATGCCTGCTTTGCGCAGTATGCGAAAACCGGCGATCCTGCGAAGACGCGCATCGTCACCTTCGACACACAGTGGAAGAAAACCGGCGCGCTGAGCTTTCCTGCCGAGGCGGTGGCGAAGTTCGGCAAGAACAGCAGTTCCGGTGGCAGTTTTGGGCCTGCGAGGCATCTGTTCATCACCGGGCACGATGCGCAGGAGCTGTATGTGCTCGATCTGCCGGTCACGGGTGACGTTTTGACCTGGAAAGCAGCGATTCCCATCATGGCGCACGGTCAGTCTTTCGCTTGGGATCGAGGCGAGCCGGGGGTGTTGTATTCCATCGACCGGAAGACGCATGAGGTGATTGTTTCACGCATCACGGTCGATTGACAAGACGGCGGCCCGGTGGATGACATGCGGCATGTCCGCCAAACCTGATCCCGCCTCGCTGCCGTGCAGTCCTCTCGTTGAAACCGCCGGTTTGAAATACTTCCCGCGCATGCTGGGCAAAATCCGGCTGCATGCGCAGGGGAAGCTGTGGGAGGACTTGCATGCAAATCTTGGCAAAGGCTCCGACGGTGCCTGTGTGGAGTTTTTGCATGTGGGCTACGATGCATTGAAGGCCCGCGTGCTCCAGGGCGGCACCGACGAGGAAATCCTGCAATGGTGCCAGGAGCAGTCGCGTCCGCTGAATGACACGGACAAGCTGGTGTGGAACTACTACACGACGAAACTCGGCTGGAATGACCACATCACGGCCATCCTGGCGAAGCGGAAGGCCGACGGCGGCCTGGGTGATCGCGATGACATCCAGACCATCGCGCATTACATCGACGTGGATGAGGGTCGGCTGCCGTAATGGAGACTGCGGCATAAAGATCAGAGATCGTCATCTGCCCGCCAAGGCTGCGCATCAGGCGTAAGTTTGTGACTCGTGCTGGCGGTCGATGAATCTCCCCGCTATGGTGCGGTTTATGCCTTCCAAACAAAAAATCGTTCAGCTCGTTGCCAGTGGTGATCTGCGCCTGTCCGCCAACCAAACGTGCTGGCCGGCTCAGGCGGCCATGGAGACGGCGCTCGGCGCGGCATTGCGTGAGGAAGGCTGGGAGATCAAGCGGGCGCATCTTTTGGACACGTCGAAGAAGCATGGCTTCATCGACTCGCAGAGGATGGGCATCGAGGTGTTTCGCGGCATTGATCCCGAGGCGCCGCTGATCGTGGCGGAGGCGGTGTGGCAGTATTCGCATCACGTGCTGGCCGGATTGACGACACATCGCGGCCCGATTTTGACGCTGGCAAACTGGAGCGGCCAGTGGCCGGGCCTCGTGGGCATGCTGAACCTCAACGGCTCGCTCACCAAGGCAGGTGTGAAATACTCGACGCTGTGGAGCGAGGACTTCACGGACACGTTTTTCAAGACCAAGCTGAAGCAGTGGCTGAAGTCGGGCAGCATCACGCACGACCTCAGTCATGTGACCAAGCTGGAGAAGATGAAGGTGCCAACGAAAGCTGCGGCGCTGGGCAAGGAACTGGCGGCACGGCTCATCACTGACAAGGCGATCATGGGCATCTTTGATGAAGGCTGCATGGGCATGTTCAACGCGATCATCCCTGACCATGCGCTGCATGCCTGCGGCGTGTTCAAAGAGCGGCTCAGCCAGTCGGCGCTATATCATGAGACGATGCAGGTGGGGGATTCGGATGCGCTGGCGATTCACACCTGGCTGGTGAAGCACGGCATGACCTTCCAGCTTGGTGACAATCACGAAATGCAGCTCACGCGCGATCAGGTGCGCCTCCAGTGCAAGATGTACGCCGCTGCGCTGCGCATCGCGGATGACTTTGGCTGCGACGCCATCGGCATCCAGTATCAGCAGGGTCTCAAGGATTTGCTGCCTGCCAGCGATCTGGCCGAAGGTATGCTCAACAACGCGGATCGCCCGCCGGTGAAGTCGCGCGACCGCAAGCGCACGCTGTTTGAAGGCCTGCCGATGCTGCACTTCAATGAGGTCGATGAATGCGCGGGTCTGGACGGCATGCTCACGCAGCGCGTGCATCGTGCCTTGCAGCAGCCGGTTGAAACGACGCTGCATGACGTGCGCTGGGGCGAAAAATTTGGCAAGGACTACGTCTGGGTGTTTCTCATCAGCGGTGCGGCACCACCAGCGCATTTTGTCGAGGGTTGGAAAAGCGCCGAGGGCTTCCGCCAGCCGCCGATGTATTTCCCGAGCGGCGGCTCCACGCTGCGCGGCATCTCGAAGCCGGGTGAGATCGTGTGGTCGCGCATCTATGTGCAGGATGAAGCGCTGCACATGGACATCGGCCGCGGTTGTGTCGTCGATCTGCCGCGGGAGGAAACCGAGCGCCGCTGGCAGCTCACCACGCCACAGTGGCCGATCATGAGCGCTGTGACCTATGGCGTGAGCCGTGACCAGCTCATGGCGAAGCATCAGGCCAATCACATCCAGGTCGCCTATGCCCTGGACGCCAAGGCGGCGGATGAATGCATGTTCGCCAAAGCGGCGATGGCGCGTGGACTCGGCATGCAGGTGAATGTGTGCGGCACGCTGTCGCGCTGATCGCTTTTCCCCATGAAGCCTCTCCATCTCCTCATTGTTGCGTCTTTGTGCGGCCATCTCATCGCCGCCGAGGGGCTGCATCCGATCAAGTACCACCATCCCGGCCTTGTCGTTGATCTCGAGGTCGGTTTGTGGGCCTGGCCGGTGCCTTGTGATGCGGATGGTGATGGCGACTTCGATTTGATCGTCTCCTGCCCCGACAAGCCGCACAACGGCGTCTATCTTTTTGAGAACACCACTGGCGACACCACGAAGAACAAGATGCCCGTGTTCAAACCGGGCAAGTTCATCAGCAAGACCGCACACTACGTCATGCCCAGTTATGTGAACGGCCAACTCCGCGTGCTAACGCCTGGCACCGAGCATCCGAACTTCCTCAAGACCGGTCTCGACGAGAAGATAAAGCTGCCCGTCGCCGCCAAATGGTACAAACCCAAGGGCACACAGCCGAAGGGGCCCAAAGTCCGTCACAATCAGTGGCGCTACGTGGATTACGATGACGACGGCAAAACCGACCTCTGCGTTGGCATCGAGGACTGGAGCTACTACGGCTGGGACGACGCCTGGAACGACAAGGGCGAGTGGCAAAACGGTCCGCTGCACGGCTTCGTCTTCATTTTCCGCAACACCGGCACCGACGCGGAGCCGAAGTATGACAAAGAGTTCCGCGTGCAGCCCGTGGACACTTTTGGATGCCCGTCGCCGAACTTTGAGGACTTCGACAAGGACGGAGATCTCGACCTGCTGTGCGGCGAGTTTCTCGACAAGTTCACCTACTTTGAAAACATCGGCACCCGCACCGAACCGAAGTATGTGAAGGGCCGCCGCGTCTTCGATCCCGCCGGTAAGTTTTTGCACATGGACCTCGAAATGATCGACCCCGTGGCCTTCGATTGGGACAAGGACGGCGACTTCGATCTCATCTGCGGTGATGAGGATGGTCGCGTCGCTTTCATTGAGAACACCGGCAAGCTCAGCATCGACAAAACTCCGGTATTTGAAAAGCCGCGCTACTTTAAGCAGGAGGCCGATGAGATCAATTTCGGCGCGCTCGTCACGCTCTTCGGCTGCGATTGGGATGGTGACAAAGACACCGACGTCATCGCCGGGAACACCGCCGGTTACATCGCCTTCATCGAAAACCTCAGCGGCCCCGGCGCTGCCGAGCCGAAGTTCGCCGCTCCGGCCAAACTCAAAGCCGGTGGCAAGACGCTGCGCATCATGGCGGGCAAAAACGGCAGCATCCAAGGCCCCGCCGAGGCCAAGTGGGGCTACACCACGCAAACCGTGGCCGATTGGGATCACGACGGCGACCTCGACATCGTGGCGAACAGCATCCTCGGCAAAGTCGTGTGGTTTGAAAACACCGGCAGCAAGACCCAGCCCGCGCTCGCCGCCGAGAAGCCCGTGGAAGTCGAATGGAACGGCGAGCAACCCAAGCTCGCTTGGGGCTGGCTGCGTCCCGAGGGCAAAGGCCTGCTCACCCAATGGCGCACCACTCCTGTGGCGATTGATTGGAACAAGGACGGCCTCACTGACCTCGTCATGCTCGACCACGAAGGCTACTTGAGCTTCTTCCAGCGCAGCAAAACCGGCCTCCAGCCGCCGCAGCGCATCTTCGCCGACAAAAACGGTAAACTTCTCCAACTCAACGCCGGCGCCGCCGGCAAAAGCGGCCGCCGCAAACTCTGCCTCATGGACTGGGATGGCGACGGCAAGCTCGACATCCTCCTCAACAGCCAAAACGCCCAGTTCCTCCGCCAGTCCGGCGAGAAAGACGGCCTCATCCTCTTCACCGACAGCGGCAACGTCAGCGACCGCAACATCGAAGGCCATGACACGAGTCCAACGCCCGTCGATTGGGATGCCAACGGCCTGCCCGATCTGCTCATCGGTGCGGAGGATGGGCGCCTCTATTTCCTGAAGAATCCGCAGGCGAAGTGAGTTGGAGCGTCAGCGCGTAGAGGCAGGCGTCAGCATGCCTTCTGGGTTTGCGTGTGCGAAGAGACGTTCGTCGGAAGGCTGACACCATCCTCAGCGATGGTGAGACGCTCCATGTAGAGGCAGGCGTCAGCATGCCTTGGCATTCGATGCGCGCCCAGAAGGAAGGCTGACGCCTTCTTCTACGCATCGCCACGCGTCCGCTCGATCATCGCCGCGCGAATCTTCCAGAACCTCTCCCAGAACTTCTCGTGAAGTGGATGCAGCGTTGGATAGCCGGGCAGCATCGAGCCAAGAAATGGCCATTCACTCGCAGCCGTTACCAACTCCGCCCGCACGGGGTTCTGCTGGATGTACCACACCATTTCACGCACCGCATCCGGTCCGCGTTCGCTTTGACGGAGTACATGGTCATACGCCTGCTTTTGAAAGCGTGTGCCAGGCAGACTGCGGGCGAGCAGCGGATTCAAGTGCTCACGGAAGAACTTGGCGGCTTGCTTCTGATCAGAATCATGCGCGACTCCCATCCAGAGCAGGTGCATATGGTCCGGCATCAGGCAGTAAATCGGGCAGATCAGTTCATGCCGGGCCACCGTGTGCAGCAGCATCTCGCGAAAGCGGGCGTGGAAGCCCGGCTTGAGCCAGCTTTGCGCCCGATCTTGAATCGTCATCTGCCAATGAACAGCGCTGAAGCCTCGGTAGAAGCCAGCGGGCAGGCGGCGAAGCCAGTCGTGCGTTTTTTCGAGTGGAGGTTCGTCCGATGGCTCCATGCACCGATGATGTGCGACATCGGCGGCAACTGTCGAGCGCAAAATCAACGCTCGTAGAGGCAGGTGTCAGGACACTCGAAGGAAGGCTGACGCCATCCTCTACGGCAGGGCGCTGGCGCATGTAGCGGCGGGCGTCAGCACGCCGAAACCTTTGACGTCGCCGCCACGCACGGCATGGAGGAAGGCTCACGCCTTCTTCTACATGACCACCCTCGAACTCCTCTCCCTGATCGCCGCCGGCTGCACCGCTGGCGCGATCAATGCCATCGCGGGTGGCGGGACGCTGGTGACGTTTCCAGTGCTACTGATGTGCGGCACGCCGCCAGTGCTGGCGAATGCCACGAGCACGGTGGGGCTCGTGATCGGCACGGCGGGCAGCATTGTGAGCTTTCGCAGCCATCTGAAATCGGTGAAGGAGATGCTCTGGTGGTTTGTGCCCGTGTGCCTCGTGGGCGCGGGCATCGGGAGCTGGCTGCTCACCAAAACGAGCGACGACCAGTTCTCGCGGCTCATTCCCTTCCTCGTGCTGTTCGCCACGCTGCTGTTTTTCCTCCAGGGATTCCTGCGCAAGTCGGCGACGGAAGCGAAATCGAAGGCGCTGTGGTTTTCCGTCGCGCTGCAACTGCCGGTGGCGATCTATGGCGCATTTTTTGGCGCAGGGATCGGCATTCTGATGCTGGCGTCGTTCGGCTTCATGGGCATGACGCACATCCATGAGATGAACGCGCTCAAAAACTTGCTCGGCTCGCTCATCAACGTCGTCGCGGCCACATGGTTCATCACCGCAGGCATGGTGAACTGGCCGCAGGCGCTGGCGCTGACGGCGGGGGCGCTGATCGGCTACTATCTCGGTGCGCATTATTCGCAGCGCATCGCGCCGCAGCGGGTGCGGCAGGTGATCACGGCGATTGGGCTGGTCATCTCCATTGTGATGTTCTGGCGGCAGTTTGGGTGACAAAGTGGCTGATTGAGGCTAAGTCCGCTGCACATGCGTCACTTCCTCGCTTCCATCGTGCTCTGTTGCAGCCTTGCCAGTTGTTCGCTGATCACGGTGCCGATCGGTGCGGCGGGCACGGTGGCGGGAGCCACCATCAAGGCCACGGGTGGCGTCGCCAAAGCGGGCGTGAATGCCATGGGCAGCCACCGCCAGCCTGCGCCACCGCCCCAGCAGCCGTATTACCCGCCCCAGGGCTACCCGCAGCAACCTTACCCGGCGCAATATCCGCCGCCGCAGGCTTATCCCCAGCAACAGTACGCTCCGCAGTATCCGCAACAGCAGCAGTCCTACCCGTATCCGCCCCAGCAGCCGCAGGGCCAGTGGTATCAGGGCCGCTGGTATCCTTACCCACCGCAGCCGGTGCGGTGAGTGGCAGCGACGCTCAGCCACAGCAGGCCGCGTTCGCTCTTGCGCATTCAATCAGCACACGCTCATTGCAGCGCCGGGTGTCACCACCCGGCGCTTTGTTTTGGAACCCGTCAAACGCGCCCCCAAACCTCGCGGCGTGAAGAAGACCGCGACTCGTAAACCACCACTCCCTTCAGGACGTGCGCGGGGGGATGCGCTTGGACTCGTGGACATGACGCTGGCTGCGGCGGAGTTTCAGCGGCGCTTGAGTGGCGAGGGCATTGTGCTCGATCATGTGACGTCGCAGGCCTTCGGTTTTGCAGCGGCGCTATTGGCGCGGCATGCGGAGAAAGCGCTGCCAGGACGGCGTGTGTGGATTCTCTGCGCGGATGTGAAGACGCAGGACCATGTGCATGCCGAACTCGGCGTGTGGCAATGTCCGGCGCTGTATTTTCCGCGTCTCGGGCAGGTGGTGAATGATGCGCTGATTGATCCTGAACTGCTGGCGGAACGTGCCGGAGTGCTCGGTCGCATGATGGCGGGCGAAGCGCCGGTCATGGTGCTGTGCGCGGACAGTTTGGATGAACCTGCGCCGGCGCTGGCGGAGATCACGAGTCAGCGCAAGACGCTGGCCGTCGGCGCGAAACTGGATGTGGAAGCGCTCCTGCGTGATCTGGGCGAAGCGGGCTTCGAGCGTGTGCCCGTGGTCACAGAGCGCGGTCAATTCGCCCGGCGGGGCGGCATCGTGGATTTTTTCACCTGGCAGGCGGAGGAACCGCTGCGACTGGAATTTTTCGATGACGAGATCGAATCCATCCGCGCCTTCGATCTGCACAATCAGTCGTCCATCAAGCGCCTGGAGCATGTGGGAGTGATCCTGCGCATGAACGAGAACGCGGAGGATGCGGCGCTCGTGCGCGAGCATCTGCGGCAGGATGACTTCATCGTTGCCATTGATTGCGACGCGGCGGCGCATGCGCGCATCATGAGCGGGGCCGCGCCGGTCGAAGGCATGGAGGATTTCTCGGCGGCGATTCACGAAAATCCGCTCGGCGTCTTCGATGCGTCCGATTTTGTGCTGCATGAGGCGCGAAGAGAGCACTTTGCACGACAGATTCGCGAATGGCATGAGGCTGGCTGGCGCACGGTCATCTTTTTCCACAACGAGGCGGAACGTGAGCGCTTCGGCGAGCTGCAAAGCGGGCTGCCGTCGTCGTTGGAGACGAAGTTGGGCCTGCTGTATCGCGGCTTCACCGTTCCAGCGGCCAAACTGGCCGTTTTGACCGGTGCGGAGATCTTTGGACGGCATCAGCAGATTCGTCGGGTGCGCGGCTCGAAGCTCGATGAAGCCGAGGTGCTGCGCAAAGCGCGTGATGTGATGCGCGATCTACGCGAGGGCGACACCGTGGTGCATTCCGAGCACGGCGTGGCACGCTACGGCGGCATTGAGGTGCGTGATTCAGGCAAGCGGGAGGAAGTGCTCGTGCTGCATTACGCGGAGAGCGCGAAGCTGTTTGTTCCTGTCGCGCATGCACACATGGTCACACGCTATGTCGGTGTCGGCGGCAAAGCACCGGCTTTGAGCAAGCTCAGCGAGGCGCGCTGGCAGAAGACTCGCAAGAGCGCGGAGAAAAGCGTGGAGGAATTCGCCACGCGCATGCTCAGCGTGGCGGCGGAACGGCAGATGCTGAAGGCGTATTCACATCCGCCGGACACGAAATGGCAGGTCGAGTTCGAGGAATCGTTTTTGTATCGCGAGACACCAGATCAACTCCGCTGCACGGAGGAGATCAAACGCGACATGGAGGCCGAGAAGCCGATGGACCGCCTGCTGTGCGCCGATGTCGGCTTCGGCAAGACGGAGGTGGCGATTCGCGCGGCTTTCAAAACCGTGATGGGTGGCAGACAGGTGGCGATTCTCGTACCCACGACCGTGCTGGCACGTCAGCACACCGAAAACATCCGCCAGCGCATGAGCGAGTTCCCCGTGACCGTGGAAATGCTCTGCCGCCTCACACCCGCGCATCGTGAGCGTGAGATCGTGCGCGGTATCGCCGAAGGCACGGTTGATGTCGTCATCGGCACGCATCGCGTCATTTCCAAAGACGTGCGCTTCAAGAATCTCGGCCTCGCGGTGATTGATGAAGAGCAGCGTTTCGGCGTGAAGCACAAAGAGCGCTTCAAAGACCTGTTCCGCCTCGTCGATGTGCTCACGCTCAGCGCCACGCCGATCCCGCGCACGCTTTATCTCGCGCTCATGGGCATGCGTGACATGAGCACCATCGAGACGCCGCCGCCGAACAAGCAGGCGGTGCAGACGATGATCTGCCCGTATGACGAACGCACGATCAAGGAGGCCGTGGAAGCCGAGATTGAACGTGGCGGTCAGGTGTTTTTCCTGCACAACCGCGTGATGACCATCGAGAAGATTGCGCAACTCATCCGTGATCTGTGTCCGCGTGCGCGGGTGATTGTCGGTCACGGGCAGATGGATGAGGAACTGCTGGAAGACGTGATGCACACGTTTGTCGATGGCGATGCCGATGTGCTCGTCTGCACCACGATCATCGAGAGCGGCGTCGATATTCCAAACGCGAACACCATCATCATCGATCGCGCGGATCGCTTCGGTCTGGCGGATTTGTATCAACTTCGCGGCCGTGTGGGCCGTGGTGGCGTGCAGGCGCATGCGTATTTGCTCCTGCCACGCGATGCCGTCACTGCTGGCGATGCGCGCAAGCGGGTAAACGCCATCAAGCAATACGCCGGCCTCGGCAGCGGCTTCAAGATTGCCCTGCGTGACCTGGAGATTCGCGGCGCAGGCAATCTGCTCGGCACCGAGCAGAGCGGGCACATCGCGGCGGTGGGTTTCGATCTGTACTGCCAGATGCTCAAACAAAGCGTCGCCCGCATGCAAGGCCGCCGTGTGGCGCGTCCCGTCGAGGTCGGTCTGCGGGCCGATTTCCTTGTCATGAGCGAATCCATAATGCTGCAGGCCGACAAAACGGCCACACCGGCCTTTTTGCCTGCTCCGTTCATCGAAGATCCGAAATTGCGCATCACCGCGTATCGCCAGCTTGGCGAGATCATGACGCGCAAGGAGCTGGAAGACCTCGAAGCGCAGTGGCGCGATCAGTTTGGCGAAAAACTGCCTCATTCCGTGCAGAACATGCTCACCTGTGCCGCCATCCGCCTCGCCGCTGCGCATGCGGGCATCAGCGATGTCGAAATCAAAGAGCGCAAGCTCATGCTGACCCGCAACGGCAAGCTGGTGATGCTCAATGGCAAATTTCCGCGTCTCACCGCCAAAGAAGGCCACAAGCAGCTCGCTGAGACGTTGACGATGCTGCGCACGCTCTGAGTCACTTCATCGGCGCGGTCCAAACCTGCGGCGATCTCACCCCAGGTCGCGTTTCACCGCCGGGCACGATGATCTGATCGTTCCAGAGCACAGCATTCGTCGTGACGAGTGAAAACGACACCTCTCCTGCCATGCTCCATGTTTGTGATTTCGTGTCGAAGACCAAAATGCTGCGCGGAAAACCGGGGTGTTTGCTTTTTGGCTCAAAGTTCACCAACGCGCCATCGTCGCCGCCGAGGATGAGAATCTTCGAATCGATCACGGGAGCCGGACTCGGAGCCGCTACGGCCACACGAGGCACGTCGGGTAGCTTTTCCCAACCAGAGACCGGTTTAAAATGCCACGCGTCATTCAACCATTCGCGCACAGGCTTACCATCGGGTCCGGTTTGAAGTGCTGCACCGCTGAACAGATGCACCGCGCCATCCGCAGCCGCCATGCAGGCGAGGATGCGCGGTTTGCCGGGACAGGGCGGCAGTTCCTGCCATTGCGCACCGAGTTTTTTCAATTGCAGCGACCAGAAGGTGTTCATCGCACCCGTCGCTGTCGGCGTTTCGATGCCGCCGGCGATATAGATCACGTCATCCAGCACGCAGCCGCTCATGAAGGCGCACGGCTTCGGCAGCGGTGCCAGCACCACCTTCGTGTCGAGCCAGAACACGTCGCGATAGTGTTCCATGGCATTGCCGCCGCCGATGATGACGAGTCCTTCCGGCGTGGTGATGCTCACGCCATAGCCATTCGGTTTCGGGAGCTTGCCGATGGTCCGCCACTGGCCTTCTGTTGTGTCGAGCGCGAAGACGGTGTCATACCAAAGCTTCGTACCGCCTTCCCACGGCATCTTGTCGATGAAATGCGTGCCGCCAGCGACAATGAGCGATCCGCCGCTCACGCCGGCAAAGGAACCGGCGAAGCCTCGGGCTTCCGGCACGTCTGGCAGTCGTCTCCATTCAAGGTCGGCGGCGTGGAGCATGGTCGTCATCAGCATCAGTCCCATCAGTCTCATCCTCCACATAACTCCCATCTGAAAGCATCCGCAACGTCGCTGCGTAGTTTGGCACCCCAATGCTCACCCTCTCCGGCAAAACTCATGGCAAACTCTGCGACGGCGTGTCGCGCCGTGATTTCATGCGCATCGGCGGCCTCGCCATGGGCGGATTGTCGTTGCCGGAGCTGTTGAAGGCCGAAGCAGAGGCGCGCACGGGCCGCAGTTTCAAGTCGGTGATCATGATTTACATGTGCGGTGCGCCACCGCATCAGGACATGTATGATTTGAAGATGGACGCGCCGCTGGAGATTCGCGGTCCCTATAAGCCCATCAAGACCGCCGTCCCCGGCATCCACATCTCCGAGCACGCGCCGCGTCTCGCGAAGATCATGGACAAGCTGGTGCCGATCCGCAGCATGTATGGCAGTCCGAACGGCGCGCATGACAGCTTCATCTGCTACACCGGCAAACCACCGCCCCCGAACGGTGGCGGCGCACCTGTGGGCCGTCTTTCTGATCCGCCTTCGTTCGGTTCGGTCGTGTCTCGACTCAAAGGCCAAGCTGACCCTGCGGTTCCAGCGTTCGTCGGTCTTGCGCCGAAGGCCGGTCATCCGCCGTATGGCTCGCCGGGGCATCCCGGCTACTGCGGCAACACCCACGCCGCTTTTCGTCCGAATGGCGCTGGCATGGAGGATCTCCAACTCAATGGCATCACGCTCGATCGTCTCGAAGACCGTCGCTCGCTGCTCACGGGTTTCGATCAATTCCGCCGCGAACTCGACGCCAGCGGTCTCGTCGGCAGCATGGACGCCTTCAATCAGCAGGCGCTGAATGTCCTCACCAGCAGCAAGCTGCTCACCGCACTCGATTTGAGCAAGGAGACCGTCAAAACGCGTGAGCGTTACGGCAAAGGCGATCCGAAGAACTACGGCGACGGCGCTCCGCTCAACCTTGAGCACTTTCTCCTCGCCCGTCGTCTCGTCGAGGCCGGTGCGCGTGTGGTGACGCTGAATTTCGGCCGCTGGGATTTCCATGACAACAATTACCCGCAGCTCCTGCGCCATCTGCCCTTGTTCGATCAAGGCATGAGCGCCCTCGTCGAAGATCTGCACGAGCGCGGCCTCGACAAAGATGTCGCCGTCGTCGCCTGGGGCGAATTTGGCCGCACACCGATCGTCAACAAAGACGGTGGTCGCGATCACTGGCCGCGTGTCGGCGGTGCGCTGCTCGCCGGTGGCGGTTTGAGAACTGGTCAAGTCATCGGTGCCACCGACAAGCTCGGCGGCGAACCGACCGAACGCCCCGTGCATTTCGGCGAGGTCTTCGCCACGCTGTACAAACACATGGGCATCGACACCGTGAAGACCACGCTCAACGATCTGACTGGTCGTCCGCAGTATCTCGTCGATTCCTGGCAGCCGATGCCAGAGCTGATTTGACGGCGTTCTGGCAATAAGGCGGGCCCATCTCGCAAAAACAGCCCAGTCTTCGGCAAGCACTGCTGAGCAGCGGTGGTGAATGCGCGCTTCAATGGCGGCGCAATGGAAGTTTTCGCCGTCACCATCTTCGTCAGTCTCATGTTCGCCGTGTTATTCGCGGCGCTCTATCTGGCGGAGCGCACGCAACAGCGGCGCGGCAGCATCGAGCAGGACGCCCTCCTGCCACTCGACGACACCGGGCGCGTGCCAGCGGCCATTGCCACTCCCTCCAGTTCCCATGACCAGCACCTCCGCCACTAAAGTACCCATTGAGTTCAACGACAAGGTCGTCCGCCAGTTCATGCTGGCTTCGATCATCTTCGGCGTCGTCGCGATGCTCGCCGGCGTGTTTATCGCCAGCCAGTTGAACTACCATCAGCTCAATCTGGCCGAATGGCTCACGTTTGGCCGCCTGCGCCCGCTGCACACGAACGCCGCGATCTTCGCCTTCGTGGGCAACATGATGTTCGCGGGCATCTACTACTCCACGCAGCGCCTCTGCAAGTGCCGCATGGGCAATGACACGCTCTCCAACATTCACTTTTGGGGCTGGCAGCTCATCATCGTGGCCGCCGCAATCACGCTGCCGCTCGGCCTCTCACGCGGTAAAGAATACGCCGAGCTGATCTGGCCCATCAACATCGCCGTAGCGGTGATCTGGGTCGTGTTCGCAGTGAATTTCTTCCTCACGCTGCACAAACGCAATGAACCGAGCCTCTACGTCGCGCTGTGGTTCTACATCGCGACGATTATCACCGTGGCGATGCTCTACATCGTCAACCATCTCTCGATTCCCACGAGCTGGACGCACAGTTACGGCATCTTTGGCGGTGTGCAGGACGGGCTGGTGCAGTGGTGGTACGGGCACAACGCCGTCGCCTTCTTCCTCACCACGCCAATCCTCGGCATCATGTATTACTTTCTGCCGAAGGCGGCGGAACGACCGGTGTACTCGTATCGTCTGTCGATCGTCCACTTCTGGTCGCTGGTCTTCCTCTACATCTGGGCCGGACCGCATCACTTGCTGAACACGGCGCTGCCGAAGTGGCTGCAGATGCTCGGCATGTTCTTCAGCCTCATGCTCTGGGCACCAAGTTGGGGTGGCATGCTCAACGGCCTGCTCACCTTGCGTGGTGCCTGGGACAAGCTGCGCACCGATCCAGTCATAAAATTCTTTATCGCTGCCGTGACCTTCTACGGCATGGCGACGTTTGAAGGCCCGCTGCTCTCCATCCGCGCGGTGAATTCACTCTCGCATTACTCCGACTGGACCATCGGCCACGTCCACAGCGGTGCGCTGGGCTGGAACGGCTTCATGGCCGCCGGTCTCTTTTACTGGCTGGCGCCGAGGCTTTGGAACACCCGCCTGTATTCCGTCCCCATGGCGAACTTCCACTTCTGGATCGGCACCTTTGGCATCCTGCTGTACGTCGTCGCGATGTGGATCAGCGGTATCATGCAGGGCCTCATGCTGAACCAAGTCAGCGCCGACGGCCTCGCGCTGAAAAACACCTTCCTCGACACGCTTCAGGCCATCCGTCCGCTCATGGGCCTGCGTGTCATCGGTGGTGGTATGTTCCTGCTCGGCTGGATCGTGATGTGCATCAATCTCTGGAAGACCATCCGTTCCGGTACGCCTTACAATGAAGTGCGCGAGATCGCCGTCCTGCAACGCGGCACGGCGGACACCATGGGCATGAAGGAAACCTTCATCAACGACCCGCTCACCTATACCGTCGGCGGTCTCCTGCTCATCTTTGGCTGGATCTTCCTGCCTCCGGGCGCCGACATCGCCTCGCTGATCTGCGCCATCATCTTCGGTTACATGGCCGTGCGCCGCTTCCAGCAGACCAGCAAGTCCTGGGCCTTCTGGTATGAGAAGCTGCTGCACAACTACCTGCCGTTCACGGTGCTCACCTTTGTCGCTGTGGTCATCGGCGGCTTGATCCAGATTATTCCCACTGTCACCGTCAACAGCGCCAAGAACGTCGAAGACCGCATCCAGAAGCTCTACGAGCCGCTCGAACTCGCCGGTCGCGACATCTACGTCAGCGAAGGTTGCTACAACTGCCACTCGCAGATGATCCGCACCCTCGTGCCCGATGTCATGCGCTATGGCGACTACTCGCGCCTCGGCGAAAGCATCTACGACCATCCGTTCCAGTGGGGTTCGAAGCGCACCGGTCCCGATCTTGCCCGTGAAGGCGGTGCGCGCCCCGATTCATGGCACTACGAGCACATGATGGACCCGCGCTCCATGTCCCCGCAGTCAAACATGCCGACGTATGCCCACCTGAAGGACAAGCCGTTCGATCAAAAGACACTGCCACGAAAGATCGCCGTCATGCGCCAGCTCGGCGTGCCCTATCCGCCCATGGATGCCACCGAGATCAAGATGAAGGCTCTCGAAGCGGGCGTGAAGATCGCCGAAGAACTCAAGAAATCGAACATCGTGGTCCGGCCCGACAGTGAGATGGTGGCCATCATCGCCTACTTGCAAAAACTCGGCCAGTTCGACCCCGTCGAGGAAATCCTCAGCAAAAATGGCCAAGGCATTCCTTTCCCGCTCAGTCCCGTCATCCCGGACCAGGCCCGCAGCGCCGCCGCCACGCACTAACACCGCCACTGCTTCCAACTCATGTACAAGCGCATCATTTACGAAAACTGGCATGTCATTGTGCCGCTGCTCTCCTTCGCCACCACCGTGCTCGTCTTCGGCATCATGACCATCCGCGGCATGCTGCTGCGCAAGGACAAGGCCGAGCACATGTCCCGCCTGCCACTCGACGACTAATCCGCCATGGACCCGAACAAGCCCACTTCCTCCAACGAGCCCAAACTTCGCGATCACGTCTATGACGGCATTCAGGAGTACGACCAGAAGCTGCCCAACTGGTGGCTCTTCACCCTCTACATCGCCATCGTCTGGTTTGTCCTGCACTGGGTGTGCTATTACCAGCTCGGCTTTGGCAGCAGCGACACCGCCGTCATCGACCAGGCCATGGCCGAGATGCAGGTCGCACGCGACAAGCAGATGGAAACCATCACCGACAAACAACTCTGGGAACTCTCGCGTGATCCCAAAGCCGTCGCAGCCGGCAAAGCCACCTTCATGACCCCCGGCATGTGCGTCACCTGCCACGGCCCCGATCTCTCCGCCACGCTGGCCGGCGTAAAACTCCCCGGTCAGCCGCTCAACGATCTGGAATGGAAGTACGGCGGCAATCCCGTCGAGATCTTCAAGATCGTCCGCAAAGGCTCTCCCGATGTTACCAAAGGCATGGTCGCGTGGGAAACCATGCTCGGCATGCAACGGGTCAGCGAAGTCGTCGCCTTCGTCCTCAGCCATCACAAAGAAGGCGAGCCGATCAAACGCGCCCCCGATGCTCCGCCTGTGGGTGATGCTGCGGTGCCTGCACCGAAATGACACCCAACACGCTGAATCTCGTCTCCCTTGGCTCCATCAATGAGGATGGCAGCAAGAAGACGCTGCATCCGGCAGATGTGTCGGGGAAATTCACGCGTGCCCGCCGTTTCGCCGCACTGCTGCTGCTCCTCATCTATGTCGCGCTGCCGTGGATTCCGGTGAACGGCTTCCCGGCGGTGTTTCTCGATGTGCTGAACCGCCGTTTTCACTTCATGGGCCTCACGCTGGCCGTGCAGGACTTGTGGGTGGGCTTCTTTCTCGTCACGGGCCTCGGTTTCTCGCTGTTTTATATCACCGCACTCTTCGGCCGTGTCTGGTGCGGCTGGACCTGCCCCTACACGGTGTTTTTGGAACACATCTACCGCCGAATCGAGCGCCTGATCGACGGCGATGCCTCCGCGCGCCGCAAACTCGACGCCGCACCGTGGACGGCGGGCAAAATCACCCGGCGTGTGATCAAGCATGTGCTCTACATCTTCAGCTCGCTCGTCATCGCGCACATCTTCCTCAGCTACTTCGTCTCACTCAAAGGGCTGTATGAGATGATGCAGCACTCGCCGCAAGCGCACGCCATCGCGTTTGGCGTTGTCATCTTCCTCACCATCGGCTTGTACGGGGCCTTCAGTTGGTTCCGGGAGCAGTTCTGCGTCATCATGTGTCCGTATGGACGCATGCAGTCCGCGCTGGGCGATGATCACACCATCAACATCGGCTACGACAAGAAACGCGGCGAGCCACGCGGCAAGGCCGGCACGACAGGCGCGGGCGATTGCGTGAACTGCACGCGCTGCGTCCAAGTCTGCCCCACCGGCATCGACATCCGCAACGGTCTCCAGCTTGAGTGCATCGGCTGCGCCGCGTGCGTGGATGCCTGCGACAGCATCATGCTCAAACTCGGCCGCAAGCCCGGCCTCGTGCGCTACGACTCATTCACCGCGTTCAACGGCGGCAAAACGCGCCTCATCCGCCCGCGCATCATCTTTTACACCGGGCTGCTGTTCCTCGGAGTGGCCGTGTTCGGCTTCGCCGCCAGTCGTATCGAGCCACTGCGTGCCAATGTGCTGCGCATGCAGGGATCGCCGTTTTATGTGAGCAACGGCGTGCTGCGCAATCAGTTCCTCATCCGCCTCATCAACAAGCGCAACGAGCCGCGCACCTTCACACTCGCCATGCTGGGCGATCTGCCTGCCGGACTTGTCTGCGCGGGTGCCGATGCGCCGGTCACCATTGCCGCGCAGGCGGAGGACTTGAAGCCGCTCATGATCACCCTGCCCGAAGCGGGCTTCAAAGAACCTTTCAAACTCAGCATCCGCGTCACCGACACGCAAGACGGCAAAACCTACACCACCAAACCCTTCGAGTTCACCGGACCCGATCCACGCCTCAAATCCAATGACTACCTCGACCCCAAGCAATACCTCCAAAAGTGAATCGCGTGGCTTTTTCAACAGTCGGCCATGGCTGTGGGTTGTTTTTGCCTTTGTCATGCTGTTCAGCGCATGGACTGCGCTGTTCTACATCGCCATGAACAATCAGCCGGAAAGCATCCCGCTGAAGCATCTCAGGCCATGACGCCCATCGACACCAGCGCCGCCGCCTTCATGGCAGGCATTGTCACCAGCATCCACTGCGTGGGCATGTGCGGGCCGCTGTCGTGTTCGTGGGCGGTGTCACGCGATGGCAGTTTCATGCGCAACACCGCGCTGTATCACACCGGACGGCTCACTGCCTATGGCTTCGTCGGGGCCATCGCCGGGACCATCGGCATCATGCCGCTGAGCTTTTTCCAGCATGGTGCCGGCATCGTGCTGCCATGGCTGCTCGTGCTCGCCTTCGCCATTGTCGGCATGGGTCTTGATGCCTGGCTGCCAAAGCCCAAATTTCTCTCCAGCGGCCTGCGCCGCATTCAAACCGCCGCGTTCAAACTCAACAGCAGTCTGCGCGCCGCCATCCTCGGCCTCGCCACGCCACTGCTGCCCTGCGGCCCGCTGTACCTGATGTTCGCCCTCGCCATGGCCAACGGCAGTGCCTCGCGCGGCGCTGAATTCGCCCTGTCCTTCGGTCTTGGCACATTGCCGCTGCTGTTTCTCGCTCAAACACAACTCCACTGGCTCGGCGGACGTCTCCAGCCTGCCACCATGCGCAAACTCCAGCGCGGACTCGCACTCGTCACCGCAATCATTCTCGCCTGGCGTCTGCGAGACACCCTCGACTTCAACAGCGACGCCGTGCCGAGCTGCTGCCATGCAGCGATGTGATCACTCTGCCTCGACCACTTCCAGCGCAGGCAACTGCACACCTTCATAAATCTCCGCGAGGGGCAAATCAAAGCCCAGGCAGGCCAGCGGGATCACGCCATCATCACCGATATAAACAGAACGCGTAAACCCTGTGTCGCCGCGCTGTTGCACCACGACCTCCTTGTTCGTGCTGTCCACCAGCAGATAAGTCTCCAGCGATGGAATGGTGAGATAGGCATCAAGCTTTTCGCCCTCATCCGTGCGGCGAGTGGATTCTGACAGCACTTCCACAATGACATTCGGCTGGTCTTGGAATGACTCGTCCACCGAGTTTGGCTGGCACACCACCTGCACATCCGGGTAGTAAAACCTGACATGGTTGGGGAAACGGATTCGCAACTTGGTATCACTATTGAAGGGGCGGCACTTCTTGCCGCGAAGCCTTGCATGCAAGGTAACAAGAGTATTTCCAGCGATGATATTGTGCCGGTTTTGAAACTCCCCCATCGCATACACCCTGCCAGCGATGTACTCACGCTTGATGGGAGACAGCAGCTCCGTTTCGAGGTAGTCGGCTGGGGAAATCATGCCCCTTTGATAGCCAGTGAAGCGCTTTTGGCAATTCCCGCCTCCTCTACGCCAAGGCAGGACGAGCGCAGCACGTCACACCCTGCCAGACTCTCCGGCATGCCATCCACCATCTGCCAGCACTGCGGAACACCAGTTCCACCCTCCCGAAGCGACGGCTTTTGCTGCGTGGGCTGCCGCTTTGTGCATGACATGCTGAAGCAGGAGGGCTTCGAGCACTTCTACGATCTCAAATCGAATCAAAACCTCCCGCCCGTCTCGCCACAGGCCATGCGCCAGCAGGATTACGGCTGGCTGGAGGCCTGCACCACCGCGGCCGAGGCCACACGAGCGAATGAATCCGTCGCCGCTGAGATGACGGTGTCGGCGCAGGGCCTTTCGTGCATGGCGTGCATCTGGCTCATTGAGCGCGTGTTTGCCAAACTCGGCGGCACGCAGATCAATGTGGACATCACGCGTGGTGAATTGCGCATGGCGTGGCAGCCGGGCACCTTCCAACCCGTCGAGTTCGCCCGCGAACTGCAACGCTTTGGCTATCTGCTCGGCGTCGCACGTGCGGAGGCCGGACAAGCCACCGACAACAACCTGGAGCGCCGCACCGGCGTCTGCGGTGCTTTTGCGATGAATGCGATGGCGTTCTCACTGCCCGCCTACTTCGGCATGCCGGCTGATTTCCCCTTTGCGCGCTGGTTTGATCTCGTCGCCGCCGCATCCGCGACGCTCGCGTTGTTTGTCGGCGGCAGTTACTTCGCGCAGCGTGCGTGGCATGCCTTGCGTGCCGGCGTGCTGCACATCGACACGCCGATCACGCTCGGCATTCTCGCCGCGTATGTTGGTTCGCTCATCGGCTGGGTCAGCGGTGCGCAGGGACTCAAATACTTCGACTTCGTGGCCATGTTCATCTTCCTGATGCTCGGTGGCCGCCTTGTGCAGCAGATGGCCGTCGCGCGCAATCGCCGCCGTCTCTTGCGCGATCCTTCCATTCCCGATGCGGAGATGCTCAACTCGCTCAAAGCAGGCGAATCCTTTGTCGTGAAGCCCGGACAGGCCGTTCCCGTTGCCGCGAAGCTCGACGATGCGCACGCCAGCATCAGCCTCGAATGGATCAATGGCGAAAGCGACTCCTGCACGCGCACCAGCGGCCAGTTGGTGCCTTCCGGTGCCTTGAATGCCGGCACGCGCATACTCAATGCCACCGCGCTCGAATCTTGGCGCGACTCCACGCTCTGCCAGTTGCTCGAAGCACGACGTGGCGGCGAAAATCGCGATCTGCGGCTCGAAAAACTCCTGCGCGGCTATCTCATCGTCGTCGTGCTCGCCGGTGTCATCGGTGCCTTCTGGTGGTGGCAGCACACCGGCGACTGGACGCGCGCCATGCAGGTCATGATCTCCGTGTTCGTCGTCTCCTGCCCCTGCGCTCTCGGCGTCGCCGCACCGCTTGCCGATGACATCGCCGCCAGCCGTGCCGAGCGTCACGGCGTCTTTGTACGCACGCTTGGCCTCTGGAAAAAACTCACACGTCTGCGCCAGGTTGTATTTGATAAAACCGGCACGCTCACGCTCGAAAACCCCGTGCTCATCAATCCTGACGCCCTCGAAGCTCTTGATGCCACCGCACGTCAGGCTCTACGCCATCTCACCAGCGGCAATCTCCATCCCGTAAGCCGTAGTCTGTTTGATGCGCTCGGCGGTACAGCAGAAAGCCCGCTCAATGCCGAAGTCATCGAAGAACCCGGTCACGGCCTGCATTTCAAACAAGACGATGGCTCCGTGTGGTCGCTCTCACGTCCGCAGGATCAGTCTGCTGATGCCATCTTCACACGGCAGATTGGCCCCTCACCTAACCTCTCCCTCGATGAACTTTTTACCTGTAACAGTGAATCCAATGCGGGGGAGAGGGACCGGGCGTTTGAGCCGCGCGAAAGCTCTCTCCCTCTCCCCGGCACAACGCACCGCCATTATCATGACATCCTTCCGGGGAGAGGGCGGGGTGAGGGGCCGTCCCAGCCGCAACTTCTCGCTTCCTTCCGCTTCCGCGATTCCTTGCGCGCCGAATCACTCGCCCAAGTCGATGCGCTGCACGCACGCGGCCTGCGCGTCAGCATCCTCAGTGGCGACCGCGAGCCGAAAGTCGCTGCCATCGCCACGCAGCTCCATCTCGCACGCGACCAATGGCAGCACAGCATGACGCCCGAGCAAAAAGCCGCGTGGATCACCAATCATGAGCCGCAAGCCACGCTCTACATCGGCGATGGTGCCAATGACAGCCTCGCCTTTGATTCGGCATCATGTGCAGGCAGTCCGGTCACTGGCCGCAGCTTCCTGGAGCACAAGGCCGACTTCTACTTCCTCGGCCACAGCATGCGCTTCATGAGCAGCCTGCTCGACATCGCCGCCACACATCGCCGTGCTGTGCATGCGGTGTTCGCCTTCTCCGTCACCTACAACATCGTCACCGTCATCATCGGCCTCATGGGTCATCTCAGTCCGCTGCTGGCGGCGATTCTCATGCCGCTCTCATCCGTTGCCACGCTGTCACTCGTGGCGTTGATTTTCCACTGCCGTGGCAGCAAACGAACCGGGCCGCAGCCACGCGATGTGTTGACACCCATGCCTGCGTTGCCAAGCATGATCCAAACCTCCTCACTCTGATGTCCTCGGCGCACGATCCAGAACTCCAGCACAGCCTTCAGGCTACGCGTGCCGCTCTTGCGGCCTCCGAGCAGCGCAGTCAGACCATCCTCGAGACTGCTGTCAATGCGATCATCACCATGAGCGAGAACTGCCTCATCGAGACGGTGAACTCCGCCACCGAGCGCATTTTTGGTTATTCACGCGACGAACTCATCGGCCAGAACATCCGCCTGCTCATGCCGCAGCCATATCGCGACCAGCATGACGGTTATGTGCAAGCCTACCGCAGCACCGGCGTGAAAAAAATCATCGGCATCGGTCGCGAGGTCGTCGGGCAGCGCAAAGACGGCAGCATTTTTCCTCTCGACCTCTCGGTCGGCGAGGCGCGCCTGCCCGAAGGTCGTCGCGTCTTCACCGGCATCATCCGCGACCTCAGCGACCGCAAGCAGTTGGAAGAAAAAATCCTCCACATCAGCGAGGAGGAGCAGCACCGCATCGGCCAGGACATCCATGATGATCTCTGCCAGCAGCTCGCCGCTATCGGCTGTCTGGCCAAAGTGGCCCATCAGCAGCTCACCCGCGCCGCACGTCCTGAGGCCGCCAGCCTGGAGGAGATCGTACGCCTCGTCACGCAAGCAAACGTGCGCGCCCGTGAAATGTCGCGTGGCCTCATGCCTGTCGTACTGGATGCCGCCGGCCTCATGGCCGCCCTCGGTGAGCTGGCCCAGGGGACGGAGCGCATCTTCCGTGTGAGCTGCCCGTTCCGCTGTGAGCGTCCGGTGCAGGTGCCTGACAACAAGATGGCGACCCAGCTCTTTCGCATCGCCCAGGAGGCCGTCGCCAACGCCATCAAACACAGCCATGCCGACCGCATCGAAATCAGTCTCGGCCAGGACCAGTCCCATCTCACGCTTATCATTCGCGACAATGGTGACGGCATCCCCGACAACCTCTCCGGCCGGAGCACCGGCATGGGTCTGCTGACCATGAATCATCGTGCCCGCATGATCGGTGGCAATCTCACCGCCGCTCCTGATGAGTTTGGCGGCACCATCGTCCGCTGCACCATTCCTGTTGCCCCCACCAACGCCTGCCCCGCCTTGTGAACCGCATCCTGCTCATCGACGACCACCCCATCATGCGCCACGGCCTCGCGCAGCTCCTGCGCATGGAGGACGGCCTCGAAGTCTGCGGCGAGGCCGGTAGCGCGCGCGACGGCCTCACCGCCATCGAGCGCCTGCGGCCCGACCTCGTCATCCTCGACCTCACCCTGCCCGACAAGCACGGCATCGAGCTTCTCAAAGACATCCAGGCGCTGCATCCGGGCCTGCGGTGCCTCATCCTCTCCATGCACGACGAGTCGTTGTATGCTGAACGCGCACTCCGCGCTGGTGCCCGTGGTTACATCATGAAGGAGGCCGCCGCCGACCACCTCGTCACCGCCGTGCGCAAAATCCTCTCCGGCGGCATTTACCTCAGCGATGGCATGTCCTCCCGCATGATCGAGCAGCTCAGCGGTGCGCGTGGCCGCCCCGGTGTCACGGGCATTGAAAATCTCACTGATCGCGAGCTGGAAGTCCTCTCCCTCATCGGTGCTGGTTCGGCCACCAAGCTCATCGCCGAGCGCCTCGGCATCAGCGCCCGCACCGTCGAGGCCCATCGCGCCCACATCAAAGAAAAGCTCGGCGTCACCGATGGCGCGGCCCTCGTCCGTTATGCCGTGCAGTGGGTGGAAAACCAGAGTGGCTGAGCGTAGCGGCGCTGCCTTGCCACGTAATGGATTCCAGTAGCCAGATTTGCGGTCGCACCGGAGGTCTGAAGCCGTAGGCACCGTCAATAGCCGCTTCCGATGGTGCGTCTAGCATCCCGGCGTCCCACTCGCACGCCATGAATACTACTAACAGCAGCAGCAAGACCCGCTTCATCCAAAACCTTGCGGAGACCCCGGTCTTCCACAGCCACCAGGAGGCTTTCAACGCTCTCACCGGCCTCACCCTAAACCTTCGCCTCGCCCAGGAAAACGAGCACGATCAGACCGATCTGCGCACCCTGCGCCACGATGGCCTTACCTTGGCTCATATCCCAGTGAAGATCGGTAAAAACGTCATCGCCATCATTGAGACCAGCCCCGTCCGTCTCATTCCACCTGGCGATGAGGCTTTCCACACGGTCGCTCGTACCATGCTCGATCAAAACCGCACTGCCGCCGACATCCGCGCCGCCAAAGCCCGTTTCGACCGCCATCCCATGCTTGATGCCGCGCGTTATGACGCGGCGCTCATCGTCGCCCGTTCCTTTGCCGCCCAGCTCGGCGAGGCCGCTCACCGCACACTTTTTGCGCACACCACCGCCGAGCCCGAGGGGGTGCATCGCCGGAATGATGTTCTTTATAGGCAGTCGCGGGTGGGTTTGTTGTTCTGAGTCCAGAAGTGTTTCCAAAGTGAGGGCGTCAGGTATAGGGCACGCAAAGTGATGAGCGCATCACTCGC
>NZ_JBJXFV010000084.1:0-13737 GCF_046154365.1 Prosthecobacter sp.
ACGCGAACGTTCACTGACTCAGAACCGCACAGAGGACTGTGCGGACCACTTTTCAATGATCCGCTCCATTTTTCTCCATCTGTGGCTTGTTTCGACCTGCGCGCTTGCTCAGGAGCGTGTGCCGTGGACGGCTTCGCGCATTCACGGAACACCAGAGCCACCGCCGCCTTATGTCGTGGAGCGGCTTTATCCGGAGCTGACGTTCAAAAAGCCCCTGGATGTCACGCCATTGCCTGGCAGTGATCGACTAATCGTGCTCGAAGAGACAGGGCGAATGTTGTCCTTCGTTCCTGGCAGCAATAAAGCCGATCTCTTCGGCGATCTCGCCGAGTTTGATCGCGAGATCGCTCGTTCGTTTGCGCTCACGTTTCATCCGCGCTTCAAAGAGAACCGTTTCGTGTTCACCTGGATCGTGCAGGACTTGAAGGGCGAGGATTTCCGCGAAAATGGCTCACACATCGTGCGCTTCCGCGTCACCGATGAATCACCGCCCAAGCTTGATCTCAGCAGCGCGAAGGAGGTCATCTCGTGGCGTGCCGGTGGTCACAATGGGGGCAATTTGCGCTTTGGCCCCGATGGCATGCTCTACATCTCCACGGGCGATGGCACCAAGCCTGACCCGCCGGATTCGAGCGTCACCGGGCAAGACATCAGCGACTTGCTTTCGAGCGTGCTGCGCATCGATGTCGATCATCCTGAGGCAGATCGCGCTTACAGCATTCCGAAGGACAATCCCTTCGTCGATGTGCCGAAAGCGCGTGGTGAAGTGTGGGCCTATGGACTGCGCAATCCATGGCGCATGAGCTTCAATCCCAAGAATGGCGAGCTGTTCGTCGGTGATGTCGGTTGGGAGTTGTGGGAGATGATTTATCGCATTCAGCGTGGTGGCAACTACGGCTGGAGCATCACCGAGGGCGGCAAGCAAGACGTGCGGCCAGATCGTGTGCGTGGCCCATCGCCGATCCTGCCGCCGCTCGTCGCGCACTCCCATGAAGAGGCTGCGAGCATCACTGGCGGTGAGTTCTATCACGGCGACAAGCTGCCCGAGTTGAAGGGCGCGTATCTCTACGGCGACTGGCAGATGGGCACCTTCTGGTCGCTGCGCACGGAGGGCGACAAAGTCACCGAGCATCGCGAACTCGCGCGCAGCTCGCTCATGCCAGCGGGATTCAGCATCGGCCACGATGGCGAGTTGAACATCGTCGATCATAGCGGTGGCGGCTTGTGGCGACTGGCGAGAAATCCGCGCTCAGGGCAGAACTCCAACTTTCCGCGCAAGCTCAGTCAAACCGGACTCTTTAGCGACACGCTCAAGCAATCGCCCGAGCCCGGCGTCTTGCCCTACGAGATCAATGCGCCGCGCTGGGCGGATCACGCGGTCGCGCAACGCTGGGCTGCCTTTCCTGATCAATCGGGCGTCACTGTGGCCGAGGAATCCAAGGGTGTGGTGCTGCGTGGCCGCTGGGGATTCCCTGCGGGAGCTGTGCTGGCGAAAACTTACTCGCTCGACCTGGAGCGCGGCAATCCCGCCACGCGCCGCCGCATTGAAACGCAGATCCTGCATTTCGATGGCAGCCTGTGGGGCACGTATAGCTATCGTTGGAACGCCGAACAAACCGACGCCGAACTCGTGCCGAAGCAAGGCGACGAAGCAACCTTCACCGTGAAGGACAAAGCCGCGCCTGGCGGCCAGATGCAGCAGCGTTGGCGATTTTACAGCCGCAGTGAATGTGCCCGCTGTCACACGCTCATGAATAGCTTTGCGCAGAGCTTCAGTGCGCTGCAACTCGACCGCACGACGCCGCATGAGCAGGGCGATCAGCTCGATGTCTTCACTAGCCTCGGCCTCACGCCCACAGAGCCGCGATTCGCCGATCCGCACGGCTCCGAGGGCAGTTTGGAAGTCCGCGCTCGCAGCTACCTGCATGTGAATTGCAGCGTCTGTCATCGCTACAACAGCGGCGGCGGCGTGCCGAGCTACATGAATATCGAGGCGCTGCTGAAAGAGTCCAAACTCATCGACACCAAGCCCGTGCAAGGTGATCTCGGCCTGCCTGATGCACGAGTCATCGCCAGCGGTGATCCAGCGCGCAGTGTGCTGCTTTATCGCATGGCCACCGCTGGTCGCGGGCACATGCCCTACCTCGGCAGCCACCTTGTCGATGATCGCGGCCTGCTCGTCGTGCGCGATTGGATCGCCAGCATGGGCAACAAGGCACGCGACCTCACCGCCGCCACCATCTCGCAGCGCAAAGCCGAAGACCAAGCGCTCACCCAACTCCAGGCAGGTGACAGCACGCAACTCGATCAACTCCTCGCCACCAACAGCGGCGCCCTCAGCGTGCTGCTCGCCATCCTCGATGACAAACTCAGCGCCGACCTCCGCGCCCAAGCCATCGCCAAAGGCAGCGCCATCACCGAGCCGCTGCGTCGCGATTTGTTCGAGCGATTCCTCCCCGAGTCCCAACGCCGCAAAGTCCTCGGCCCCGACTTCAAACCCGCCGCTTTGCTTGCCATGAAAGGCGATGCGACACGCGGCAAGACTTCGTTCTCCGGCGTCTGCATCGCCTGCCATCGTGCCAACGGAGTCGGCATCGACTTCGGGCCCGACCTCAGCCACATCGGCACGAAATGGAACCGCGCGGCGATGCTGGAGCAGATACTCACCCCGTCGAAGCTCATCGACCCGCAATGGCAACTCACGACCCTTGAACTCAAAACCGGTGACAGCAAAGTCGGCTTCATCACCGCCCGCACCGACACCGAACTCACACTGACAGTGGCCGGTGGCCTCACCGAAAAGATCGCCACGGCCCAGATCACCAAAACCACCACCGCACCCGTTTCCATGATGCCCGAAGGTCTCTTGCAAACGATGACAGCTCAAGAGTCCGCCGATTTGTTGGAGTATTTGGATTCGTTGAAGTAGTCCCTTTTGATATTTCCCACGGATTCAGGACGACCACGGATGATATGATTTTGTATTCCAATCCGTGGTCGCCCTGAATCCGTGGGATAATTCTTCTTCCCAGAGATCCAAAATGAAACCCCTCGTCGTTGCCCTCGCACTCTCATCAATCTTTCTCTGCCAAAGTTCCACAGCGGCCGACATCACCGTCGAGTCCAACTTCGAAGGCGCTTCCGTCAGCGTGGTGGAGATCGACCAAACAGCTCGGAGCATCAGCTTCATGCCCGGTGGTGATCCGACGCGTGGCTGGCCGTGCTGGTGGTATTTCAAAGTGAATGGCATCACGCCGGGCGAGACGATCAAGCTGCGGCTGCGTGGCTCGACGGCGGTGACTTCGATGCCGGGTGGGCCTTTGGTGAAACCGCTGGCGCCCTCCTGGGCGATGCCGGAGATGGCGACGTTTTCCACAGATGGCAAAGCATGGCTGCACACCGAGAAAGGCGTGAAGGAGGGCGATGTGATGACTTACACGATCAAAGCGGAGACGACGTCGGTGTTGGTGGCTTGGGGGCCGCCTTACACGCCAAGCACGGCGGCGGCATTTGTGCATGCGATGAACGAGAAGTCGCCCCATGCAAAAGCTGAGGAGCTGTGTCACTCACGCGAAGGTCGCGCGGTGCCGATGCTGCATGTGCAGGAGGGCGAACGCACCCCGGCGCAGCGCTTTGGCGTGTGGGTGCAGGCGCGGCAACATGCGTGGGAGAGTGGATCGAGCTGGGTGGCGCAGGGCTTTGGCGAATGGCTGCTCAGCGATGATGAGGATGCGGCGTGGTTGCGACAGCATGCGGAGATTTTCCTGGTGCCGATCATGGACATCGACAACACCGTGACAGGCAACGGCGGCAAAGACGCGCAGCCGCAGGATCACAATCGCGACTGGTCACCGCAGCCGCACTGGAACGAAGTCATTGCCGCGCAGAAGCAGGTGAGCGGCTTGATCCAGGAAGGCCGCATGGATGTCTTCCTTGATCTGCACAATCCCGCGCCGGGCGATCCCACGTTCTTCTACATCCTCGAAAGCAGCGCGCTGAAGGAGCCGATGATCGGCCTGCGGGACCGCTTCATCGAGCTGGCCTATGGCCGCATCAGCAAGATCAAGCCGCTCATTCCCATGAGCAACAAACCCAAAACCACCGGACCAGCGTATCATCCGCTCTGGCGTCAGATCAGCGCGAACTGGGTGAGCATGAATGGCAATCCGCACACGGTGAGCCTGTGCTTGGAAACCATCTGGAACTACAAAAACAGCACCACCGAAGGCTATCGAGCCGTCGGTGCGAATCTCGCCGCTGCGGTGCGCGAGTATCTCTCGGAAAGGCCCGTCAGGCCTTGATGCCGCTCTTTGTGATGGCTGCCCTCACAAACTGACGCGCAATGCGATGCATTACCGAAAGATATGCAGGCTTATCCTCCTTTGCATCCAGTTGCCCGTCCAGAAACCCACTTCATGAATCGATCTCGTACTCTCCTGTGTTCAGCTCTTCTCGCTTCTTGCGGAACCCTAGCGGCCGCTGAGCCACCGCAATCAGTCACAGAACTCTGGGCTGATTTTGATCCGCGAAAAGACCCGCTCGAAAACGAAATCCTCAAGGAGTGGGAACTGGATGGGGTAGTCTGCCGGATCGTTCGCTATCAGGTCGGAGTTTTTAAAGGCGCGCCGTCTCGGGTTGCAGCTTTTTATGCCTTTCCAAAAGGTGGAACGAAACTGCCAGCGCTCGTCGAAATGCACGGTGGCGGGCAGTCAGCTTCGCTCAACAGCGTGGTGACTTACGCGAAGCGCGGATATGCGGGCATTTCGATCAATTGGGGCGGCAACAAGATGAGACTCGGCCAGGAGACCTGGAATGGCCCGCAGACCGACTGGGGCAAACTCGATGCCACGCATCCTCCACAGCGCAACAAGACGAACCACTTCGCGGGCGGACTCACGCCGGATGAATACACGCTCGACGCCGTCGAGTCGCCGCGGAACAGTAACTGGTATCTCGTGTTGATGGCTGCACGCCGCGCCATCACGTTTCTGGAGCAGCAGCCGGAAGTGGACGCGACGCGGATCGGTGCGCATGGGCATTCCATGGGTGGCAAGCTCACGACCAATCTCGCAGGAATCGACAAGCGCATCAAAGCAGCGGTGCCATCGTGTGGCGGATCGGGCGACCTTCTGGAAAACGAAGACGTGGTGCCCGGCGGCAGCAGAACGAAGCGCACGTCCATGGAGCTGGCCTGCATTTCCGACAACGCCTACATCCCACTCATCACCTGCCCGGTGCTGTGGCTCTCGCCCACGAACGACTTCCACGCGCACATCGACAACATGGCGTGGAACTGGCGCAACGTGCCCGACGAGCGCCTGCGCTTCAGCATTACTCCGCACCTGAACCACCGTCACACAGACGAGCACGCCATCAGCGAATACCTGTGGTTTGAGGAGCACTTGAAAGGTGCGGCATTCAAGATGCCGCGCACGCCGCAGATGGTGCTGGATCTCAAGACCGCCGACGGTGTGCCGCACCTCACGGTCACACCAGATGACTCGCAGCCCGTCCAGCGCGTGGAAATTTATTACTCGCTCGACCCGCATGCGCTCACCCGCTTCTGGCGGGATGCGAAGGCTGCGAAGACGGGCAACCAATGGAACGCGCCCTGCCCGGTGATGAATCTCGATCAGCCGATCTTCGCCTACGCCAACGTCATCTATAATACCCCGGCTCAATACCAGACCGGACCGCAGAAGGCGGGGCAGGAAGGCAGCGCCGTCTTTGCCATCAGCTCCCGCATGCTCTCAGGCGCACCAGCGAAGTTGCAGGAGGCCAACGTGAAGGCAACGGACAAACCCGAACGGCTCATCGATGACGGCGCACGCGGCTGGCACGACTGGTATTTGCTGAACTGGGGGCATCCGCCTTTGTGGACAGCCACCACGCGCAAGCTGAAGGATACCAAATGGCGCGGCCCGGACGGGGCGACGCTGCACTTTGAAATCCAATGTCAGACCGATAACCAGCTCGTGCTCACCTGCAATTGCAACGCATGGGGCGCCATGATGCCCGGCAAACCCGCAGTTGACTACACAGCAGTCAAAAAGCTCAGCGCCTCCAATGAATGGCAGACCGTCTCCGTGAAGCTTAGCGAACTCATCGCCACTGATCCCAAAGTCACTGCTCCGCTTGCCAATTGGCAAATCGTCACCGAGTTCAGCATCAGCCCCAAGGGCGAGGTCGTAAAGGACGGTCAGAAAGTGAAAGTAGATGGCAAGGCTTGGCAAGGACCGAGGGAGATCCGGAACCTGCGCTGGGAAGGTGGCGAGTATTCGCGCCAAGCGACCACCGGTATCACGCTGAGTCCCGAGGAGTTTCAAAAGAACTTCAACGACGCCATCAAGAAGTCACTGGAGCAGGAGAAGCTGGATCGGAAATAGGCATCCCATGCGTTTTGCAGTCTCTTGTCCTGAACCCATATCACCTACTAACCCCATGAGCATTTTCAGAACTTACGCTGCTCTTCTACTCATCACATCCGCCCTCAACGCCCAGACCATACCGCTCAACGATGCCAATGCTCTCAGCGCCCAGTTCCGCATCGGCGCAGCGGGAAAAGTGGCGGTGATGTTCAAGTTTACCGATGGCAAGATGCAGACGCTGCTCGGCGAGGTGAAGGCAGACACGCTGAAGCGCACGGTGAAGAAGGATGGCAAGAAGGTGCCGGAGACGGTGCCGATGGCGGATGGATGGATCGAGTTCACCGGCGCGGGCCTGCGGTTTGAGTATCACAGTCGGCCGCGACTCTCGCGCTACACGGAGGCGCAGCAGGCGGACTTGGCGAAGGTGTGGGACACGCTGCCGGCGGCTTCGCAGTGCTGGGTGCCGATGGAGGTAAGGGCGGAGGCGGGAGGCGCGGAGTTGTGGATGGATGGGCGATACTGTGGTCGCGTGGCGAGTGAGGCGCGGCTCACGGAGGTGAGTTTCAAGCTGGAAGCGGGTGGCGAGGTGCGTGGCGAGCGGACGTTCTCGCGTGCGGACAGTGGCATGTTTCTGCCGCTGGATGTGCAGCGCAGCGCGCGGCCTGGAGTGATGAAGGAGGCGAGTGTGTCGCTGAAACCGGGGATGCAGCAGATCAAAGCGGTGCCGATGGTGGTGGCTGATGGCGCGGCCAATGCGGACGTCGGCGAGGCGAAGATGATGCAGGGGCCGCGATTCCTGGAGACGAATGAGTTCACCTCGCGCACGTCGCTGGATGGCATGAAGGAGTCGCTGCACTTCTCGGTGCCGCAGGCGTTTTATCATCGCGCCTGGGTGCTGTGCGCAGTGGAGCCGGATGCGAACAAGGACGCGGTGCTGACCACGCGGTTGACGCGTTTTGGCACTCAGGGCCGTGGCGGTGCCATCGCGGATACGACGCTCACGTTGCCGCGAGGCGATGAAAAACCGGGCGCGGGCATCGAGCAGGTGGGCACCGTGGAATACGTGAGCGCCGACAAGAAAAAGACCACGGTGCCGCTGTATCTCGTGCGCGTGGATTTGAAGGCGGGCGACATCCTCGATCTGCTGGCGGACACGAAGGACCCATACGCCGCGATGAAGATCGGGCCGTATCTCGACTTCGAGTTTCTCGGCAAAATGGGCGGTCTTGAATTGCAGATTGATCGCCGCCGCATGCCGCTGGCGACATCGACGAGCGCGGTGCATGTCTTCGGCGCGACCTTGGAAAAATCACCCGTGGAACTGCGGCTGAAGCAATCGCAACCCGGCAACATCTTCCACAACGACGAAATGCCGGAGACCACCGTGAGCCTGCGTGCGGTGCAGCCGGTGAACGGCGTGTTGCGCTGGGAAATTAGAGATGTGCATGGCAAGAAACTCGCCACGCAGGAGAAAGCGGTGTCGCTCGATGCCGCAGGTGCAGAGACGGACATCACGCTGCCTTTGACGATGCCGCAACTCGGCTGGTACGGGCTGCGCATCAGCGTGAATGACGAACGCGGTGAAACTTTGATGAAACACGAGGCCGCGCTTGCCCTAGTCGGCAAGGACACACGCACAGCGGGCTACGAATCGCCTTTTGGCACGTGGTGGTTCAATGGAGTTCATTACACCACGCGCGATCCCGCCATCGCCGGACCGCTTCTGCACAAGGCGGGGATGCGGCGCACAACGTTTTTCTGGACCAAAGACTCGGAGCCCGAACTCGCACCGTGGAAGGTCTCGCTGAATCAAATCAAGTGGCCCTTCCGGCTCGTGGATCTGCAAAATTGGCCTTCTGCCGAGGCGCGCGCGGAGAAGGACATCACCGAGATGCTCCGGCGCTTCCCGCATTGCCAGTATGTCGATCTGTTTCACGAAAGCTACGATCCCGGGGCCTATCCGCCGGAGCTGTATGACGAGAAATATGTGGCGAAGGATGCCGCGCTCGCGCAGCGCGAGGATGAACTCTACGAACTCGGTCTGCGCGGCGCGAAGTTCTTCCGCGCCAAGTTTCCTCAGCTCAAAATCATCGCAGGAAACTCCGGCGGATCGATCGGTATGATCGCCGTGATGCTGCGGCGTGGCTTTCCGCGTGAGTTGATCGACTACCTCGGCAGCGAGGCCACCGGGCAAACCATCGCGCCCGAAAAGCTCAGTCCGCACACCTCCGGCGGCATCTGGCTGATGGGCGAGACAGCGCGGAAGCTCGGCTACGACATTCCGTTGGCGGGCTGCTTCGAGTTCACTTCGCGGCCCGAACGCGATCTCGATCCACAGCGAGCCGCCGAGTGGTATGCCCGTGATGTGATGATCGGCCTCGCGCATCGTTTTCCGACTGTCTCGCCCGCCGTGATCGAAGACGTGGGCAATGCCTACTACGATGCGCTGTGGGGCGCGGGCGGCTTGTGCCAGCGCCAGCCATTGCTCTACCCAAAGCCAGCCTATGTCGCCCAGGCCACACTCACGAAGGTGCTCGACGGCGTGAAGCTCACGCGCCAGCTCGACACGGGCTCATCGAGCGCCCACGCGCTGGAGTTCACGCGCGGCAAAAAGCACGTCTATGCCGTGTGGACGACGCGCGGCGAGTGCGAGATGCAAGTGGAGTTGCCAGCGGACAGCACACTCACACTCACGAGTTTCTATGGTGAGCAACGCGAGCAGACATCGAAGGACAAGCGGCTCATCGTCACGGCATCGAGCGCGGTGAGTTATTTCACCAGCCCAGTCGCCATCAAAGGCATCACCGCAGGCACACGACGTTTCCCGCAGCAATCACCACCGCCGGGCACACAAGTCGTCGCCAAAATGGACACCGCCACTGATTGGCAACTCGCCGAGGAACCCACACTCACCACCAAGGTCCGCGTGCCCGGCAAGTTCACCCTGAGCCAGCAGAACGATCCCGAGCACGGCCCCTGCATCGAAGTCGCGCTGCAAAAAAGCGGCGAACTGCCCGCCGTCGTTGGCGAATACACCGCGCTGAGATTGAAAACGCCCGCTCCCATTCCCGGCAAGCCGCACACCATTAGCATGTGGGTGAAAGGCGACAGCAGCTGGGGCCGCATCATGTGGGAAATCGAAGACGCCAAAGGCGAACGCTTCAGCTCTTCCGGCGGCTACGACGGCGGCGACTGGGGCAACTACAGCGCCCTCGATTTCGATGGCTGGTGCTTCATGAGCTTTCCCCTCACCGACGACTCGCCAATCAAGCACGTCGAACCCGGCAGCGGCCAGGGCCAGTGGAAGGGCACCACCGACGGACGTCTCGACCACCCGCTGAAACTCACCGGCATCTATGTCATCACCCATCGGCAGTCGTTGGATTTAACGAAGATGGTTCCGGTGAAAACACCGCTGCGCTTCAGGGATGTCAGTGTGATTGAATAGGCTCATAAATCCTGATATCGGTAAAAATCAGATGAACCAGAAATAGGCAGGAGAATGGGGCAAGAGAATGGATTTAGATTCTTCTGCCCCCATTCTTCCGCCTTTTCTAGCCACGTTATTTCCTGTGGGGCTTTCTGCAACGGAAGCGCATCAGGATATCCGAGGCTGCACAAAGTCACTGCATCTCTGCGTAGGAGTGCAGTCCCACGCCCAGCCAATCTCTCATGAATAGCATCCTCACCCGTCTGCCGATCCTTCTCCTTCTCGCCAGCCTCCGCATTCACCTCCTCGCCGCTGACGTGTCGCAACACGGCTGGAACCCCGACACGACCTTCCCGGTCCTCTCACCCGAGGAAGCCATCAAGACCATTGAGGTGCCTAAGGGCTACCATCTGCAATGCGTGGCCAGTGAGCCGATGGTGGAAGAGCCGGTGTCGTTCGCGTTTGATCCGAATGGCGCGCTTTATGTCTGCGAGTGGCGCACTTACATGCAGGATGAGTTTGCCACGGATCAAATGAAGCCTGTCAGCCGCGTGGTGAAGCTGGTGGACACCGATGGCGATGGCATCATGGACAAGCGCACCGTCTTCATCGACAACGCGCTGCTGCCGCGCACGGTCCTGCCGATGGGAGACCGCGTCATCGTGAGCTTCACGGGCGATAGCTCTTACTGGTCCTACTTTGACGACGACAAAGACGGCGTCTCTGACCGCAAGGAACTCATTTTCAAAACCGGCCCCGATAGCAGCAACATCGAGCATCAGCGCACCGGCATTCTGTGGAACATCGACAACGTCATCGCCACCAATGACGTGCGTTTTCGTCTGCGTGATGATGGCCAATTGCAGCCCATCAACTACCCCGACGGTCGCTTCAGCCAGTGGGGGCTGGCCCGTGATGACGATGGCCGACTCTACGGCACGCGTGCGGGTGGGGCGAACCCCGCACAGGGCTTCCAACTCCCTGCTGGCTATCCCGTGCTGCGTGTGCGTGAGCACGCCGAGGGCTACGGCACGCCTTACTCCATCTGCAAGGTGTGGGACGACTCCTCCGGCGGTTACAACTTCGACAAGCAGCACATCCTCACCAACTTCTCCGCCTGCTGTGGCCAGACCATTCTGCGCAGCCCACTGATGCCGGAATATTACGGCCACATGACCACTTGTGAGCCCGTGGGCCGCTTCATCCGCCTCAGCCGATTTGAGTGGAAAGACGGTCTCGCCATGGCGCACAATGCGTATCCGCAAAGCGAGTTCATCCGCAGCGCCGACGCCTATTTTCGCCCTGTGTGGACGGAAAACGGCCCCGATGGCTGCCTTTACATTGCCGACATGTATCGCGGCATCATTCAGGAAAAAGAGTGGTTCCCCACCGTGGTCAGTGCGGAGATCAAAGCGCGTTACGTCGAAGGTTATCGCAAAGACAAGCTCGTCGATTGGGTGGAGCGTTATCAGCGTGTTAAAAAGTGGGGCATGACCAAAGTGGTGCGTCACGGCCGCATCTACCGCCTCGTGCCAGATGGCAAAAAGCCAGGTCCACAGCCACGCATGCTCGATGAAAACTGCGTCCAACTCACCGCCCACCTCGCCCATCCGAACGGCTGGTGGCGTGACACCGCGCAGATGCTGCTGGTGAACAAACATGACCTCCATGCCGCTCCACATCTCGAGGCCATCGCTCGCGACCACAGCGACACGAACGCCCGCATCCACGCCCTCTGGACGCTCGATGGCCTCACGTCCCTGCCCAAAGACGTGCTGCTCGCCAACCTCAAGCACGCACAACCCCGCGTCCGCCGTGCTGCGGTGCAGATTAGCGAGAGCCTGCTCGCCAAGCATGATGCCGAGGTCGAAGCTGCACTCGCCACGCTCAGCAATGACCCTGATCCACAAGTGCTCGCGCAGGTCTATCTCGCCTACCACAGCATCAAGGCAGCCATTCCCCCCGCTCTCACCACCAAAGCACCCACACAGCCGCTTCTCGCCGCCCTCATCGACAAAGACAAAGCCACCGCCTCACTCGCCGAACTCGGCACCTCCGCCAAGCAAGGCCAGCAAATCTACCAGACTCTCTGCATCGCTTGCCACGGCCCCGACGGCCAGGGCGTCAAGCAAGGCGACAAACTCCTCGCCCCCGCCATCGCGCAAAGCCCTTGGTTTAAAAACAACGGCAACATCCCAACCCTCGCCCGCATCCTCCTCCACGGCCAGACCGGCCCCATCGACGGCGTCACCTACGGCGAAGGCGTCATGCTCCCGCTCGCCCAAGTCTATAACGACGAACAAATCGCCAGCGTCCTCAACTACGTCGGCGAACGCTGGCACCGCTGGAAAAAGCCCGTCCCCGCCAAAGCCATCGAATCCGTCCGCCAAGCCACCGCCGACCGCAAAACACCGTGGACAGCCGAGGAGCTCAACGCGCGGCTCAAAGCAAAGTAGCTGGAGGCTCAGCCGCTGATCAGCCACGCATTTCGCAACAGAAAGATCGCCAACCAAACCGTGAAGACCCCAATCCCATTTTTCTACTGCCAATCTTTTTGCCGACTCATTCTCACCACCCTCCTCACCGCCCTGCTGCTCGCGCCACTGGCTGCGCTGCGAGCCGAGGAGATCATTGTCCGTGATGCCGCCCAACTGCGCTCCGCTCTGCGCGCTTTGAGACCTGGCACGACGCTTAAAGTCAGTCCCGGTGAGTATCCCGGCGGCCACAGCGTTTCTGGAATCGAAGGAATCACGATTGAGGCGCTCGATCCCAAACAGCCGCCGGTGTTCAAGGGGGGCAAATCCGGCTTCCACTTCTCACGCTGCGCGGAGTTGACGCTGCGACATCTTCGCATCAGCGGGCAGAGCGAGAACGGCCTCAATCTCGACGACGGCGGCGACCTGGCGCATCCCGTCACCGGCATCACGCTCGAGCACATCGAAGTCAGTGACATCGGTCCCAAGGGCAATCACGACGGCATCAAGTGCTCCGGGCTCGACAAGGCGACGATTCGCGAATGCACCATCACCGGTTGGGGCGGGCAAGGCATCGACTTCGTCGGCTGTCATCGCTCGCTCATCAGTGGCTGCCATTTCATCGGCAAGGAAGGCTTCAGCGCCAGCGCTGGCATCCAACTCAAAGGCGGCACGAGCGACATCATCGTCGAGAAATGCCACTTCACGAACGCCGGCGAGCGTCCCATCAATCTCGGTGGCTCCACCGGCCTTGCTTACTTCCGACCGCAGGGCGCCAAGCATGAGGCGGCCCGACTCATCGTGCGCAACAACACCATCGAAGGCAGCCCTTGCGCCGCGGCTTTTGTGGGCGTCGATGGCGCGGAGTTTGTCGGCAACACCGTCCGGTATCCCGGCAAATGGATCTTCCGCATTCTGCAAGAGACGCAACAACCCGGCTTCGCCCCCTGCCGCAACGTCCTCATCAAAGACAACCGCATCACCTTCCGCCGCTCCCAGGTCCAGACCGACATCAACATCGGCGCAGGCACCGCGCCGGAGACCTTCCGTTTCGAAAACAATCACTGGCTAGCTGAGGACAGGCCGCAGGCGTCCAAACCCAGACTGCCCGTTGAGGAAAAGGGCGGCATCTATGGCCAGGCAAGCGGCAGTATAAAATGAACGGCAAGAAGCTCTGAGAAATGAAACCCACCCTCCCACTCCTCACCGCCCTGCTGCTCGCGCCGCTGGCTGCGCTGCATGCTGCCGATTTCAAGCTCACGCCTGAGCATGAAGCCGCCGTGAATCGGCAGCGCCGCATCTTTTCCCAGTATGATCCTGCGGCCGACATTCAGAAGAAGGGCGGGTTTGGTGCGGAGATGGATGTAGTGATGCGCTACGCATTCGATTTCGCCGACCTGACCGGCAGTCAGCTCGATGCGATCTGCATTGATGTCTCGAATGAAGGCGTCGCGCATTATCGCAG
>NZ_JBJXFV010000110.1:0-51889 GCF_046154365.1 Prosthecobacter sp.
CGCAGGCCCGGGGACGCTCGAAAGCGCCAGAGGACTGGCGCACTCCAGGACGCTGCCGCGAGCCTTCACCTGCGGGTGTTTGAGTCTGTCTTCGTCCACTGCCTTTGACTGCATCGTTACGGCTCAGCAAGGCCTTGATTGAGGAGCCGCGCATCCAGCGGAATTTCGTCTGACTCATGCGCAGGCGGACGGCAAGAATACCTTGCAGGTGGGGCCGCACGCTTCAATCCTCGCCGCCATGCGCCTTCACCATCTCCTCCTCGTCGCCGCAGTGCTGTCGAACGACGTTTCCGCCGACTCCTTCGACTGTCGTCACTGTGACAAGCAACTGCTGCCGCAGCCGATCAAGCTCATTCCAGGCCGCAAGTATGCGCGGGACCGGCGGGTGGATGTGCTGCATCTGAAACTGGATGTGACACCGGATTTTGCGAAGCGCACGGTCGCGGGCACGGCGACGATGCGGTTCAAGCCGATCGCATTGCCGCTGACGAAGCTGGAACTCGATGCGGTGGATTTGCAGATCGCTCAAATCACGGCGGAAGGGGCGAAGGTGGCCGAGCATGAGGTGACGAATGAAAAGCTGGTCATCACGTTTGCGGCGGCGATTGCTCCAGGTGCGGAGGCGACGATCACGGTGAAGTATTCGGCGCAGCCGGAGCATGGGCTGTACTTCCGCACGCCGGAGATGGGCTACAAACCGGGCGATACGCAGGTGTGGAGCCAGGGGGAGGCGGAGCTGCATCGTTTCTGGTTTCCGAGCTACGATTATCCGAACGAGCGCTTCACCAGCGAGGTGATCTGTCATGCACCGAAAGGGATGGAGGTCGTTTCCAATGGGACGTTGCTGAGTCAGAAGCCCGAAGCCGACGGTTTGGTGGCCTGGCATTGGTTGCAGGACAAACCGCATGTAAACTACCTCATCGCGCTGGCCTGCGGTCAGTTTCACAAGCTGGAAGACAAAGCGGGCAAGCTGCCGCTGGCGCTGCTGGTGCCGCCTTCCCACACAGCGCAGGCAGCGAGTGCCTTTGCGGACACGCGGAAGATCATAGAGTTCTACCAGCAGGAAATCGGCGTGCCGTTCGCGTGGGACAAGTACTACCAAGTCTATTGCCTCGACTTCATCGCCGGCGGCATGGAGAACACGAGCTGCACGTTTGAAGCCGCCGGGATGCTGTTCAATGCGGACACGGAGGATCTGCGCACGCTGCACCGGCTCGATGCGCATGAGACCGCGCACCAGTGGTTCGGCGATCTCGTCACCTGCCGCGATTGGGCGCACCTGTGGCTCAACGAAGGCTTCGCCAGCTACTACACCATTCTTTACGAGGAGCAGAAACTCGGCACGGACGCGATGAAGTACTCGCTCTGGCTGGAGGCGCAGGAAGTTTTCGGGGCGAACGACACGCGACCCATCGTCTGGCGTGATTACGGCGATCCGATGCAGCAGTTCGACTCGCGGGCGTATCCGAAGGGCGCGTGGGTGTTGCACATGCTGCGCAGCCAGCTCGGGCCGGATTTGTATCGCCAGTGCATCAAGACTTATCTCGAACGTCACCGCAGCGGCATTGTGAGCACGGATGACCTGCAGGATGTCGTGGAGGAGGTCAGCGGGTTGTCGTTCGATCAGTTCTTCGATCAATGGCTGCACCACGGGGGCGTGCCGGAGCTGAAGATCGACTACGCCTGGGATTCTGCCGCCAAGCAGGCCAAAATCACTGTGCGGCAGACCCAGAAGCTCAGCGAGCAGGTGCGGCTGTTCCGCGTGCCGTTGCCAGTGAGTTTCGCCGTCGCCGGACAGAGGGAACCACTGCGTTTCACGATGGATGTGAGCAAGGAGGTCGAAGATTTTCACTTCGTCGTGCCTACACAGCCGGAACTCGTGCGCATCGACCCGGATTTCACCGTGCTGGCCAAAGTGAACTTCACACCAGCCGGACCGATGCTCGACAAACAGCTTCAATCCGACGTGATCGGCCGCCTGCTGGCCGTGCGCACGCTCAATGACAAGAGCATCGACAAACTCGCCAAAATCCTGCGCGAAGACACCTTTCATGCCGTGCGTTCCGAGGCGGCCAAAGCACTCGCGAAAATCGCCGAGCCCGCAGCGCGCGCGGCGTTGATCGCTGGCAGCTCGAATCAGCCGCAGGCGCAAACTCGCAAGGCCGTCGTGCAGGCGCTCGCCGCGCTGAACACCGCCGAATCACGCGAGATGTTGTGGCAGATGGCGCAAAGCGAGAAGAACCCCGAAATCCTCGCCGCCATCATCGAAACCTGGGGCGCACGTCCCGGTGAACCGCAGATCGCCGCAACACTGCGCACGCACCTGCGCGGCAGCAGCTTTAACAGCGTCATCGAACTGGCCGCCATCAAGTCCCTGCGTGCGCAGGATGACGAATCAGCCATTGCAGACGTGCTCGCACGCCTCCAGGCACCACATGAGCTGCGCGGCCGTGATGCCGGTGCCGCGTTCGACGCCCTGGCCTTCCTCGCCCGTCGTCCGACGAACACGAACCGCGATGCCGTGCGCGATTTCCTGGCCGCCAAGCTCAGCGATCCGCGCCATGACTGGCGGGTGGCCGCTGTGAAGGCGCTCGGCACGCTGCGCGATCCGAAAGCGCTCGGCCTGCTCGATTTGCTGCTCGCCATCAGCAGCGGCGACCGCATCGATCCCGCACGCGAAGCCGCCGCCAAATCCGCGCAGGACATCCGCGCCGGCCTGGAAGGCCCCGCCGAGCTGAAAAACCTGTGGGACCGTGTGCAGCAGCTCCAAAAGAAGGCCGAGGAGCAGCAGAAGGAGATCGAAGCGATGAAAAAGAAACCGCAAACCGCGAAAAAATAGCCCGCATGCGTTTTCAACGTCTCCAAGACATCGCCACCAGCGTGGTGAAGTCCACGCTGCTCTCGCTGCCACCCGAAATTCGCCGGGAGGCAACCGACTGCCGTATCGAATTCTGCGAGATGGATGCGCTGATCGACATCGACGAGGATCTCGATCCTGATCTGCTCGGCCTGTTTGAAGGCAACGCCCGCTGCGATCCCCTGCCCGAGGCACCCGATGAAATGCCGCGCATCCGGCTGTTTCTCGACAACCTCTGGGATGACTGCAACGGGGAGCTGGCAACCTACCGCAGCGAGGTGCGCATCACGTTCCTGCACGAGCTGGGCCATTACCTTGGACTCGATGAAGATCAGGTCGCAGCGCTGGGACTGGCGTGAGCGCTTTCAGGCCATGTTTCTTCGCCCATGCAGCACCCGGTAGAGAGTGAGTTCATCGACGTGGTCAAGTTTGCCACCGGCACGGGCATGCCTTGAGCGAGTCGGGTGACGGCAAATGCCCGCAGGACGCAGCAGAGCGGCGATGTCGCTGGCGGTGGCCTCGCCAGCACGGCCTGCCGAGATATAGGCAGCCGTTGGCATGAATGCCGTAACGACTTGAAGCCTTATAGTTGGAATACCATAATAATTTACTTTTTGACAGTATGGTTTGTTATAATTACCGTAATAACCATGAATTCGATTGTATTTACAAGCACGCGCCAACGCGCTTTTCGGCTTGTGCCAGAACGGTCATCACAAGCCGACAATGCGGCGCTGGGCAGATGCCGACTGCACGGCTTCATGGCTTGGACGCTCCGATTGGCCGTGATTGCACTGTTGGCGACAGGCTCCAGCGCCTTTGCCACTGAACTGAGCATCGGCAACCTGGTGTTCACCGACCTCAACAGCAACGGCGTGTATGACAGCGCCACGGAGAGCGGCATCAACGGCCTGACTGTGGAATTGCTCAACGGCGGCACCCATGCCGTGATCAGCACCACCACCACGCAGGGTGATGGTTCCTACAGCTTCAGCGGCCTCGCCGCAGGCAGCTACAAGGTCCGCGTGACGCCCAATGCCCCTTACCCGCTGGCCACCACGGCGGTGAACCTGGACAACGGCATCGACAACGACAGCAACGGCACTCAATCCGTGTCCGGCCAGTCGGCGATCAGCCCGGTCATCACTCTCACCGTGAATGACGAGCCCGGCAGCGGCGGAGCCACCAATGTGGACAACACCATCGACTTCGGCTTCTGCCCCTGCGCCACGATTACGGTCGAGCCTGACACGCCCGCAACCCTGACGCTGACACAGGGCGGAGAGATGAGCGTGCTGACGTTCTCGGCCTCCGGCGGCACCGGTCCCTACACCTGGGCTGTGGATGGGCTGCTGCCCGAGGGGCTGACGCTTGACGCAGACACCGGCGTGATCACCGGCACGCCGACGACGTTGGAGAGCGCCACCTTCACGGTGACGGCGACTGGGGCAGACGGCTGCCAAGGCTCGCTTGCCTACACGATCAATGTCTCGGCCAACGTCTGCATTGGCAACCTGGTGTTCGTGGATGCGAACAACAACGGGCGCTTCGAGCCCGGCGAATCCGGTGTCAACGGCGTGACCGTGCAACTGCTGCGCGATGCGAACGGCAATGGCTATCTGGATGCGGCGGAGAAGACTCCCTACACCTCGCAAGTGACTGCGGGCGGCGGCTTGTATCAGTTCAACAACCTGCCGACGGGCACCTACTGGGTGTTCATCCCGCAGAGCAACTTTGCCACAGGCCAGCCGCTGGCGAGCTACCGCAAGTCCAGCCTAGTCACGACTTATGCCGACAACGGCGTGAACAATGACGACAACGGCATGCAGCTCGGCGGAGACTGCACGGCGGTCGTCAGCCCGAGGATCACCATCAGCAGCGGCGAGTGCGATCTGACGATCGACTTCGGCTTTGCGGCCAGCACCTGCTATGACGTGCTGGCCACCGGCTCCGTGACCAATGACATGAAGTGGCTGCTGCGCGAGGGCGGCACACCCGTGGTGCCCACCAGTATCTTTGACGGCACCCTGTTCGCTGGTGAGACACTGGGCGGCATGGCCTGGGGCCCGGACGGGCAGATTTATGTGACGGACACCAATAGCGGCGCGATCTACCGCCATAGCGCCTACAACGGCGAGCGGCTGGCCACGGTGGTCGCCGCCGGCGTGCTGCCCACACCGGCGCGGTTCCTGAGCTTCGGCCCAGACGGCCATCTGTATGCGTCCCTGTTCCAAGCCGACAAGATCGTGAAGATCAATGCCAGCACTGGGGCGGTGATTGGCGACTTCGTGACCGCTGGCTCCGGCTCGCTCGATGGGCCGCAGGATCTGCTGTTCTCGCCCGATGCCTGCTACCTGTATGTGGCCAGCAATCTCAATGACCGGGTGCTGCGTTACAACGCGACCACCGGGGCGTTTGTGGACATCGCCTTCCAGACCCAGGCCAGCCCCAGCGTCATGCTCGACAATCCGGGCACACTCGCCTTCGGCTCGGACGGCTATCTTTACATCGACCATTTTGGTGCCTCGATTCTCCGGGGCGACGTGAACACCGGCGTCATTGAGTATTTTGCCGGTGCGGCTGCCGGTGTCACGGGTTGGGAAATCATCCGCTTCGGCCCGGACTGCGTGCTGTATGCCGTGAGCCAGTCGCAGCATCAGCTATGGAAGTGGAACGGCTCTGGCTGGACCCTGGTGATTGATGACCAGGTCGGCTCCTATCCCTTCCACCAGTTGGGCGATTTGCTCTTCCGCACCTGCGGCTCCCTCTCCATCGGCAATCAGGTGTGGCGGGATGTGGATGGCAACGGCTCCATTAATGGCGGCAATGAGTTCGGCATCCACAGCGTGGGCGTGCAACTCTGGTCGCCTGGTGCCAACAACGCCATCGGCGGCGGCGATGATTACCTGATCGCCAGCACCACCACGGACGGCCTGGGCTTCTACAACTTCCACGACCTGATGCCGGGCAAATACTTCATCCGCATTCCCTCTCCGCCCTCTTTTGCACTGCTCTCCAGCGGCACCACCAGCACCGTGGACAATCAGGTGGATGACAATGACAACGGCACCCAGGCAGAGCAGGGTGGCGAGGTTTTCAGCCCGGTCGTCACCCTCACGGCGGGCGCGGAGCCCACGGATAACAGCACAGAAACCGGCACCGGCAAGACCCAGGACAATGACTTCGACGACAGCAACGGCGACCTCACCATCGACTTCGGCTTTGTGCCCACCGCCTGCTATGACGTGCTGCTGGCAAACGCCATCGACCCCTCCAGCCAGGTGATTTCTACCACCGCGCAAGGCGGCGGCCTCACCACCTTCATCAGCACCGGGCTGTCCGCCTCCGGCGTGCGCGGGATGGCGTTCGGACCTGACGGTCATGTCTATGCTCTCGATAACACGGACGGCGCAATCGAACGCTTCAACGTCACCACCGGCGCTTATCTGGGAGCCTTCACCACCGGGCTGCCAGACTGCTATGACCTGGTGCTCGGGCCGGACAACCACTTCTACGTCACCCTGCGCAGCGGGGCCAAAGTGGTGAAGGTCAACGGCACCACCGGCGCGATCATTGGCGACTTCGTCACTGCCAGCTCCGGCGGCCTCACCAACGCCCAGGGCCTGGCCTTCTCACCGGACGGCACCGCGCTCTACGTCGCCAACTCTTCCCGGCAGGTCTATCAATACAACGGTGCCACGGGCGCATTCGTGAGCATCGCGATCAACGACACGCCAGGGAACTACTTCCTCAGCACCCAGGATCTGGCGTTTGGCCCGGACGGCGCGCTCTATATCTCGGACTATTCCTCCGCACGGGTGATCCGGTTCGACACCACCACCAGCGCGCTCAGCGTGTTCGCCAACGCCAGCGCCTTCACCAGCGGCTCCAGCCGCGCGATCACCTCCATCCGCTTCGGGCCAGATGGCGATTTGTATGCGCTGGACGCGGGCGAGCGCTCCGTGCTGCGATTCAGCGGCCTGTCCGGTGCCGCCCTCTCGCGCTTCCAACCCGCCGATAACAACACCCGCTACCGGGACATCCTGTTCCGCAGTTGCTCCGCTGCCTCAACGCTCAGCATTGGGAACCTGGTGTTCTATGACCTCAACGGCAACAGCACCTATGACAGCGGCACGGACACCGGCATTAGCGGCGTCACCGTGGAATTGCTCGATGGCAACACCCATGCCATCATCGCCAACACCACCACCAACAGCGCCGGTGCCTACCTCTTTAGCAACCTCGCCGCAGGCACCTACAAGGTCCGTGTGACCCCCAGCCCCACTTACCCGCTGGCCAGCCCCAGCGCTGGCAATGATGACGGCACCAACAATAACAACGACGGCAGCCAACCCGGCGGTAGTGGCACCGCCAGCACCAGCTTCGCCTTTGACCTCATCGACGGCAGCGAACCCGGCACCGCCGGCAGCACCAGCGCGGAACTCACCATCGACTTCGGCTTCTACCCACCACCACCCGCCGAGTTCGGCATCGGCAACCTCGTCTTCATCGACCAAAACCACAACGGCATCGCCGACGCAGGCGAAGGTAAGGACGGCGTCACCGTCACCCTCAAGGACAATCTGGGCAACGACATCGACAGTAACAGCGGTGCCGCAGGCGTGCAGCCCACCACCACCACCACCGCAGGCGGCGGCTTCTATCTCTTCAGCAGCCTGCCCGCTGGCTCCTACACCGTGTTCATCCCGGCGGCTGAGTTCCAAACCGGTGGTGACCTCGAGGGCATCCTCTCGCTGCCCGGCACCGGCAGCGACAACGGTGTCGATGATGCGAGTGACGAGAATGGCACCGATGCCACCGCCCCGTGGTCCACTGGCGTGACTTCAGGTATCATCACCCTCGGCGACATCGAGCCCACCAGCAGCGAATCAGGACTCGGCGGCAGCAGCGACGACGGCGCGGGCGATAATCTCACCGACCTCACGGTGGACTTCGGCTTTATCGGCGGCAAGGCCACCACCTTCGCCGGCTGGCAGCAGCAGAATCCCCTGGACGGCCAAAACGGCCCCACCCAGGACCCGGATGGCGACGGCGTGACCAACCTCGAAGAATTCGCGTTCTGCTACCAGCCGGATTCCGGCCTCAACGGCGGCTGTCCGCTGGAGCTGGTGCGCAACCTCGACGGCACCATTGATGCCGAGGTGCGCCGCGTCACCAACCTCAGCGGTATCACCTACCAGCTCGAATACCTCGCCGATCTCGCCAACAGCGGTGCCAACGGCGCCGGCTGGACCACCCTGACCACCCTCACGCCGACCATCACTCCCGGCCCCGGCGGCACTGAAACCGCCACCTATGCCAATCTCGCCAGCGTGCCAGCGCTGTCATTGGGCCAGGGCTTCGTGCGCATCAAAGTCAGTGGCGGCGCCACGACCGCACGCAGCGAGGTCGCAGGCTGGGCGACGCGCTCCCTGACCACCGGCTGCCAGACCTGCAATGTGCCGTTCCTGAAATGTGAAGTCTTCGCCGGCGCGGTCGATGGTGTGCTGGGCAGCAGCCTGAATTTGACCACCTCGGCGGGTGCCGGCGGCGATCTGGCCGCGCAATTCACCGCCGAGCGCGAGTACTATGTGGAAGTGGTCGCCGGCGACCACGCTGGCCAGCGCTTCGAGATCAACGAGGCCACCTGCACGGCCACCAGTGTCGCCATCGACACCAACAGCCCGCGCAACACGCTCGGCACCACCATTCCCACCACGCTGGCCGGAGACCGCATCGTGGTGCGCGAGCATCAGCGGTTGCAGGAGCTGTTTGCCCCGGCGGACTTCACGCACACCAACAGCCCGGCCACCACCGACCGCCTGCTCTTCCACAACAAGCTCACCGGCGCGTTCCAAGTGTACTGGTTGTACACCAACGCCCCCGGCAGCCCGCAGTGGGTGGACACGGGCGACGCCGCCCTGCTGGATGCTGGCAGCCGCGTGGTGGATGTGTGCGAAGGGCTGTTTGTGCATCCCAAAGGCCACCCTGTCACCCTCGTCCTCAGCGGCTATGTGCGCAGCAACGCCATGGCCTGCCCGCTGGTGGCCGGGGCGAACCTGCTGGGCAACGGCTGGCCGCTGGTCATGAATCCGACCACGCGCAAACTGCTGCCCACCGACGGCTTCACCGGAGGCAACAGCTCCAACGTGGCGGATCGTGTGCAGTTCTGGAATCAGGATGATGACCCATCCGCATCAGGCTACACCGGGCACTTTCTGCTCAATGCCGGCGCCCTGCAGCAGTGGAGCCGCACAGCGGATGCCAGCGTGGTCAATGAGAACAGCACGGGCCTGTTCCAAGCGCTGCGGGCGCACTTTGCCCAGCCGCGCAGTGCGCGTCCGAACTACCTGATCCCGAACCCCTGGACGCCGTGATGGGAGCGCTGACAACTGACAACCAACAGACCCAAGCCATGAAACTACTCTACCTCATCCTCACCCTCAGCCTGACCGCGTCATCGCTGGTTTCCGCCCGCACCATCAACTGGGGCAGCGCCGTCAGCTCCTCCCTCTATGACAGCACTGGGGCGGCGCTCGACGACAGCTACAGCTTTGAACTGGGCACCTTCGGCAGCTTTGTGCCCACCGAGTTTAACATGACCGACTGGCTCACCAACTGGAAGGCATTTGACCGCGCCACCGCACCAGCCGCTAACGGCTGGAACTCGGGTGTAGGCTACTTCACCTCCAGCGCCACGCTGCTCACCGACGGCACCTCCAGCGAAGTCGGCACCTGGTCATTGCCCAGCCATCTCTTTGCCGCCAACGAGCAGGGCTTCATCTGGGCCTACAACACCCAGACGCTCGCCCCCTTCACCACGGAGTGGGCACTGTTCACCAACGGCTTCGACGGCAATGCCGCCGACGACTGGCTCTTTCCCTCGACCTCGGATCAGACCGGCCTGCCGCTCGACTGGCGTCTCACCGAAGCCACCTTCACGCCCTTCGGTGCCATCAACGACACGCAGGGCCCCGGTGACTACAGCGTCAATCCTGGCACCCTGGACCTCCAGACCCACATCACCCCGATACCCGAACCCGGCAGCGCCCTGCTCGTCGCACTGACCGGCGGGCTGACCTTGTTGAGAAGGCGGCGGCCTTGAGGCAGGCGGGTGACTGCTCCGCCAGCCGCTGTCGAGAAAAAATCTTCACCCCATCTGCCTGCGCCCATGCAGTGCCTGGTAGAGCGTGAGTTCATCAACGTGGTCGAGATTTCCACCAGCGGGCATGCCTTGGGCGAGTCTGGTGACGGCAATGCCCGCAGGACGCAACAGATCTGCGATGTAGCTGGCAGTAGCCTCGCCTTCGACATCGGAACCGAGGGCGATGATGACTTCCTCGGTGTGCAGATCGCGCACGCGATGCACGAGCGACTCCATGCGCAAGTCTTCGGGCGTCACGTTGTCGAGCGGTGAGAGCCTGCCGCCGAGAACGTGATACAGACCTTGAAACGCCCCGCTGCGCTCCAGACGCAGCACATCGGCAGCCTGCTCGACCACGCAAAGCAGGCGCTGCTGGCGGCGTGGATCGCGGCAGAGCAGGCATTCGCCATCGGATTCAATGAAGAAGCCGCAGTCGGAGCATGGGACGATGCGCTCCTTGGCTTCGTTGAGTGAATGGGCGAGCGAGGTGATGCGCTCGTTGCTGGATTGCAACAGCCAGAGCATCAGACGCTCCGCACTGCGCGGACCGAGGCCGGGCAGCGACTTGAGCTGGGCGACGAGACGCTGGATGGCGGGTGGATAGTCGATGCGCACGATTAAAAGAGGTCAGACAGGTCGGATTTGCACCACAGAGGCACGATGGACACAGAGTTTTTGCATTCTGAACTCTGTGTTCATCGTGTCTCTGTGGTTAAACTCAAATGACTGTGGCAATCAGGTGGCCGCGAGTTTGCGCGAGTGCTTCGGCGTTTCCTTCTCAGGAACGGTTTTTTCTTTGAGGGCGGCTTCCACGCGATCCGTGAAGTATTTCAGCGGCGCATCGTCGCGGCCTTCGATGGTGGCGTTCTTGAAGCTTTCGAGCGCCTGTTTGAGATCGCCTTTGCGATACTGCACCACGCCCTGCCAGAACGCATCGCGCGCGCGGGCCTCCTGCTCATGCAGCGTGCCTTTTTCGGCAAGCAGCTCATAAACTTCGCTCATCTGGCTGGAACCGGGCGCACAGACCATCTCCATCGGCCGCACCTCGGCGTTGTCTTTCACCAGCGCGAAGGTGCGGGCGCTGATGAGCACCTTGCTGCCGTATTCGGCATTCAAACCGCAGAGCTGCGCGGAGAAATCGATCACATCGCCAATGGCGCTGAAGCTTTCGAAGTGACTGACGCCAAACAGCCCGCAAACCGCCGGCCCGGTGCTGAAAGCCACGCCGATCTGCGCCTTCTTGCCAAAACGCTGCTCGATCTCACGCATGACCACGGCCAACTGCGTGCGCAGCACCGCCGCCACTTGCACAGCATGGAGTGCATGATGCTCATCCGTGAGCGGAAAGCCGAAGAACACGCGAACTTGCCGCGCATCGCAGTCATCCAGATAAGCGCCGCGGGCGATGAGGAACTCGGTGACGCTGCGCTGAAAGTGTGTGGCCAGCTCCTCGAACTGCGGGGCCTCGATGCCGGTGCTGAGTTCGGCATGATTGAGCAGGCGGCAGGTGAGCACGGTGATCTCGCGGCGCTCCGTCATCTTGGCGGGATGGTTTTGATCTGCCAGCTCCTCAAACAACCGCGCTGACAGCCTGCCGACGAAATACTCGCGCATGACGTGGCGGCGGTAGCCGTCCACCGTGCCGCCGATGGCGATGCCGGCGATCCCGGCAAACCACAGCGCGAGCGATCCTGACACCGGCTCGAACAAGATCCCGCTCATCGCCATGACGCAGGAAAAAGTGACGGTGAGAAAGGTTCCGCCCAGCAGGAATGCCAGCCGCCGCCATTGCGACAGCATCTCGATGCACACCCACGCGCTGGTGAAGGCCATGAGGGTGTAATAACCGTATTGCAGCCAGACCAGTTGCTTCAAACCACCAGGCGGCAGGACAAAACCCCTGGCAAACAGCGTCGCAAACCAGTCGGCAGTACCTTTGAAAAAGCCGAAGTGATACAGTGCCAACAACGGGATGCAGACGAGCACGCCAATGAACATGGCGGCGGCGTGATTACGATTCATGGGCGGGAACGTCGGGGATGATGTCGGTGATGGTAGAGTCCGGCTGGCTGCGGCAGGCGCTGACGACGAGTTCACTGACGAACTTGTCAGGATTGGCAACCGCGTCGGGCGTGATGACGAAACGGGTCTCGTTTGTGCTGCGGGTGACGAGTTTGAGGCCGAAGGGGTAATCCTTGAACAGCTTCATGCACATGGCTTCCACATGCATGCCTTCACGCTGGGCTCTGGCGGCCACTGCGGCGATGGCGTCGCTGTCAAAGTCGAGCGTGAAGCCGTGCTCACGCTGAAAACGTTCGGCGAAGGCCCGCACCTCATCGGCATGGGCGGCGCCGAGTTCCATCACCATGCTGGCGGCGGCGGTGCGGCATAGGACGAGCGTTTGCTCGGGATTTCTGACCAGTGCGCCGTCGATGCGCAGTTCCGGCAGGCCGAGGCTGGGCATTTCAAATTTGAAGTCGCGCAGCACCCGCTCCCAAGCGGTGACGAGACCGCGCGCGCCGGTTTTTTCCTCCTCAGCACGGCTGGCGATCTCACGCAGCGCATCGTCTGCAAAGGTGGCCTTCACGCCGTAGGCGGCAAACTCGCGCTCATACTGACGGATGAGGCTGCCCTCGGAGTTTTTCATGATCTGGAACATGTCGTCCGCGCTGAGCGGATCGCACACGACACGCACGGGCAGACGGCCGATGAACTCGGCCTCGAAGCCGTAGTCGATGAAGTCCTTGGTGCGGGCTTCGCGGAACAGATGCTCGGCGGCGGTACCTTTCGAGTCGCTGGAGACAAAACCGATGGCTTTGCGATTCGTGCGCTTCTCGATGAGTTTTTCCAAGCCGCCGAACGCACCGCTGACGATGAACAGGATGTTGCGCGTATTGACCACTTCGCGGCCCGTGCGGCCTTTGCGGGTGTCGAACATCATCTGCATCTGGCTGCGCATGTCGTTGGGCGCGTAGAGCGGCACCTCGGTTTCTTCCATGAGCTTCAGCAGTGTGGTCTGCACGCCGCGGCCGCTGACATCACGCCCGCCACGTTCCGGTCCGCTGCTGAGCTTGTCGATTTCATCCAGATAGATGATGCCGTGCTCGGCAAGGTCGATGTCACCATTCGCTTTCGCCACGAGATCGCGCACCAGATCATCCACATCCGCACCGACGTAGCCGGTCTCGCTGAATTTCGTCGCATCCGCCTTCACAAACGGCACGCCGATGAGATCAGCGATGTGTTTGACGAGATACGTCTTCCCGACGCCGGTGGGGCCGATGATGATGACGTTCTGCTTCGAGAATTCGAGCCGTGGCCCGGTCGAATCCGACTCACGGTCCTCACGCAGCATCTGCGCATGGTGGTAATGATCACACACCGCCGTGGCGAGCACTTTCTTGGCTTCATCCTGGCGAATCACGAAACGGTCGAGGTGCGCCTTGATGTCCGCAGGCTTGTAATTGAACTCGAAGGCCGCGCCAGCGTCTTCCTTCGCCTCCTCGTCCGCTTTGTCGTCACCATCGGCTGAAGGCCGAGCGCCATGTCCTTCCACCCGCGTGAACAGCACCTGGCCGCCGAGCGTATTCTTGATGAAGTCCTCCAGCTTGCGTGTGATCTCCTCCGGACTGCCGGGTGCTGTGGGTTTTTCGATCTCAGGGGTTTCTGGCGTGGAGTCGCTCATGTGGGGCGCTGAGTGTGCGCGAGGCAAGGCCCGCTGACAAGCGGCACGATGCGTGCTTCTGGCGGCGCAGAAATGACCTTTTTCAGGGTTGCACAGAACTTGCGACATCCCATACTCCGCCCCCCGCAATATGTCCGCCCAAGTCAAAGTCGCCGTCGTTGGAGCCAGTGGTTACTCTGGAGCGGAACTGCTGCGCCTGCTGCTGCGGCATCCGAATGCAGAGCTGGTGGCAGTGACATCGCGTTCTCTGGCAGGCAAGGCGCTCGCCAAAGAGTTTCCGCGTTTCCGTGGCGTGGGTGTCGCCGATTCGCTGACCTTCACTGCACCTGATGCCGCCGCTCTGAAAGCCACAGGCGCTGAGATCGCATTTCTTGCTGTGCCGCATGGCGTCGCTTCTGAATACGCGAAGCCCTTGCTCGAACTCGGCTTGAAGGTCATCGACTTGAGCGCCGACTTCCGCCTGCGCAGTGCCGCGCTGTATGAGGAATTCTACGGCCATGCGCACCCCGCACCTGAATTGCTCGATGAAGCCGTTTACGCGCTGCCAGAGGTGCGTGCAGAGCAAATCAAGTCTGCACGGCTCATCGCGTGTCCTGGTTGTTATCCCACCAGCATCTTGCTGCCGCTGATTCCGCTGCTCAAAGCCGGACTGCTGGCCGAATCACCACTGGCGGTGTCGAGCATGAGTGGCGCGAGCGGTGCGGGCCGGAAAGAAAGCATCCCACTGCTGTTCTGCGAGGTGCAAAACAGCGTGCGCAGCTACAGCGTGCCGCTGCATCGCCATTTGAGCGAGATCGGCCAGGAACTCGCCATCGCCGCCGGGCGCGAGGTGAAGCTCTCTTTCGTGCCGCATCTCATGCCGACGCATTCCGGCATCTGCACCACGATCTTCGCCCAATTACAGCCCGGTGCGACGATTGACCAAATCGGCGCGGCTTTGCATGCCGCGTATGACACGCAGCCGTTCGTGCGTTTGCTCGGTGTGAACCAGTCTCCCGACACGAAGAACGTCACCGGCACGAATTTCGTGGACATCGGCTGGTCCTACGATGCCCGCGCGGGGCAACTCATTTTAATGAGCACGGAAGACAACCTCGGCAAAGGCGCCTCGGGCCAGGCCGTGCAAAACATGAACCTCATCTGCGGCTTCGAGGCCACCGCAGGCCTTCTCAACATCTGACATGGCCGTCAAAGCTCATGACGAACGCGAATGCCGCGTTCCATTCAAAATCGTCCAAGGTGGCGTCACCGCTGCAAAGGGCTTTCGTGCCGGTGCCGTGACCTGTGGCATCAAGAATCCCGAGGCCACACGCCTCGACCTCGCGCTCATCGTTTCGGACACACCCACAGTCACGGATGCCGTCTTCACGACGAACAAAGTCCGCGCCGCCTGTGTGCGCGTGAGCCAGCAGCACATCAAGGACAGCGACACGCGTGCGATCATCGCCAACAGCGGCAACGCCAACGCCTGCACCGGCGTCAAAGGTATTCAGGATGCCAAGGCAATGACGAAGGCTGTGGCCGAAGAACTCGGCGTGAAAATGCGTCAGGTGCTCGTCTGCTCCACCGGCATCATCGGCATGCCGATGCCCATTGAGCGCGTCATCGTCAAAGTACCCGATGTGGTGGCCAAACTGAATCCCAAAGGCTCGGAAGACGCCATGCGTGCGATCATGACGAGCGACACGCAGCCAAAGACCTTCGCGGTCGAAGTGCCATGCGGCAAAGGCAGCTTCCGCATCGGCGGCATTGCCAAAGGGGCCGGCATGATCTGCCCGAACATGGCGACGATGCTCTGCTTCATCACCACCGATGCCAAAGTCGCCAAGGATGAGATGCGCCGCGCCATGCGCTACGCCGTGGAGAAATCCTTCAACTGCATCACCATCGACGGTGACACGAGCACGAACGACACGGTCATCGTGATGAGCAATGGCGAAAGCGGCGTGCCCTTGATCAAAAAGAACACGCCTGAAGCCGAACTGTTCCGCTGCGCCCTCCACAAGGTGATGCTCGAACTCGCCAAGATGATCGTCTGCGATGGCGAACGCGTGACCAAGTTCGTCGAAATCCGCGTGCGTAATGCCCGCACGCTCGGCGACGCGCGCAAAGCCGCCGAAGCGGTGGCGAAATCACTGCTGGTGAAGTGCTCCTTCCACGGCTGCGATCCCAACTGGGGCCGCATCATTCACGCCGTCGGTTATTCCGGTGCACGCATTCGTGAAGAACTCATCGACATCTACTTCGGCGGCCTGCTGGCCTGCAAAGGCGGTCTCGTGACGAAAACACCCGTCACCGAAATGGAAAAGGTCGTGAAGGAACCGAAGTTCACCGTCACCATCGACCTCAACCTCGGCACCAGCGGCTACACCGTCTATACGAGCGACCTGTCCGAAGAATACGTCGATTTCAACAGCGCCGAATACTCCGCCGCCGTGCATGCGAAGCGCCAGAAGGGTTTTGCGTAACCGGCCACGCTCTGATGAGCGTGGCTACTTCAATGCCGCTTCAATCGCCGCGAGCAACTCCGGCGATTCCGGCTCCACATCGGAACCGAAGCGCTTCAAGACCTTGCCATCCTTGCCGACGAGGAACTTTTCAAAGTTCCAGCCGACTTCGGCACCGGCGGCGGACTGCAGGGCGGCATAAAGCGGGTGCTTGGCATCGCCTTTGATCGCGACTTTGGCAAACATCGGGAAGGTCACCTTGTAGTTCTCGGTGCAGAAGGCCTTGATGGCCGCCTCGCTGCCCGGCTCCTGGCCGCCGAAGTCATTGCAGGGGAAGCCGAGCACCGCGAAGCCCTTGCCACTAAGTTTGTCATGCAACGCTTGAAGTCCGGCATACTGCGGGGTGTAACCGCACTCGGAGGCGACATTGACGATGAGCACGACCTTGCCCGCGTAGGCTTTGAGCCTGGTGTCTTTGCCATCGATGTCTTTGACGGCGATGTCATGCACATTGGAATCAGCGGCGAGAGCAATAGAGGTCATGAGGAGGGAAAGGAGGAGGTGTTTCATGGTGGCGCAGAGATACGGAACAGACAGCCTACGGAATGCACGAAAAACACGGAATCCAGAGTTTGGGAGTTCCCTTTCCGTGAATTCCGTGTGTTCCGTAGGCTGATCATTCTTCCACCATGCTCAGGAAGATGTCCTCCAGTCGTTGGCCGCGTTGTTCATGCTGCGCCCGCAGTTCCGCCAGCGTGCCGAGGGCGATGAGTTTGCCGTGATGGATGATGCCGATACGGTCGGCGAGTTCCTCGGCGATGTTGAGCAGGTGTGTGCTCATGAGCACCGTCGTGCCACGCTGGCTGCGCTCCTTGATCTCGCGCTTCACCGTGCGGGCGTGGATGGGATCGAGGCCGACCATGGGTTCGTCGATCACGAAGACCTTCGGGTCATGCAGCAGCGCACTGGCGATGGCGAGACGCTGCCGTGTGCCGTGGCTGAGGTTCTCGATGCGCTGCCGCGTGCAGTCGTGCAGCGCGAACTTGGTAAACAGCTCGTTGGTCTGCGATGCAGCATGCGCGCGGTCCATTTCAAACAGCTCGGCGATGAACTCCATGAACTCGACGGGCATCAGCTTCTCATAAAACACCGCCACATCCGGCACGTAGCCGAGCAGTGCCTTCGCCAGCAGTGGCTCCTGCTGGATGTCATGTCCGCAGAGCCGCACGCGACCGGCGTCGGGCTTCATCAAGCCGGTGAGCAGCTTCATCGCCGTGGTCTTGCCAGCGCCGTTTGGGCCAAGAAAGGCAAACAGCTCACCGGGCTGGATGGTGAGATTCAAACCGTCGAGCGCCCGCAGGTCGCCGTAGTTCATCGTGAGGTTCTCGATCTCGATCATGTGACAGGGCTTTGGTTCAGTGGTTGCCGTCCTGCAAACCGTAAATCATCGGTTCCAGCAGCGCATAACCCTCCGGGAGGTCGATACGGGCGAGTTCGCCTGCCTCGGTAAAAATCATCTTCACCTCATGGGTGCCCAAGATCGGCAGCGTGAGCACAAAACACTTCCGCTCCCGGCCGGCGAGCGTCATCACGCCTTCCCGCGCCTGTAACACCGGCGCTGCCTGGCCTTTGGGCATGCCGCCGAGCATGGAGAGCATCGACAGTGCCCCCTCGGAGCCGAAGCCCATGACTTTCTGCACGTCCTGCGAATTCATCACCACACGTCCGCCCTGCTTCACGAGGACTTCCGGGGTGGTTTGTTTGTCATCCCAGGAAATCTTCAGGCTCGCGTCACGGTTCGGAAAATCGGCAGACAGCGTCACATGCTGCCAGCGTTCGGCATCGGCGAGGATGCAGGCCACGTTCCACGTTGCACCGATGCGACGCGCTTCCTTGCCCGGAACCGGCTCTTCCAAAACGCCACGCGCGAGCACGTCATAGACCGTCTGGTGGTTCGGTTTGATGCGGCGGCTGATCTGAAAACTCGCGTGGCCGATTTTTTCACGGTGATGATACAGATGCAGCGTGCTGCCGAAGGATTCCGAATGGCGCAAAAACAGCTCCAGCACCACACGCGGCGGCACGATGGCAAACCGCGAGGCTTCCGGGAAATAAACGTCACGCACCAGCAACCCGGACATCACCGCCCAGAAAAGCACCGCCAGAATTGCCGCCACACGCCAGATCATGGCAGGATTTGTGTCAGGAAACGCCGGTCGTGGCAAGCACGGCGGCATTTCGGCGCAAAACTTTCTCGCCAGCATGCGCTCGCTTTGCCACGATGGGCTTATGCGCCTGCTGTTTGCCCTGCTTTTCTCAACTCTCGTCCTTTCCGCCGCCGAACCACGGCTGCCGAACGTCGTGATCATTCTCGCCGATGACCTCGGTTATGCCGATCTCGGCCTCTTTGGTGCTAAAAAGATCAAGACACCGCACATCGACCGCATGGCGGCGGAGGGGACGAAGTTCACGAGTTTTTACGTGGCGCAGGCGGTGTGCAGCGCTTCGCGGGCGGCGCTGATGACTGGCTGCTATGCGAATCGCGTCGGCATGCAGGGCGCGTTGAATCATACGAGCAAGGAAGGCATTCACCCCGATGAACTGCTGCTGCCGGAGCTGTGCAAAAGCGTCGGTTATGCCACCGCTGCCTGCGGCAAATGGCATCTCGGCACCGATCTGATGTTCAACCCGCTGCGGCATGGCTTCGATGAATTCCTCGGCATCCCGTATTCGAACGACAACAGCAAGTTCCACCCCTCGCTGGCCAAAGAGATGCCGCCGCTGCCGTTTTACGATGGATTGAAGGTCATCGAGACGGATCCCGATCAAAGTCAGTTCACACGCCGTTTCACCGAACGCGCGACGACCTTCATCGAGCGCAACAAGAGCCGCCCGTTCTTCCTCTACCTGCCGCACGTCATGCCGCATGTGCCGATCTTTGCCTCTGACGCGTTTCGCGGCAAATCAGCCGCCGGATTGTATGGCGATGTCGTGGAGGAACTCGACTGGTCGGTGGGCCAGATTCTCGACACGCTCAAACGCTGCGACATCGAGCGCGAGACGCTGGTGATCTTCTTTTCCGACAACGGCCCCTTCCTCAGCTACGGCAATCACGCCGGCAGTGCGAAGCCGCTGCGCGAGGGCAAGCTGACGACGTTCGAGGGCGGTGTGCGTGTTCCGTTCATCGCCCGTTGGCCGGGACGTGTGCCGAAGGGTGGTGTGTGTGATGAGCCAGTCATGGAATTCGATTTGCTGCCCACTTTGGCGAGTCTGACCGGCGCGAAGCTGCCGGAGAAGAAGATCGACGGCTTGAGCATCCTGCCTCTGCTCGAAGGCAAGGCAGGCGTGAAGTCACCGCATGAAGCGCTGGTGTTTTATGGCGGCAGCGAGTTGCAGGCCGTACGCAGTGGCGAGTGGAAGCTGCATTTCCCGCATCCTTACATCACGGTCGATGGTGAACCGGGCCGCGATGGCAAACCGGCGCGCTTTGGGCAGATGAAACCAAAGGCGATCACGCAAAGCGGCATCGAAGGCATCGCGTCACGACATGGCTATCGGGTGGAGAAGATCAGTTTGTCGTTGTTCAATTTGAAGGATGATCCGGGTGAAACGCGCGATGTGGCGAAGGAGCAGCCGGAGATCGTAGAGCGGCTGCGCAAGCTGGCGGAGCCGCTGCGCAAAGAGTTGGGAGATGACTTGATGAAAGTCAAAGGGACGGAGAACCGGCCGCTGGGGATGGCACCGTGAGCCAGAACGAGCTGAAGCTCGGGACTACTTTCTTTCGCGAGCGATGGCCTCGCGGATCTTCTCGATGCGGTTTTCGGGGGCGGGATGCGAACTCATGAAATCGGAACCGCGGCTGCCACCGCTGGCCTCGGCGAGGATTTCCATGACACCGATGAGCGCTTCGGGGTTGTAGCCGGCCTGGAGCATGAAACGCACGCCGAGCGCGTCGGATTCGAGTTCGTCTTCGCGGCTGAAGGTCATCACCCGCCATTGCGCGACCATGTTGGCGACCTGGGCACCGGTGTTGTTGTGCCCGTCGGACAGCAACACGCCGAAGCCCTGCGCCAGACCGCTCCACAGGCGTGAATTGGCCATCTGCTCGTTGGAATGGCGGCCCACGACGTGCCCCATCTCATGACCGAGCACACCGGCGAGCTGATCCTCCGATTTCAAACGACGAAACAGTGCCTCGGTGATGAAAATCTGCCCGCCGGGCAGCGCGAAGGCGTTCACGGTCTGCGCATCGGCCAACAGGTGAAATTTGAACTGATACGGGGTCTGCTGCGCCGCCGTGGAGGCGATCAAACGTCTGCCAACTGTCTCAACCAGCGCACGTCCGTTCGCATCGGTGGAAAGACCGCCCATCTCGTGAATCATCTGCGGTGCGGATTGCAAACCGAGCGCGATCTCCTCCTGCGGCGTCGCCAGTGCGAGCGTCTGCTCGCGTCCGGTGAACTCGTTCTGATAAGTCGTCGTGCCCAGCCAGTGATACACGAGCGTGCCGCCAATGATGAGCAGCGCGATGATTACGCGCGGATTGAGGGCGCATCCGCGGCGGCCACGCGAATCACCATACATGGAGGCGTTTCCGGCACGGAGAAGACGTTGCAGCGTTGGAATCATGGCTCGGCTTATACCGCATGAAAAAATCTTGAGCCAGCGGGTATTTTGCGGCATTGCAGACCATGTCGATGTTTCAAGAGCATGATCACACGGTGGACTGGGGTCGCAAAGGCTCGCAGGCGGTCATGACGCTGGCATGTCTGTTCATCATTCTCACGGGCATGAAGGTCGCCGCCGGAGTGCTGGTGCCGGTGGTGTATGCGTTTTTTCTCGCGGTGCTGAGTTATCCGCTGGTACGCTGGATGCGGCGGCACCGCGTGCCCGCCGGTCTGGCGCTGGGCATCACGATGCTGATGAATTTGGGCGTGCTGGCGGGATTGATCACCGTGGGCGTGCGTTTGCTGATCAGTTTCTGGGCCGATCTGCCACGCTACCTGCGCGGTCTGGAAAAGTACTCGAACGATGTCGGCGCCTGGCTGGAGCTGAAGGGAGTCGAAGGTGCTAAGGAGATGTTGGGCGGCATGTTCGACTGGAACACGCTGGTTGGTTATGCCACGCAGCAGGACGTGATGAGCAACCTCGGCGGCCTGGTGGGCAGCACCTTCGGCACACTGGCCACGTTGTTTGCCAGCCTCGTGATGGTGCTGATTCTGATGATGTTCATCCTCATGGAGGCGCATGGCACGCAGAGCCGCCTCCATGCCGTGAATCTCTCCGGCGGACCGGATTTCAGCGGCCTGCTGCGCAGCGCGGATGACATCCAGAAGTATCTCGGCGTCAAAACCCTCATCAGTGCCCTCACCGGACTGCTGGCCGGCTTCTGGTGCTGGTTTTTCGATCTGCACTACCCGCTGCTGTGGGCGCTGGTGGCCTTTCTCTTCAATTTCATCCCTGCCATCGGCAGCACGGCGGCGTCCGTGCCCGCCATTGTGGAGGCGCTAGTGCAGCACGGACCCGGAACCGCGATCTTCGTCGCCATCGGCTATGGCGGCATCAATTTCTGCCTCGATAACTTCGTGCAGCCCACCATGCTCGGCAATCGCTTCGGCATCTCGCCACTGGTCGTCATTCTCTCCGTCATCTTCTGGGGCTGGCTGTGGGGGCCGCTGGGCATGTTCCTGGCCGTGCCGCTGACGATGGTGCTCAAGGTCTTGCTCGACAACAGCGCCGAGTTCCAATGGATCTCTGTGGCGATGGCGAAGAAGAAAGTGCGCCATGGCGAGGTGGAGATGGCAGGCTACGACCTGCATCTGAACGAGGGCGAAACGATCGGCGGCGGCGCCAGCACGGAGACGCCCCGGCGGTAGTGACGCAACTTCCCAGTGCTGCCAACACATCTGCGCCATCACGCCCCTTCGCGCCTGCCGCAGAGGCTGCCTTCAAATCACGCCCCAGCCTGGACAAATCAAGCGTAGCGGCCCATGGCAGGACTGTGGCATGCTTTGAGCGAGACAACGGACAACCAACCAGCCAACCTCCCCAATCATGTCCCCCGAAAAATTCACCGTCAAACTCCAGGAAGCCTTCAACGCCTCGCAGTCCATCGCCACGCGGCATGGGCATCAGGAATTGAAGCCCGCGCATCTTCTCCTCGCCCTGCTTGAGCAGGAAGGGGGCATCGCCACGCCACTGTTTGAAAAGGCGGCCAGCGCCCCTGGCGCCATTTCAAATTTGAAATCTCAAATTTCAAATCACCTTGAGCGTCAGCCGAAGGTCAGCGGCGGCACCAGTGGTCTGCACCTCTCGAATGAGATGCGCGAACTCATGACGAAGGCCGAGGACGAGCAGAAGAAGCTCAAGGACGACTTCCTCAGCGTCGAGCACATCCTGCTGGCGCTGTTCAAGACGAAGACGGAGCTTTCCGAGGTGCTGAAGCAAGCCGGACTGACCTACGACACCGTTTCCAAAGGCCTCACCGCCGTGCGTGGCAGCCAGCGCGTCGTCGATCAAGATCCGGAAGGCAAATATCAGACGCTGGAGAAATACGGCACCGATCTCACCGCCCGCGCGAAGTTGGGCAAGATCGACCCAGTCATCGGTCGCGATGAGGAAATCCGCCGCGTCATGCAGGTGCTCAGCCGCCGCACGAAGAACAATCCCGTGCTCATCGGCGAGCCAGGTGTGGGCAAGACGGCCATCGCGGAAGGTCTCGCGCGACGCATCGTCGCTGGTGACGTGCCGGATTCGCTCAAAGGAAAGAAGCTCATCAGCATGGACCTCGGCGGCATGATGGCTGGGGCGAAGTTTCGTGGTGAATTCGAGGAGCGGCTCAAGGCCTTCCTCAAAGAAGTCACCAGCAGCGATGGCGAAATCATTCTCTTCATCGACGAACTCCACACCATCGTCGGCGCGGGCAAAGGCGAGGGCGCGATGGATGCGGGCAATCTGTTGAAGCCGCAGCTCGCTCGTGGCGAACTGCGCTGCATCGGCGCGACCACGCTGGATGAGTATCGCAAGCACATCGAGAAGGACCCCGCCCTGGAGCGTCGCTTCCAACCGGTGAAAGTCGGCGAACCGAGCGTGGAGGACACCATCGCCATCCTGCGCGGCCTCAAAGAACGTTACGAAGTCCATCACGGCGTGCGCATTCAAGACAACGCCATCATTGCCGCCGCCACGCTGAGCAATCGCTACATCACCGACCGCTTCTTGCCGGACAAAGCCATCGACCTCGTCGATGAAGCCGCCAGCCGCATCAAGATCGAGCTCGACTCCATGCCGACTGAAATCGACGTGATCGAGCGCCAGGTCATGATGGGCGAGATGGAGCGTCAGGCTTTGAAGAAAGAGAAGGACGCGGCTTCCAAAGCCCGCATTGAAAAGCTCGATAAAGAGATTGCTGACCTCAAAGAAAGCTCCTCGGCACTGAAAGCGCAGTGGATGAAGGAAAAGGAATCCGTGCAGGTCGGTCGCAAGATGAAGGAGGAACTCGAACGCCTCCGCACTGAGCAGGAGCAGGCGCAGCGTCGTGGCGACTTTGGTCGTGCCGGTGAGATTCAATATGGCCTCATCCCTGATCTCGAAAAGAAACTCGCCGCCACGTCCACGGAAAACAAAGAACCTCGCGCCGCGCACACCTTGCTGCGCGAAGAAGTCACCGAAGAAGACATCGCCCGCGTCGTGGCGAACTGGACCGGCATTCCCGTTTCACGCCTGCAAGAAGGCGAACGTTCGAAGCTCGTGAAGATGGAGGAACGCCTCGGCAAACGCGTCATCGGCCAAAAGGACGCCATCACCGCCGTCAGCAATGCCGTGCGCCGTGCGCGTGCGGGCATTCAGGATGAAAATCGCCCGATTGGGAGCTTCCTTTTCCTCGGCCCCACTGGCGTCGGCAAGACGGAGCTATGCAAAGCGCTCGCCGAGTTCCTCTTCGACGACGACAGCGCCATGACCCGCATCGACATGAGCGAATACATGGAGAAGCACAGCGTCAGCCGCCTCATCGGAGCGCCTCCCGGCTACGTCGGTTATGAAGAAGGCGGCCAGCTCAGCGAGGCCGTGCGTCGTCGCCCTTACAGCGTCGTCTTGTTCGACGAAGTCGAAAAAGCGCACCCGGATGTCTTCAATACACTGCTCCAGGTGCTCGATGACGGCCGCATCACCGACGGCCAGGGCCGCACGGTCGATTTCAAGAACACGGTCCTCATCATGACCAGCAACATCGGCAGCAACGTCATCCAGGACGTATCGAATGCCGAGCAGCGCAACGCCCTCGTGCGCGACAGCCTCAAACAATTCTTCCGCCCCGAGTTCCTCAACCGCATCGACGAGATCGTCATCTTCGACCGCCTCGACGCCGCGCAGCTCGACCAGATCGTCAAGATCCAGCTCCAGCGCGTCATCGACCGCCTCGCGAAGCAAAACATCCACCTCACCGTCACCGACGACACCACCCGCTACCTCGCCGACGCCGGCTTCGATCCCGTCTTCGGCGCGAGACCCCTCAAACGCGCCATCCAAAAGCATCTCCTCGATCCGCTGTCCCTCGCCGTCCTCGAAGGCGGCTTCAAAGACGGCGATCACATCACCGCCGTGATGAAGGGCGGTAAGCCGGTGTTTGAGAAGAAATAACGGAGCGCGAGCCTCCGAGCCCGCAGCACTCCGCCATCTCTTAACACATCATCGAGCGACTCAGGCATAATGAATGCTTTGCGAGTGAAGTTCTAGGGTTTCGATTATCGAAGGTGCTTGTGTCTCACCCAAAATTTAAGGATCGCTTGATTTGAGTGCCAGTGTGCGAGCGTTTCGTGATCCAATTCCAATCCGACCGTATCGGGAATAACTCCCTTTTCAAAAGCTGAGACAATTCGCTCCTGAACTTCTTCAGGAAGCCTATGAAACTGTGGTTTTGAGGAATGGAGAGCCCAAGGCATAACAACTCTGCGTTTAAATGAATTCGGTGGTCTGACATGGTTCACGCAGCATGAAGCGCCGCCAGTACCGCCTTTGGCTGGCGTTCGACGACGGTGAGCAGCGCCTTGGCTGGGCCATCGGGTTCACGGCGTCCCTGTTCCCAGTTTTGTAAGGTGCGCACGCTGACACCGATCATCCGAGCGAAAGCGGACTGGGTGAGGTGGACGCGCTCCCGAAGGCTGCGGACATCCGTCCGCTGGCGTGTGGTGCGACGGTGCGGCACCTTGTCTCCGTGCATGATCGCGCCCATTTGATGGACACTTTCGACGAGTTTCTGGAAGTCTTTATCTTTCATGGGTGTAGTGCTCGATAAGTTGTTTCAACAGCTTCAACTGACTTGGATTCAAATCCTCCTGCTGATTCTTTCGGTAGGCAAAGAGCAGGTAGGCCTTGTCCCGGTGGTGGAGATAGTAGATCACCCGGATGCCCCCTCTCTTGCCCGATCCCGCCACCGACCAACGCAACTTCCGAAGCCCGCCCGAGCCTCGAATAAGATCGCCCGCCTCAGGCCGCTCAAGCAGCGCCAACTGAAGCAGGTTGTGCTCATCCGTGGTGAGAAGGTCATCGATCTGATCGGAGTAGATGGGAGACTCGATAAAAGTGAGGTTCATCCGGGACGCGGACAGATACGCCAATGGCGTTGTTCCGCAACGACCCAATTTGGCGAAAACTCGACCAGATCGTCAAGATCCAGCTCCAGCGCGTCACCGACGACACCACCCGCTACCTCGCCGACGCCGGCTTCGATCCCGTCTTCGGCGCGAGACCCCTCAAGCGTGCCATCCAGAAGCATCTCCTCGATCCGCTGAGCTTGGCGGTTCTCGAAGGCGGCTTCAAAGACGGCGACCACATCACGGCGGTGATGAAGGGCGGGAAGCCGGTGTTTGAGAAAGCGTGACCTCATACGCATGGCGCGGGATGAATATCCGGGACGTGTGCGCCTCACAAAATGAGCAAAATAGCCCCTGTTTCATGCAACGCTTTGGGGAGATCCGTTATCTCCCGATGAGCTGCGCCCGCCGCAAAGAAGCAGGAGATTAAAGCGGGGAGGAAGTTTCTAGAAAAGCAACCCGCGCTGGTCCCGAGCCTCCGAGATGCGCTAGCGGACTGCTGTCTGGCCTTGCTGAGCTCGCATGAGTTCGTGTATGTGGACTGAATCATGAATGAGAGACCCTCGAACAACGGAGCCTTCATCGCCAAACTCGGCGCGTGGCTGCAACTCGCTCAAATCATCGGCCTCGCTGGCACGGTGACGGGCATGATGAAAGCCTTTAAAACACTCGAGGCTAGTGGTGCTGGTGATCCGGCCAAGTTGAGCGCTGCAATCGGGGATGTGCTCGTTTACACCGCAACAGGCATTGCTTTGTCGTTTATCGGTCTTGTTCTCATGATCATCGCGATCACTGTCTGTGGCTACCGTTCAAGATGGATGTTCCAATTTCTCTGCTTCTACGGCCTTTTTGTCATTGGCCTCAATATCTGTTTGCTGATCTTCGGACACTTTGCCCTCAGCCTTCATCTTCCTTTCGGCTTGTTCTTTCTGATCTTCGCCCAGGTGAAGAAGGATGAGTTCATGCAGGCGGCAGCGGTGAAGCGAAAGCTGCCATCCTGCTACAAGCTGGACCCGTGAGTCTTCGCGGCAGGCGGCCGGCTGGTCGTAGATTCGAGTGGCACTCGAATTCGAACGTCCCGGAGACTTCGATTGCCAATCGAAGCTACCCAAGGCGAAGGCGCCGGGGTTTCCCCCGACGCCTTCATGTGGATCGGCCCTCATAAGCCGGATTCTGTGTCCCCGACGCCTTGCGACGCCTGGCTGTGATCATTTATCTGTCAGGCCGAGCGACCGGCCCGCCCCTGCTTGCGCAGTGGTGCGACTATTACCCGGAGTTATCCATCCCTTGCGGGACTTGCGGCCAGGCGGGCCTTTCTCCTGTTCTGTCTTGCACCGCATGAGGTTTGTCGTGCCCCCTTCCTCGCGGTTGGGGCGGTGGGCTCTTACCCCGCCGTTTCACCCTTACCCGTCCTTCGCTCTTGCGAGCTACGGAGGGCGGTTTGTTTTCTGTGACACTGTCTGTGACCGCGGCTTGCACCGCAGCCCCCACGCTTTCACGTGGCATGCTGCCCTATGGTGTCCGGACTTTCCTCTGGCATCCCGTCTTGCGACGAAACCCCAGCGATCACTCCGGCCGACCCGCCGCGAGAGTAAGGGCATCAGGCGAAAGGGCAAGCGGTGCCTTTGCGATGAAAATCTCCGCAACTTGGACGCGGGCAGGCGTGTTGAACGCATCGAACCCACAGCAACCCATGAAACTCGTCACTACCCTTCTCCTCACTCTCACCACCGGCTTTGCCACGATTCACGCCGAAGACGCGCCGAAAAAAGGAGCCGGAGGCGAGAAGATCAGGGAAATGATGCTGCAGAAGTTCGATGCCAACAAGAACGGCACCCTCGACCCCGACGAACGTGCTGCTGCCATGAAGGCCTATCAGGAGCGCAAGGGCGGCAGTCCGAAAGGCGGATCGCCCGGAGCGACTGGCACCGATGCGGCCAAGGGTGGCAAGATGCAGGCGGTCCTGCTGCAAAAATTTGATGCCAACAAGAACGGCGTCCTTGATCCCGAAGAACGTGAGGCTGCGATGAAGGCCATGCAGGAGCGCAAAGGCAAATCCGGCGGCATTCCCGGCACCAGCGGCGGCACATCGACGGAGAGCGGCAGCAAGTTCCGCCGTCCGCCGGAAGCGCCCAAAGAGGGTGAAGCGGCGAAGAAGTAAGCGACCTCAATTCGCGGCAGCGTCTTTGTAAAGCTTCAGGAGAGCGTGGCCTTCGGGGTATTGAATGTCACTGATCTTCCAGGCATCGCCCTGCTGGGCGAGTTTGAAGGTGATGCGCGTCTTCTTATCGAAATTCGTGAAATTCATCACCACCGTGGCCTTGCCGCCATCGACCTTGGCTGGGTTGATGACGAAGTTTTTGATCTCGGTGTCCTGGGCGTTGTAAAGCGGGTCGAAATCAATCGCGCCGACCTCACCCTTCGAGGCTTTGATGTCTTTCCACATCAGATCGGCCAGTTCTTTGGTGAAGTAGCGGTCCACCAGCGCCCGATCCTTGTCCTGGAAGAAGGGCGACTTCTCTGCGTCATGCGCTTTATAGAGTTCAGCCACCAGCGCCTCGGGTGTCGCCACTTTGTCAGCAGCAGACAGGTTTAGACTGACGGAAACGAGCAGCAGAAGGAGTGAAATCGCACGCATGCGCCTGTTATCGCCGCAAAGGCGAAATTGTCGAGATCAAGAAACATGACGGCACCGCAAGAATTCAGACAATGCCAACCTTGAGCGGCCCCTCACCCCAGCCCTTTGATTCGCTGCGCTCACCCTGCGGGCTGCCTGCGGCAGTCTATCTCCGCTGCGCTCCGGTTCCCCGAAGATGCTGTTGGCGCGTTGGGATCTGGGGCGGGGAGAGGGAGAGCGCTTTGAACCGCGTGAAAGTAAATTCGAAGCCAAAACGCACGCCCCTCTCCCCGCCCTGGGCAGCATGACTTCACGATTCACTTCGGGGAGAGGCTGGGTGAGGGGCCACAACGAAATTACCGCCATCTTGCGTCGCTACGTCCACCGCCTCACTCATCAGCGGCCTTCTTGCCCTTCTTCTTTGGCTCTTCGGGCAGCGGCTGGCCTTTCTGTGCGGCTTCCCACTCCGCGTAGCCTTTCTTGCTGCGGCCGCCGAGGTACTTGTAGGTGTCGAAGATCGCCTCGTTGCCGAGCGCACGCGGATCTTTTTCGTCCTTCAAGATCGCCTCCATCTTCGAACGCAGTTCCTGCTTCTTCGCAGCGAAGTTGGGATCAGCAGCGAGGTTTTTGAGGCACTCGGGGTCTTTGACGATGTCGAACAGCTCCTCCTCGGCACGGTAGGCGAAGGCGAGATCGAAGAACGGGCCTTTGTGATCGACGATCCATGATTTCGTGGGACCATCGTCGCAGTTGCCGAACCCCGTCTCGGGATTGCACGCGGGCCAGCGCTCGGGGTGGTAGTTGTGGCTGTAGAAAAACTCGGGTGTGCGGATGGCGCGCACGGGATAGCCCCAGTCGTTCGGACGACCGATGTCGTGACGCTCCTTGCCAGCGAGCATGACTTTGCGGTCCTCGACGAAGCCGCTCTTGTCGCTGCGCAGGATGTTCACGAGGCTTTTGCCGCTCATCTGCTCGTGAACGGGCAATCCGGCGAGTTCGAGATAAGTCGGTGCGAGATCGCGCACGTTGATGAAATCTTCGACGACGCGGCCCGGCTTGATGCCTTTGCCCCAGCGCATCGCCAGCGGCAGATGATAGCCGTCTTCGTAAATCTGGCCTTTCACGCGCGGAAATGGCATGCCGTGATCGGAAGTCACGATGATGAGCGTGTCTTCGAGCAAGCCCTGTTGCCCCAGCATGTCCATCGCCCGACCGATGTAGGCGTCGGCATACTCGACTTCGATGGCGTAGTCGGCGAGATCGCCGCGCACGGTGTCATTGTCGGGCAGATAACCGGGCACCTTCACATCGCTGAGTTTTTTGCCCATGCGCACACCGGAATCGAGTTCATAGGCGCGATGCGGCTCCTGAAAGCCCATCCAGAAGCAGAACGGCTTCTTTGCATCGCGCTGCACCAGAAATTTCGCGAAATTGGCCGTGTAGTCGTTCTTGCCGATGCCAGAGGCGGGTGGCGCTGCTTTCACCTCATCAAAACTCGGGCCCGCAGGATTGCGAGTGCGGCCATTGAGTTTGAAGTCGCCCGGCCCCCAGCCCTTGCCGGTCAAACCGATGTCGTAGCCGCCTTTCTCAATCAGATCAGGATACACGGCGAACTTCGGCGGGAAGATGCCGCCGTGGCAGACGGCTTCCTCAAGTTGCCAGGAGTTGCGCCCGGTCAGAATCGTCGCGCGGCACGGGCTGCACTTCGGATTCGAGGTGAAGGCATTCTTGAACAACACGCCTTCCTTCGCCAAGCGGTCGAAGTTCGGCGTTTTGACCCAGTCACAGCCATACGCGCCCGCATGCTGCCAGCCCCAGTCGTCTAAGATGATGAACAGGATGTTCGGACGCGGCTCATCGGCGGCCTGAATGCTGGAAACCAATGAGAAAGCAACGACGAGGGGCAGGAGCCATTTCATGCGCGGTGAAACGTTTCTCCTGCACGGTTGTTTCGGCAAAAGCTCCGGCTACACTTCACCGCATGACAATGCGCAACTACTACGACTGGCAGACCGCTGGAGGAGCGGGAGACGTGATGCGTCTCGTCGATGCGTTGGAACGCCTGGAAATACCCTGGTGCATGATTGGTGGCCTTGCCGTCAATCATTGGGCAGAGGAACCGATGGCGACGGCTGATGTCGATATCGTCATCGCCACGGACCGTGTGGAGGAAGCGGTGCAGGCGTTGACCGAGGCCGGCTTCAAATCGAAGCGCTTTGACTGGTCGATCAATCTCACCGGCACCTCGAAGGTGAGCGTGCAGATCAGCACGGAAGATTTTTATCGAGAGTTCACCGTACGTTCGGTGCCTGCGGATGTGCATGGCATCCTGATGCGCGTGGCGGCGCTGGAGGACACGCTGGCCGGAAAGATCAAGGCTTATGGCACGCCTGAACGCCGTGCCAGCAAGCGCCAGAAGGATCTTGCTGACATTGCACGGTTGCTGGATTCGCATCCGCAGCTTCGTGCGAAGGTGCCGGAGAGCGTGCTTGCCAAGCTGGAGGTTTGATTTATCCCGCAGCCGCTTCTTCGACACTCACGCAGGTGCAGATGAGATGGCGGTCGCCATAGACGTTGTCGATGCGGGAGACGGGCGGCCAGTATTTGTTGTCCTGCACCCAGGGCAGCGGGAAGGCGGCAGCTTCGCGGGTGTAGGCATGCGGCCAGTCACCTTGCAGCAGAAAAGCGGCGGTGTGCGGGGCCTGCTTGAGGGCGTTGTCGGTGGGATGATACTGGCTGCTTTCAACGCCGATCATTTCGGCGTGGATACACTGCATGGCCTCGATGAAACGGTCCAGCTCGGCTTTGCTCTCACTTTCGGTCGGCTCGATCATCAAAGTGCCGCCGACGGGCCAGCTCATCGTGGGCGCATGATAACCGAAGTCCATGAGGCGCTTGGCCACGTCTTCGACGGTGACGCGGTGGAAGTTGCTGAAGTCGAGAATGCACTCGTGCGCGACGAGGCCATTCGCGCCCTTGTAGAGCGTGGGGAAGTTCGTTTCGAGCTGCTTGGCGACGTAGTTCGCATTCAGGATGGCTATCTTCGTCGCATCGACCAGACGCGGCCCCATCATGGCGATGTACATCCACGAGATGGTGCAGATGCTGGCGCTGCCCCATGGCGCGGAGCAGACGACGCCTTCGCGACGATCCGCCCGCCAGGTGTGATGCCCGGGCAGATGCGGGCGCAGATGCGCGGCCACGGCGATGGGACCGATGCCCGGACCACCGCCGCCGTGGGGGATGCAGAAGGTTTTGTGCAGGTTGAGATGGCAAACGTCGGCCCCGATGCGGCCAGGCGAGGTCAAACCGACCTGCGCATTCATGTTGGCGCCGTCCATGTAAACCTGACCGCCGTGATCATGCACGAGGCGGCAAATTTCGACGATGGACTCCTCGAACACGCCATGCGTGGAAGGATAGGTGATCATCAGCGCGGCTACTTTGCCCTTGTTCGCGTCGAGTTTCGTTTTGAGGTCGTCGAGCGCGACGTTGCCGTTGCTGTCACAGGTGACGGGCACCACTTTGAAACCGCACATGACGGCGCTGGCGGGATTCGTGCCGTGCGCGGAGGTGGGGATCAAACAAACATCCCGATGATCTTCATTGTTCGCATCGTGGAAGCGTTTGATGGCCAGCAGGCCCGCGTATTCGCCCTGTGAGCCGGCATTGGGCTGCAATGACACGGCATCAAAGCCGGTGCATTCGGCCAGCCAGGCTTCGAGATCGCCAAACAGGGTGCGGTAGCCCTCGGATTGATCATGCGGCACAAAGGGATGCACGCCATTCACCTCCGGCCAGCTCAGCGGCATCATTTCCGCAGCGGCATTCAATTTCATCGTGCAGGAGCCGAGCGGGATCATGCTGCGGTTGAGCGCAATGTCCTTCGACTCCAGGCGGTGCAGGTAGCGCATCATTTCCGTTTCGGAATGATACGAGTTGAACACCGGGTGCGTGAGAAACACTGAAGTGCGCTGATGCAGCGACGAGCAGTTCAGGGGATGCCTGTCATCGAGCACCGGCGCGTGCTGTGGCTTCGAAACCCCAAACGCGGCGAGCAAATGGAGCAACTCCTCCTCGCGCACGCGCTCATCCAGCGCCACGCCGACAGTGGTGGCGTCGATCTTGCGCAGGTTCATGCCGAACAGCAGCGCACGCTTCACCACGTCATCGGCATTGCTGACGCGCACGCTGATGGTGTCGAAGAAATCATCGCTGAGCACGTCGAGGCCGGCGCGCAGCAGCTCGCCAGCCAGCCACACCGCTGCGCCATGCACACGCTGTGCGATGGCTTTGAGTCCGTGCGGACCGTGAAAGACCGCATACATCGACGCCATCACGGCGAGCAGCACCTGCGCCGTGCAGATGTTACTGGTGGCCTTCTCACGGCGGATGTGCTGCTCGCGGGTTTGCAGGGAAAGACGATACGCAGGCTTGCCGGTGGCGTCTTTGGAGACACCGATCAATCTGCCCGGCAGACGACGCTTCAAGGCATCCTTCACCGCCATGAACGCCGCGTGCGGACCGCCGAAGCCGAGCGGTACGCCAAAGCGCTGGCTGTTGCCAACGCAGATGTCTGCGCCGAACTCGCCGGGCGGACGCAGCACGGTGAGCGCGAGCAGATCGGCGCTGACGATGAGCAAAGCGCCCGCCTCATGCACTTCTGCGGCCAGTTCGGCGTAATCATGAATGAGGCCCTGCGTGTCGGGATACTGCACCAGCACGGCGGCGAGGCCCTTGGTGCCATCGTGCTGCCATTTCATCACATCACCAACTTCCACTCGGATACCGAGCGCATCCATCCGCGTGTGGACGACCTCGATGCAATGCGGATGGCACTTGTCGGACACAAACACACGTGAAGCGACGGCGACCTGCGCCACGGCAAGCCCCAGCGCCTCGGCACAAGCAGTGCCTTCATCCAGCAGCGAAGCGTTCGCGACATCCAGCGCCGTGAGATCGCGAATCATCGTTTGAAAATTGATCAATGCTTCGAGGCGGCCTTGAGCGATCTCGGCCTGATAGGGCGTGTAGGCCGTGTACCAGCCGGGATTCTCCAGCACATTGCGCTGAATGACCGGCGGCGTGAAGGTGTCGTGATAGCCGAGGCCGATGAACGAGCGCAGCACCTTGTTGCGGCTCATGATCTGACGCATGCGGCGCAGCGCCTGCTCCTCGCTCAGCGGCGGTGGCAGGTTCAGCGTCTGGCGCACGCGAATGCCTTCCGGCACCACTCGGTCGATGAATTGATCGAGCGTTTTGAAGCCGAGCGTGTGCAGCATGCTCTCCGCCTCCGCGGTGGAAGGACCAATGTGACGGCGGGAAAAGTTCGTGGGCATTCGAAGGTCTGGGCGATTCGGCGGCGGCCAAGGTACCTAGCAGGAGGCCGGTGTCACTTGCCAAACAGTGCCCAGAATTTTTTCTCCGAGGCCTGTTGCCTGCCCTTCGCCTCGCGCAGAAACGGTGCCAGCGCCGCCAGGTTCATGACCCACTCATTGAGCCGGTTCAGCGGCCAGCGCAGCGGGCGGGCGAAATCGACAAACAGCACGACACGGTAACCATCAGTGTCGTTCCACACCTCGTGGTTGTAGGTGTCGTCAAAAATGACCACCTCCCCCTCCTGCCAGGCATACACTTCGTTCGCGATGCGGATGCGGCACATGTGACGCGGCGCCGGCACCTGCAAACCGAGATGCAAACGCAGCACACCTGCCCACGGACCACGATGCTGCGGGATGTGCTTGTGTGGTGACAGGATCGAGAAAAAGCCGGTCGTGCAGCCGGGGATCGCGTCCAACACCTTCATGGTTTCAGGACAGTGCCGGGCGTTTTCTTTGCAGTCCATGCCGACGCCTTTGAGGAAGAAGGTCTTCCACTGGTCATCGCCCTGGATCATGCCGACCTCCTTCACGATGTCCTGGAAGCTGGGCATCGCGTCGCGGTATTGCATCACCGCGTCGAGTTCGGCACGCACCTTAGTCCAGTCCGCCTCGATCTGCGTCACCCACGGGAAGTGCTTGGATTCATAGACCGGTGTGTCGGCATGAATCGAGCCATGAGCGATGACGGCCTCAATGGCGTCCTGCAGGCGGTTGGTGAGGTATTCCCACAGGCCTTTGGCGGGAAAGGTGCGATGCCGACGGTGGTAAGCGTCCATGTGCCGGAGTTGGAAACCCGGCGGAGTGGTGGCAACAGGAGAAGATGCTTCGGGTGGCATGGTGTCGAGAGGCGCGCATTGGTAACGAATCTGTCACCTTTTGCAGCCAGAAACAGCAGGCAAAATGTGTGCATCCAGCCTTCGGCTCGTCGGGAGAAGCCGGAATCAGGCGATGTGCTTGCGATACGCCTCAGCATTCATCAAGGCGTCGGCCTCGACCGGGTTCGAAGACTTGATTTTGAAAATCCAACCCTGGAGGAACGGATCTCGATTGATGAGGCCCGGATCATTGCTGAGCGTTTCATTGATCGCCACGATTTCACCGGCAACCGGCGCGTAGATGTCACTGGCCGCTTTCACGGACTCGATCACGCACACCTGCTGGCCTGCGCTGACCTGAGCACCCAGCTTTGGCAGATCTACAAAGACAACATCCGTCAGTTCCGCCTGCGCATGATCGGTGATGCCGACGGGAGCCGGGTCTTGCATAGGATCGATCCATTCGTGGGAGTCGCGATAACGGAGGTTGTCGGGGATGTTGCTCATGAGGAGGCCGGTTAGAGTTTAACAGGATAGTTTGCGATAAAACGGCTTTTTCACCACTTCCGCAGGGAAACGTCGCCCGCGAATTTCGATTTCGATCGTAGTGCCAATCGCCGTAGCACTCAGCGGCACATAGACCATGCCGATGCCTGCGCCAAGACTGGGCGACTGCGTGCCGCTGCATACTTCACCGACAATATGACCTGCATGTGCCACGGGATAATGCGGACGCGGCGGTGGTGCGGCACCCGTCATGCGGAAGGCGACGAGTTTGTCGGGTAATCCGGCGGTTTTTTGCGCCACGAGCGCTTCGCGTCCGGTGAAATCACCTTTGTCGAGATCGACAAAGAACCCAAGCCCGGCCTGCAACGGTGTGCGGTCTTCAGAAAGATCATTGCCATTAAGCGGATAACCCATTTCGAGACGCAGTGTGTCGCGCGCACCGAGTCCGCATGGCACGCCGCCCTCGGCTTTCACGGCATCCACAATCTTGCGGAACCAGCCCTCGGCGGTTTCTGCGGGCATGAAGAACTCAAAGCCTTCCTCGCCGGTATAACCGGTACCACAGAGCCACATCGGCCCGCTGTCGGTCATGGTGACGCGGATGGTGTTGTGCACGGGAAAAGCTGTTTCATCACCAAAGACCGCAGCGGCCACCGCGCGTGCTTTGAGCCCCTGAATGGCCAGTCCGGCGGTGAAATCACTCGCATTGGCCATCATCACGTCGTCGTCTTTCGTGAGCTGAGATTCCATGTGCGCCCAGTCCGCGTCAATGCGCGAGGCGTTCACCACGAGGTAAAATTCGCGCTCGCTGGTGCGGTAGGCGATCAAATCGTCGAGCACGCCGCCCTTGTTATTAAGGAGCAACGTGTACTGCCCCTGACCGGGCTGAAGCTTGGTGATGTTATTCGTCAGAACGCGGTTCAGAAATGCCTCGGCACCTCTGCCGCTCACGATGAACTGCCCCATGTGCGAAATATCGAACACCCCGACGCTTTGACGCACCGCCTTGTGCTCATCCACGATGCCGGTGTACTGCACCGGCATGTCCCAGCCCGCGAAGGGCACCATGCGCGCACCCATTGCCACATGCACAGCATGCAGAGGGGTCTGGCGCAAATTTTCGTGGGCGGACACAGCCCGCGCATCTTGTGAAGCCCGCCACCGTTGTCAAACCTGGCCGCAAATTGAGCAATGAAAGCGCCGTGGTTGTCGATTGCAGCGCTCCGCAATCCCGCCATACTCCGCGCCCCCCACGAACGCCAAAAAACCCCACCATGGCAGCCCCCTATCTCACCCAGGATTTCCACATCCGCTGGTCCACGCTGACCCCAGAACACATCGAGTCCGACATCCGCGCCGCCTTGGCAAAGGCGCAGGCAAATCTGGACGCGCTGATCGAGTTGGAGCGCAGCAAGCTGAGCTTCGACACCGTGGTGCTGGGCCTTGATGAAACGACCCGCGAACTCAGTGAAGCCTGGGGCCTCGTCACGCATCTCGATTCACTGTGCAACTCCCCTGCCCTGCGCGAGGCGCACAACAAGATGCTGGCGGAAGTCAGTTCCTTCTTCGCCAAGATCCCGCTCAATGAGCATCTCTGGGATCTGCTGGTGACCTACAATCAGACAGAGGAGGCCAAAAAGCTCCCACCAGTGCGCAAGCGCGCGCTCGAAGAAGCCATGGAAGGTTTCATCCAAGCCGGCGCCGATCTGCCGTCGGAAAAGAAAAAGCGCGTCGAGGAGATCGAGTCCGAACTCTCGAAGTACACGCAGAAGTATTCCGAGAACGTGCTCGATTCGACGAACAAGTGGGAGCTGCTCATTGCAGATGTGACTCGCCTCAAAGGCCTGCCGACCTCCGCCATCGACGCCGCCCAGGCCGCTGCCGTCGCGAAAGGCCTCGGCACACCGGAGCAACCGGTCTATCGCTTCACCTTGAAGGCTCCTTCGATGATTCCAGTCATGGAGTATCTCGAAGACGACGCCATTCGCCGCCAGGTCTGGGAAGGCACCAGCGCCATCGGCCGCGGCGGTGACCACGACAACACCGAACTCGTCTGGAACATCCTCCGCCTGCGGCATGAAAAGGCGCAGATCATGGGCAAGGCGAACTTCGCCGATCATGTACTCGCCCATCGCATGGCGAAAACGGGCCAGAGCGCCATGCGCTTCATCGAGGACCTCTATGCACGCGTGCATGAGGCGTTTGAGCGCGAAACCATCGAGCTGCAGGAATACCGCGCTGACAACGCGCATCAGTCCGCCGACTTGTTGCAGCCGTGGGAAGTCGCCTTCTGGTCGGAAAAACAGCGCAAGGCAAAGTACGACTTCGATGAGGAGGAACTGCGTCCCTACTTTCCGCTTAACAAGGTGCTCGGTGGCATGTTCCGTCTCGCCGAAACCGTCTTCAATCTGCGCTTCGTCGAACGGCCCGTCGTTTATGTCGAACCCGGCAAGGATGCGCCTAAAAACGTCAGCACACGGGCCGGACAGGCCGGTCCCGTCGAAGTCTGGCATCCTGAAGTGAAATTTTACGAGGTGCGCAATGAGAAGGATCTCCACATTGGCTCCTTCTACGCCGACTGGCATCCGCGTGACTCGAAACGCGGCGGTGCGTGGATGAACTACATCAAAATGGGCGTGCCGCCGAGCGGCGAGCGCGACCGCCGCCTGCACCTGGGCCTCATCTGCGGCAACATGACCCCGCCGGTCGATGGCAAGCCTGCGCTCCTCACGCATGACGAGGTCTGCACCGTGTTTCATGAGTTCGGCCACCTGCTGCACCAGCTCTGCGGCAACGTTGAAATCCCCGCGCTCAACGGTGTCAGCGTTTATTGGGATTTCGTCGAACTGCCTTCGCAGCTCCTCGAAAATTTCTGCTGGGAGCGTGAGAGCCTCGATCTTTTCGCCCGCCATCACGAAACCGGTGAAACGGTCCCTGCGCGGCTCTTCAAGAAGATGCTCGCCGCAAAAAACTACCGCAGCGCCAGCGACATCATGCGCCAGCTCGCGTTTGCGAAGCTCGACCTCGAACTGCACATGCACCACGCCACCGTGGCAGGCGCCGATCTCGACAAACTCGCGCGCACCATTCTCAACGGCTACCTCATGCCGCTCAAGACCGAGCAGCCGACCATGGCCCGCCGTTTTGGTCATCTGTTCAGCAGCCCGGTCGGTTACGCCGCCGGCTATTACAGCTACAAATGGGCCGAAGTGCTCGACGCGGATGCGTTCACCCGCTTCCAAAAAGAAGGTGTGCTCAATCCCGCCGTCGGTCGTGAATTCCGCGATCTCATCCTGAGCAAAGGCAACTCCGAAGACCCGGCGAAGCTGTTCCAGGACTTCATGGGCCGTGATCCTGATGCGATGGCGCTGCTGGTGCGTGCGGGACTGGCTTGAGCGCCGAAGGTTTACAAACCAAGTGATGCACGCGCCTCATGGCGGATCACTTTGGCATGCTTGTAGGCGGTTTTCATTTCTTGAGCCGACGCTTCATTTCCGGGATAGCGAATGCGGACAGCATAATCACTGAGCTGTTTGCCAGCCGCGGCCAACGCCGCCCATAACGGCTCAATGGCTGTGGCGATCTGCACGAGCAGCTCCACGTCGTGAGTTTTGGGGAAACGCACATTGGCCTCCTCGAGCCGCGCTTTGATATATTTTTCCGCCGCCTGCTGGAAATGAAAACAGACGTGATCCCTCACCGGCACCTTGCGCCTACGCACTAGGGAGACGGCCAGTTGATAATCCGACTCCGCTTTTTTGACCCATTCACGCGTGGACGCCTTCATACATGACCTTTCCTTTTTCCGTGATGTCGAGAATGAAACACTCACGGTCCGCAATGCGCCGCGCCAGCTTGTCATCCGGCTCAACCAAAATATCCACGGGGAAGCCGGCCGGCACCTTTGTGCGCACGCGATAGCCCAGATCACGCCGGTAGCGCTTCTTCGGCATGACCACCATCACGTCCACGTCGGAGTCCTCGGTCGGCTGGCCGTAGGCGTAGGAGCCGAACAGGATGATCTTCAGCGGCTTGAACGCGGCGGCAATGCCGTCGCAATAGTGCTGGATGTCGCGCATCGGGATCATAGCCGGAGTAAGCCGCGCAACCCGCCGTTCATCAACTCGATTCTCGATCATGCGGCGGTTCGTGCCCGACCGTGATATGCGACGGCGAAAAACACGCACACCACGGCGGTGAGCGCCGTCTCGCCCCACCAGAAGCGCGGCCAGTCAGTCACGTCGTTTTTGGTGCAGGCCGCATACCACCAGCCGCCGCCGAGGTAGCCGAGGAGATTGCCCACGCCACTCATCAGCAGCGCGAGCAATGCCTGCGCCCGCACCCGCCATTTCGGATCAATGCGTTCTTCGAGGTAAATCTGCGTGGTGATGAAATAGAGCGTGAAGGCGAGTCCATGCAGCAACGTCCCCGCCATGAGCCATGGCAGCGTGCCGAAAGCATTGAATGAGTAGCGCACGACGCAGATCGCGATGCCGGAGAGGAACACCCATTTCAACCGCACCCGCGCCAGCACGCCCGCTAGCAGCAGCATGACGAGAATTTCCGTGGTCTGGCCCAGCGACAGCACGGCGGAGATGTTTTTCACGCCGAGATCATGCAGCTGACGCGAGGTGTAGGGATAAAAGGCGGCAAGCGGAATGCAGAACAACGCCGCCGTGATGAACACCACACGATGATCGCGATGCTTGAGCAGTTCGAGGGCGTCGAGGCCGAGAATCTGTCGCCAAGTGCGATGTTGCAGCACTTCGCCGGGCGGAATCATCGGCAGCCGCCAGGTCAGCGTCATCACCACGAGCCACAAGCCTGCGGCGGTGACACCGGCCACGAGCGAAGCATCCGCACGCAGCACGAAGCTCACAATCCAGCAGCCGACCATCCACCCAGTGGTGGCCCAGGCCCGCAGCGGACCGAACTGCTGCTTGGCATCATGCAATTGCGAAAACACGATGCTGCTGGTCACGCTCCACACCGGTGTGGCGACGAACGCCTGCACCTGCGCGCAGGCCAGCACGGCGGCATCACTCCAGCCCCAGGCCAGCGAACCGCAGGTGATGAGCAGGGCGAGACTGGTAAGCGCCGTGAGCCAGCGCAGCAGCAGCACGGGCGAGTGTTTTTGATCCGCCAGCGCCCCCACAAACAAAGGCGAGATAAACGCGGCGAATGAAGTCGTCGCAAACACCCACGGCACCAGATGGCCGCGACCGTGCGCAGTGAAGACGTTCGCCAACGGCACGCCCCACATGCCCATCGGCATCGCCGTGCAGAAAAACAGCGTCGCAAGGGAGCGGCGGCTGGCTTTGGCGTCCGTGGCTGGGTTGAGCATCGTTTTGGCATAAACCGGGTTCGCGCAATCTCCAACAACGAGACTGGAAAAAGCGCAGGTTGCGCTCTCAGCCAGCCTTTCCATCTTCCGCGACCTTTCTCCCCGACCTCACATGGAAAACGTCATCATCATCGGCACCGGCTGCGCCGGCTACACTGCGGCCATTTACACCGGCCGCGCCAATTTGAAGCCTCTGATCCTCTCCGGCAACATGCCTGGCGGTCAGCTCACCACGACCACCGAGGTGGAAAACTTCCCCGGTTTCCCCAACGGCATCATGGGACCGGAGCTGATGATGAACATGCAGACGCAGGCCGAGAAATTCGGCGCACGCATCGAGTACTCGCTCGTCAGCAGCGTCAAAAAAACCGCCGCAGGCCATTTTGAAGTCACCACCGAAGGCGGCACGGTCTATGAGACGCACAGCGTCATCGTCGCCACCGGTGCGTCACCCAAGCATCTCGGCCTGCCGAACGAAAAATCCCTCATCGGCCACGGTTTGACCAGTTGCGCGACCTGCGACGGCGCCTTCTACCGCAATGTGCCCGTCTGCGTCATCGGCGGCGGTGACAGCGCGTGCGAGGAGGCCGGATTCCTCACCAAATTCGCCAGCACCGTCTATTTGATCCACCGCCGCGACAGTCTGCGCGCCTCGAAGATCATGGCCGACCGCACGCTCGCGAATCCGAAGATCAAACCCGTCTGGAACTCCACCGTCAGCGATTACCTCACCGACGACAAAGGCGAGATGCGTGCCGTGACACTGCAAAACCTCGTCACCGGCGAAAAAAGCGAGCTGGAGCTGAAATGCGTCTTCGTCGCCATCGGCCATGTGCCGAACGGCAGCTTCCTCGGCGATCTCGTCGATACTGATGAGAACGGCTACATCCTGCAAACCACCGGCACACGCACGAAGACCGAGGGCCTGTTCGCCGCCGGTGACGTGGCCGACCACGTCTATCGCCAGGCCATCACCGCCGCCGGCCAGGGCTGTGCCGCCGCGCTGGAGGCAGAACGCTATCTCGCGGACCACGGCGTGCATTGATTGACGCTGGACAGATGCCCTGTGGCAGCGGATACATCGCGGCGAAAACGCGCCCGCCCACACACGCATGAGTCAACTGGTAGTCCCCCAAGCCCTCCGTCTATTTCTGCTCTCCGCACTCGCCCTGCTGGCCTCCTGCCAGGGCGGCAGTTCACGCGGACAAACGCAGTACCTCGAAGCCTTCGCCACGACCAGTGTGCCGCATTCCGCCCTCTACAATGCCGATCAGGTCTCCTACTGGGATGGCGACGGCGTCGGCGGCTCACCGAGCATCACCATCGACCTCAGCGACCAGAAGGCCTACTTCTACAAAGGCGGCACGCTGGCCGGCGTCTCCGCGCTTTCCACTGGCGACGAAAAACACGCGACCAAGACCGGCAATTTCAAGGTCATCCAGAAGGACCAGTGGCATAAATCAAACCTGTACGGTGACTTCGTCGATGGCGCGGGCAACGTGGTCATGGCGAACATTGATGTGACGAAGGACAAGGCTCCTCCTGGCACGCGCTTTGAAGGCTCGAAGATGCACCACTTCATGCGCTTCACCGGCGGCATCGGCATGCACGAAGGCTTTTTGCCGGGTTACGCCGCTTCGCACGGCTGCGTGCGCATGCCGGCCCACATGGCGGCCACTTTCTACCACAACGTCGCCACCGGCACGCCAGTCACCGTGCGGCCCTGATTTTCACTCTGTTAATGTCATGACACCGGAATCACCGCTCGAAATCGGCCCCACGGATGTCAGCTACCTGCTGGAGCGGCCCGGCGCGCGCACCTTCCGCCTCATCGACTGCCGCGAAGAAGATGAATGGCACATCTGCCATCTGCCCGATGCGGTGCTGGTGCCGCTCTCACGCTTTGGCGAACTGGCGCCGCAGATGTTCACGAACACGCAGGAGCATCTCATCATCTACTGCCATCACGGCATGCGCAGCCAGCGTGCGGCGCAATGGCTGCGGCAGAACGGCTTCGCCCAGGCGCAAAGCATGCGCGGCGGCGTCGATGCCTGGGCGGACATGGTGGACCCGGAACTGCCGCGGTATTGAGGAACGGAGTAATGGGTTGTTGAAGCGGGGCGGTCTGGCATTTCTCCAGCACTCCACCACACCAACAATCCACCACTCCCATCCTGTTTGTTCTGGCGCTTGTATGCCCCATGACTACGGTTCGCGCCCCCCACCCCCGCCCGCATGGTTCGACTTCTCACACAGCAAGGACAGCTCATCGACTGGAACGATGAAAAGACGCGTCCATTCCCGGACAACCTCGTTTTCCTCGATCTGTTGAATCCCGGCCGCGCCGAGGAACTCGAAGCGGAAAAGTGGCTCGAATACCAGCTCCCCACGCGGGAAGAAATGCAGGAGATCGAGGAGTCCAGCCGACTCTACATGGAAAAAGGCACGTTGTACATGACCGCCTGGCTGCCAGTGGGCCTCGACACGCCTGATCCTGACAGCACCGCCATTTCCTTCGTGCTCGCACCCGACTGCCTCACCACCGTGCGCTATGCGGACCCGATGGCATTCCGCGTGCTCGTGGATCAGGCGCGCCGCCAATGCAGCACGCCGCTCAGCAGCGATGCAGTCTTCCTCCTGCTGCTCGAACTCATCGTCGCCCGCATTGCTGATGCGCTTCAGGGTGTCGAAGGCGACATGAAAAAAGTCTGCCGCGACATCTTCCGCCTCGATCCGCACAAAGCGCACGCCAGCGTGGAAAAAGACCTCAGCGACGTGGTGAAGCTGCTCGGCCGCCGCAGCGCCCTCGTGGCGAACCTGCGCGAGAGCCTGCTCAGCCTCAGCCGCATGCTGCAATACTTCCTCAACAACGCCGCCACCTGGATGCGCGGCGACCTCGCCAGCCAGTTCCGCAGCGTCATGCGTGACATCAAGAGCCTGGACGAATACACCGGCCAGCAGATGCAGGAGATGACCTTCCTGCTCGAGTCCACCCTGGGCCTCATCAACATCCAGCAGAACCAGATCATCAAAATCTTCACCGTCGCCAGCGTGCTGTTCATGCCGCCGACGCTCATCGCCAGCATCTACGGCATGAACTTCGAGCACATGCCCGAGCTGAAAGTGCCCTGGGCCTACCCCGCCGTGATCCTGCTGCTCATCATCTCCGCCGTGCTGCCGATCATCTGGTTCAAGCGCAAGCGGCTGCTCTGAAGCAGAGCGCGCACTCACCTGCTGACACAGAGCCGCCGGCTCAGAACTGGTAGCTGATCCGCAAACCACCGAAGTGCGCCTGCATGTTTTGGCGGAAGAACTGGCCCTGATAGTTCAACTGCATGCTGAGGGTCGGACTAAACTGGAAGCTCACACCCAGACCGGCCATCAGGTAATCCTGACCGGGAGACCGGCTGTTGCTGGTGGCCGAAAACGGCTGATTGATCAGGTTCACGCTGGTGCCGGCGTTGTTGCTGATGTTCTGGCGTTCGTAGCTCAGACGCAACTGCGTGGTGATCGAGCCAATGTCCGTTTCAATCCGTTTGCTCACACTCCAGCCAATGCGGGTGACGAGCGAATCGATGCTGCGGCTGCCATAGGCGAGTGCGCCGATGCCACCACCGGTTTCATTGTAACCTTCCACCGCGACATTCAGGTAGTCCACCCCGGCAAACGGACCGGTTACCAGTGTGTCGTCCTGGAACCGGAAGTTCCAGCCGCCGTTGATCTGCACCGCATTGGTCCAGGCGGTCGTGGCGCCCATGGCCACGGGGAAGCCGACGGCATTGCGCTCGGAATTGAGCTCAAAACGGCCCAAACTGTACAGGACATCCACCCAGAATGACCTGCCCACATAGGAGGCATAGGCGGAGGCGGCGACGCCTTCGATGTCGAGCGTGCCAAGGCTGCCGGTATAAGTCTGGTGGCTCTCATGCAGACTCATCGCCAGACCGACGGCGACGTGGCGTGAGACATGACGTTCGATGCCCACGCCCGGCGCCCATGTATAGGACTCCACCCCCGCCTGCGTGCCGATGGAGTTAAGCTGGACATTGGCGTAGTTCACTGTGGTGAAGACCTCCCATTGCCGCGAACGCAGCACTTTTTTCGCGACGGGACCGTCCCCCGGACCATCGCCTTCGCCTTCAATGACTCCTTCGTCGAGTGATTGCCCGATGCCGCCGTTCATCTCCTCGCCCCCCCCGGCGCGGAGGTTAAAAAGACGGCCGTTGACGTCGCCCATTAGGCCCTGCACGCCGCTCATCACACTCTGATCCTGTGCTCCAGAGGTCTGCAGGCCGGAGCTGACATCGATGACTTTGAGAAGGCCGGAGTTCTGGTCAAAATTCGCCACCTGATTGGGCGTGAGCGCCAAAGCGCTGGAGTCGAGCCCGAGAGTGCCGGTGATGGTTCCCGCACCGCCATTGAGATTAACAACCTGCCATTGATCACCACCGGAGACGACGATCGTATTGGGATTGCCGATCACCAATGCGCCCCCGGCTGTGGCATCCAGTGTCCCGGTGAGATTGAGTGTGTCAGCGATGCCCGTTGTGGTGAAGACGTCCACGGCGAGGAAACTGCCGAGTCCCATCATGATGCTGCCGGCCCCCGAAGTGCTGACCGAAAACGTCGAGGCCACCGGCAAAACGAGATTCGGATCGCCCACGCTGAGGATGCCGTTGAGAAACACGGATTCATTGACGGCGGTGGTGACGGAACCCGCATCACCCGCAATGGCGGCCCCCGAGGCAACCGTCAATGCGGCACCACCGGTGAGAGAGCCGTTCACCACGAGGACTCCGGCGTTGACGTCGGTGGTGCCGCCGTAAGTGTTCGCGCCAGTGAGCGTCAGCATGTTGGCCGTGTCCTTGACCACGCTGCCATTGGCTCCCGTGATGGCGCCGCTGCTCGTGCCGCCGCTGACCGTGAGCACTGTGGTGCCCAGGTTCACCGTGCCGCCGTCAAGCGTGGTAATGGAACTGGTGGCACCGTTGAAATTGACCACACCGCTGGTGAGTGCCGCAACGGTGGCGACGCCGCCCACCGTGGTCGTGCCGCCGTTCACGGTGGTGATGCCAGCGGCACCGGTGATGGTGTTGGAGCCGCCGGTGACCGAGCCTGCGGTGAGCGATCCCGCATTCACCGTGCCGCCGGAGATGTCTGAAGTGAGCAGTCCTGCAACCCCGATCGTGCCCGCCGTGATGCCACCCGTGGTGATCGTGGCATCACTGCCAAAGGTGGTGCTGCCGACACCGGTCAATTGATCGATCGTGATGGTGCCGGTGAGAGCGGTGAAATGAAGACTGTCCGCCGCCGTGTTCAGGTTGCTCACGGTTCCGAGATTCTGGCCAACGTTCGCGAAAGTGGCCGTGCCCGAGGCTCCGACGTTGAGATCGTTGCCGCTGTTGAGGCTCCCGCTGCTGCCCACCGCCAGCGTTCCAGCGCTGACGGTTGTAAGACCGGCATAACTGTTGGCTCCATTGAGCGTGAGCGTTCCCGCCGAGAGCTTGATCAGACTGCCGCCGCTGCCGGTGATCGAACCCGATGTCGTGCCATCACTGACGCTGAGTGCGGTCGTTGCCAGATTGACCGTTCCACCGTTGAGAGTGGTGATCGCACTCGTCGCGCCGTTGAAGTTTGCGGTGCCGCTGCTCAGGGTTCCAATCGCCGCCACGCCGTCAACCGTCAGGCTTCCCGTGTCGAAAGCGCCGGTGATCGTCAGGTCATTGGTGACGTGGGTGTGACCGGCCCCGGTCAGTGAACTCAGGGTGGTGGTCCCGGTGGCTGCAGTGAAATTGAGGCTGTTGAGCGCGGTGTTCGCGTTACTCACCGCAGCGAGGTTCAAGTTGGAACCTGAGATGGATGCGGTGCCGGACGGGTTCAGGGTGAGCGTTGCGAGCGGGTTGTAATCCACGGCGTTCAAATTCCCGCCGTTCACGTTAATGGCACTGGTGCCTGCCAGCGCTCCGCTGGCGGCGCTCAGTGTGCCTGCGGTGATGGTCGTCGTACCCGTGTAGGTGTTCGCGCCGTCCAAAGTCAAAGTCGCCGCCCCATTGTTCAGCGTCACCGTCTTGCCGCTGCCGGCAATCACACCGCTGAAGATGCTGTCTGAAGCACTCGTGTAGTTCACACTGCCGGTGATCGTGCTGGTGGCGTCCGTGCTGGCAATGCTGCCCCCCGTCACGTCCAGCCCGCCGTTCGCCGTCAGGTTCGCTCCCGATCCAATCGTGAACGTGCCGCTGCTTGAGGTCGCCAAGCCGGTCACGCTGCCTGCGCCATTCCAGTTGCCGCCTGTCACACTCAGCGTGCCGATGGTGCCCGAGGTCAGGTTGATGATCCCGCCGTTCACGCTCGCATTGCCGCTGATCGAACCGCCGGTTCCCGTCAGAGTGCCATCGCCCACGGTGAGGTTGCCGGTCAGTGCGCCATTCAGAGCCAACGCTGCGGAACTGACCAGCGTCACGCCATCAGTCGAGGTCGCCGTGCCGCTGAAAATGTTTCCAGCGCCGTTGAAGGTCGTCACACCGGTCAGCGTCAAGCCCGTACCGTTGATCGTTCCGCCGGTCACTCCCGTCGTGCCGCTCACGGAGCCTGTGCCGGTCAGCGTGCCATCTCCCACCGTGAGATTGCCGGTCAATGCGCCATTCAACGCCAGCGCGGCAGAACTCGCCAGCGTCACGCCATTCGTGGAAGTCACCGTGCCATCGAGCACGTTGCCTGCGCCGTTGAAAATAGTCACGCCAGTGAGAGTCAACCCAGTGCCGTTGATCGTTCCGCCGGTCACTCCCGTCGTTCCGCTCACCGATCCCGTGCCAGTCAACGTGCCATTCCCCACTGTCATATTACCGGTCAGTGCGCCGTTCAATGCCAGCGCGGCGGAACTCGCCAATGTCACGCCATTGGTCGAAGTCACCGTGCCGCTGAGAATGTTACCTGCGCCATTGAAGGTCGTCACACCCGTCAGCGTCAATCCTGTGCCATTGATCGTTCCGCCGGTCACTCCTGTCATTCCGCTCACCGATCCCGTGCCGCTCAAGGTGCCTGCGCCCACCGTCATGTTGCCGGTCAAGGCTCCATTCAGCGCCAGAGCGGCCGAACCCGCCAATGTTACGCCATTGGTTGAGGTCACCGTACCGCTGAAGATGTTGCCTGCGCCGTTGAAGGTCGTCAGGCCGGTCAGCGTCAAGCCTGTGCCGTTGATCGTACCGCTGGTGACTCCAGTCGTTCCATTCACTCCACCGCTGCCGCTCAGCGTGGCACCCGAAGCAACCGTCAGTGAATCAGCCAAGGTTCCATTGATCGCGAGAGTGCCGTTCGCGGCGAGCGTTGCCGTCACGCTGCTCGTCACCGTCGCTCCTGCACCGATCGTGTTGCCGGTGCCGGAGAACGCAGGCGCTGCCGTCACCGTCAGATTACCCCCAGGCACTCCCGAAGTAATGCTCCCGCCATTCGAAGTAAGAGACGCCACCGTGTTGCTCGAACCATTGAGGGCGAGTTCTCCATCTGAGTTCACGATCACCGCCGAAGTCGTGGCGATCTGATCACTCTGCAGCAGTTTCAGAATCGCCGAACTCGCGGCACCAATGGAATCCCCCACGGTAACGTCTCCGCGGATGGCGAGACCACCGGTGGTGTTGAGATCGAGCTCACCATCGTTGATCGTGGTCAGCCCGGTGTAGGTGTTCAATCCGCTCAAGGTCAGCGTGCCCGTGCCGTTCTTGGTCAACGTGCCGGTGCCCGTTTGGATCGCTGCGCTGATGGCCGTATTGCCAGCGCCGTCGATGATCAGGTTGCCGGTGCCTGTCACGGTGGCACCGCTGATGGTCAGCACGCCGCTGCTCGCGTTGGACCAGGTCTGGCTGCCGTTGAGGGCGATGTTTGCGCTGATGGTGTGTGCGGCGCTGGCGCTGGAATCGGTGATGCCACTGGTGCCGATGGTCAGCACGTTCACTCCGGTGCCGTTGGCGATGGTCACATTGCCACTGTCTGCGGCCGTACCCGCTCCTGAGAAAATGATACCGCGAATGCTGTAGCTGCCATCCAGCGAGGTGGTCAGCGAACTCGCCGAATTCGCCGTCATGTGGACGGTCGTTCCCGAACCTGGCAGGGTTGCCGTAGTCGTGCCTGCGGCGGTAGTGTACCAGTTGGAAGTGGTGGCGCTGCCTGCACCCCAGGAACTGTTCACAGAGCTGTTCCAGAAAACGTCCGGATCGGCGAGGGCGACGATCTCAAACTGGCCGCCCAAAGCCACCTGCAGACCTCTGCCAACAAACGCACCGGCATCATTCGTGAAGGTGAAGGCTGACAGCGCTGTGTTCGCCGCGAAGCCCGGATCATTGTTAAACACCAGGTGATCCTGCGTGAGGCTGCCGTTGTCGATGGTGTCGGTGATTGAGTAAACCGTGCCGGTCCAGCCCTTCACCAGGATCGTGTTTGCGGGAACACCGTTCAGGCTGTCGAAGATCACGCTGTTGGTGTTGCCAGTGCCAAAGTTCACCGTGAAGGCCCCTCCGACCGTGATAGCGCCGAACGTCTGCGTGTTGCCCGAGAGCGCATCCGCGAAGCCCAGCGTTCCGCCCCCTGCCCCGACCGTGAATACTGCCGATGTGCCTGAGTTCACTACATTGTTGGTCGCGGATGAGATGAGAAGGGTGCCGCTGTTCAAAGACACGCTGCTCGTTCCATCCAGCGAACCGCCTGTGGCGATCTCCAGCGTGCCCGCGTTGATGGTCGTCGCTCCGGCGTAGCTGTTGGCTCCGGTGATCGTCGTGGTGCCGCCACCCGCCTGCGTGAAGGAACCCGTGCCGCTGATCGCGTTGGCCGCCCCGATCGTGAACGCATCGCTGCGATTGATCGTCAGGTTGCCGTTGTTGATCACCAAACCGCTGCCCAGCACGCCGCTGGTGCCGCCATTGCCGATTTCCAACGTGCCCGCGCTGATCGTTGTCGTGGTGCTGCCGTTGCTCACACCTGTGAGTGTGAGCTTGTCGGATCCCACCTTGGTCAAAGCGAAGCCGCCGCTGATATTGCCGCTGAGGACGATGTTGCCGTTGTTGCTGCCGATGCTGCTCGCGCTTTGAAGTGTCACCGTGCCCGCCCAGGTCGCCGCAGTGCCACTGCTGTTGGTCAAAGCGCCCGCCGTTGCCGTGGAAGTCCCGTTGAGATTCAAGTCCACGGTGTTTGCCATCGCGGTGACACCGTTGAGGTCAAGGGTTGCACCATTGCTCACTGTCACCTCGGAGGTGTGAGTCCCAACGTCGCCCAGAGCTCCGGTCGAACCCAGTTGCAGCGTCCCGGCGCTCACCAGCGTCGCTCCGGTGTAGGTGTTGGTGGCGTTCAAGGTGGTCGTGCCTGTGCCAGCCTGGGTGATCCCGCCCATTCCGCTGATGCCAGCGCCGTTGAAGTCCGTCCCCTGCACCACCGCGTTGCTGCGCTTGATCTCAAACGTGCCGTTGTTGGTGATCACGCTGCTGGTGGCAAGCGTTCCAGTCGTGCCACCGCTGCCCAGTTGCAACGTTCCCGCCGTGATCGTCGTCGCACCGGTGTAGGTGTTCGCACCATCGAGGATCAGCGTCGCCGCGCTGTTGTTCATCGTCACACTCTTGCCACTGCCGGCAATCACGCCGCTGAAGGTGCTGTCTGAAGCACTCGTGTAGTTCACACTACCGGTGATCGTGCTCGTGCTGCTGCCGCTGGCAATGCTGCCGCCCGTCACGCTCAAGCCGCTGTTCGCGGTCAGATTGGCCCCGGCCCCAATTGTGAACGCACCGCTGCTTGAGGTGACGAGTCCCGTGACACTGCCAGCGCCGTTCCAGTTGCCGCCGGTCACGCCGAGCGCGCCGCCGATAATGCCGGGATTGGTCAGATTGATGATGCCCGCTCCGGTCAGCGTCGCATCGCCATTGATCGTACCACTACCGCTCAAAGTGCCTGCTGTGCCGACTCCCACCGTGCTGCCGGCCGCCAGCGAGCCATTCACCTGCAACGTGCCCGCCGTGATCGTCGTGGCTCCAGTGTACGTGTTGTCGCTGCTGAGCGTGACGGTGCCAGTCCCCTGCTTGGTCAGGCCGGTGGTGCCGGTGATGCCGATGGTGCCGGACGCGTTGGCCACGATGTAATCCACCGCCGAGTTGTTGAAGAGCACCGAGGTCGGGCTCACGCCTGGGGCCTGAATCGTCACGGTCAAATTGGTCACATTGGAACTGGTCACAGCGTTGACGTCCTGGAAGGTCACGCCGACGCCGTTCACGTAGTTAGTCGCGCTGCCCACGCCGCTGCCGTCGGCCCAGTTGCTCGACCCGCTGTCGTTCCAGCTTGAATCCGCCACACCATTTCCGGAAGTCTGTCCGGTCCAGGTCAGGGCGACCGGGGTGCTCACATTGATCTGCTGTGCGGTGGCGGAGTTCAGCAGACTTAGCGCATACGCCGTACCGCCGAGGCTCACCGTCTGCTTCGTCAGGCCGGTGGCGAACTGGAACGTGCCGGTGAGGCCCTGGTTCGCCGTGATCAGATTGTAAGTCCCGTTGCTCAAGCTCGAACCCAGCAAATTGAGATCAATGATGTTCGTGCCGCTGACGGCCGCCTTGCCCACGCCCACCGCGAGAAGGTCCGACCCGCTGCTGCCGAGGTCAAAGTTCAATGTCGCGCCACTGATCGTCAGCGCCGTGACCGCCGCGCCGAAACTGGACTGCTGCTGAAGATTGAACGTGCCCACCGCTCCGTCCTGCATCGTCAACACCGTTCCTGATCCCATCGTCAACCTCGCGCCTGCAGAGCCAGCCGTCGAGAGACCGACATTCACGCTGCCTGAACCCGTCAGCACGGAGAAGACGGTGGCCGCATTGCTGACGGTGATCGCCGTGTTGCCCAGCGATCCGGTGCTCGCCAGCGTCAAACCGCCGTCGGTCACCGCCGTGACTCCGGTGTAAGTGTTGGCCGCATTCAACGTCGTGGTGCCGCTGCCCGCCTGGGTGAACCCGCCGGTTCCGCTGATGCCTGCGCTGCTGAAATCCGCACCCTGTGCCACCGCATTGCTGCGGTTGACCGCAAACGTGCCGTTGTTGGTGATCGCGCTGCTGGAAGAGAGCGATCCGGTGGTGCCGCCGTTGCCGATCTGCAATGTGCCCGCGCTGATCGTCGTCGTGCCGGTGTAGTTGTTGTTGCCGGTCAGCACCCAGGTGCCGGTGCCAGACTTTGCAAGAAAAGTCGAACCGGTGTTATCACCAATGACTGCGGCGATGGTGTTGCTGCTGGTGTTGGAGCCGATAAGACTGAAGGTGCGCGCGCCAGTCTGGCCGTTGAAGCCCATGCTGCCCGTGTTGGTGAAGTTCACTGCACCTGTCCCTGACGAGTTCAACGTGCCGCCACTGCTCCCAATGCTGAAGAGCCGGTCGGTGCTGGCTGCTGCTCCCGTATATTGCAGCGTGCCGCCATTCAAGACAAGATTGGCCGACGAACTGGTCGCCGAACCTATCCCACTGCCTGTTCCGCCGTTGGCAAGAG
>NZ_JBJXFV010000119.1:0-3068 GCF_046154365.1 Prosthecobacter sp.
ACTTCAAGAGTGACGATTCCAACCACTGGATGGATGAATCCTTCGAGATCAAAGTCCGCAACCGCAAGCAGGACGAAGCCGTCGAAATCCGCGTCGTCGAGCACCTTTACCGCGCGTTGAACTGGGAGATCAGAGAAAGCAGCAACACACAGCTCAAAACCGACGCCCAGACCATCGAGTTTCGCATCCCATTGAAGCCTGGTGAGGAGAAGACCATTACCTACACGGTGCATTACTCCTGGTAGGCTTATGAGGCGTTGTGTGTCAGTTGGTTGGTTGTTTTGCCTGCTCGCCGGATTAGCGGCCGGGCAGGAATCACGGCCGATCCCCATCGGCATTGAGGTGGATGCGAAAGGTGAGGAGTTTGAAGAACCGGAGGCCCGCAAAGCCATCGCTGCCATCGCCAGCGATGCGCAGAACCGTGCGTGGGCCATCTTTCGCAGCCAGGGCGCACGGCTGGCGGTGTTTCAGAAGGATCACTGGTCGCCGGTGAAGCTGCCTGGATTTCCGCCAACGTTGAAGGCGCTGAAACTGGCCCGGCTGCAGGACGGTACCATCGCCTGTCTGTGGCGTGATGAAGCGACGGCGGACGATCATGTGCTGAGCCGCCACACCACGAAGCGGCATCAGGTGCTGGCACGCATTCCGGTGAAGTTGAACGAGCCACATCTGCTGCCATTGGCGGATGGCGGCCTGCTGGTGACCGCGTCCGGCCGCGAGTTGCTGCGCATCGGCAAGGGCGGGGCGGATCCCGAGATCATCACGCTGCCGGAGGATGCTTTCCTGCCGCCGAAGAAAAACGACGACGGCTCCTCCCGCACCGGTTTTGTGCCGGTGCATGCGGTGCAGGACCAGCGCGGGACGATCTGGCTGTGGAGTCAGGCGATGAAGCCCATGGAATGGGAATGGCGGCTGCGCGGACTGGGCCGGTTTACCCCGCAGGGTTTCTCGTTTCAGGACCTTCCCGGCACCAAGCCTGAGCAGCCGATATCGGTGGTGGTGCCGTGGATGCGCAATCGTCTCGCCATTGCCGTGGCCGGTGTGGGCTTGTTTGATCTCGATGTGGAGAAAAATGCGATGAATGTGTTTGCCGCACCCGGAGACGAACTGAAGCACATCGAGAAAATTTTCCCCGCGCACGATGACTGGCATCTCATCACCACGCCGCGGCCCACCGAGCAGGAAGTCAGCGTGTCGAAGACCTTCAACGCCCAGCTCGAGCTGCGAACGCAGCGTTTTTATGATCCGCAAAAACGTACCAGCGCGCTGTTTCGACTTCGTGGCACCCAGCTCTCCCCGCTGACGTGGAAGCTGGATGCCGAGCCTGCCTTCGGCTGGCCTGACCGTCCGGTGATCGAGACCAAGGAGGGATTTTGGACTTGTGTGAAGGGCGGCGGCCTCGTCTTCGTGCCATTCGCGGCGAAAGGCGTTTTGAAGACGCTCGACTGGCGCAATGGCCTCACGCTGCGGGAACCCGTCGAGATGGCACGGGCGGGAGACACGCAGTTCGTCGTGCTGGATCGCGGCACGGGACAGACCTGCCTGCTGCCGCTCAAACCTGCTGCATCGGTGAATCCTGCGCCAGTGCGGCTGGCGATCGTGCAGACTGAATCATTGCTGCTGGAGGATGCGCGTGGACGCATCTGGGGCCGCATGGCGGATGACACTTTTCAGTGCTGGGAGAACGGCCGCTGGAACGTACTGTCGGTGCCGGAAAAGGTGACGCAGATGGGCAGCAACGCCTTCATCGCCGACGCGCATGAGCAGGGCTGGTTTATACCGATGAAAGCCGGCCCGGCGGCGGTGTGTGATTTCACCACCGGCGAGTGGCACGTCTTCGCGAGCATCGAAGCAGCGCTCGTGGCGCGGATGCGGCCTGCGACCAGGCTGTTGCTGCGCGATTTCCCGAGCTTGGCACCGGTTTCATCTGCAGGTTCGCCCATGCGCGCCGGTTTTTTGCGTCAGTCAGGGACGCTGCATCACTTTGATGGCCGTGGCTGGAAGGAATGGAAGATCACCGACATCGCCGGTCCTGACGCGCGGGTCACCAGCCCGCCGCGTTTCGACCAAGATGGCCGGTTTACCCTGGCCTTCAGCGGTTACAACTGGCAGCTCATGCCTGACGGCCAATGGCGACGCACCGAGCAGAAGGCGGATGAGACGCAGCGTGTTTATCATTCGGAGGAGGCGCAGCCACCGCATGACTGCCCGGTGAAGAATGTTTCCAGCACGGCTTATGACCGCCACGGCGTCTGCTGGCTCAGCGACACGCAGCGCCGCTTGTGGAAATGTATTCCCGGTTGCGCGGTTCCCGTCCTACAGCCGGGTGAACCCAATCCTTTGCCTGATGGCACACGTCTCTACGAAGTGCGCATGGATTTGGCCGGCAACGCCTTCCTGCGCCTGCAATTCGGCTGGCATGGCGAAAAATATCTCGCCGTCCGCTCCCGCCTGCCGCAGCCGGAAAGCCGGGTGACGCTGCATGCGGTGCTGGCCGACACGGCGCGGATCGAATTCGGCCAGGCCGCCTGGCACACCTGGCGCATCGACGCGGGTGAATGGTCGCTGGCCACGGACAAGAAGGAGCATGCGCTCACCGGTCTGCTGCCGGGTGAGCACGCGCTCGAAGTCATGGCCTACAATGCCGATCTCACACCGGCCAGCGCTGGTGCGAAACTCAGCATCACCATCAAGGCGGCCGACATCGCTGAAATGAACCTTTTGATCCAACGTCTTGGCGGCGCTGACCTCAATGCCAGCGAGGCGGCGGCACGCCGGCTGCGCAGCCAGGGAAAGCCCGCTCTTCCGAGCTTGAACAGGTCACGCGAAACGGCCGATGAACGCACCCGCTGGTGGCTGGACGCGGTCATCCAGCAGATCGAAATGAAGCAGGGATCGAAATGACATATCCAATGCCGCCTTCGTCCTGGGATGAGAACGCCCGTCGAAATCAGCGATCCCAACTTCAGGTGGAACGAACTCCACCTCTACCTCACCGTCACCGAAAGCACCGTCTGGTGCGCCACCCATCGCGGCGACATCGAAGCCGCCAGCTATCTGCTCGACCT
>NZ_JBJXFV010000128.1:0-14462 GCF_046154365.1 Prosthecobacter sp.
TCATTAAGTTAAGAAGGAGTTCCCGCAGATTCAGAAAACCCGCAGATTGGGATCCGGAAAAAAATCTGTGGGTTATCTGAATCTGCGGGAACACATCATGAGAAGTGCCTTAACTTAATGACATTGAGTAAAGATTCACAAATCATGGTGACGTTGGGTATAACTTGGCGGCAGCTATTTTTTGTCACGAGTCGAGTCGATCGGCATGATGCCAAGCTCCCGTGCGTCATTAATGGAGATGAGCTGGATGTTCGGGTCTTCCTCGTTCTCGAATGCCTCTGCGTTTTCTTCCAGCGCGGCGTTGCCGGTTTTCACGGCGTTGCTGAAGGTTTTGTAGGAGGCTTGAAATTCTTTCAGCTTGGCCTTTTGCGGCAGGCTGGGGATCTCCTTCACCGGTTTGAGTTCGTTGTCGCCCAGCATGGTGGTTTCGAGGCCGATGATCCCGGCATCCGCGTCCTCGCCCGTGTCGAAGGCCAGAAAGCAATGGCCCGGCACCATGACGAGGTAGGAATTGATGCCGATCTTCTGCAGGATCGAAGCCATCAGCACGGAGCCGTCCACACAGTTCGCCTGGGTGGCGTCGATGGAATCATCGAGGAAACGCACGTTCTGGCTGACGACGAATTTGCTGGGTGTCGTGGTGGAGACATCGCTGTATTTGATGCCGCGGCGTTGCAGGGCATTCCACACGGCAAAGACCTGCATCATGACCTCCTTCGGATCTTCTGACTGGTAGCCGGTGAAGCCGGAGACGAGGCCGCTGTCGAGTGCTTCCTTGAGAATGCGGTCCACCAGGGGATGGTTTTCATTCACGTAGGCGGCGAAGAGCCACGAGAAATCGTCGAAGTCCTCCCCTTCCTCATCGTGCAGCACATAGAACGGGCAGTCGTTGAGGGACTTCATGATGTGCGTCTGCGTTTCATCGGGCAGGGCTGCCCCATTGACGGTCACTTTGAAAGTGGCGGTCACGGGCCGCTGCTGGCGCACCTTCAGCAGCGCGGCGTAATCCCACGCCGCTTTCGGGAAGATGAGCGCCTCGCCGTCGGGAGTCTTTTTGGTGATCGTGCCTTTCCATTTCGACGGCTTCATGAAGCCATCAACGGAAATTTCCACCTCGACCTGCGCACCCTTGGGCAGGCCGGACAGCTCCACGCCGAGCCAACTGTTCTCATCGCCAAAGATCGGGACTTCTTTTTTCTTCAGACGCGGGTCGTCCTCGGTTTTTCGATCCTCGGCGTTTTCCTCTTCGCCATTCCAATCCACGGTCGCCGTGGAAATGATGGCGCTGGGGAACAGATCCCTCTCGGTGTAGGACCACGGGTAAAAAACGGGTTCCGCCAGCAGCAGTGTGGTAGAACTAACGAGAAGCAGCAGGGGGAGGAGAAGTTTCATGGTGAGGCTGGCTGTGGCTAGACAACCGCTCCGACTGGAATGTCTTGCCCCGCATTGTCAACGGCCAGTCCGCTCAGATACTGCTGCGTCGGTGCGTCTGTCAGGCAGGAGGCGTTCTGGGTGCTTGCACTCGTTTCGACCGCTGGCACGGTGCGGCATGCCGAAAAGCATCGCCATTTTTGGAGGCAGTTTCAATCCGCCAGGGAATCATCATGCCGCCATTGCAGCGCATCTGGCGGGGATGTTTGACGAGGTGCGTGTGATTCCTTGCGGGCCGCGACCTGACAAACCTGTCACGGGCAGTGTGCCGCCGGTGTATCGGGCGGCACTGGCGGACATTGTGTTCGGTGGCCTAGCCAAGGTGGTGGTCGATCTCAGTGACTTCGAGCAGGAGACATTCACGCGGAACCACGTGTTGCAGACGCGGTTTGAAGCGCAGGGAGAGCTGTGGCATGTGGTGGGGGCGGATTTGATCGCGGGTGGTGCTCTGGGGGAGTCGTTGATCCAGCGGACGTGGGAGCGTGGCGTGGAACTCTGGCAGAAAGCGAACTTTGCGGTGCTGAAGCGCCCGGGATATGAATTTGATGCGCGTGATCTGCCACCGCAGGCGCGTGTGGTCGATCTGTGTGTCGAGGGGGCTAGCACGGTGATACGCGAAGGCTTGAGCCAGGGTAAAAATGTGAGCGGCTTGGTGCCGTCGCGAGCACAGGCATATATGGAGCGTTACGGTCTCTACCGTGCGCCGATTCCGGGCAACTGGGCGCGCGGCACGCTCGAAGACGCGCAGTTTTTTCTTCAATCTGATGCCGCGAACCCGAAGGCGCGTGATTTGAGCGCACCGCTGACGCAGCGCCAGGTGGCGGCGGGTGACGCGGACTTCATCAGCGTGGTGGGGGGCGATGGGGCCATGCTGCGCAGCATCCGCGAGCACTGGCGGGCGCGACTGCCGTTCTTTGGCATCAATGCGGGTCATCTCGGCTTTTTGATGAATGCACCTCAACAGATCACCGGCGCGTTTCCGCCGGATGATGTGATCTTCCGGCAGTTGCCGATGCTTTACCTCGAATGCGAGGATGAGAACGGCGGCATGCGGACGGCGTACGGTTTTAATGACGCCTGGCTGGAGCGTGCGACGAGCCAGAGTGCGTGGCTGGAAATTTCGGTGAACAATGTGAAGCGCATTCCCAAGCTGGTGTGCGATGGCGCACTCGTGGCCACAGCGGCGGGATCGACGGCCTATGCGCGCAGCATGGGGGCCTCACCGTTGCTGGCGGACACGCCGGCATGGCTGCTGGTCGGCTCGAACGTCCTGGAGCCGGCGCACTGGCGCAGTGCGTTGCTGTCGCCGGATACGACGGTGGAGATTCGCAGCCTCGATCCGGTGAACCGCCCGGTGCAGGCGTTTGTCGATGGCCTGAACATGGGGCGCGTGAGTGTGCTGCGTGCGCGGCTTTCGCGTGCGGCGGCGGCGGAGCTGGTGTTCTGCGCCAGCCATGACATGGCGGAGAAGATCGCGGCGATTCAATTTGGCGCATGATCGCGGCATTCCAAAAAGACGAAGCGCTGCTGGCGGACATTGCGGCGGCGTCGCAGGATGAAGACACGCTGCATGTGTGGTGGCTGGGGCAGAGCGGGTTTCTGGTGCAATGGGCAGGGGAGCGGCTGCTGTTTGATCCTTATCTCTCCGATTCGCTGACGAAGAAGTATGCCGCGACCGACAAGCCGCATGTGCGCATGACGGAGCGCTGCATTGACCCGGCGAAACTCACGGGAATCACGCGTGTCACGGCGAGTCATGTGCATACCGATCATCTCGATGGCGAAACACTGGTGCCGCTGGCGCAGGCCAATCCGGGGTGCCGGCTGTATCTGCCGCATCCGATCATTCCCGAGGCTGAAAAGCGTTTGGGAAAGGCGGATGTCGTGTTTTGTGGCATCGGCGATCACGATAGGCATGTGGAAGGAAGCTGGGAGCTGCGTGGCGTGATCGCGAAGCACAACGAGGTGCTGCGTGATGAGCATGGCAACTGCCACTACACCGGTTTTCTCGTGAAATGCGGCCCGTTCACGATCTACCATAGTGGTGACACGCTGTGGCATGATGACATCGTCACCGCCTTGCGTACGCAGCGCTGTGATCTGGTGCTGCTGCCAATCAACGGCAACCAGCCGCAACGACGGGTGGCTGGCAACCTCAACGGCACCGAAGCGGCGGCGTTGGCGAAGGCGGGCGGTGCCAGGCTCGTCGTGCCATGCCACTACGACATGTTTGAGTTCAACACGACGACACCGGCGGAGTTTACAGAGACCTGCGAGAGGCTGCAGCAGCCGTTTAAAGTGATGCGATGCGGTGAGAAGCTGGAAATGCAGGCCAGGAGTGACTACTTCGCGACCGCCTGACCGCTGGCGGTCCAGGCGTTGAAGCCGCCTTTGAGCAGCAGGATGTTTTTGAAGCCGAGTTTGTGCATTTCGACCGCGATGAGCTGCGCACGACCGCCGATGGCGCAATAGACGATGCAGGGTTTGGTTTTGTCGAGCTTGGCGAGGGCATCGATCGTTTTCTGGCCGTGGAAGTAGTCGTGATGCAGCGAGTTGAGGATGAAGCCGCGCGTGCGGCGTTCGTCTTCGGTGCGTACGTCGATGATGATCGTGTCGAGGTGATCCACGAGATAGCGTTCGACTTGATCTGGGGCGATGTCGTGAACCTCAGCAGGCAGAATTACCGGCGTTGGCTCTGGAGCCGCTTTGGGCAGTTCGGCGGCGATGGCGAACGAGCCGAAGAGCAGGAGTGCCGTTTTGAAGAAGATATTCATGCGAAATGGAAGGGCAGGGCCATGGAGTGTGCTTGGTGGTTCCGGCGTGAGCCAGTGAAATCAGCTTTTCATGAGGCTGTGCTAAGTCATGGGGTGCCGATCATTACGCTCCGGGTTTCTTCAGATGCCTGCTTTGGATGGCTCTTGCTCGAAGCCTGCAGCGGAGGGAATTTTTGGTCGTAGTCGGTAATCTTGCCGTTGGAATCGCACACCAGGCGTGGTCCTGGGTTGAACTGAGGCGACGCGCAGCTCCATTCTTTTTTAAAGTCGGCGCAGGACAGGCCGCCCATGTCGAGAACGGTATGGAACGTGCAGGCGGCGCTGAAGGAAGTGTTGAGATTGGCCTTTAAGGCGGCGGCTTTGGCCGGATGAGTCTGTTCGTAGAGGGGGGAAAGCCACATGAGCATCGGAATCTCAACGACCTGCCTGGTGATCATCCCGTGCATGAATTTGCCCAGGAGCGCCTTGGAGGTGTTTTCGCCGTGGTCAGAGATGTAGCACAGCCAGGAGGATGCCTGGATGCTGTTCAGGTCGTGGATGAGGTTGGCGAGGAGGAAATCCGTGGCGCAGATGGTGTTGTCGTACGAGTTCTGCACGAGCTGAAGTTCCTGCGGATCACTGGCGGTGCCGCTGGAAATACGCCTCAGGGCGTTCATGACCGCCTGCCTGTCCGCAGGGAAGCGGGCCCGTTTCTCCGAGTAACGCGAAGGATACGGGCCGTGGCTGCCGATGGTGTGCAGCACAAAGAGCACTTTGGGCTCGTTGCGTTGCAGAACGTTTCGCACCAGGGGCAGCAGGCTGGCGTCTGAGGTGCCGCCGTAGGCTCCTGCGCCGTAGGTGTCGAATTTTCCGCCCTTGAACACCGCTTCGTCCGCATCCTCGGCGAAAATGGAAGTCAAGGTGTCAAAGGTGCCGTGTTTTCGTTGGGCGGAGAGCCAGTAAACGCGGAACCCCGCCTTCTTGTAGGCTGTGAGCAGGCTGGTTTGTTGCGTGGCTTCGATCACCTTGCCTGGTGGGGAGGCCGTGATCATGGAAGGCACCGCCAGCAGTGTTACGGTGGCGGTGCTGGCAACATCCCTGAACGGCAGCAGGCCGGGAGTGCGCTCCAACAGGGGGGTGGTCTCCCGCTCGTAGCCGTAGAGGCCGAAACAGCTTTTGGTGGCGCTTTCGCCGATGACCAGCATGTGAACCTGACGGTTGTGCTCTTCGCGAAACTCAGGCTCCTGGTCGATGGCGAGTTTTCCCAGCAGATCTTGGCGGTTCTGAACGCGGGCACGCAGGTCCAGCGCTTCATAAGCCCCGTAAACGGTCGAGCATGGAAAGGTGGACAGACAGCGCTGTTTGATGCCAGCGATGCTGACCACAGGATTGTAAATCATCAGATCGTAAATGGCAGGCGTGAGCAGTGTTCCCAGAACAAGGACACGACCTGCGGGGCCAAATCGGAACCCTGCCGGCACACGCGCTTTGACCACCCAGACATACACCGCCATCAAAATCACAGTTCCCAGCCCGCTATAGAGCATATGACCTTGAAAGCTGCTGAGCTCGACCTGGTTGGTTTCGAGCAGGGCGAGAAACAAGAAAGTGGTCGGAAGATTGTGAATCGAGAGCAGGCAGGCGATGCAGGCAGGAACGAGCACGATCAGCGGCAGCGCTAGCCACAGCATGGCACGAACCCTCAATCCGAGGGCGCAGGCGAGCAAAGTTAACGCCATGCTGAACAGCCAGAGTTTGACGGAAACCCACGCAAAACCCGGGATGAAGCAGGCGATGAGATTTGGCAAATTGATCAAACTGACTGCCAAAAAGACCGAAAACCAGATGCGACCATGCTGGCTGAATTCATGGGAAAGGTGATCTTTGAATCGTTTGATAATATTCATATTAAACAATATCAATCATAATGTAACTCAACGCAAACCGAATCAAATTCACCCACTTCTGGCCGGGTGAACCGAATTTGTGGTGTGATCACAACCAGTGGCTGTTTTGAGCTGGTTTTGATGAAAAGTATGGAATATGTAAAAAATGTATTGTGCATGTATTTGAATTGAGTTATAAATACCATAATTCGAGGATGAGCAACTCCAACGAGCTGAACAACTCGAAGCAATACCAACAGCCAAACACACAACACACTATGAAACACATCAAGCTCAACACCTCACGCAAGGCTGGCTTCAGCCTCGTGGAAATGCTCGTCGTCATCGCCATCATCGGCATCATCGCCGCGATCGCGATCCCAAACATCGGCAACCTGAACGACACCGCTCGTGATGCCGCCGCTAAGCGCAATGCGCAGACCGTCGCCTCCGTGCTCAATGCCGCCGTCGCCGCTGGCGTCAGCACCACCGGTTGGGCGACCTCCAACCTCGTCACCAAGGCCCAATCTGGTGTTTCCCCCGATGACGGCGCCTTCCAGAGCAAGCTCTTCACCTCCGGTGAAATCGACAACGATGAGGAAGCCGGGGTTACTGCCTACCTCGAGTGGGACGACACCAACAAGCACGTCAAATACAACCCAGGCTCGTAATAGCCGTCTGGACCTGTCGCCTGGCTCTGTGATCTAAACAACAGATTCGGACGATCAACGTCCGCCGGGGAGGTGACTCCCCGGCGGACTTTTTCGCAAATAAACGCAAGGCTGCACTGGACATGAACATGACAATTCACAGGAGAGGAAATGGATTCAGCTTTGTCGAGGCGATCTTCACGATTGCCATCATCGGCATCATGTCATCGCTCGTGGTGGCGGCGATCTCGAACGTCTCGCGCGATGCCCATCGTGTCATGGCCCGGCAGCAGCAGGCAGCCGTACAAAGCGCCCTGACTGCCTGGGTGATGGCGCAGAACCGTGTCGGCAGCACCGCGCAACTGCGCAGCCTCGAGAGCGTGCGCACTACATACAATGCTCTGAGCACCACCTCCGCCCGCTTTAACCAGCTGATACCCCAACCAACTTCGGCAGATCCCAATTTACGCGCCGGATTTCTCGATCAGACCACCGCCGACCATTTTTTGGATTATACGACCGGCACCGACAAGCTGAAAACTGCTGCTTTGGACAATGCGAAGCAGTACCTGGCGCTACCCACCTGGCAGAGCGGCGATTTTCCGCGCGTGGACCTAGTTAACGAATGAACCACTTCACCTGATGTCACCATGAACGCACTTCACAAAGCTTCACGCCAGTTTCTTCGCGGCTTCTCGCTGGTGGAGATGATGGCCTGTGTCTCGATCATCGGCATCATCGCCTTTATGGCTATTCCTTCAGTCACACGCATGCGCGGTGACAGCGAGCGCAATCTGGCGATCGCCCGTGCCGAATCACTGAATCTTGCCCAGGCGAGCTATATCCAGGTGCGTGGCCGGACCCAGGCGGCGCTGGACTGGTCTGCCTCGGCCTCCTCTGAGGCGAAGTACACCCTGCTGCGGCCCTACCTGAGCTTTTCGGAGACCACCCTGGCCGCATTCATGCCGTCCGGGTACTCAGTGACCTTTCCGCCGTCCATCACCACCATGACCAAGGCTGCGCTCACCGGTCCGACCGGCATCATTTATTACTGACACCGCCTCCAAGCATGACCGCCTCCCCAGACAGAGGAACCTGTTTGCCACCCTCCAACTTCCTGCTATGCCGCAGCAAGGCTGGAGGTTTCTCCATGTCTGAGCTGGTCATTGTGATTTCAATCATCGGTGTTTTGTCCACCATCACCGTGGGATCGTTTCATCAATTCCTCGGCGGAGCCAAGGATGCGGTGGCGGCAGAACGGCAGGAACGGCTCAATCATGCGCTGTATCGTTTTGCCCAGCATAACTACGAATTGCTGTTCAATTCCATGGACGGCTCCACCGCCGATGAAATGGTCATTCTGCGCACGCTCCAGTATCGCGACACGGACATGGATCGTGCCAAAATCGGCTCGCCCTACATGGATCCGCGTTACAACCCGGTCTCCAGTAGTTCCACCGCGCAGCACCGCCTGCGCTGGAACGGCAAGCTTTACGAACTGCTCAAGCCCGGCCAGACGGGCACTGGTCTGTTGATGAATTTCGACGGCTCGGATTTCACCACGGCGTTCGTCTTTCCGCCGAATTTCCAAATGGCGGGGCGCTGATCCCGCCACGCACCCACTCATGTCTTCCATTGTTTCCAATCTTGAGCCCCCTCCAGCCTCCAAATCCTTTGGGGCTGCGAGTAATCCGCCCAACGCGACAATCGAGGCGCGGCAGACGGCGATCCTCGCCATTCAATCCATCGAAGGCCTCGCCGTGCAGTACGGCATGCTGCCGGTCACCTTGCTGCGTGAAAGCTGCTCGCCCGATGCCGAGCGGTTGATCCGCAAACTGGGCCGCGTGCCGTATGTCGCCGATCCCTGGCTGCCGGTGACCACCATCGGTCCGCTGCTGGTCATGGCGCATCACAATCCCAAGGCCGGAGACCTCTGGGGCGTGCCGCATTTCCTCACGATCCGCGTCATCATCACGCAGGAGCAGTATCAAAACACGCGCAAGGATCTGGTGCTGCGCTTTGGCCAGATGCCGATCTCGCAGTCGAATGCGATGGAGCAGCTCCAGCCGCCCGTGTTTGCCGATCTGGGGCTGGAGGGTGCCTTCAACTGGCTGCTGGAAAAATATCCCTACGAGCCGGCTGAAATCACCAAGCTCAAGGGCTTCTACGAGGCGCAGAAGGGCAAATCGGACACGCTCGCCACCACGCATTTCAACGTCGTGCAGCGCAACATGGGCATCGCCCTGCAGCATCTCGTCAGCGGCTGCCGCACGCTCGTTTACAGTGCCACCGAGGCGCAGCGCCAGACCTTCTTCCCCATTCCGTTGCTGGAGCGCCACAACGTCTATCCGCTCTTCATCGGCAAGCATGTCGTCTTTCTCCTCAGCGAAAGCAGCGACTGCTACGCTTTCGAGGATGAATGGCTTTCCATGGGCAACCCGGCGGTGAAAATCGTGCCCGTACTGGCCGATCTGGCCAGCATTCGCGAAGCCATCAACCGCGCCGGCGCCACCTTCGATCCTGGTGCGGTGGCGTCCATGGACAGCGCCAGCCTCACCGCTGCGGATGACTCCAGTGTCGTCGAGATCTCCCCTGAGGACATGGGCCGCATCAATCCGCAAAATCCGAATCACGAACCCGAGCAGCTCGTGCAGTGGGCCTTGTTCACCGCCATCCGCTGCCGCGCCTCCGACTTGCATGTGGAGAAGTTTTATAACTTCACCCGCTTCCGCGCCCGCATGGACGGCACCATGAAGACCATCATGACGGCCCCGGAGAGTCAGCTCAATCGCTACGTCGCACTGCTGAAAAACTACGCCGGCATGAACCAGAGCCGCCAGGAGTGCCAGGACGGTCGCATGGCACTTTCCATCGGCCGCCGTCGTGTCGATGTCCGTGTCGCCGCCATCCCCACGCGGCGTGAGTTCCAGAAGGTCATCATGCGCTTCCTCGACAAGCAGGACGGCGTGAAGCGTCTCTCGGACTTCAATCTCTCCCAGCGCCAGGTGGACATCCTCACGCGCACCATGCAGCGGGATCAGGGCCTCGTGCTCGTCACCGGTCCCACCGGTTCCGGTAAAACGACCACGCTCTACGCCCTGCTCAACAGCGTGAACGATGAAGGCGTCAACATCCAGACCATCGAAGACCCGATCGAATACGAGATCGAAGGCATCAACCAGACGCAGATCAATGTCGCGCGTGGCCTCGACTTCGCCAACGGCCTGCGTTCCCTGCTGCGTGCCGACCCGGACATCATCCTCATCGGTGAATCCCGCGATGCGGAAACCGCCATGGCGGCGGTGAACGCCTCGCTCACCGGCCACCTAGTGCTCACCACCTTGCATGCGAACGACTCGCTGCGCGCCGTGTCACGTCTCATGTCCATGGGCGTGGAAAAATACCTGCTGGCCGACTCCCTCGCTCTCAGCCAAGCGCAGCGTCTGGGCCGCCGCCTCTGCACCTACTGCAAGCAGCCCCTACAGGCGGCGCAGGACGTGCAGGATCTCCTGGCCAAGCAGGCCGTCATCACCCAGCCCCTCACCACGCCGATCTACAACGCCCGCGGCTGTGATGAATGCCACGGCACCGGTTACGCCGGCCGCGTCGCCCTCATGGAGCTGTGCGAGGTGAACAACGAGTTGCGCGACCTCATTGAAGATGGCGCACCCCTCAGCGCCATGCGTGCCGCCGCCTTCAAGAACGGTTTCCGCTCCCTTTACCAGGAAGGCCTCCAGCAGGTCATCGGCGGCCACACCTCCCTCGATGAAATCAAATGCCTCAGCTACACCGCCATGTGAGGCCCCTGAACATTCAATCACCACCTATTACCGCCATGTCCCAGACCACCCAGCTCCTGCCCCGTGAGTTTGCCACGCGTGCCATCGCCCGCGTCCTCTTGGTTGATGATGAACCGCATATTCTCGCCGTCGGCAAGGCCGTGCTCGAAGCCCGCGGCTTCGAGGCCACGGCGGTGCGCACCGGCGAAGAGGCACTCGAACTCGTCCGCGCCGGCGTCGAACGGGGGCCACGTTTTACCGTCGCCATCCTCGATCTTACCATGCCCGGCGGTGCCTCCGGCTTTGAGGTGCTCGAATGGCTGCGCGCCTGTGATCCGCGCCTCCCCGTCATCGCCTGCAGCGGCTATTTTCAGGAGGATGTGAAGGATCTCTGCCAGGCTATCGGCTTCACCGATGTGCTGGCCAAGCCCTTCAACCTCGAAAACCTCTGCCTAGCCGTGCGCCGTGCCATGCTGTCGGAAGCCGACGCCATCTCCTTCCAGACGGGTGCTGCCTCATGAAGTTCAACTTCCAGATCGCCAACCGCTTCACGCTCCTGGGCATGTTCGCCGTTCTCGTCGGCGCCGGGGCCACGGCGGCGGGCTTTCTGTGGCAGGAGTTCATCACCCTGCGCTTTGTGCAGAGTTCCTACCTCGGTGCCGTCGCCCTCTCCGGGCAGATGGAACTCAACCGCCAGGCGCTCAGCGAGGGCGAGATCAGCGGCATCGCTCCCTTGAACTGGGAGAATGAAACCCGCATGCGCCTGCGCTTGCAAACCGTGGACATCCCGCCCGCGCTGCAACCATTGGGTCTTCAGGTCGAGGTCGTCGCCCCCCGTCAGACCACCGCTGGCATCGGCTTGTCCCCGGTGGCCAAGTCACCGCCCATCGCCATCCTCCCCATCGGCCAGAAGTGCGTCATTAACGAGCCGACCCCGGCGCACATGGACAACCTCATCTACCGCGTCATGGCCGGCAGCACCCTGGTCATGGATGACACCAGCGACAGACGCAATCTGGAGCTTAACGGCAGCGACCACTGGCTCATCAGCGCCGCCCCGCTCTACAGCCGTGACGGCCATGTCGCCGGCGCCTTCATCGCCCGCCAGCCCCTGGTGCAGTTGCGTCATCTGCTCAACACCCAGCGCCTCATTGTACCCATTCTCGGTGCTTGCGCTGGACTCGTCCTCGCCGTCTTCAGCTTCTACGTCATCGGCCGCCGCATCACCCACAAAACCCACGCCCTCATCCATGCCTTCCGCGCCATGCGCGCCGGCAACCTGAGCATCCGCGTCCCCGCCCGTGGCTGCGACGACCTCGACCTCGTCCAGGAGGAGTTCAACACCATGATCTGCCACATCCAGGAGGAGGACCAGCGCAAGCACACCCTCCTCGTCGAATACGATGCCGCCAAGCGCCAGGCCGAGACCGCCACCGCCGCCAAAGGCAACTTCCTCGCCAACATGAGCCACGAGATCCGCACCCCGATGAACGGCATCATCGGCACCACCAGCCTCCTCATCGAGATGGGCATGGACGCCGAGCAGGAAGAACTCGTCCGCATGATCCGCTCCAGCGGCGAATCCCTCCTCCACGTCATCAACGACATCCTCGACTTCTCCAAGCTCGAGTCCGCCAAGCTGGACATCGAGCGCCTCCCCGTGGACATCGAAAAACTCCTCAGCGAGACCACCGACGTCTTCTCCCACAAGGCCGCCGAGAAAAACCTCGAACTCAACGTCCACCTCGACGCCGCCCTGCCGCGCAAGATCATGGGCGACTTCCAGCGCATCAAACAGGTCCTCGTCAATCTCGTCGGCAACGCCATCAAGTTCACTGAGAAGGGCGAGATCCTCCTGCTCGTCCGCCAAGTTTCGCGCCCCTCCCCGCAGGGCGATCTCACCCTCCTCCACTTCTCCGTGCGCGACACCGGCATCGGCATTCCGGGCGACAAAATCGGCCAGCTCTTCCAGGCCTTCAACCAGGCCGACTCCTCCACCACGCGCAAATACGGCGGCACCGGCCTCGGCCTCGCCATCTCCAAAAAACTCGTCAAACTCATGCACGGTGAGGTCAGCGTCGTCAGCGAGGAAGGGAAGGGGTCCGACTTCTTCTTCGAGATCCCTCTCGTCGTCGCCCCCGACGACGAATCCCGCGACGAAGAGATCAGTTGGCTCAATGTCGTCAAAAACCGCCCCGTCACCCTTTACAGCGCGCATCCCACCACCCAGCAGGTGCTCCAGCAGTCCCTCATGCAGTGGAACATGACCGTGAACACCATGCGCGACCGCTCCCTCGTCGAGCTGGACGCTGTGCTTGAAGAAGCCGGTCTCTTCATCCTCGACGTCTCCCGCCTGAGTCAGGAAGAGGTGCAGCCCATGCTCAACGCCGCCGCCATGCGCGGCACCGCCATCATCACCATCATGCCCATCACCAGCGCCAAGCTCGACCGCGAGCGCTTCGCGCCGCCCGCTGGCAGCCGGCACACTCGACTCTCCAAGCCCATCAAGCGCCGCGAACTCCTCCGCACCATGGCCGAACTCTACCGCATGCCGCGCCGCGTCGTCCTCGCACCCGCGCAAACCGCACCGGGCCCCGTCCTGCGTCCCGCGTCCGCCCCCGCCATCGCCCCCGCGTTTGTGCCGCCATCGCCCATCTCAGCCGGGACCGCCCCGCCCATCCCCGTTGCCCCGGTGTATGCTGAGCCCTTTGCCGAGCAGCCCCAGCATACCATGTCAGACACCGGTGCCGCCCGCTCCGCATCCGGCGGTCATGACGTCCAGGTCTCCAGCTCCACCAACCGCGCCATCGCCAAAGCCGCCAAAGCCGACAGCGACAACTTCGCCAGCCAGAATCCCGCCCGCTTCCTCCTCGTCGAAGACCAGCCGCTCAATCAGAAGATCGCCATCATGCTCCTCCAGCGCCTCGGTTACGCCAAGATGGACGTCGCCAACAACGGCGTAGAAGCCGTCAGCATGGTCGCCCAAGGGGGCGGTTACGACATCGTCTTCATGGACCTCCAGATGCCCGTCATGGGCGGCATCGAGGCCACCCGCCTCATCCGCGCCAACTTCCAGCTCAAGCACCAGCCCGCCATCATCGCCATGACCGGCCACGCCCTCACCGGCGTCAAAGAAGAGTGCCGTGAATGCGGCATGAACGCCTTCCTCACCAAGCCCGTCTCCCTCGACGACTTCCGCCGCGTCATCCCGCCCGCCCTCGCCGTCGAAGCCTCCCAGATTCCCATGACTTTCTAGTTATACCTCGCGTCGTCAAGATTTGGGAGTTCCGGGCCTTTGGAGTGATGGAGTGATGGAGTTCTGCATTCCAGCACTCCACGACTCCAGTACTCCGCAGTAAAGATTCACAAATCATGGTGACGTTGGGTATATGCTTCGCGTCATCAAGTTTTGTGAAAGCCTTTTTCTCCCACAGATTCAAGGAGGCCCACAGATTGCCTGAATCAGAAAACCAACCTGTGGGCCTGCCTAAATCTGTGGGAATCACAAATCATGAGGACGGGCAGTTGACACTATGCTGGCCAAAGCGATGCGCGGGCCTGCCCGCAGTGCTACAGCGTTGCAGGCGGGCCTGCCCGCAGTGCTACAGCGTTGCAGGCGGGGAGATCACCAGCCCGCTGGATGATCTGTGAAACCCAAGCCGGTGTGCCTACGGAATACGCGGAAAGACACGGAAAAGAGATTCATCCAGGAAGTGAGTGCGTGCTAGATCTGCTGCCGAATTCCAAAAACTCTGCCCTTCTGCCCCTCCTGAATAACTTGGTGGTAAAAGATTGTGGGTAAAAGATGGGAAACCACTGTTTTCTGATCTTTTACTCACCATCTATACCGCACATCGTCACGATGGGTGAAAATGCATGAATCCCACAGATTCAGATAACCCACAGATTGCATGAGTCTGAAAACAAATCTGCGGGTTTTCTGAATCTGTGGGAAATCACAAA
>NZ_JBJXFV010000138.1:0-12120 GCF_046154365.1 Prosthecobacter sp.
CCGACTTGAAATCATCAGCCTGCGGAAAGCAGCCAACTACTGACTGGAGAGCCGGATGCGGGAGAACCGCCAGTCCGGTTCGGTGGGAGGGGCGGCGCAACTCAATGCGCCGTCCCTACCTCAATCGATAAAGCCTATCCTCCGGCTTGACAGCCGGGACGACTGTCCTTCAGAATGCCGCATGAGTTTCCGTGACGGGCCGCCGAACTTTGATCCACTCGACTGGAGCCGTCCGATCATCAAATATCGTCGCAAGCTGCCGCATTGGGTGCAGGAAGGTGCGACGTACTTCGTCACCTTTCGTCTGGCGGATTCTCTGCCCAAGGAGCGGCTGCGCGAGCTGGAACGCTTCCGGGATGAGTGGCTGCTGGCACATCCAGAGCCGCGTGATGAGGCGGCGTGGCAGGAACTCCATCGCGAAACCATGCGCCGCGTGGATGACTGGCTGGATGCCGGCTCAGGCGAGTGCTGGCTGCGTGATCCAGCATGTGCCGGCATCGTCAGCCGTGCGCTGCATCACTTCCAGGAGCAGCGCTATTTTGTTTCATGCTTCTGCGTCATGCCCAATCATGCGCATGTGCTCGTTCGGCCATTCGCGGGCTTTGATCCGGCCAGTTTGCTGCATTCCTGGAAAAGTTTCACCGCCAAGGAGATCAACAAGCATCTGGGCCGCAGTGGTGAGGTCTGGGAGGCGGAGAGCTACGACACGCTGGTGCGTGACACGGAGCATCTGTGGAAGGTGGTGCGCTACATCGGTAAGAATCCCGCGAAGGCTGGGCTGCCAGAAGCGCAATGGCAGCGGTTCATCCATCCGAGCTGGGAAAAGACGGGTTGGGGATTTGGTAATGCATGACGGAGGTCAGGCATCCTGCCTGACGATGGACAGAGGCTTCCAGCCTTTTCCGATCAAAGGCGAGACGCCTCGATCCGTTGACAGCCTGGAAGGCTATCCCCCGGACTTGAGGTTCTTGTACACGCCGAAGTCGTTGAAGAAGAACTTCTTCGCGAGCCAGTACATCCAGTGTTTCTCGGGGATTTCTTCGCCTTCGCGCCACTGGCTCGTTCTTGGCGTCATACTTTCGATTTCGGCCATGGCGGTCTGGCGGATGGTGCTGTCTTTGGCGGTGTGCTTGGTGACGACGGCTTTGACGAGGTCGGGACGCTCCAGGACGATGCAGCCGCGGGTGTTGGCGGAGGCGATGTTGCGGAAGTCGCGGAGGAATTCGGACTTGGTGAAGACATCGAAGAGGTCGTCATTCGTGCGGACGCTCTCCTTGGCGAACTGGATGATGGGGCAGGGTTCGATGGCACCGGTGGGGCTGATGTGGTGGCTGATGCCGTTGGCCATGGGGCAGAGGGCCTGGCCGTTGTGGTCGTAGTAGGCATCGACGATGGCGATGGGCATCTTGGCGCGCATGTTGACGACGAATTGGCGCACCTGGGTGATTTGCTCAGGCGTGAGGGCGAGGTCGGCGCTGATCTTCGGGCCGACGGGGCGGTAGGTGTGGTACCAGGCGTAATGGACGCCCATATCGATGAGTTTGCGCAGCCAGGACTCGGTGAGGAGGTCGTCGATGTTGGTTTTGCAGAGGCTGGTGGCGACGCCGGTGAGGACGCGGGCGTCGATGCAGTTTTGCAGGCCGCGCAGGGTGCGGGTGAGCACGTCTTTGTTGCCACGACGTTCGTTGCTGACGATCTCGGTGCCTTCGATACTGACAAGCGGCGTGATGTTGCCGAGCTTGCGCATGGTGGTGGCGGCCTTCTCGGTGATCATCTGGCCGTTGGTGAAGACCTGGAAAAACGCATCGGGGTGCATCGAGAGGAAGTCGAACAGCTCGGGGTGCATGAACGGCTCACCGCCGAGGATGCCGAAGAAGGCATTGCCGCGCCGTTTGGCGTCGTTCACGATCTTATTGAGTTCGTCGAGGTTGAGCGACTCGCGCGGCTTGTCCACATCCACCCAGCAGCCCTGGCAGCGGAGGTTGCAGGAGTTGAGGATGGAGATGTAGAAGAAGGGTGGGAAGTATTGGCCCTGCTTCATGCGCTGCTTGTGCAGCATGACCGACCGCGCCCCCTTGTAGCCAAAATTCCAGCCGATCTTCGCCAGACAGAGCGGATCGACGGTTTGCAGGATGCGGGAGGTGAGGCTGAACAGCATGGCGGAGGTTCGATGTGCAAGGTTCAAAGTTCAATGTTCAAAGTCGAAACTTCTGTTGGCTTCACCGGAGGCGTTCGTTAGTCTGGCGGGGTGAGCTACCAAGTTTTTGCCCGCAAATACCGCCCCCAGACCTTCGCAGACGTGCTCGGCCAGGATCATGTCGTGCGGACGTTGAGGAATGCCATCGAGAAGCAGCGGCTGGCGCATGCCTACCTGTTCGTCGGGCCGCGTGGCACGGGAAAGACCTCGACGGCACGTATTTTTGCCAAGGCGCTGTGCTGCAAGGAGGGGCCGAGCATTGATTTTGATCCGAATGACGAGCTGTGCATCGAAATCGCCGAAGGGCGCTGCATGGACGTGCTGGAGATCGACGGCGCCAGCAACAACGGCGTGGAGCAGGTGCGCGAGCTGCGGGACAACGTGAAATATGCCCCGTCACGCTGCCGCTACAAAATCTATTACATCGACGAGGTCCACATGCTGACGACGGGGGCCTTCAATGCGCTGCTCAAGACGCTCGAGGAACCGCCGGAGCATGTGAAGTTCATCTTTGCCACGACGGAGCCGAACAAGATCCTGCCGACGATCATCAGCCGCTGTCAGCGCTTTGATCTGCGGCGCATTCCGAATGCGATCATTGCCAAGCACCTGCTGCACATCGCGAAGCTGGAAAAGGTGAATCTGGATGAGAAGGCCGCGTATGCGATTGGGAAGGGAGCCGAAGGCGGGATGCGCGATGCGCAGTCGATGCTGGACCAGTTGGTGGCCTTTTGCGGCGAACACATCACCGAGCAGGACGTGCTGGACGTGTTTGGCTTCACTTCGGGCGAAGCCGTGGCCCAACTAGCGCGGCACATCCTCGAAAGCGATACCGTGGGCGCTCTGCGTGCGGTGTATGAGCAGAACGAGGCCGGCAAGGAGCTTGGCCGTTTCTTGGGCGATCTCATTCAGCATTTCCGCACGCTGCTGGTGCAGCAAGCCGATCCTGATGCGGCGGCGGAGGATTTGAGCCCCGAGGTGATTGCGGAAGTCGTTGCCCAAGCGGGCATGGCGAACACGGAGCAACTGCTACGCATCGTCGATGGACTTGCGGAGGTGGATTCGCGCATGCGCTGGGCCAGCAACAAGCGGCTGCACTTTGAACTCGGCGTGATCGCGGCGGTGCAGAGCTTGAATGAAGTTTCGATCAGCGATGTGATTGATGCGCTGGATGGCGGAAGCACTGCGGGCCTGCCCAAAATGGCTCCGAGGCCGCAGCCTGTTGCTTTGGTGCGCCGCACCGTTGAACCCGCGAAACCGCAGCCTGCGGTGGTGCGTGAAGAACCGCCGACTCCTGTGGCGCAGAAAGCGCCGGAGCCGGTGGCTCCACCAGCGCCGGCTAAAGTGGAGAAAGCGGTGCCTGAAACGCGAGAAGCCGTCAGTGAGGCGGACTTTTGGCCGCAACTCATTGCCTCCATGCAGGAACGTCGGCCACTGGCGGTTTCGTGGCTGCAAAGCGGCACCATGCTCGGCATCACGCACCATACGATCAAGGTGGGCTTTCCGCCGACTGAGAGTTTCGCGCGTGACAGCCTGCTGCGGCCCGCGCAGGTGAGTTTTCTCGAATCGCTGGCCCAAGAACTCCTTGGCAAGGCGATGAAGTTTGAGTTCGTGCTGGATGCGAGCTTGAAGCCGCCTGCGTTCACCGAAATGGGCCTCGGCCTGCTCGATGCTCCGGCACCTGTGGCGAAGCCGAAGCCGGAACCCAAGGCTGCGCCCAAATCAGAGCCAAAGGCCGCAGTTCCCGAGGAAACGGCACCTGCGAAGGCGAGCGATGACTTTTACAACGACCCGCTGATCCAAAGCGCGATGGTGAAGTTTAAAGCGAAGCTGGTGCCCGCAGGCTGAGGAACCATTGGCGTTTTGAGGAATGCCGTCTTGGATGGCGGACTTCTCACGCCATGACTTCCGAACCCACCGGCCATCCCCGCGGACTCCCCACCTTGTTCTTCACCGAAATGTGGGAGCGTTGGAGCTACTACGGCATGCGGGCGCTGATGGTGCCGTTCATGACCGCAGCGGGCACGGGGCTGGGCATGGAAAAGAAGCAGGCGATGGCTATTTACGGCCTCTATATCGCCACGGTGTATGCTTCGGCGTTTCCGGGTGGCTGGGTGGGAGATCGACTGCTGGGAACGAAACGTGCGGTGTGGTGGGGCGGCGTCGCCATAGCGATAGGGCATCTCGTGCTCGGGATGCAGGGACAGACGCCGTTTTTTCTGGGGCTGCTCATCATTGCGCTCGGTTCAGGGCTGCTGAAATCGAACATGAGCACGCTCGTCGGGCTGATTTATCCTGAAGGTGGACAGCGGCGGGATGCGGGCTTCACCCTTTTCTATCTTGGCATCAATTTGGGAGCGTTTCTCGGACCGCTGGTCAGCGGTTGGTTGCAGCAAAGTGCCTCATGGGGCTGGCGGTGGGCGTTCGCATCGGCGTCGGCAGGCATGTTTCTCGGTCTGGTGCAGTGGCAGCTCACCCGCAAGGCGCTCACTGGCGTGGGAGAGCGAATCGCTCATGCGGGGCAGAATGTGAAGCGCGAGTGGAGCATCTTGGGCGCGGCGCTGGCGGCTTTGCTCGTGGTGACGTTGCTGTGCGTGTTTGGGGTGATCGCGCTGGATCCCGTCCTGCTCGCGCATGTGGTCACGCTGGCCATTTTGGTCGCGGCGGTGTTGTTTTTTACTTGGTTGTTTCTGTTCGGCCGACTCAGCGAGGATGAGAAAGCGCGGACCTGGCTCATCATCATGCTGTTTGGAGTTTCGGCGCTGTTTTGGGCTGGATTTGAGCAGATGGGTTCTTCCTTCAATGTTTTCGCCGAGGAGCACACGGTGCGGCAGATTGGTTCATGGGAGATTCCCACCGCGTGGTTTCAGTCCATCAATCCACTGTTTGTGATTCTGTTCTCGCCGGTGGTGGCGCTGCTCTGGCAGGCGATGGGGCGGCGTGGCATTCATCTTTCAATGACGACCAAGATGGGGTGGGCCATGCTGTTGCTGGCGCTAGGTTTTGGCCTGGCGACACTCGCGGCGCATCGTGCGCTGGACGTTGGCAAGGTGTGGCCGCTGTGGCTGCTGGGGATTTATTTCTGCCACACTATCGGCGAGTTGTTTCTCAGTCCGGTGGGGCTGAGCGCGGTAACAAAACTTTCTCCGGCGCGGCACACCGGGCAGATGATGGGCATCTGGTTTCTTGGCACCAGCCTCGGGGATGTGCTGTCTGGCATCATTGCCGGCGAGGTCTCTGGCGATGCGATGCATGCCATGCCGGTGATCTTCATGCGCGTGGTATGGATTGCATCCATTGCCGGGCTGCTGCTGCTGCTCTTTGCCAAACGGCTGCAGAAGTTCGCGCGCGGTGTTCAATAGACTGGGTATCCAATTCATCCATCAATGCGCTGGTGATCGCCAAGCTGATGCGGTGGGAGGAAGCGATGGAGGTCAGGCATCCTGCCTGACGGCGGATCGAGGCGTCTCGCCTTGCTCCGATCAAAGGCGGGACGCCTCGATCCGCTGACAGGCTGGAAGCCTATCCTCCGTGCGGCATCAATGGTTGAAGTAGAACTCCTTGGAGTTCAGCAGCGCCCAGAACAAGTCTTCATGCACGGACTGGCGGGCGCCGGTGTCGCTGCCGATGGCTTGCTGGACGGAGGCCCATTCTTTGTCTTTGGGCATGCGGCCGAAGACACGGAGGAAGAGGTCTTCGACGATTTCGCGGTCGCTCTTCTTGTCCTGGATCATCTTGGCGACGACGCGGCCCTGCTTGATGCGGTCGTTGACGGCGTCGCCATTCATCAAGTGCAGCGCCTGGGAGAGCGTGGGCTCCATCTTCACTTCGCAGGAGCAGACGGATTCGCGTTTGGCACGGCCAAAGGTGGTGAGGAAGTAGTTCGTCACGGCACCGTCGGCGATCTGCACAGCGCGGGCACCGAGTGGCAGGCCTTGGAACTTGTTCGGCGTGTCGGTGATCTGTGAAATGGCGTCCAGCAGCACTTCGGCGCGCACGCGACGGACTTGGGCATGGGAGAAGTTGCGTTTGTCGCCAGCGTTGGTCTCATTGACCTTGGTGCTGCGCTGGTAGGTCTGTGAGTTGCAGATGTCGCGGACGAATTTGCGCATGTCGTATTTATAGTCGGTCAGGTGCTGGGCCAGCGTGGCGATCAGCTCTGGATTGGAGGGCGGATTGGAGACACGCACGTCATCCACGGGTTCCACGACGCCAGCACCGTTGAAGTGCGCCCAGGTGATGTTGGCGATGTTGCGTGCGAAGAAGGGATTGCGTGGTGAGGCCATCCAGTCGGCGAGCACTTTGCGGCGGTCGTCAGCAGGCTTGAGTTCCGGGGTGTCGCCACCGAGGAACTTTGGCTTCATCACGGCCTGGGTCAGGAAGTGGCGGGATTCGCCGCCCTTGCTGTTGTACACGATGACCTCAGCCGGATCGTCGGTCTGCTTGCGGCCGATCTGCGCGAAGAAGGCCTTGAAGCCGTAGTAGTCGTCCATCGTCCAGCGGTCGAAGGGATGGTTGTGGCACTGCGCGCACTGAATGCGCATGCCCATGAACACCTGGGCGACGTTTTCAGTGAGCTTGAGCTGATCGACCTCGGTCTGGTAGAAATTGACCGCCGGGCTGGAGACCGTGCCGCCGGTGGCGGAGAGGAGTTCCACCACGATTTCGTTGATGGGGATGTTTTTGCCGATGCGCTCAGACAGCCAGTTGTAGTAGAGCAACGCGTTCTTGTAGAAGGGCGGCTGGTTGTTGTTGATGGCGGAGCGGATCTGCAGCAGCTCGGCCCACTTCATGACCCAGAGTTCGGTGAACTCCTTGCGCTCAAGCAGGGTGTCGATCAATGCTTCGCGCTTCTTCGGGTTGGCATCGGCAATGAAGGCGCGCATCTCGGCGACCTGCGGGTAGATGCCAGCGATGTCGATGAAGGCACGGCGGACGAATTCTTCATCCGTGCAGATGCCGGAGGGCAGGATGCGCAGCTTGTGGAGGTTTTCATCGACCAAGGTGTCGATGTAGTTGGTCTCGGCGAGTTTCGGGCGCTCATACTGAAGCTGGTCGGGAATGACGAGCACCTGGGAGGTGACGGAATACACGCTAAAACGTGCTAGCATGAAGGCGGCACCGCGTTCGCCAGAGGTGACGAAACCCTGCTTGTCGATGCTGGCCGTGGGGTCGTTGTTCGACATGAATAAGGCAAGATTGGTGACATCGCGGTCGGTGCCGTCGGAGTAGGTGGCACGGACGGTGAACTGCTGGGTGCCGGCTTTGCCTTCCATGACGATTTGTTTCGGGAACATCTCGATGCCGGTGACTTTGGCGACCTCCGGGCTGTCATCTGGAGCACCGTTGGTGATCCATTCGACCAGTACTTTGTTATAGACGGATTCAGGCTCAAAAGCCTGGTTGCCGGAGTGCGGCACGGCACCGACGGCTTTTTCGATGAGCGTGCTTTCTTCGGGAATGGCGAGGTTCACACGGCGGCCGGGCATCTCGCGGGTGATGCGGGTGAAGTCGCCGGCGGGGTCCATGCCGAACAGCGAAGTGCGGAAGCCGTCCTTGCCGCGTGCGGCACCGTGGCAGCCACCCTGATTGCAACCACCACGCATGAACACCGGCATGCAGTCGAGGCGGAACGAAACGGTGCGATCTTTGGTGCCATCTTTGACGGTGACGGCGGCCTTTGCGGTCTGTCCGCCGATGGAAGCGACAAGTTCGGTGGCACCGGCATCCGCCACAGGCTTTAAGGTGAGGCCGTCGAGCGCGGCGATTTTGCTGTCGGCGATTTTGAGATCGCAAACGGAGGTCACGTCCTTCGTCGTGGCATCTTCAAACGTGGCGAGCACGAGAACGCGATGGCTGTCGCGCTTGGTTTCGAGCGCGTAGTTTTCGGGCAGAATTTCGAGACGCTTGATCGTGGGCAGCTTCTTTTGCAGTGCCGCGAGCGCCTTGATCTGCTCCGGCGTCTTGTATTGCAGCGTGAGACCATCGGGCCACTTGGCACCTTCGGCGATCCAGCGCTTGAGCACGTCGATTTCATTCGCGGCCAGCGGCCCACCTTTGGGCGGCATAATGTCGTCATGATCTTTTGGCAGGACGACACGCTTGACGATCTCGCTCTCGTCGGGCTTGCCAGTAACGAGTCCTGGGCCGGTGTCACCGCCTTTGAGCAGAGCTGCAGCGGTGTCCATGAGCAGCTTGCCTTTGATCTTGTTCGGGTTGTGGCACTCCAGGCACTTGGCTTCCAGCAACGGCTGCACATCGCGGGTGAAGTCGATATCTGCCGCTGTGGCAAAATTGAAGGAGGCAAGAGCGAGAGTGAGGCAGGAGGCTCGCAGAGTGTTTTTCATGGATTTAGGGGTGTTGTGAGAGGCTACGCCTGAGAAACGGCACATTTATCAAAGGTGCGAAAAAACTACGGGGATGAAGGCAATTCACCCCTCCAGCGCCGCCAGCCGCTGACCGATGGGAGGATGTGAATAATGCAGCCACACGGTCAGCGCATGCGGGTTCGGATGCGAGAGGTGATCGACGGACAGTTTCTTGAGCCCCGCCATGAGCGGATCGGCTCCGCAGGCCGCTTTGGCGAAGGCATCAGCTTGGAACTCATGTCTCCGGCTCAAAGCGCTGCTGAGCAGGCCGAGCAGCAGGCTGGCGGGTGAATACACGATGCTGAACAGCACCAGCCCAAGGCCCAGCGGCATGCTGCTGACACCGAACGCAGCAAAGAACGCGTGCGACTGCAAGGCCGCATGCAGCAGGTAAAACATCAGCCCGCTCTCCAACAGCCCCAGCACGAGCTGCTGCGGCACATGGCGGCATTTGTGATGGCCGATTTCATGCGCCAGGATCGCCTCCAGTTCCGCCTGCGTGTGTTTCTCGATCAAGGTGTCGAACAACGCGATGCGCTTGTTCTTGCCGAAGCCCGAGAGGAAGGCGTTCGCCTTGCTGGATCGACGTGAACCATCCACCACCGACACATCGACCACCGGGAACTTCAAGCGTGCCGCCAGCGCCAGCAGCGCCTCGCGCAGCGGGCCATCATTGAGCGGCTGGAACTTCAAAAATAGCGGCATCAGCAGTCGTGGCGAAACCCAGGCCATCACGATGCTGAATCCCGCCACCGTGAGCCAGGTGTAGAGCACCGCATGCTCCTGCGTCTGGAAGAACCACAGGATCAGCGCCAGCAGCGGTCCGCCGAGCAAGGCCGTGAGCAGCAGGCCTTTAATGCGGTCTTTGATGAAGGTGCCAACCGTGGTGCGGTTGAAGCCATATTCAGCCTCGATCTTGAACGTGTCCCAAGCATCGAAGGGCAGGGACAGCACGTTTTGCACGAGCATCAGCAGCCCGATCACGCCGACACCGGTTTGGATCGCGCTCCAGCCCCAGCCAGCGCTCCAGCGCTCCAGCCAGCCAAAACCACCGCTCCACCAAAACACGATCATGACGGCCAGCGAAGCCGTGCTGCGTAGCAAATCGAGCTTGGCCGACTGGCTGGCGTACTCACCGGCCTTCTGCACCGTTTCGTCCGAAAAAATGTCTTTCAGCCGCTGCGGCAGAGCATGGCGGAACTGCGCGAGGTTCAGAAACGTGGCGATGATTTCGAGATGAAACAGACCGAGAACGCCAACGAGGGCGGCGATGAACCAAGGATTGGAAAACGTCATGCGAGGGAAGGGGAGTCTTGAGAAGCGTGGTCGTGGCTGTGCGTGGCCTGATGATCGAGATACGAGGCAAAAATGTCCTCCAACTGCATCACGCTGCCGATCTGCGAGAAGTGCTGGCGCAGCCATTTGCCGCCGGGGATCGACTTCGTGTAGTTCATCAGGCGGTTGCGCATGGAGCGCATCGTTTGCTGCTCTTCCATGCGCACATTGCGCTCGATGGCCAGCTTGCAGTGCCGGCGCATGAAGTTGAAGCGCTCTTCGACGCTGGCGTGCGGCGCATGCGTGCCGGTGGCGAGGTAATGCTTCGCTTCTTTAAACACCCACGGGTTCGCCATCGCCGCACGGCCGATCATGATGCCCTTCACGTTGGTTTGAGCGCGGCGCACCTCCACATCGAGTCCGCTGGCGATGTCGCCATTGCCGATGACGGGAATCTTCACCGCATCGGCCACTTGCCCGATGACATCCCAGTCAGCGAGACCGGTGTAGCCCTGCGCACGCGTGCGACCATGTACGGCGATGGCCTGCATGCCGCAGTCCTCGAGAATACGGGCCACTTCGACGGCATTCACATGATCCGCGTCCCAGCCGATGCGCATCTTCGCGGTGACGGGAATCGGCACCGCTTTGGCGACCTCACGCGCCACGCTGGCAAGCAGCGGACAATCCCTCAACAGCGAGGAGCCACCGTTCTTCGCCACCACCTTGTTCACCGGGCAGCCGAAGTTGATGTCGATGAAGTCTGGCTGCTTCCAGTCGATGATTTTCCGCGCCGCTTCGCCCATGCGCACGCCGTCGGAGCCGAAGAGCTGCACACCGAGCGGGCGCTGCTCGTCATCGAAGTCCGTGTAGTGCCGCGTGCGGTCATCGCGTTGCAGGATTCCCTCGGCACTGACGAACTCCGTCACCATCACGTCCGCGCCCTGTTCTTTGCACAAACGGCGGAAGATCACGTCCGTCACCCCGGCCATGGGGGCCAGATAGAGCGGAAAGTGGTCGTTGTTGAGCCAGGGAAGCATCTTCGATCATAGCCGCACTGGCACAGTGCGGCAAGCCGTGTCACATTTACCGATGGCAAGACGCCGCCGCTTCCGCAAACCGCTTTTCCCGGGCCTCTGGACCGTGATGGCGGCGTTTGTCCTGATCGGCTGCATTGGCGGTCTCTATTGGATGCTCGGCAAGTCCACGCAGTTCACGCGTGTCGCTCCTCCTGCTCCGGCGGTGGCGAAAGGGAAATAGCTCACGCCGCCGGCCGCACCACGACGATTTCGCCCAGCAACTGCTCCTGCTCCACTTGCAGGTGGTTGAGTTTGATCAGTTCCAGCATCGCCAGGAAGGTCACGATCACTTCGCCACGGCTGGCGGCATCAGTGAACAGCTCCTCAAACCGCATCCTGCCACCCACCGGCATGATGTTGAGCAGGTACTCGATCTTGTCGGCGACCGTGTAGCGATCATTGACGATCTCGCGGAAGTCGCTCGCGTTCTCGAAGCGCTTCAGGATGCGCTGGAAGGCGCGGATCAGGTCAAAGATGCCCACTTGGCCCAGCGTCTCCACCGGGGCGTCCAGATCGGGGAGTTCCGGCGTGGTGACGAACAACTCATCGCCCTTCACCTCCTGCACGCCGAGGAACTGGGCGGCCTCCTTGAACTTTTTGTACTCCACGAGCTGGCGGATCAGCTCCCAGCGCGGGTCATTCTCCTCCGCGTCCTCCTCCGGCGGCTGCACATCCTTCGGCAGCAGCTCGCGGCTCTTGATGTACATCAGATTGGCCGCCATCACGATGAACTCGCTCGCCAGCTCGATGTTCAGCGCCTTGAACGTGTCGATGTAATCCAGGTACTGCCGCGTGATGCGCTCCAGCGACACGCTGTAAATGTCGATCTCCTCCTTCTTGATGAGGTAGAGCAACAGGTCCAGCGGGCCTTCAAAAATCTCGAGTTTAACTTTGTAGTCGGTATCTTCCACGCGCCGAGATAGACCGGAGAATTGGCCACCGCAACCCAGGAGCGCGGGTATTCTCCCCGCTTGACTCTGCCGCCGCCTCTGCCGGAGCGCGAGTATGGTGAAACCTACTCGCCTGGCTTTCACAACGCGTCTCCCGTGCCAAAAGTGGCGAGTAGGCTAAAGCCAATGCCGTTAAGCAATCCTGCAACGAACGCCGAACTGGCCCCTCACCTAACCTCTCCCCGAAGCTCGCCTGTTTGCGCAACACGTTTCTCGCGGGGAGAGGGACCTGAATATCGTGCGCCAGCGTC
>NZ_JBJXFV010000139.1:0-12108 GCF_046154365.1 Prosthecobacter sp.
GACGCTGGCGCACGATATTCAGGTCCCTCTCCCCGCGAGAAACGTGTTGCGCAAACAGGCGAGCTTCGGGGAGAGGTTAGGTGAGGGGCCAGTTCGGCGTTCGTTGCAGGATTGCTTAACGGCATTGCAGCCAGCCTGCATTTCTCATAGGCAGTCTGTGGCGGCGCTGGGTTGTGGCACGGAATCCCGATTCCGCGACGGCACCGACTCGCTATCGGAATACCGAGCTACAAAAACACGCCACTTCCTGCACCCACGACTCCGCCCCCCCTTTCCCGCGCCACGCCCTTCACCGGCCTCTCCGCGCATCGCCTTGGCCAGAGCGAAATAAATCTCCGTCGTGCGCACGTCTGAATGGCCCAGGAGCTGCTGCACGCTGCGGATGTCGATGCCCCGCAGCACCAGAAGCGTGGCAAATGAGTGCCGCAAAACATGCGCCGTCACCCGCTTGCTCAAACTTGCGAGCTTGGCGACCTTCTCAAGTTCCCGCGTGACCGCGATCTCATGCAGGTGGTGCCGCCCACGCCCGTAGGCGCGTCTTGGCTCAAGAGTCGTCAGCAAATGCCGAATGAATAATTCCGAATGACAACAGAGCCTCTAATAAAAACCTCGGCTTCAGTGTTCCGGCCTTCCATTTTTTACCCCTCATCTTTTACCAGATGCCTTGGACGTTGGACGGCTAGGCAGGATACAGATGGTAAAAGATGGTGGGTAAAAGATGGCCAAGCAGGGGTTTTGCAAGTGGCTCTTCTGATTCCGTCATTTTGAATGCGCCATCACCGGCAGCGTCGTCCGCACCTCCTCCACCGGCTCCGGCAGTGAATCCTCCGGCGGTGGGCCGGGGAAATTGTCGTCCACAAAACGCCGCCAGGTGTCCCGCGTCTTCTTTGAAATCATCCCCTGCACCGTGTCGCCGCATTTTCCGCAGATCATCACGCTGTGCAGCAGTGAGAGGCCCTCGCAAACACCGGTGATCACGAAATCATCCATGCCGGGGGCCTTGCGCTCGGCACTGCACACCGCGCACGATTCCAGCCCGCGATCCAGCGTCACCTCCTCATCCTGAAACTGCGCCAAACGTTTCTTCGACTCCTGGGAAAACTCCTCCATCATCTTCGAGCGGCAGTGATCGCACAGCGCATACTCCATCACGCACTCGCCGCGCTTGTAAGCCTTCGAGATTTGAAACCCGCCCGGAAAATCCGGCAGCGACTCACCGCAGCGCGTGCAGTTTTGAAACGGACGCTCCTCATACTCGCACCGCAGGTCAGGCGGGATCGGCGGCGGTTGCTGGAGATTGTGGTCAGACATCGGCTTGCGTTGCAACAAAGCGTAACTCAGGCCAGTTTCACAGTCTAAACTCATGCGCTCCAAGATTTTCCTGTGCCTCCTCCTTTCTTCCACCGTGCAGGCGCAAACCGCCGACTGGCCCGACTCCCGTGGCAACGCCGCGATGACCGGCACCTCGCCCGTCGAACTCAAATTCCCGCTCGAACTCGCCTGGCAGTTCAAGCTCATGGACAAACCCAAGGGCCAGAGCGAAATGCTCGTCGCCAGCGCCGTCGTGCGCAGCGGTAAAGTGTACACCGGCTGCAAAGACGGCAAATTTTTCTGCCTCGACCTCGCCACCGGCAAAGAACTCTGGAAAGCCGAGGCGAAAGGCGCCTTCGACGGTGCCGCCGCCTTCGCGGGCGATCTAGTCGTCGCTGGCTGCCAGGATGGCTTCGTCTATGCCTGGAACGCCGACACCGGCAAAGAAGCCTGGAAGTTTGAGACCCAGGCCGAAATCCACGCCGCCGCCAATGTCTGGACCGATCCTGAAACCAAAGCGCAGAAGATCATCATCGGCTCCTACGACTACAACGTGTATTCCCTCGACGCCAAAACCGGCAAGAAGGACTGGTCTGCCGAAACCGGCTACTACATCAACGGCGGTGCCGCCGTCGGCGACGGCAAGGTCGTCTTCGGCGGCTGCGACAGCGTCCTGCATGTGCATGACGTGAAGACCGGCAAAGAAGAAAAACAGATCGAAGTCGGCGCTTACATCGGCAACAACGTCGCCATCGCCGACGGCGTCATCTACGTCAGCCATTACGGCAACCGCGTCGGTGCCTACAGCATCAGCGACGGCATGCAGGTCTGGGAATACGGCGAGCGCGAGTTCGAATACTACGCCGCCCCCGCCATCTGGGAAAAAGCCGTCTATGTCGGCGGCAGAGACAAACGCTTCCACGCCATCGACCGCGTCACCGGCAAACAACTCTGGGAATTCCGCGCCCGCGACCGCATCGACAGCAGCGCCGTCATCTGCGCCGGTAAAACCGCCATCTTCGGCTGCGACGACGGCTACGTGTACGCCCTCGACCTCGCCACCGGCAAAGAAGTCTGGCACAACGAACTCGGCGCCCCCGTCAAAACCTCCCCCGCCATCGCTGGAGACTACATCATCGTCGGAGCGGATGATGGCGTGCTGTATGCGTTCAAGAACGGGAAGTGAAAGTTCGACGGACACTCATGTCCGTCGGCGAGCGTGATCCTTCGCCATACATCATGTAGCACACACCAAGCACTCGGCAGAATTGCTTGCCATCCAATAGTTCGATCCAAGAATGAAGCACATTCGCTCGACCATCGCATATGAGTTTAAGCTCTCGCTAGAGGCTGGCGTAATCGACCACGATGAGATTATTCGATGGGCGGATGAGATCATTGTCGCCGATGAATATGACGACAACTGAGGTGACGGTCACGAATGCCACTCGGTTAAGGTTCTTGATCGCTGATTGGGAATCTTTCGAGCAGCGCGTCTGCTTGGCCGTAGGCCGGATGTGTTCGGCGCACAAATACATCGCCAACACGATGAATTTCCTTCGTCGAACTATCCGGCTGGTTCAGGATCGTGGGAGTCTGCGCCACCGAAGAAGCCGGGTAGTTTGGCGAAGATGACGCACAAGTTGGCGAGCATTTTTCCCGCCAAACACATCCGGCCTACGATGGACTCGCCACGCCAGCCATTTTTCAAACAGACCCCACGACCTCACGTCTCAACCGAGTGCCATTCGTGGCGGCCACCGACCAAGTGGGCGATCAAGTCAGCGACCAAGTCAAAGCACTGCTCAAATGCCTCGCCAAGCAGCCGCTCACCGCCCTGGCCTGCATGAAAAAACTCGGTCTCGCCCATCGCCCGACCTTCCGCAAAAACTACCTGCAACCCGCGCTCGACGCCGGCCTGATCGAGCGCACCCTGCCAGACAAGCCCAACAGCAGCCTGCAAAAATACCGCCACAGCGCCAAACCCTGAGTCGCTTGATGAGGAAGGCTGGAACCAGAGAGGCACTTGCAAAACCTCCCGACAAAGATCTTTGCGTCCTCCGCCGCTTTGCTCCTCTGCGGCTAAATCGAGAGTCCACTGGCCAACAATTTGCCGCAGAGGGGCAAAGCGGCAGAGGGGCAAAGCGGCAGAGGTGGCAGAGTTTTTTCAAGTGGCTCCAGACTCATTCATTTCCTGCCTTCCTGCTTTCATCATTCAAACCTCCGGCAAGAAACCTTGAACCCCGAACCTTGCCCCGCTAAAGGAAACGGGTGCGCATCATCTCCGGCACCGCAGGCGGGCTTGCCCTTGAAGTCCCGAAAACCGTCACACGACCCACGCAGGATCGTGTGCGGCAGGCTGTGTTCTCGATGCTCGGCGAACTCGTTCCCGGCGCGCATGTGCTCGATCTTTTCGCCGGCACGGGTGCCATCGCCCTTGAATGCCTGAGCCGGGGAGCCGCCTCCGCCTTGATGGTGGATGAAAACAAAGGCGCGTGCGACGTGATCCGCCGCAACATCGCCAAAACCAAGCTCACCGGCGGTTTGGTGCGTCAGAGCGATGTGTTTCGCGTGCTGCCGCAGCTCCACACCGAAGGCAAACAGTTCGACCTCATCTTCGCCGACCCGCCGTACACGCATTGCGATGCGGACACGGATTTCGTCGCCCAATTGCTCGCCGATGAGGCCCTGCCCGCGCTGCTGCATGCGGAGAGTCACCTCATTCTCGAAAGTCACCACTTCAACCGCGAAACCAAAAGCTGGCCCGGCTGGGAGGTGCTGACCGACCGCAATTACGGTTCCACCCGCATCGTCTGGCTGCGCAAACTCCCGCATGGCATCGAAAGCCCTTAGCCTCCTCATTTACAATTTGGCGTTGCCCTTCGTGCTCATCGCCATGCTGCCCGGTGCCATCATCAAGATGCGTCGCCGCAATGGTCGCTGGCGTGATCTTGCCCAGCGCATCGGTGTCCACTCGAAAGAAACCAAAGTCGCCATCGCCGCGCTGCCACAACGTGAACGCTTCTGGGTGCATGCCGTCAGCGTTGGTGAAGTCGGTGTCGCAAAGAAACTCATCGCCAACCTGCTCAAAACACACGCTGAACTCGGCATCGTCCTCAGCAGCACCACCCCCACCGGCTATGGGCTCGCAGCCGAACTTGCGGCGCAGCATGCCGGACGACTCGTCGCAATTTATAGTCCCGTTGATTTTGTCAAAGTTGGCTGGAGCATGCTGAAACTCATCAAGCCCACACAGCTTGTGCTCGTCGAAGCCGAGGTGTGGCCCAACCTGACGTTTTACGCCAAATTGCGCGGCATTCCCGTCTCTCTCGTCAATGCCCGCCTCTCTCCGCGTTCCGAACGCCGCTACCGCAAGTTCCGCAATTTCGTCGGCCCCGTCTTCGGCATGCTAAAACAGATTCTCGTGCAGGAAGCAGACGACATCGCCCGCTGGGAAAGCTTTGGCGTCGAGCGTCACCTCATCCACCTCACCGGCAGCATCAAATACGACCCTGAAGGTGCCACCGTCCCCGCTGCGAAGATTGACGAACTGCGCAACATGCTCACACGCACCGGCATCTCACCGCAACAGCCCATCCTCCTCGCCGCCAGCACGCACGCAGGTGAGGAAATCGAGTTCGCCCGCGTTTTCCAGCGCCTGCGTGAGAAAATCCGCGATCTCGCATTGCTCATCGTGCCCCGTCATGTCGAGCGCCGTGCCGAGATCACCACCGCGCTCAAAACCATCGGCCTTTCCCCTGCCCTGCGCAGCGTTTCCGGCTCACGCGTCGATTCAACCGCGCCCGTCTTCCTCATCGACACCACGGGCGAACTCGCCGCCTGGCAGCACCTCGCCACACTCGTTGTCGTCGGCAAAAGCTTCCTCGCCGAAGGTGGGCAGAATCCCGCCGAAGCCGCGCTGGCACAGAAGCCCGTTCTCTTCGGCCCGCACATGGAAAACTTTAAACCGCTCGTCGATCTTCTTCTCAAGAAGAAAGGCGCGCAGCAGGTGGCCGACTTCAGCGAACTCGAATCCGCCTGTCTCATGCTGCTGCAAGACCCAGCGAAAGCCGCTCAGATGGGCCAATCAGGCCACCGAGCCCTGCAAACTCACGAAGGCGCGACGCAGCGGAGTGTGGAGCGCCTGCTCCAAAGTAGTTGAGAGCTTTAGCTCGTTCAGGAACGATTTGCCCCAGACGAGCTAAAGCTCTGAACTACTTTGCGCCCCACAGCGATTGCGGATACTCACCCGCGTCGATCAGCGCACGAATGCTGGCCACAACCTCAGTCTTGTCCTCGGGATAGGTGACACCGAACCACTTGCCAGTGGTTTCGAGCACGCGGACCTCTGCTTTGCCCACATTGATGAGCGCATCAACTTCAGCGGGCACGTAGCACTCGGATTTGAGTTCGTTTCCGCGCTTGGTGAGGAATTCGGCGAAGGCCTGGCGCAGTTGCGGGAAGATGTCCGGCGTGAAGCCGAAGAAGTTCATCGACACGACTTCATCTCCCGTTAGCGGCACGAAAGCGCCCTCGACCTCACGATTCTCCGCGCCAGCACCGTGTTTGAAGATTTTCGTCATCTCCGTGACCGTCGCCAGCATGCCGTTCGCATCGCGTTTGCAGACGCCACGTGAGACACTGCCGTGTTCCGAGAGCGTGTTCTTCAAATAGAAACCCACCATCGACCAGTGGCTCTTGCCGTCGCTCGGACGCGGCTGCACGAGATCGGCGGCGATCTTCTTGTAGGCATCCTGACCGTAGAAGTCATCCGCATTGATCATGAGGAAGGGCTCGTTCACCACGTTCGCGGCGGCGAGCAGCGCGTGCGCTGTGCCCCAGGGCTTCGTACGGCCTTCCGGGACCGAGAAACCCGCAGGCAGATCATTCAAATCCTGAAACGCGTAATCCACGGCGATGCGGCCCTCGAATTTGGAGCCGATCTGCGTGCGGAACAGCTCCTCAAAATCGCGGCGGATGACGAAGACGACCTTGCCGAAACCGGCGCGGATTGCGTCAAACACGGAATAATCCAGCACCACCTCTCCCGAAGGCCCCATCGCGTCGAGTTGTTTGAGGCCGCCGTAACGGCTGCCCATGCCGGCAGCGAGGATGAGGAGTGTGGGTTTCATAGGTGTGAATTCGAGCGGCCAACTGACGCAAGGGCAGTGGGCACGTCAAGCGGGGACAAAGTTCTCAGTGCTCAGTCCAACTGCCAGGACTGCGCACTGAGAACTGAGCACTAAACCACTTCCTTCGCCCTTGTGCTCTGCCGTCCTCTCGGCTTACATCACTCACACATGCTCCCCGCCATCACGAAACTCATCCAGCTTCAGGAACGCGACCAACGCATCCGTGGGCTGCAAAAAGACCTCAAGGACGTGCCCACTCAGCAAGCGCGGGCGAAAATGCAGCTCGCCGGGGATCAGGCCGCCGTCGAGGCCGCGAATCTGGCGATGAAGGAAGTCGAGGTGAAGATCAAGAGCATCCAGCTCGACGTACAAACGCGCCAGCTCTCGATCAAGCGCCTGCACGATCAGCAGTTCGAGACGCGCAAGAACGATGAGTTCGCCGCCCTCGGCCACGAGATCAAACGTTACGAGGCGGAAGTTACCAAGCTCGAGGACGGTGAGTTGGATCAAATGGAGGCGCTCGAAGCCGCCAAGGCCAAACTCAAGGAGTCACAGGCCAAACTGGCCGCGACGCAGTCCCGCGTGAACGAGGAACTCAAAAACCTCGACGAACGTGCCATTGGCGTGAAAAAACGCCTCGAAGACCTCAACGCCGAGCGTGTCACGCTCGCTGAGCCGATTGATCCCGATGCGCTCGACCTCTACAACCGCATCTTCATCAAGAAAGGCGATGCCGCCATCGTGCCGATGGAAAACGCCATGTGCGGCGGCTGCCACATGAAAGTGGTCGTCGGCGTGATCCAATCGCTGAAGCAGTCCGTCTCGCTCACACAGTGCGAAGCCTGCGGCCGCATTCTTTACTTGGTGGAATAGCGCTCACGGAGGTCAGGCATCCTGCCTGACAACGGATCGAGGCTTCCAGCCTTCGATCAAAGAAAGGCGAGACGCCTCAAGCCATCGACAGGCCGGAGGCCTATCCTCCTATGCCAGCAGCTTGTGCAGCACCTTGCCATGCACGTCCGTGAGCCGGAAGTCGCGGCCTTGGAACTTAAACGTGAGCTTTTCGTGCTCCAGGCCGAGCAGATGCAGGATCGTGGCATGCAGATCATGCACATGCGCCGGATCTTCGGCCACGCCGAAGCCGAGTTCGTCCGTCTTGCCGAGCGTTTGACCGGCCTTCACGCCGCCACCGGCAAACCACATCGTGAACGCATCGATGTGATGATTGCGGCCCGTCTTGTCACGGTTCTCACCCATCGGCGTGCGGCCAAACTCACCGCCCCAGATGACCAGCGTCTCCTCCAGCAGGCCGCGTGACTTCAAATCGCGAATCAAGGCCGCACATGCCTGATCCACATCCTTCACGACCTTCGGGAAATCATCCTCCAGCGTCTCGCCCTTGCCGCCGTGGTTGTCCCAGCTCGTGTGATAGAGCTGCACGAAGCGTGTGCCGCGCTCGACGAGACGACGTGCCAGCAGGCAGTTGCGCGCAAACGACGGCTGCGTGGGGTCAACGCCGTATAGATCGAGTGTGGCCTTCGATTCGCCACGCAGATCAATCAGCTCCGGCGCACTGCTCTGCATGCGCCAGGCCATTTCATAGGCGTTGATGCGGGTTTGAATCTCCTCATCGCCCGTTTCGACCAGTCGCGACAAATTCAGCTCACGCGCCGTGTCGATGACACGACGCTGACTCGCGGCGCTGTAGCTCGCAGGAGTTGAGAGATTTAAAATCGGGTCGCCGGAGCCACGCAATGGCACGCCTTGATACGTCGTGGGCAGAAAACCACTGCCCCACAGCACGGAGCCGCCACGCGGCCCCCGCGGACCGCTTTGCAGCACGACGAAGCCAGGCAGATCGCTCGATTCGCTGCCGAGGCCATAGGTGACCCACGATCCCATGGAAGGTCGGCCAAACTGGCCGCTGCCCGTGTTCATGAACAACTTCGCCGGCGCATGATTGAACAGCTCCGTTTTGCAGGTGGTGACGACGCTGATGTCGTCTGCGATGCCTTGGGTATAAGGCAGCATGTCGCTGACCCAGGTGCCGCTCTGGCCGCGCTGTTGGAAGTTGCGGCGCGTGCCGAGCAGTTTGAAGCCGTTGCTCGTGCCCATGAAGGCGAAACGCTTGCCCTCGATGTAGCTCTGCGGGATCGGCTGGGCATTCAACTCGATGAGCTTCGGCTTGTAGTCGAACAATTCGAGCTGCGACGGCCCGCCTGCCATGAAGAGGTAGATCACGTTCTTCGCCTTGGGCGTGACATGCGTCTTCTGCATCACTCCCGGTCCCGCAGAGGCCGCCGCGCTGGCCGCACTCAGCCCACGTTCAGCCATCATCGAGGCCAACGCTACTGAACCAATCCCCATGCCGCACTGGCTGAAGAAATGGCGGCGAGTGGTGTCACGGAGGCGACTGTCTGGCGAGGAAATCATCACGCGAGCTTACGAAGGGAACAGCCGTGTTGTTTCAGACCTCCACACCCAACGCCGCCAGCGTCTTGAGCACGATGGGTTCTCCGGGTTTTAGCTTCTCGCGTTCTTCAAACAGCATGCGTGTCACCCGTTCGTAGCCGGGCAGCTTGCCGGTGCGTCGCTGGGCCAGCAGCCGCACGTAGCGCACGGCACGGTCGATGAGCTTGTTGTTGCTGGGCTTCACGTAGGTCATGAGGTTATCGAGATACCGGCCGAGACGCCCCATGACGAGCGTGGAATGGATGTTCATGAACATCTTGAGCAGCAGATGCGCATGAAACTCCGGCACATCGGCCAGATCAATCCGCTCGCGCAGACCATCGAACTCCCAGACCATCTCCCCTGCCCCGCCGCCGATTCGAAACGGCAGATGCTCAGCGTCACCCGTGCGGATTTGACGACGCACAGGCAGTTGCGCCGAAAAATCGTAGCATGCGAGCACCTGCGCTCCGGCGAGATGCTGCACGTCCGGCCATTCGAGCGTGCGTGGTTCACGATGCAGCAACGCTTTCCAGGCTGAACAGGCGTCAGCCTGTTCGGGCATGAGGAAATGGCACCACGCGGCAGGCGCGGTCGGATCATCCTGTTTCTCAAAGGCGGCGAGACTGAAGGTCGGTGCGCGTTCCGTCGTGTCGGTGACGACGGTGATGCCAAAGCGTTCGCTTTCATACAGGACGAACGCTCCACGCTCATAAACGTCGGCTTCATGCTCGATGAACGGCACGAGAAACTGTCCGTCATGATGCAGCACCTGCCGCAGTAGTTTAGCAACTTCCCCAGGCGCGTTCTCAGGATCACGCGTGTGCATGAAAGCGAAGCCAATCGCCGCCATGAGCACCGTGCTGGCTTGCAAGCGCGTACTGCCCGCCACCGCCATCGCGCCGACGGCGAGGTTGAGCTTGCGGATGGCCGGATTCTCGATCACGCGCTTCGAACGGGCAGCGACTTTGATGAGTTGCTCGTCTGGATTGCAATACAGGAACCACGGGCGGTTCGTGGACAGTTCCGCGGCACGTTCCGCCGCTCCGATGACGAACGGCGTTTCGCCGCCTTCGGTCGTGGCGATGAGCAGGTCGCCTTCGACGAATCCAAGCTCCTCAAGCTGCCGGGCTCCGTATTCGGGATGGTCCTCGAAGGTTTCGATGGCCTTGATCAAAGCGAGATCGCCACCGGCCATGAAGGCAACGACGCGTTCCGGGTCTGGCGAGGGCAAAACGCCCATGCGGCAGAAAATTTCAATACTCAGCGACAAACGGCCCGTGGCACCGCAGCCGCAGAGAAACACCCGGCGGCCCGCATCGAACGTGACGGCCACGGCGCGAGCGAGATCGGCCAGTGGTGCGGCTTTGGCCTGCATCTGCCGCAGTGCGTGGATATCGACATGGTGCATCAGTTTGACCGCCTCACTCACGTCCTCATGCGCCATCTGCGACAGCGAAGTCGTAAAGGCGTGCTGTGCCTCCGTGTCCAGAGAGCCGAGCTGGTAGTCGGCGGACACTTTGAGGAACTCATTCGCGGCATTCATGCAGAGGATTCGATTCGCAACCGCTCTCGGACGTTCAGTAATGACACTTTCCCATCTTGCACGCTGCGCGGTGCGTTTCACTATGCACACAAACTCGCATGACGGAATTCACTTTGTTCAGGCTGCCCGACGGAAGGGCGTGGCTGGGAGAAGGCCCCTTCACCGCGCTGGCGGCTGCGCCGGCGACGGGTGGGGCCTTCTACATCAATGACTTCGATTTGAGCGACCCGAAGCCCTGGAAAGTGCCGGCCAAACTGCACCCCATCACCGCTGACAGCCTCGCACAGAAGATCCACCTCAACGGCTCTCAAACACCGCAGATCAACTGGGCCAAACCGGCCACCGAATGGTTCAAAATGGCCTTCCGTCGCATTCGCCGCGAGGTGTTGGCCAAGCGCATCGAAAAAATGGTGCCCGTGCTCACCGAATCCGGCACGCTCACCTCCGGTGATCCAAGACGCCTGCTCGAAGCCATCATGAAAGCACCTGCCAACATGTGGGGCTACGCGCATGTAAAAGAATCCGGCGGCTTCCTCGGCGCGACGCCGGAACTGCTGTTCCAGGTGCATGGCAAGGATCTCGAAACGATGGCGCTGGCCGGCACCGCGAAACCAGGCAATCAAGACGCCTTTCTCACCGATGTGAAGGAGATCGAGGAGCATGAAATCGTCGTGCGCTACCTCACCGAGCAACTGCAAACGATCGGTGCCGTGACCCGTCAGCCGCGCACGCTGTGCCAGACCTCCGGCCTCGTGCATTTCCAGTCCCGCGTGAACGTGAAATTGAGCGCCGCCGCCGATCCCGCCGAACTCGTGCCGCTGCTGCACCCAACGCCTGCGGTAGGCTGCCTGCCGCGCAATGATGCTTCCATCGCGCGACTGCGCGAGTATCGCCAGCAGTTGAAGGTGCCCGGATTTTTTGGTGCGCCATTCGGTTTTGCGGAAGCCGATGGCACCACGCATGTCATCGTCGCAATCCGCGGTATCTGCTGGGAAGGCGACAACATCAGCCTGCCCTCCGGCTGCGGCATCGTGGGCGGCAGCGCATTCGATCACGAATGGCGCGAACTGCGCCTCAAACGCGAGGCCGTCCTGCGTCTCCTGGCTCTTCACTCATGACGCAGGCTCAACTCCTTCAACAAACCCTCCAAACGCTAGCCGATCTCGGTGTGCGTGAAGTCTGCGTGGCCGCCGGTGCGCGCAATGCGCCGCTGGTGGCGGCTTTGCTCAACAGTCGCGGCGTGAAGATTTGGAACTTCTTCGAGGAGCGCAGCGCGGCGTTTTTCGCACTTGGCCGCATCATGGCGGACCGCCAGCCGGTCGCAGTCGTGACAACGTCCGGCACCGCAGCGGCAGAACTGCTGCCTGCGACGATTGAAGCGCACTATCAAGGCCTACCGCTCGTGCTGGTGACGGCGGACCGCCCAAAAAGCTATCGCGGCAGCGGCGCACCGCAGGCGATTGAGCAAGCGGGGTTGTTTGGATGCTATGCGGAGTCACTGGGTGATTGGGATGTCTCCCATCAGTCTCATTCTTCTCATCAATCCCATTCAAATCGTCCCCTGCACCTGAACGTGTGTTTGGATGAGCCGCTGGAGACGAATGTGCCGGGCATTGATTTTTCTGCGACAGGCATGCCGCAAACACCAGAGGCAGGACAACCCTGCTC
>NZ_JBJXFV010000154.1:0-22747 GCF_046154365.1 Prosthecobacter sp.
TGCCAAGGAGCAGTTTAGACAGCGCGACCTCGTTGATAGCCACAGGGTGCTTTAGCAACGTTTCCGACACGTAAGCCTGCATGTTCGCGCGAGTCTTCTCCGCCCGCAGTCGCTGGGCCAGTTGCACACGCACCTGGTCGAAGATCGGCGTGAACGGTTCGCGGGCGTCCAGCACCTTGAGAATGTGCCAGCCATCCTTGAGCCGCACGGGCTCGGAGACGACATTCATCTTGAGCTTGGGCAGTTGCGCCATGATTTCGGGCTGGATCTGCTGCTCGTTCAGCCAGCCGATCTCACCGTTGCGCGATGCGCTCTCTTTTTCCTCGCTGACTTCGCGTGCGATCTGGCCGAAGTCGGCGCCGGCGACTTGCAGTCGCTTCCGCACGCTCTCCAGCCGCGTTTTTGCCTGCTTGTCCGCACCATCCGGGTCGGGGACATAAATCTGAGCGAGGCGGTAAGAGCGGGGCACTGTCAGCGCAGCACGACCGGCCTCATAGGCGGCCCGCAGTTCGGTTTCGTCCGGGTAGCTCTCCGGCGGCTTGCAGATGGACTTCAAGTAACTGTCGGCGAGCGCGGCTTCACGCGTGCTTTTGAGCAGAGGGGCCACGGACGGGTCTTCATCCCATTTTTTTTCCAGCGCCTGCTGCAACACCACGCGCTGCACGAGCATGGAGCGCACGAGTTTGTTGAGCGTGGCCGGATCACGCATGAGCGCCTCCTTGTCCACGGCACCAAGATTGCCCAGCGAAGCCAGCACCTCGTTTTCGCGGATTTCGAGATCACCGATGCTACCAATCACCTTGTTGGCATCCTCCGCTTGCAGCATGAGTCCGGTGAGGCCGCAGGATAGCAGCAGGAGGGCAGGCAGGCTGGCAGGGAAGGGGCTCATCTCAGCGTGCGGGTGGGCTGGACTGTGTCACGGGCTTCTGAACCTTGGCGGGATCGTCTTTCGTCGCGGATTTGGCCTTGGGCGCTTCGTCAGGTTTGATTTTGCTGTCCACGAGCTTGTCACCGTAGTCCTGGACCAGCGTTTCCAACTTCACACGCATGTTGCGGGTGAAGGGTTCGCGCGCGGCGATGGCGGTGCCGAGACCGAAGCCTTCATATTTGGAAAGCACTTCGCTGCCGACCTTGAACAGTTCGTCATTCTTGCGCTGCTGGTCGGCGACCTTGCGATCGAGCAGAATGACCTTGGCGGCGAGTTCTGTGCGCTCGGCCTCGATTTTTTTGGCCGCCACAGTGACTTCCTGATGGCCCTGCTTCCATTTGCTCAGCGCTTCCGCCAGGCGGGCCTGCTCACGCTCCTGCTCCAGGACTTTCGCCTTGAGTTCAGTGATGGTCTTCGCATCGGCGTCTTTTTGCTCGTTGCTGTCCTTGGCGAGTTTTTTGAAGCTGGCCTCCTGAGTTTTGACCTTGGCCTCCAGTTCGACGTTGGCAGCCTGCAGCGTGGCACGATCCGCCTCGGTTTTTTGCTGCTGGATCATGACCGTGCGCAACTGCTCACGCATGCGCTTGAGGACGGCCATGGCGGGATCAACTTCTTCTGCCGCAGGCAATGTGGTGGCAGCAACGAAGAGGAATAGAGCGGTGGTAAGTTTCATGGCTTAAAATTTGGCGGTGAAGTCAACGAGGAAGACGTCCGTCTGGAGCGTGGGGCCGGCGATCTGATTGGCGCTCATGTAGGCCATGCGGAACCAGGTGCGTTTGGTCAGCGCCATCGCGGCGTTGAGCGTGTAGCCTTCCATGTTGGAACCGCCGCCGCCGAAGACGGAGTCGGTGAAGCCGTCAATCACGGCATCAGATTCGACATGGCGGTAGCCGATGCCCAGCGCCCAGTCGCCGCGCTTGTCAAAGGCGGGGATCGCCTTGCCGAGGTTCACGCCCATGTACCACGCGGTGTCGCCACCATCCCAGGCACCGGTGCCGCCGGCACGGTTGTTCACCACCGAATTGGCCGCGGTCAGATTGCCCATGGCACCCTTGTCCAGACCGACATTCTTGATGAACTCACCCAGCAGCGAAACCTGCAGTGGCTCCCAGTGATTGAAATCGACCCGGCCAGTCCAATAAATCTGCCGGAACTTGGTGGCGAGACCGAAGTATTGAAACTGGTTGATCGTGCCGTTGAGGTTTCCAGCAGGAGCGGCACCGGGAGTGGCGGTGATGTTGCGGATCGGCCGGTAGGTGTTGCCCTTCTGGGCAAAAGCCGGCCTGCTGTTGTCCGTGTTACCCGCATCTTGTGCTGAGGCCGGTACAAACGGGCTGGAGAATTGCCCTTCGATATTCTTCCAGTCGTAGTAGGCGAGGGTCGATTTCACTTCGATGTCATCGGTGATTTTAAACTCGACACCAAACTGCGCGGCCAGCAGATACTTGTTATAGCTCTCGTACTTGGCGGTGTTGTTGGGGGCGTAGTTGAAATAGCTGGTGAACACCGGGAAGGCACCGGCAGTGAGGAACGTTTTCAATCCGGGCTGCCATGGGGTGTTTATTTTGAAGGCGATGCCGTCCAGTCCCACATCCTCATCCCACATGATTTGACTGTTCGTGACGAAGGGATTGTCAAAACGTCCGAGCAAGACGGTCAGGTTTGCCATGGGGTTCAGCGCAGCTTCGTATTTGATGAAAGCACGATCCAGCCAGAGTTCGTATTTGGAAAAACCGCCGCCTTGCGCGGCGTTGCTGCTGCCAGTGCTGCCCAAGGTCTGGTTGGTGGAAACCGGCGCGTTGTTGCCGCCGGTAGCCATGCGAATGCCGGCGGTGAAGCCGTCCTCCAGATCAATGTCAAAGCCCAGGCGCATGCGCAACCGCGTGCGCTCGCGATCTTGGTCAGCATTGAGCTGCGGGGGGAGCGTGCCGTTGGTGTTGCGGAAATCAAAGGGTGCGCCGGTGTTGAGGGAATTGAAGTTGGGGAACGCGCCAGTGATGTTGTCATTGCCCGTTGGAAACATGAAATTGTCATGGCGCATGCGGATGTCGCCGAAGAGCTTGATGCGTGAGGTCCATTCTTGATGCTGGTGCGGTGCGGCCCAGTTTTCTGCCCGCGCCTGACCGAGGACTTCGGCGCGCAACTGGTCGCGAATCTGCGCTTTGACGGCTTCAGGGATGTAGGTGACGCGCACTTCATCGCTGTCGGGTTCGACGGCCGGCTGCGCATTCTGCGACATGACTGCGGCCTGGGTTTCTGCCAAGGCCTGGGCTTGTGCTTTGGCGAAGGCGGCGTCCTGTTCCGCGCCTTGGATCAAATCGGCGGCTTCACCCTGGCTGAGCACGCCTTTCTGCACGAGACGGTTGATCAGGTTCAACGTCACGTTTTGCGAAGGCCCGGCCAGAATGGGCTGAGGGGCCGGGGCGTTCGGATCTGGCAGCACCGCTGCTGCCGCCGCCGGGTCAGGGGAGATAGGCGTTGTCGCGGGAGCTGCGGGAGTGCTTGGGGCAGGTGCGGGAACCGCAGGAGCGGCATTCTCGGCCAGCAGTTTGGTTGGCAGCGGCAGTTCCTGCGCCATCACGAGCGCGGGCTGCACCGCAGCAACGAGAGAGGCGGTGAAACAGGCAAACTGGCGGCGCCAGACTTGGGAGTTGTTAAGCATGAGGAATTTTTCGCGGAGCGTTTGGCTTCAGTTCGATTTGCGGGCGCTGAGACGGAGATTGATGGGCATGGGCATGTCATCCGGCGGCGGTTCGCTCAGCACGAGGCCGTTGAGCACTTCGTTTTCGATGGCGTTGTCCACCGCCTTGTCGCCGGTGCTGCTGGACAGGCGCACGCGCGTGATGCGGCCGGTGGCGTCGGCCCAGACTTTGACGACGTTGGAAAATCCGGCGCGGCGGGTGAGCGGATGATTGCGCAGCGCCTCGGCGATGCGGGTCTGGATCGTTCCTGCGTACCAGCCCCATTTGCTACCACCCTTGCCGCCACCACCGCCGATCATGCCTCGACCTCCTCCGCCACCACCGAGGGCGAGGCCGCTGCCGTCACCACCACCGATGGCGGTGCCGATGGGTTCGTCCTTGGGCTCGTCCGCCGGTTTGTCATCCGGCTTCTCGGCGATTTCTTCGGGCGGCTGCTCGATCATCTCCTCCTCTTTTTCTTCCGGCGGCGGTTCTTCTTTCGGCGGTGGCGGTGGGGGAGGTGGTGGCGGCGGTGGGAGCACCGGCATGACCATCACCATGTCGAGTTTCTTCTTCGGCGTGGACTTGCCGGGCTTGTAGTTCGTGAACGCATAGCCACCGCCTGCCAGCGCCAGACCGCCGATGATGAACATGACGAGGTTGCGCTTGAAAAAGCCGGGCTCGTCTTCGTCTTGGAGGTCGGTGGGTTTCATGATGGGATGTGCGTTAATCTAGTTTCTGGCACTGAGACGCAGGTTGATGGGCATCGGCATGCCAGCCGGGGGGGCTTCGGCCAGCACAAGCCCCTGGAGCACTTCGTTTTCGATGGCGTTGTCCACTGCTTGATCACCTGTGCTGCTGGACAGTTTGACGCGTGTAATCCGGCCTGTGGCATCGGACCAAATTTTGACGATGTTGGAAAAGCTGGCACGTCGGGTGAGTGGATGACCACGCAAAGCGTCAGCGATGCGGCTTTGAACAGTTCCCGCATACCATCCCCAGAGGCTGCCCTCTTTATTTCCACCCTGATCGCCGATCAGACTGGAACCACCTCTACTATCACCAATACTGAGACCGCTGCCATCTCCTCCTGCGATTGCAGTTCCAAGGGGTGGGCTCTTCGGTTCATCCTTGGTCTTGTTTACAGGTTTCGCGACATTGACCGCAGGAGGCTGAACGATCATGTCCTTTGGTTTTTCCACTGGCAGCGGTTCTTTCTTCGGCATTGGGGGCGGCGGTGGCGGATCGATCACCGGGTTGACGATGACCATGTCGAGTTTCTTTTTCGGCGTGGACTTGCCGGGCTTGTAGTTCGTGAATACATAACCGCCGCCGGCCAGCGCCAGGCCGCCGATGATGAGCATGACGAGGTGGCGCTTGAAAAAGCCGGGCTCGTCTTCGTCTTCGATGTTGGTGGGTTTCATAGCGGTCGTTATTTTTTGGCCTGGGTGGCAAGACCGATCTGCGTGATGCCAATGCGGCCGCAGACGTTGAGCACGTCCATGATGCCTTGATACTGCGAGGCGCTGTCGCCACGGATGACGACGGGAAATTCGGGCGTGCTGGATTTGAGCGACTCCAGCTTGCTGGACAGCTCATCGAGCGTGACGGGCAGGGTGTTGAGGAAGATTTTGCCCTCGGTGTTGACGGTGATGGCCTGCATCTTCGGGCCTTCGAGTGGCTTCGATGACGCCGGGCCGCCACGCGGCAGATTGACCTTCACACCCTGCACGCCTGCCGTCGTCATGATGATGAAGATGAGCAGCAGCACGAGGTAGAGGTCCACCATCGGGGTGACGTTGATGTCGTCGTAACTTTTGTTGTCGGCGTCCATGGTGTGCGGCTATTCCTTGTAGTGCTCGGCCATCTTTGCGATGAACTCGTCGATGAAGGTCTCCATGTTGGAGATCACGTCCTTGATGCGGGCGCTGAGGTAGCTGTAGATAAACAGCGCCGGAATGGCGACAGCGAGGCCGGCCACGGTGGCGAGCAGCGCACCGGCAATACCGGGCGCGATGGAGTTCACCTCGACCTCGCCGGATTTGGCGATGACGGCGAAGGTGATCATGACGCCGATGACGGTGCCAAGCAGGCCGAGGTAGGGGCCACCGGCGATGCCGATGGTGAGGAAGACGAGCTTGCCGTTGAGCTTCTGCACCTCGCGCACCATGCCGCCGTGCAGGGCGGCTTTGATGGCCTGGATCGAGCGGCCCGAAAGCCCCATGACTTTGGCTTCTTTTTTCTCGCCGGGATTGAAGGTGACCTTCCGGAACGACCTCATGCGGTTGCTGATTTCTTCTGAACCGAGGTGGTAGAGCTGGTAGAGCGGTGACTGGCGCATGAGCTTCTGCGTCTTGGAATTCACCACAGCACCGCCGATGTTCTTGATGCTGTCGGTATCTTCGGTGTCGATGGCGGTGAGATCGGAGGAAATCTTTTCCCAGCGCTTCATAAACTCCTTCGACGCTTTCTCGATGGTGTTGAGATAGCCAATCTTGCCGATGGCGATGATCCAGCCAACGATGGCGAGGAGGGCGCAGAGAAAGATGACGACCCAGCCGTCAAACGTGAGGTCTTTGGAGATGTCGGTGATGAGCGAGACATGCTTCATGATCTCGCTCTCCTCTTGGTGATCAGAGGCTTCATCACTGCCAACGACGAGCAGCTTGGCGGCGTCGGCGCTGGTGCCCTGGTTCACGGCGGCAAAGCGGATGAAGCCTGCCGGACGCGCAGTCTTGGCGATTTGCAGTTCATCCACTTCACCCGTGAAGCCGGTGAGAGTTGCAGCGAGAGGGGAAGTGTCTTTGTCGATCTCCGCCGGGCCTTTGAGCGATGGCATGGCGGCGGACAGCGCACCATAAGATTTGCCATCAAGATAGACGGTGATGCTGCCAGCATCGGCCACGGCGGCCACATGATGCCACGCTCCGGGAGCGAGCGGCGCACCGGCGGTGCTGCGCTGCTTATTGATCTCCACCAGCGGAATGCCGTTGTCGAGCAGGAGCAGGAAGGCGTTGGCGCCTTCACGGCGGCTGAAGATGACTGCGTTTGGCTGCAAGGCGCTGGGTTTGATCCAGACGGAGAGCGTCATCGCCCCCCCCGGTGCCCATTCCAGCGCAGGATTGGCCGGCACTTTGATGGCGGTTTGTCCAAACACGCGCAAACCACCGGCGACGAGCGATCCTGCGGCTGGTGGCGGCGTGCCTTCCGCATTCGCACCCGTGGTGGAAGAATCCGTGCCCGCTTTGGCCGCATCAGCGAAGTGATAGACCAGCGTGGTGTTCGCCTCATACGTTTCCTTGGCGGGATCGACGGCCACAGCCTCGGTGGTGTTGCCGTAGTAGAGCCAGATGGCGGTGGCGGCGGCAGGTTTCAAATCCGGCACCTGCACCCACACATAGGCCTCATTGAGCAGCGAATCCCATTTCTCGACGTGATGCTTGAGCACCGTCTTGTGATCGTCGGCCACGAAGCGCAGATCGCTGCCGTCTTCCTTGGATGACATGAAACTGAACACGCCGTCATGCAGTCGCACCAGCACGGCAGTGGTGCCGATGGGTTCGGCGATGGCGACCGCCTTGGTGTCGATGTCGATCTTCTTGCGGATGGTCCACGCTGGATTCCACCAGTTGGATTCAGCAGCGAGGACGGAGCCAGCGAGCAGCAGGAGCGGGAGGAGCTTGAGCAGAGACTTGATCATGTGGCGGAGGAGGGCGTTGAGGCAAAGTTTGAGGTTAGAAGTCCATTCCCACCCGGAAGGTGAAATAGAGGTCGTGAGCGATGGCGTTGGGCTGCGTGACCAGCGGCACGCCCATGTCGAGCGAGCCGGTGAAGTGGTTCAGGTAGCGGAAGCGGCTGCCGAAGCCGACACTGGCAAGATCGTGGCTGCGTTTTTCCGCTGGCAGGGTGTTGTTGACGTAGAGCTTGCCGCCTTCGACGAAGCCATACACGCGCCACTCGTTTTCCTTCTCCTTCGCGGAACCGATGAAGGACGGACTGCGGAACTCCAGGGAGCCGATGATGCCGGAATCGCCCAACTGCGTGGCAATGAGATAGCCGCGCACCGTGTTCAGACCACCGGCGGAGATCTGCTCCGTGTTGATGAGCGCCTGGGGGGCTGCCTGGCCTTGCGCATGGGTGTAAAGCTGAAAGCCGCCCGGCAGATCGTGGGTGTGAGTGAGGTCGCCGCGCAGATAGAAGAAGTTGTCCTTCGCGCTGAAGCGGCGTGCCGCGAACTCGCTGCGCGAGCCGCCCATGCCGCCCAAATGGAAGACCAGCGAGGCATTGAACTCGGTGTAGCTGTTGTCAGCGACATGACTGGCCGTGTAGGCCACGGTGAACGGGTAGTACTGAATCGGCGACGAGATCACCGTGCCGCCAGCGCTCACATCCTGAATGAAATTCTTGTAGTCCATGCCGAAGCTCAGTGAATGGAAGTAGCTCTGCTCTGCGGGCAGCGTTTTCATGAAGCGCAGGCCGAGGATCTGCCCTTTGCCGATCACCGCACCACCGCCCAGGGTCGAAATGTTGCTGTCCTGCACCGTGCCGGTGAGCATCACGCTGAGGCTTTCCACACTTTGCACCGGGGCCATGTAAAAGGCGGAATAGACCGTGCCGTCGGAGGGTTTCTCCGGCGCCACCTGGAAGCTCAGGCCCAGCGTGTGGCCCATCTGCCACAGGTTGCTGTAGCTGATGGAACCGTTGAGCCGGTAGGGCACCGTGTTGGCATTGTGCTGGTTGTTCAGCTCCCAGCTCCCATGCAGCGGCAGCTTGTCCTCGACCTTCAAATCAATGTCCACCGTGCCGGGCACCACGCCCGCACGCAGTTCCGGGGTGATCTTGCGGTCACGCCAGCGGTTCAGGGCGATGATGTCCTTGGTGATCTCGTTGAAATTCGGCACCGTGCCTTCGGCCATCGACGGTGCCTGCTCCTTGATCTTGCTGGGCAGGAAATAATGCGCGCCTTTGACACGCAGACGGCCCACCGGTGCCTCGGTCACTTCCATGAAGATGATGCCACGAGCGCCAGTCTGCTGCGGCACCTGCACATACACACTTTGATAACCCTTCGACTTGTAGATCTTCTCCAAAGCTAGGCGTGCTTCTTCGACATCCTGTTCCGATCTGCCCGGACCCATGAAGGGATACACAGCCGTCTCGATCTCGATCGGTTTGAGGAGCCTGTTGCCACGCACGCGGTACTCGCGGATGTAGAGATTGCCGAGCTGTGATGCAGCGGTCGCAGGCTGCGCCGCAGTTGTGCTGGCTGCAGCAGCCGGTGCGGCGTAACAGGTGGTGGAAGTATGGTGGAATCCCAGCCAGCATAGCAGGGCGCAACACCAGATGGAACCCGTCCATGGATTGCTCCACGAATCGCTCGCTGGGCTGGTTTTGACGATGTGCTGACTGCTCCGAAGAAACATGAGTGCGCGTTCTGAATGCACCCGCACTTGCTTTCTTGTGCCCCATCTCTCAAGCCAACCACGGTTACGAATGCGTCACATGATCTGCCCAAAATGAAGTAAAGACGGCTCAACCAATAAAATTAGGTGACGATTTCGACATGATGCCAGCCGGCGCAGGGCGGCAATGATAGATCAGCGGGCTGCAGCGGCTGCCTGCACCGCTTCAATTTGCGCGCGAACGAAAGCATCGCCGCCAAACAGAGATGAAAAGCGATCGTTGCTGCGGACCAGCGCCGCATTCCAGTCTTGTTGATAGGCAGGACTCTTTGGATTTTGTACGGAGCCTCCCAATCCCTCGGCAAAATCACTTTGCATCTGCTGGAGTGTCGTCGCTGTAGCGGGTGGGAGTTGGGGATTGGTTACCGGTGCGCTCAACACAAGCTGCCCTCCTGCCTGAGCCAACGCAGCACCAGCATTGCTGCCATAGGTGAAGGCTACCGGGATGTTGGCCGCAGGATTGTCAGGTGCGGTAGTTGTGTTCGCGGTGTCTTGCGAGGTCGTGGTTGCGCGGCCCGACGGCTGACCTGCCGCTCCTGACGGTTGGGATGGCTCCGTAAGGGGGGGCGGCGGCGAGGTTGCAGGAGCGGTGAGGCTTGCCAGCAAGCGGTCCTGTTCGGTGGTTAATTTCAGCGTTTCAGCCTCCCGCAGAGAGCCGCTGGTGCTGGCGGCCACTTGCCGACGTTTTTCTTCATAGATTTCACGCAGCTCGCCCTGGAGGATGTCGCGCAGCGTGGGTTCCGGGCAGCCGATGGCGCGCAGATTTTTGACAAAAGTAGGAAAGTCCGGCGCATCGAGCTGCTGCCAGCGAAATGGGGCGGCCTTGGCGGGTTGGAGGGGCGTAGGTGCCTTGGCGGTCGCGGCCTGCGTCACTGGCACACTGTTCTGTGCGTGAGGCACGCTGGTCTGAACACTGCGGACGCTCCAGATCATGATCAGACCGCCGATCAGCAGCACATTCAGCGTGATGGACGAAAGCAGGATGGCAGGAGAGTGTTTCATGGCTTCGTGAAGCAAAAAAAACTGGTGCTGGCGAAGTCCGCCAGCACCAGAAGAGATTAGTCAGGCTAAACGGCCCTGACTGTTGTGCGGTTATGATTCATGCTCAAGGAGCAACAATGCCACCGTCTTCCTGACGGCCGACGATCATCGTGGAGAGCTGGATGCCCGAGCCGGAGATGTTGGCGTCGATGGCAGTCACCAGCGCGTCACGAACGTCGATCTGGTCCTGGCTGAGCGTGGTCACATTGAGAAGCTTTTCAAAGCTCCAGAAGGTGTACTGGCCGTTGCGGACCTTGTCGTCGTCTGCGGTACCATTGTAGGCCACGCCTTCATACTTCAGGCGGGTGCCGCCACCCGTAACGATGGCAGGAGTGTCATTGTAGGAGATGCCGGTGATGAGATGCACGCCACCAGTTTCAGTGGCAACGGTGGTGCCTGAGGCGTTCTGGATGGCGATGGAACCATCGCTCTTGTCCTGCATCAGGGTGGCAAACGTGCTGCCACTGGTGTATCCGCCGTTACCAGACGTGGCATCATTGCCAGCGCCGGAAAGAGGTCCAGTGAGGAGAGGTTCGATGGTGAGGGAAGGCCAAAAGCGGAGGGTGTTGATGTTGCCGCCGCTGGTGGTGATTCTGTAATGCTTCACCTGAGTGAAGACGCCAAACTTGGTTTCTGCCAGGCTGATGACGCGTGTGCCGGAACCGGTGTCACGACCCACACAATAGACTTTCTTGTTGTCACCAGCGACGCCGGTCAGCAATTTTTTGGGCACGGAACCGGCATTGTACAAGGCACGGGCAAACTGGGCCGTGACGTTGTCAAAACCAGGGGTGGTGGCGGTGTCGTTGAGCACAAACACGAAGGGCACAACACCCACGTTGACTTCGTCCAGGGTGTTGGCGGTGAAGTTCGTGGAGCTTTGCGCGCAATCGGAGAACGTGGCATGAGCCGCGACTGCGGTGCCCAGCGTGGTCTGGCTGAAAGCCTGACCCGAGGTGGGGAGGGTGCTGTCAGCCAGGAATTGCTTGGTGTTGCCCTGGCTGACATCCTGGATGCCCGTCACGGAGCCAGTCCAGAAGGTGCGGACCGTGACCGTGCCGACGCCGGCCACCGTGCCCACCCAACTGGAGCGTGTGGCACCACTGACGGAACCACTGCCACTGCTGTGGGAGTATTTCGTCGGACCGCCGGTGTAGAGGCCGCCAGAGGAGGCGAGCAAGGCAGCGTGGACACCCGCACGGAAGGCGGTGGCACCGATGATGTTGATTTCGCAATCAGCAGCGGAGAGGGAGGAGGAAGCAGTGAGAGCTGCCACGGCAGCAAGTTTGAAGAATGTTTTCATAGGTTGAAGAGAACTAAAGGAGGTAAGAGAAGAGTTGGAATGAAATTAAGCACGGACGGCACGGCGGCGGCGCAGCACCAGGGAGGCAAGACCGCAGGCCAGGAAGAGCACCCGGCTAGGCTCTGGCACAGCGGCAGGAGAAGCGTCGAAGGTGACCTGACCCGAATCACTGAGGGAGATGGTTCCCTGCCACTCGGTTCTGCGGCTGACGGCACCGGATGTTTCAGCCGCGCCAGAAACGGTCACATCACGGAGGACGCGATACAGATCAAGAACCTGACCAGCGGTGTTGGACATCAGGCCTTCCATGTTTTTGCCTGTGTTGAAGTCATTGCCTGAGGTGGCATAGGAGTTCCAGGTGTTGGAGGTGCTGGTGTCAATCTGGGCGGCGCGGCCACTGTTGTCAGCAGTACCGTTGAAGGCGGCAAAAGTCGCCTGAACACCGGACATTGCGCCGCCAACAGACAGCACCGCGCCGTCGCCGCCGAGGGTGAAGGCGGTGGACTTCTTGGCTCCAATGGTAGGAGCGTTGCCAACAGGGGACTGTGGCAGGGAGAGGTAGAGGGTGTTGTTGGGGTCGCCGTTGACGACTAATCCACCTGGATCGGTGTCTCCGACGCCGATGAGACCCCAGTTCAGCACGGTGCTGGACGCCCAGCCACTGCCGTAAACGGAGGTCAACGTGTCTCCGATGTTGATCAGACTGATCTGGGAGGTGCTGTCACGCAGCGTGGTGCTGGAGCCAATGTTCACCAACAGGTTGGTGGTTGAACCCTGGCCCGATGTGGCACGGAAACCGAGGAGAATATCCCCGGCATTATAAACGGTGGTGGCAGCCTTCGCGGGGAAGGCCGCTGCTGAAATCCCGGCCACGACGAGCATGGTGAGGAGGTGTTTGGTTTGGATTAGCATGGTGTTTGTGTGTGTCGGTTGAAGTGAATGATTTCTCCGTGAGCAGAGACCTCATCGCCAGTGGCCGGCGGTCGAGCAGTAGTCAGCATGACCGACTGAATCCACCGGTAGAGGGTTACGATTTGGACACGCCCTCAGAGGGCACGCAGCAGACGTGCTGACTCGTGAGAGGCGACGTGTCCGGATGGAGTTCCAATGAGGAGTGATGAGCAAAGCGTTGATGCATCCTGACGCTCGGAATGAGGCGTTGGAGCAAGCTGCTTTTATCAAGCTAGCCGAGTGAGGGCATAACTTTGCTGTTAAGATATTGTAACTTTGGACCGCCGCCGTTCAGCGACACACGACTCATGGTGTCTTCATGGCCAGCTCGCGTGTCAGCACGGCTTGCAGCCTGATGATGCCATCAAATTCGTGATGTCCACTCACTAGATAGGCGATGCTGCCGTCTTTGCGCACCACCACGGTGCGTGGTGTGAATTTGGTAAAGTAGCGCGCATAGATTTCCTGTTTCGGATCAGGAACCAGCGGAAAGTTCAGTTTGTTTTCGCCAGCTATGTTGACGAGTTCTTCTCGCGTGTGGTCGCGGCCGATGGCGATCAACTGGAAGTCCTCCCGGTCGTTCAACTTCTGACAGATCTCCCTTTCCAGGTATTTCATCTCACTGATGCAGGCCGGTACGCTCTTGGTGGAGAAGAAGTAGAGCACCACGACTTTACCTTTGAGGGCGGAAAGAGTGAGACTTCTCCCGTCCGTCGTCTGGCCGGTGAAGTCCGGTGCCGGATGTTCCTTCTGAACTAGTGTGGTCGCTAGAATCTCCCGGTCGATGGCAGACTCTGCCAGCAACGAAGACTGGCAGGCGCAGAGGGTCAGAAGCAGGAGCAGAAGAGTGGCTTTTCGGATCATGGAACGCTCATGTAACTGCCGGGGGCCGCACTCTGTCAAACTCCGCTTGGCAACCAAGTTGTTGCACAGCGCCTTTAGCCGGAGGGCGGTTGGGGAATGCTCTGCACCACCGGTTCGTTCGGCGCGATCCAGAACACCTGGCGATGGCTGCTGTCGGTGCCGGTGGCGAATTTCAGTTCCAGCAGGAGCGGATGAGCGGAGCGCAGCGGAGCAACCGGCGCAGGGGAGCCAGGTGCCGGCTGGACGGGCGGAGGGACGGTGCTGGGGAGCGGCTCACGCCAAAGCGGTGCCCACTGCTTGCTGGCGGGGTCAAAGGCACGCCATTCGCATTGCGCAAGGCTGTCGAACAGCACCACTTTGACTTCCGGGGTCGGTTGCTGCGCGAGTGAAAGCTGCGGATCGGGCATTTTGCGCGCGGTGAGGATCATGCGCAGGCCGCCGCCAGCGAGGGTTTCGGTCTGCAGGGTGACGATCTGCCCGGGCGAGCCATCGAAGGGTGAGCTGATGTTGTACAACTCGAGCTTCGAGAGGTAAGCGGAGCCCTCCTGGGTGGTCTGCAGGTTGAGCGCCGCAGTGGCAGGCAGACCGAGAAACAGATGCTCGCAAAACGCGGTGAAGGCCTGCTGGCGGCTGTCACGCTGCTGCGTGCGCCGGATGTTATCTGCCAGTGTGAGCGTGCCCTGCATGATGCTGTAAATCACCGAGAGCAGCAGCGCGACAATCGCCAAGACGATGACGACTTCGAGCAGCGTGAAGCCGCGGCGTTGCCTGCGCTGCTGAAACGAGTGTTGCTTCATGCTTCAAGTGCCCGGCGGGCGGTAGAGCGGCGGATAGACCCAGGTTTCTGTGGTGGCCTGCTGCAACACGCGGCCTTCAAGCCATGTGGCGGTGACGCTGATCTCGAACAGGTCCGGCAGCGGCTGCCCGTCTTTGTTGCGCAGTTGGTCCAGCGGGATGCGCTTCACGGTGTAGGTGACATCACCGTCCACGATCTTGGCTTCGTCCGGCAGGTCGGGCAGTCGCGTGTGTTCGATGAGCAGTGAGCGCATGCGTTCCTGCACCATTGCTTCGCGACGACGGTGCAGCGTGGTGTTGCCGAGCTGATTGACCGCTTCCACCAGCGCCACCACGGCGATGCTGAACACCATCAGTGCCAGCAGCGTCTCCAGCAGCGTGAACCCGCGTGGCTTCACAAGTTTTCCTCCACGTCGTTGAGTGCGCCGGTCAGTGGATCGAGCGTGGCGCGAATCCAGGCATCGCCCTGCTGCCAGTGCAGTGTCAGCGGCTCGCACAAACCGCCGGGACGCAACACCACGCGCTGGCCGGTGGTGGCAACAAATTCATTCGCGCCTGCACGCCGAACGGTGAGCCGTGCGCCGTGATTGAGCGTCTCCAAGTTCACGCTTTGCGGCTGTGCGGTCGCCAGCGTTCGCGTCATGGCTTGCATGAGCACGCGCTCCGCCTCCTGCGCCGTTTTGCGCAGTTCATGATCCTCCGTGAGCTGCTGCACGGCGGTCGCGCCGATGCCGATGACGAGCGCCGCAATCGCGAGCACCACGATCATCTCCAGCAGCGTGAAGCCGGCGGCGGGTCGTTGCATGGTGTTACCAGTTGCCGATGTCATCCGCCGTGCCTTCGGCACCGTCGGGACCGAAGGAGAACACATCATAGCCGCCAGCGTTGTGCTTGCCGGGGTTGCGGTAGGCGAACTTATGCCCCCAAGGGTCCAACAGGCCCTCCGACTTGATGACCTGGGTCCAGCGCTTCGGCTTCGGTTCCGAGCGTGGCGGGCTGACGAGCGCCTCCAGGCCCTGTTCCTGCGTGGGATAAACGAGATTGCTGATCTTGTAGGAGACGAGGGCGGTTTCGAGCGCCTTGATCTTGCCGCCGGTGGTGACGGCCTGCGCATTGCCCTCGATGCCCTGCACCATGACGGCGACGCTGCCGATGATGAGTGCGATGATGAGCAGCACGATCATCATTTCGAGCAGGGTGAAGGCGTTGGGGCGGGGCAGGGCGGGGGGGGTGTGTTTCATGCGGTTGGAGTTAATGATTGAGCTGGCTGAGGGTGGAGAAGACGATGTTCACCATGGTCCATACGAGTCCGCCGACCAGCACGGCCATGAGCAGCAGCAGGCAGGGCTGGATGAGTGCGGTGACGCGTTCGATGGTGCGGGTGAGCTGCGTGTCCATGCGTGCGGCGGCTTTGCCAAGCACGATGGCGAGCTGGCCGGTGTCTTCGCCGATGCGGATGACATCCACGGCCTGCGATTCGAGCACGGCGGTTTTTTTCATCGCATGACTGAGCGAGGCTCCTTCTTGAACGAGTGCTTCCGCCTCGGTGAGACGATGTTTGAGATGCAGATTCGTCACCGCGCGCCGTACCAGCTCCAGCGCATGCAGCAACGGCACGCCGCCGCGCAGCAGGCTGCCGAGGGTTTCAAAGTACTGCAGCTCAAACCGCGCACGAGTGATGTCGCGGATGCCGGGCAGGGTGATCATGAGCCGGTGCCACCAGGACTGGAATGCGGGTGTCTTGCGCACGACGAAGAGAATCATCACGAGCAAACCCAGGAAGATCAAAATGGCCCACCAGTAGTTTTTGAGCACATCGGAGAGCGCCAGGCTGGCTTTGATCATGAACGGCGGTTCCTTGCCGGTGCCGGTGAGCAGAGTGGCGAGCTTCGGCAGCAGATACGTCACCATGACGATCGCCAGCGCTGCTCCCGAGGTGATCAAGAACGCCGGATAGATCAATGCGCCGACGACTTTGCCGTGAATCTCCTCCATCAGCCGCAGATGCCGCGCCTGGCGGTCCATGATGTCGTCCAGTGCGCCGCTGTTCTCACCGGCGGCGATCATGTTGCAGTACAATTCATCAAATGCGGTGGATGCCTGCCGCAGCGCGGCGGACAGCGGCACGCCATCGCGCACCCGTTCGCGCACCTGCTTTGCCAGCGTGCCCAGTTTCGAGGCGCTGCGGTTTTCCAGCGCCTGCAAGGCCTGCTCCACCTGCAAACCGGAGGCTAGCAGATCGCCCATGTCCTCGGTGAAGCGGATCACGTCGGCTTTCGCGAGATGCAGCACCGTTTCAGCAGCCGGTTCGATTTTTTTGGCCCGTTCCACACCCTGCGCCTGAACCGAGCGTGCCTGCAAGCCGCGCCGTGCGAGCATCCGCACCGCATCACCACGGTCTGCCGCCTCGATCGAGCCGGTTTTGCTCGATCCATCGGCAGACAGGGCTTGATAGACGAAGGCCGGCATCAGGGTGTGTTAGGCGAGTTCTTCGCTGGTGACACGGGACACTTCCTCCAGCGTGGTGATGCCTGCGAGCGCTTTTTGCAGGCCGTACTCGCGCATCGGCACAAACCCGTCCTTGCGCGCCTGCGTGTGCAGATCCGCCTCGGAAGCACGCTGGGACACCATCGACTGCATGGTGGGCGTCATGAGTGCGATCTCATACAACGCCACACGTCCTGAGTAACCCGTGCCACGGCAGTGCTGGCAGCCGCCTTGAGTCGCACGCCACACGGTTTTGCCCTTCGCCTCGGGGAAGCCGAGCTTGGTGAGTTCATCGCTTTTGTATTTCGCCGGAGCTTTGCAGGACTCGCACAGCACCCGCACGAGTCGTTGGGCGAGGAACGCCCGCACCGAGGAGCTGACGAGGAAGGGCTTCACGCCCATTTCAATCAAACGCGTGATGCCGGCGACGGCGTCGTTGGTGTGCAGCGTCGAAAACACCAGGTGACCCGTCAACGAGGCGCGCACGGCGATCTCCGCCGTCTCCAAGTCGCGAATTTCACCGACCATGACGACATTGGGATCGCCGCGCAGGATGCTGCGCAGGCCACTGGCAAAGGTGAGGCCGATTTCGTTCTTCACCGGGATTTGCACGATGCCTGGCAGCTTGTTTTCCACCGGATCTTCGATGGTGACGATGCGGCGATGCACGCTGTTGAGCTGCGAGAGGAAGGTGTAGAGCGTGGTCGATTTCCCCGAACCCGTCGGCCCGGTGACGAGCACGATGCCGTTCGGCTTCGCCAGCAGCAGCTCGATGGTTTGACGATGCGCCTCGTTCAGGCCAAGACGGTCGAGCGTGAAGCGTTCCTGACCGAGCAAGCGCAGGCTGATCGACTCGCCTTCGACGCTCGGGATGCAGGCCACGCGCACGTCGATGGACTGCCCCTCAGCCTTTAAATGAATGCGCCCGTCCTGCGGCAGGCGTTTTTCGGCGATGTCGAGTTTGCTCATCACCTTGATGCGCGCGATCACCGAGGCCTGGAGCTGCTTGATGTTTTCCGGCACGGGGATTTCATGCAGGAAGCCGTCGATGCGGTAGCGGATGCGCAGACTGTCGGGCTGCGGCTCCACATGAATGTCGGTGGCCTTCTGCGCCAGCGCCTCGCGGATGATTTGATTCACGAACTTCACCACGGAGGCGTCTTCGTCCTCGTCGTCGATCACATTGGCTTCATCGCGAAGATGCAGATCATCGGTGCCGCCACCGCCAGCGGCGATGAGCGCGTCAAACGTCTCGGCCCCCACGCCGTAAAGCTGCTGCACGGCATTGAGCAGTTCATTGCGCGGCATGAGACACCACTCCACCGGCAGTTCCGACTGCCGCGCCACGGCCTGCCGTGCGAGCAGATCACACGGATCGTGGCAGGCGAGTACGAGCGTGCGTTTGCCGTCGGTCATGGCAGCGCCGGTGGCGGTGCGTGATTCCTTGGCCACATGGCCGCCGCCAAAACCCACGGGGAAAATCTGGTGTCGCACGGCAAAGCGTGCCGGAATCAGACGCTTCAGTTCCGTGGCGTCCTCCGCGTCAAGCTGCGGGGTTTCCAGCCATTGCCAGCCGAGGCTGTCCGCGAGATGCCGCGTAAAGACACGCTCATCCACCGCGCCGCTTTCAATCAATGCCAGCACCGGTGAAATGCCGCCGGCCGCAGCCGTGTTCATGGCCGCCTGCACGTCCGACGCATCGACACCGGCGGCCTGGGCGCTTGATTGGAGGATGGAAATCATGGTTGGGTGACAGTGAACTCGAACGCTGGAAGGTGCGGACGTCAAGCGGGTGAACGATACAGGCCCGTGACTTGATCGCACCCGCTTTTTGTCACGCCCTGGGGGCCTGGAAAAATTTGGGAGTCCTGGGCCTTTGGAGTGATGGAGTGATGGAGTGATGGAGTTCTGCATTCCAGCACTCCATGACTCCTGTACTCCCCAGGAAAGATTCACAAATCATGGTGATGTTGGGTATGCTACCACTACCACGCGCAGCCGATCGGCCTGCGCCATCAGCTTGGCGGTCAGGTGGAGCACCGCGACAAGCGCCGACGTACACCTTGACCGGCGGCATCACCATCCAGTAAACTCGGCGGCGTGTTTCCACCATTCGTCATGCCCGTTGCACGCCTCATCGGCCTTGGCCTGCTGCTCGCGCTCCATGCGCAGGGGATGACGCTGGAGGTGAAGATGGACCACCGGGCCGGAGCAGCGCCCCTGCTCCTAGATTCGCTGCGCTACACCACTGCCGCAGGGGAGATCTTTGCGGTCACGCGGGCGAGTTACCTGCTGAGCGGCTTTGCCTTGCAGCGGCAGGACGGTTCATGGCTCGAACTGCCCGGCACCACGGCCTGGATGGATGCGGTGAAGCGGCGCACGCGCATGCTGCTGCCGCAGGTGCCGGCCGGCCGCTACACGGCGCTGCGTTTTCACCTGGGACTCGATGCGGCGACGAATGCGGCGAATCCGGCTCAATATCCACCCGATCATCCGCTGAATCCGAATGTGAACGGCCTGCACTGGAGCTGGCAGGGCGGTTACATCTTCCTGGCGCTGGAGGGAAACTGGCGCGGCGGCAGTGCCACGCCCGGTGGTTTCTCGTATCACTTCGCGCGTGATGCAAACCGCACTGCGGTGATGTTGAAGGGCGACTTCGATCTCACGGGCGATGCCACGGCGGTGATCGGCTTCGATGTGGCGGCGTTACTGAACGGGGCGAAGCCGCTGTCGTTCGCGAAGGACGGCGTTTCCACGCATTCGCAGCCCGGTGATCCGATTGCAGCGGCGCTGGTGGCCAATCTGCCGGGGGCGTTCACGCTGGACGCCGTGACGAGCAGCGTGCCGGAAATCTCCCGGCCTTCGACAGTCAAACCACTCTACCTGCCGGCCAAGTTCACGCCCTACCGTTTTGTGATGAGCGGCACGTTCCCGATCCCGCCGCTGCCGCGTGACAATCCCTTGATCGAGGAGCGCGTGGCACTGGGAGAGCGGCTGTTCAACGACACGGCGCTCTCCCGCGATGGCACGCTGTCGTGCGCGTCCTGCCATCCGCGTGAAACGGCCTTCGCTGATCCGCGAAAATTCAGCGTCGGCGTGGCAGGCCGCACCGGCACGCGCCAGGGCATGCCGCTGTTCAATCTGGCGTGGAAGACGAGTTTCTTCTGGGACGGCCGGGCACCGTCGTTGCGCGAGCAGGCGCTGATTCCCATCCAGGACCATCTGGAGATGGATGAGACACTCGACAACGTGGTGAAGAAGCTCAGTAAGACGTCAAGCGAGCACTTTGCGCGTGCGTTTGACTCAGCGGAGGTGACACCGGAGCGCATCGGCCTCGCGCTGGAAAATTTCCTGCTCACGCAGACTTCGCATGACTCGAAGTTTGACCGTGCGATGCGTGGCGAAGGGAAACTCAGCGCCGAGGAGCAGCGCGGCTTTGAGCTGTTCATGATGGAGCGCGAGCCGCGCATGGGCAGCCTGGGTGCCGACTGCTTCCACTGCCACGGCGGCGCGCTGTTTACGGATCATCAATTCCGCAACAACGGCCTGGCGATCACTGAAGCCGATCTGGGGCGCTTCAAGGTGACGAAGGCCGCCATCGACCGTGGCACCTTCGCCACGCCTAGCCTGCGCAACGTGGCTGTGACCGCGCCGTACATGCACGACGGGCGCTTCACCACGCTGGAGCAGGTGCTCGATCATTACAGCGAAGGTGTGCAGCGCACCGACACGCTGGACCCGAATCTGGCCAAGCACCCCGACGGCGGCCTGCACCTCACGGCGGCGGACAAGCAGGCGCTTATGGCTTTTTTGCGAACGCTGACGGACCGGAGGTTTGCAGACGAACGCTGAGTCAGGTCAAGGCGTGGCGATGGAGTCGCGGGTCTCGACGTTGCGGGTGGGGGAGTAAGTGTAGCCGGAAAGGGTGATGCCGGTGACGGTGAAGGTGAAGGTGCCGCGGTTTTTGGTGCGGGCGGAGGTGAGGGCGGCGGTGCCGCTGCTGCCGGTGGTTTTGGAGACAGTGCCGGTGCTGAGGCCGCTCCACTGACCGGTGACGGTGGCGTTGCGGATGAGCGCACCGTTTTGATTGCGCACGGTGACGGTGGCGGTGGCGGCGGAGCCCAGCCTAGTGGTGTTGAGGCTCATGGCGATGTTGGCGACGTAAATAACCGCGTTGTTCTGCACGACGATGGTGACGGTGTCGGCGGTGGAGGAGAGGCCGCTGTTGTCCACGACGACGAGGGAGGCGGTGTAGGTGCCGGGGGCGGTGTAGGATTTGACAGGATTGGCGGCGGTGGAGCCGGTGCCATCCCCAAAATCCCAATCGTAGGCGGCGATGCTGCCGTCCGGATCGTGGCTGCCGAGGCTGGAGAAAGTCACGGCGAGTGGTGCGGCTCCAGTGACGGGCGCGGAGGCATCTGCGACGGCGATAGGAGACTGCCCATTGACGGGGACGATGCTGCCGGTGACACGGAACTGGCCGAGGCTGCCGTAGTCGTTGTAAGCGGTGAGGGGATCGCCGGTGCCGACGCCATCGACGGCGAGATAGTAGGTGCCCTGGGCGACCGTGGCGCTCAAAGCAGCACCAAGGGTGGTCGGACTGGCGGAGGTGACGAAATTGCCGAGGCCGTCGTAGAGAGCGAGCTGGATGTCGAGATTGGGCGAGAGGGCGGCGGGCGTGGCATTGAAGGAGATGGTACCCGCACCGGTGGTGAAGCCGAAGAGGTCGGCGTCGGTACGACGCTCGATGATGCCGGCGGCGTCGATGGCGGTGCCGGTGAGCGACGTGGCATTCACGATGCTGTCGCCATGCTCATCCGCGCGGTAGCCGGTGATGCCGGCGATCATGGTGGTGTCGTCCTGCGTGTTGTTCGCGTAGGGATACTCGCCTTTGCTCCACTGGCTGACGTCCTTGTAGTAGCCGACGCCCATGATGGGAGCCCAGTTGGCGTGGCCTTCGTAATAACCAACGGCTGCGATGTTGTCGTGCGCGACTTGGCCGTCATGGCTGAGGTTGAAGGTGTGACCGGCCTCGTGGCTGGCGGCCTCGGCGGTGTATTTGACGTTGCCGCTGCCGAGCTGGGCGGTGAAGACAAAGCAGGGGGTGTCCGAGTTCCAGGTGAAGGAGTTCAAATAAGCGACGCCGCCCGCGCCGGCACCATACCAATCGTAGCTGCTGCCGCCGATGCACACGCGCACGCCGAACTGCGTGTCTGAAGTGGTTGTTTTACGCAGCGCTTCGAGTCCAGGGTCTTGTGTGGTCACATCCACGTCAAACGGGGCGAAATCCTCCGCGATGCGCTGCCAGATGGCCTGGATGTTGTTGAGTTCAGTGGTGGTAAAGGCCGTTGTCGTGCTGTCGGTGCTGTAGGGGGGCGTCACGATGTTCGCGCCGCTGGTGAAGTTGGTGTTCCAGTAGGTGCCGGAGGTGGTGTGACCGTCGAAGTCGAGGTAGATCACCTTGCTGGCACCGGGTTTGCTGTGCAGCACGAAGGTCTGGTCCACGGGAAAGGGGCCGGAGGGGATGGTGGTGCCAGTGGTCGTCGTCTCGGCGTTGGCCACGGCGTTTTGCAAGGGCAGCAGGCCCTCGCACACAAAATGGAGGCGGCCCTGGCGGTCCATGCGGAGGGTCCGTTCCTTCTGACAGAGATTGCGGAGCTCGGCATCGGTGCGGTCATACCATGCGGCGATTTGATTCAGCCGCGAGCCGAGAAGGGCGGGGATTTCAGTACCACGGCTGTGCCGGGTGAAGGATTGCTGGGGGAAATTTTCGCCCCGGCGGTTGGTCTGCGCCTGGACGGACGTGAGGCCGAGCAGCGTGGTCAGAAAAAGCACGCCGGTGGTGAGACTGGAGTGGAGCAGGTGCGAGGTGGGTAGTTTCATGGCTGTGAAACTGGATGATAACTGAACTGGCAAGGTCTTGTCCATGTTTTAGTTGGGGGGGATTTGCGGGGGCAACGGCTGTTCACGCCCAGAGGAACGATGAGGTTCACGCCCATCGGTGCGAACTTGGCAGAAGAGGCGGGGGAAGCCGGGCTGGGGAGGGGCTGACATCCTTACCCCAGGGGGAACTCTGTGATCCAGTTCTGCTCTGCGACATTCCTTGTCAGACGACACCGCAAAAAGTCGTAGAGCCAGCCGCTCAATGACGAATGACGAAATCCGAATGACGAACGAATGCCTAAAATCCGAAGGCGCTAAAAGCGCTCTGAATGCCCACGCCAGGCTGATTAGC
>NZ_JBJXFV010000155.1:0-27171 GCF_046154365.1 Prosthecobacter sp.
TGCTTCACCCAGCTCGATGGCAAACGTCCGATCAATGCGCTCTACTCGACGCTGCTGAATGTTTCCGGCGTGCCGTGCGACCGCTTTAACCTGAGCGACAAGATGGCGGCGAAGTTCGACGCCGGCACCGGGCCGCTGCGAGAGGTCCTCGCGTAAGGCAAGCCCACCGCTGCGCCGGGCGCATCCGCGAGCGGCTACCGATGCGGCTTCAGCAGCAGACTTCGCTAGCCTGTTGTGAACCGACCTGCCTCGATCTTTGAGAAAGGCAGTCGCATCCTAACACCCACCGCTGCATTCACGATGCTCGCGAACTGCATGGCTACGTCGGCACACTCATCGCCGATCAGCGTTACCATGAATGTCGCCGTCCCCATGGCCGAAGCCGACCGCTACTTTTTGATCAATCTGTTCGCTCATAATGTTAATTCGTTAAGTGTGCCGTTTTAGACTGGTTAATCCTGCGGGCCATACGGCACATGATCCATCTTCGGGCGATTGAGCGTGCCGTCGGGGTTGAGGATTTCCAGTTCGATGAGCCGTTGGCGCTGTTTGGCCGGGGAGAGGCGCAAAAATCGTGCACAACCTTCGGCAGAACGCCGCTCCATTTCGGCAGCCGTAAGGTAAGGAAATCCCAAGGTCCGCCTGGTGGCAGCGGCCTTTGGTTTGGCTGGGGCGCGTGAAGAGGTAGGACGTTTGTTCATGATGCTGTTGCAGGGGATAGAAGCAGAGTTTCGTCGGGAAGAAAGTAGCCAATGATGGCCCGTGGGTCACGCACGGCGATTTGGATGTGAGACTTGAGCTTGATGCCTGCGCCCTTGAACGCTGGCGCTCCTTCCTGGAATACGCCGCGCACAGAGTCGAACTGACAGTCCCATTCACGCTCCACCTCTGGGATCGCATATTTCAGCACGAAACAGTCTCGTTCACGCCTAAGCCAGTCTCCATCGCGAATGCCAACGCGTTGGTTCCGAGGGAGTGGCATATTCTGACCTGCCATCGCCTGTTCTAAAGTCGCTGCGTGGCGTGCAAGTTCGTGCGTGAACTTCACATCCAGCAGATCAAAGCAGGTTCCGAGTTGAATCACTGCGCCGATGACGGCGGGTTCTTTGATGTGGCTGTTCTTACGCTTGGACTGCTGAATAGCCCATTCGAGGGCTCGCATGGGGCCGTGCTCCCAGAAGTAGAAGCCACGAGCGAGCCAGTCGTAGGTGTTCTCGCTGGCGCTCAGCTTCGTCTTGCCCGTCAGCACGGCATCAGCCACGCGCTTATCGCAGCCGTGGAAGCCGAAGACGGTTCGTTGGTAGGAGAGGAGGTCCATGAGGTGATCGGAACGAGCCTAGCGGATTGGGTTTGAAATGCCAACTGGCGTTTTCTCGCATCACGATTGCCTCGAAAAAAACCATTGCCAAAACGGCCCCTGTTCCGGCAAAATCTGGTCCCATGCCGCAATCATTGTCATACGACTCTGGGGTGGCGTGGGACAACTTCACGCCGGGATCGCATGGGATGGTTTCGTCACAAACATTAAACCGAATCGACCTATGGCCTCAGACAATCGGTAAGGACTCGCAGACCGCCATCACGCGCCTCTTCAAGCTCAGGTTCCTGCCAAAGAAGGTGAAGATGTGCTCGTTTGGCGGCGTTTCCGCCGAGCGATCCAAACTTCCCCATGAGCACTGCCCTGAATCGAACCCATTTCCTCGCGTGAGTTTTCGCCGTTTTGTCCTGACTGCGGCTGCGGGTGCCGCTCTCTGTCCTTTGGCTCTGGCTGCCCCGATCAGTGCCCAAAACTGGCCGCAGGCGTCCGGGCCGAACCTCAATTGGAAAATCGAAGGGCCTGAGCCGCCGCTGGCGTGGTCGGTTGTGGGCGGCAAAAACATCCTCTGGCGCACGACGCTGCCTGAGGGCGGACAAAGCGCGGTGACGATCTGGGGTGATCGCGCCTTCGTCACGACGCATCGTCCGATGAATGAAACCAGTGACCGGCTGGAGCCCAACATCGTCGGCTACTGCCTGGAGGCGAACACGGGCAAGATTCTCTGGACCGTCGATCTTCCCGGCACGGACCCGGTGCAGACGGCGGGCATTTTCAGCGACGGCACCGTCTTTGCGCCGATCGCCGATGGCGAGCACGTCTGGTTCTTCAATCGCTGCGGCTCGATGGGCTGCTTTGATTTCAATGGCAAGCCCGTGTGGCTCCGCGAGTTCCGCCCGCTCACTCGCCACACAAATCGCGAGTGCGAACCGATCCTCGTGGGCGACAAGATCATCACGGTCGAGGTCCGCAACCCAGAGGCTGGGATGCAAATCGAACGCCACAAGCCCGTGCCGCCGGGGATCGACCCGCGCGATGTGTGGACCTACCTGCACGCGATCGACAAACAGACCGGCAAAGTCGTCTGGATCGAAGAAGCGGGCACCTGCGTCCACAACACGCCCATGGCCGGGCAGTTGGCAGATGGACGCTGGGCGGTGGTGCATGGTCGCGGCGGCGGCCATGATCCTTTGGAGAAACCCTACGGTGTGAGCCTGACCCTGCTCGACTCCGGCAAGACACTGTGGAGCCGCGAAATCAATGGAGAGAGTTCCTTCAACTCGCTTTGGAATGCCAAGCAGGTGTTCTGGTTTCAAGGCTCCAACCACCTCGTGCTCGACAGCACCACGGGCGAAGTGATGCGGACTCAAGATGTCACGGCCAAAGTGGACCTCATCGACGCGGAAACTGGCAAGCGCGAGTCGGGCGTTGCGCTGAAAGTCGGCAAGCGCATGCCGCTGACGAATCAGACCAACATCGTCGCGGGTGACTGGCACTACTTCCTCGCTCACGACATCACCGCCATTGGCCGCGTGCATCTTGAAACCGGCAAGACGGAATACCTGCGCGTTCCCGCACAGTTTGTCGCCGGGCCTGAGCCAAAGCGAATCTGGGAGAAGCGCGACGCCCTCCCAAATGACACGAAGAACTCACGCGGCATCGACATCGCGACCGACAAACGCGCCAAGGGCACCGGTTGGGGCCATGTCTCCGCTGCGAGCCCGATTCTGGTGAATCGCCACCTGTTCTTCCCCACCATGAACGGCACCGTTTATGTCATCGATGCCTTTGCCGAAACGCTCGATGAGAAAGCTCTCGTCGCGATCAATGACCTCGGACCCGCAGGTGAGACCTGGACGCTCGCATCGTTCAGTTACGCCAATGGCCGCCTCTGGATGCACACGATGAAAGAGGTCATCTGCATTGGAACCCACTGACTGCCTTCACCTCGGCCAAGGCAGTGTTTTAAAACTGGGAAGGGTGTCGCCGGGAGCGCCAGGGCATGAATGGCAAGGCGCATGGCGCAGGCGCTATCGGGCTGATAACGACAAGCCGTGCAACGCCGTCAGTCATGCCCTGCCGCCCCGGCCCTGCGGGTTCGCAAGGGGAGGTCTTATGGCGGTGTCGCTGCGCTCGTCAGCTATCTCTCGATAGCCTCCTCGCTTGCTCCTACCCAGAAGACCTCCCCTTGCAAACGCCACCCTTCCCAGTTTTAAAACACTGCCTAGCTAAGCCGCCTCACCCAAAGAAGCCAAAAAGCAAAAACGCCTCGCCGCCCGCAATGCGCCCGACGTCACCGGCCTGCGCATCGTTCGCGAAGTCCGTGCCGGCGCGGGCCGCGTGATCGACAAAGTGAGCGATGCCGGAAAGTGAAACAACAATCATTCGCCAACCATGAAACCCATTCTCATCCTCTTCCGCATCGACGACCTCGGCTGGCGGGTGCTCAGAGAGTTGCGCACGCCGGGGCTGGAGTGACGTTCAAGATTAGACGACCATGAAACACTACATAAGAGCCTTCATCTGCCCGCCCATCGGCCAATCATCCGAGGGGACGGCCCAGCCTCCGCATCGAAGCGCTCGTCCGTCGCCAAGTTCCCCGGAAGCACCCGCCGCCTTGCACCGACTTCCCGCCTCGACGCAACAACCATCCGGCTCGATGCACCAACCACCCGCCTCGACGCCGCAACCTCCCGACTCGATGCACCGACCCGCCAAATCGTTGCACCAGCCATCGAAATCGATGCACCGACCAGAAAAATCGTTGTTTTCACCTCCCGACTCGATGCACCAACCCTCGATTTCGATGCGGAAACTAAAATTTTCGACGCACCAGCCATCGAAATCGATGCAGCAACCATCCAAATCGATGTTTTCACCTTACGGATCGATGCACCAACTCTAATTTTCGATGTGAAAGGCCAATTTTGGCTCGCGCAGGGCCTATTTGAGGTGGAGAACGGCTTCCGTGAGCAATTTCCGAGGGGCAAAGACCTTCTCGGGGTGCTGAGCATGAGACTGACGATACTTGTCGCCGAGACTCTTGAGGTCGCCACCGGCTTCCGTCATGAGCCTGCGACGAACGCCACGCAGCCATTCCAGACCGTCTTCGCGATGAACCGTGGGTGGTGATGCATTCATCGTGGAAAACTGTTAGGGTCAAAACAAGAAGCTCGCGCTGCCTTTGATGATCAAAAAGCGCCGCAACTCACGATGCGCCTGCACCTCCAGCTCCCTCAGTGCGGAAGTATCAAAGCTGAATCCGCCTTTAGGCTTTGCTGTTGGTGGGTGCCAATGGTCGCGCAAGTGCTGACACTTCTCCTGGTAATGAAGATAGGACTCGCCTTCAAAGGGCAGCGTGTAGCCAATTCGATAGACACGAATTCCGGCGTTGAGTATCGCGAGAAGAATGGCAAGCGCACTCAACATTGTTCCGCCGACTGCCAAGCCATGTTCAATGGGAAGTTCAGGCTTCCACCACAGCAGTGCATAGAGGGCGGTCAGAGCAGCGGAAACCACGATGGCAGACTGAAAGGTCGTTTGAGCGAGGGACTCAGTTTTGAAGTCGCGCTCGACAGGGCCAAATGATTTCTCGCCACCTTCCTTGGCCCCTCGCTTCTCAGAATATTGGACTTGATGGCGAAAGCGCAGTTCGAGCAGGGCCTCGTAAACTTCCTTGGCCGTTGCTTCATCGGTGTATGGTGTCTCTGGATGGTCCCAGGGATCTGGCTCCTTGTTCTTATTCTTGGTGAACGCACTCATTGCGGGCACAGGATCGATCACGCTTGCCTTAAACAACTCCCAACGTCGCTTGATCTTCAGCTTTGCTTCGCCTCGGGTATCTGGGTTGGAGAATTGGCAAATCAGAGCTCCATCAAGGAACATTTGAAAATGCCATTGCCGGATTCGTTCCCGTGCGAACAGAGCTCCCCTCCAAGTCTCTCGCCAATGCTTGTGACGACTGATCCTGTAAATGATGATCGCAATCAACGCACAAGCTGGACCAGTGATGCTAAAGAGCGGGTGAACGTGTAGGACCTCCCCAGTCCAAAGCGTCAAGACCGCGATCACCGTCAGTTCGACAAGACCAATGACCAGTCCGGCGATGCCGAGGCAGAGTGCAGTCAGCCCGTAGCGCAAAAACTTTGTCTTGGCGGTTTTGGAGTCGGTATCATAGACATCGAAAACCTCGTTGATCTCCTGTTGGCAGAGTAGTTCACGAATGCTTGGAAAAGAGCGTGCGTAGCCCTCGCTCACCTTTAGGTCATGGTTGTAGATCGCCATGGTCAGAGTGCATTGGTAAACGCTGCGATATTGGCCCAAGTCCAGTCCACTACGCGGACGCCTTGAAACTCAGCGGGCAGTAACGAGGGCTTGTTGTCAGAATCGATATAAACGCCACGCACAGGCACCCCTTCTTCCTTTGCACACTGCACCTCCCACAACGCACCTGATGCCTTCGCCGTGTTCTTGCCCACCAAGGCAATCATTCCATCGCAGCCTTTGATTTTCGTTCGGCAATTGGTCTTCCACTGGCTGTCCCACGGCTCCTTAACCGACATATCCACGAATGAGAACGGGCTCTTTTCATTGCGAGCGTGCCCGACGAGGAAGTCACGGTAGCGGGAGTCCTCCACGGCGAAACTGATGAAAATGCGGTTGTTGGTAGCCATAGCGGGAATTTGGGTTCAGTTTAAGTTTGAGCACGAAAATGAAACGCACAAGTGCTTAAACTGCGACGCCCCCGTTCCGGCTAGCCGTTGCGTGCCTCTCCTGCATTGTCGACTGCTTAAACCACCACCACCGCCATGATAATCCAACACGCCTGCCGTGCCCGCCGCGTCGCAATGCCAAGCTGGCTGGTGGTGAGCCATGATACCCGTTCCTCGCTCCATGGCCGCTGAAATTTCGAAGAACTCCGTCCAAAAAGAGAGCCACGAAAGGAAGCTCACCACTTCCTTTATGGGGTTCTTATCGCCCTTGGCTGGTCTTGTGCTGGCCTTCGCAGGATTCTCTTTCGACGAACAATTTCATGATTCGTCGACCATCTCCGTCATTCATGCTATTTCAGCATTTGTAGCCCTGCCGCTGGGCTTCTTGGTGGGCGCTTGCTCGGGAGTCTTCGCTTGGAGGACCAAGGCCACTGGAAATCTCATCTTTGCGCTCGTCTTGCTGATCAATGTAGTTCCTCTGCTGATTCTCCTGCTTGCGCTAGCTTGGCCCATTGGTGAATAATCCTGTATTAAGCATTTGCAGAAACCTTGTCTCAAAAATCAAAATGATCACAGGCGTAAACCCCAAACAAGTAATCGAACTCGTCAAGCATCGCACACAAGCGAGAAGCAGAACCGCCGACGGACGGAAGCTCGCGGTGGTTGTAGAAGGCGGAGCTATGCGGGGAACCTACACCGCAGGATCACTGCTTGCGTTCCACTTGATGGGAGCGGTGGATATATTTGACGCCGTGTATGCTACTTCGGCAGGAGCCATGAACGCTGCGCACTTCCTGAGCGGCGTAGGGCATCTCAAAGCGGCCACCTATTACAGAGCACTTGCCGACGGCCGATTTTACAACCCATGGCGTTTATCGAGGCCCGTGGATGTTGACTTTCTATTCAATGTTGTGCTCCGCAAAGAAATTCCCTTGGAGATGGATTTGTTGGCGAATTCAAAGACCACTCTCAAAGTAGCAATGCTAAACTACGATGATGCGGTGGGTGAGATGAAAGTCATTTCCCCAAAAGATCAGTCGGCGTGGGATACACTCAAAGCGGCCGTCGCTATGCCGGTGGTCTATAACAAGACAGTCCGCCTTCCGGGTGGGAGGTATGTGGATGGGGGAATGGTAATACCTTACCCACTAATGCAGGCAATTGACGACGGCATGACGGACTTGGTCGTCCTGTTGAGTCGCGATCCATCAAAGCCCGCACAGCCTCGCGGGCTGTTTCAGTATATTCTTTGGTCCTTGGTGTTCGCCAAAGGACGGCAGAAATTGATTCGACTTCTGGAGCGGTGGCATCTGCGTGCTCGGGAACTGGACGGAATGGTCACAGGTAAGATCGCCCCCCCTCCTGGAGTGAGAATACTCTGCATCGCACCGTCCAATCCAAGGGTGTCGAGTTCTACTCAGAATCGGTCATTACTCCGAGACAGTTGCATCCGAATGACAAAAGAGACTCTGGACTTGTTTGGCAGCAGTCAGAAACCGCTGCTAAATCTTATTGATCAAGGCATTCTCTAAAGCATTTGGAACCAACCACTGACCAAACTTAATGCACAGCGCCTCACACCTTTCGGGCTTCAATCTTGATCCCGTGCCGCAGCATTACTATTCCGACGCCCATTCCAACGATACAGAAGTAGCCGCCAACAATCTTCGCGAGACAATCCCCAAATAGGCCAAGTGCAAGCCCCGCGAAGCTTCTTTTCCAGTCGCGAATCTTACCATCGAGTGCCTTGCGGATCGCAGCTTCTTTGTTTTCTAGTTCCTCAAACTTGGCTGCGTCATCTTGTTTTTTGCTCGGCATAAGACCATTCTTTGATTCTTTGATTTTTTTTAACTCAGCTATCTGACCGGGTTTGGGGTTATCAAGACCACCAGTGAAAGTCTCCGAGACTAAAGGGAATGCCCATTTGGGGGCCTCATTGGCACTGTTCACTACCACCAACGCAATTGCTGCGAACAGGGTCACAAAAGTGGGTATTGGCCAGGCGTAAGGAATAGTGAGCTTAGCAAGCCCCTTAATCACGCCAATAAGCTGATTCATTGTCGAAAGCGCAGACTGTTCGTCCAAGAAGTCCTTCCAGGCCCGTGAGCCGCGCAGATTATTTGTCATGAGCGCACTGGCGATGCCAAACCCAGTGCTCGTCAAAGGAAACGCAAGGCCGCAGCGATTCTCGAAAAACAGGTCATGGAGAAGGTTCATCATGTCGGGCTTCGTTCTTTCGCCAATCCACCCCATAACATACAAGCCCTGTTGGTTATAAATCGAGGCAATCATCACGACACAGAGAATGCCCATCACTAATCCGCTCACGGCCCCGAATACGATGGCAGGTAAAGGCTTCAGCAATGAGGCCTCGTCATACTCTCGGCCGAACACCATTCGATAGAGAGTTAGTCCGAAGACGACGCCGCCACCCAGCATGATACCTGAAGGTGCCGCGTGAAAAAACCCCATCCCTAGACTGCCTGCCCCCTGAACACACGAATAGTCCAGCCAACTTGGGAGCCACTTTACACTACCGGCACCAACCACTGCGAAGATCATTGCAGGGATCACCACGAAAATAAATGTCGGGACCGCTGCTTTGAAGCGAACTACATATGACACTAGGCGTGCAGGCCATTGAATATTGCTAGGTAGGGCATCAAACCAACCGACGAAAGGACGTTTGGTTTTTTGCATGTCGGAGGTAGCCTTCAATAGCGCCAATGCGTTTGATGAACCGCGCAGTGTCGAATTGCCCACTCCTAAAAGAGAGTCACGGATTTTGTCATAGGCATCCAGTCTCCCGCGAGAGACAAGTGCCTGTGCCGCCGCTGCCCTGACGGCCTCGACCTCATCACAAGTCACTAACGCAATTAGTTCGTCTTGGAATTCCGCTGAAGGCCGATTTGCCACAAGGTCTGCCACATTTTTTCGCACATTTGCACTACTGGAGACAAATGCGCCCGCAACAACGCCGCGCCATTCAATCGGGTGCTGATCTTCGATTTCCTGCGATCTCTCGGTGGCATCGTGCCCCGAGGCAATCACTCCAGCCAAGTAGTGGGCAATGGACTTGCTAACGTATGCTTGAGTCGCTGGCTCAAGAAGATGCACAGCCTGTGTCAAGAGCCGCCGACCCTCACTTAAAGCCAAGCCGTCGTGCAGGAGAAGACTATCTTCATCAGACGACTGTTCCCACCGGTGCTGACTTTGCTCCAACTGTGAACGCATTCGAAGGAGGTCGCGATTTGCATTTATCCAGGCAACAACTCTATCCCAGCAACGAAGCAGTGCTTCATGGGCCAGTGATGCAACGGCGACACCGTCTTTTTGATCAGTAGTCAGAAATCGAGCTGCCCTTAAACTTTCAGTTAGAAGCTGCCTCGACGGGGTCTTTGTCAGTTCTGATAGCGGGGCACGCCTGCGGACGCCTTGACGTTCCCCCTCTACATCCACTGATACAAGCAAAGGAAGCAGATCATTCAGAGCTGTTTGGGCTTCAGAGGGCAATAAACTGAAGGTCTCCGATGCCCGCTTCCCAAGAGCGCCTTCGACACCATTTCTAGCCTCACCCTTCATTGCTTCATAGGATGCGAACGTGAGCAGGCGCTGCTTTGAGTCACGGTGGTCATAGAGTTCGGCTAGAGCATATTGAAGCAATGGCAGCACCACCCCTTCGCTCGTGGCATCTTCAAGAATTCGTTGATCGAGCGTGCGTCCGGTTTGCTCATCTCTCTCAAAGGCAATTCCAGAAATCAGGGCTGGCCGAACAATCAGTTCGCGAAGCGCTGCTGCTCCCGGCGTTCGCAAATCAAAGTGCCCTTCAGTGCCTTTCATTCGCATGAATGTGTCGTTATCCTGTGCTTTAGGGTAGAAGTCACTTCTTAAAGTCGCAAGAACGCTGACGTGACCACTGCGGGCCAGTAATTCGATGACAGCCAGGAATCGCTCACGTATCTCTGGTGTAATTGAACCATCAGTCCAGAGTTCTTCCATCTGATCGACGATGAGGATCAATCGAACGGCTCCATTCAACGTTTCGGACGCACTCTTGAATGCGGCATCGAGCAAATCGACCGCCGCTTGATGGTTGTCTTTGAGCCGTGCTGCTAGGCGTTCGGTGCCGCCGGGTCCCTTCCGAAATTCAGTAAGAACCGTCCCCAAGCTTTGGGATAAAGCGCCGATGAGATCACCTGAATTGAGGCTGGGCAGGAACACAGCGGTGCGCCATTCCTTGACCTCTTTGTCGAATGACCGCTCTACCAAAGTGGCTGCTACTCCAGCTCTAGCTAGTGATGACTTGCCTGAACCGCTGGCTCCTACTATGCAAACGAATGCACAACCACTGTTGGCTTGAGACCGGAGCCTCTTGCGTAGTTCGTAGGACTCTTCGTCACGCCCATTGAAAATCGGAGCGTGACAGATGTCGAAGACTTCCAGGCTTCGATACGGCGACTCGATCCATGTTGCGGTGGTGCGTCCCGCAAGGAGCATATCGTCGAGCAACCGTTTTAAATGGGTCTCAAGTCTTTCAGCGAAGGTGACTGGTTCGTCGTAGCTATGATAAGCGCGGATGTTATGACCATCTTTATCTTGGAATGACTCTTTGATGAACCCACGAACGGTTTCACGTTGTTCAACAAGCTCTTTTAGAACGCCGTCAGGCTTCTTCGCATCAAGGGTTGTATTCCACGCCTCATCATCGCGGCGGGTATAGACCAGTATGTGGGGACTTTTGGAATTTGATTGCTTGCGGGCCTCAATCATGAGGTCGAATTCACGTTCGGTTCCACTGCGGTATGGAGTTCCATCAGCACGCGGAGGCGGTCCATTTGGGGTTCCCATGCGAGACCAAAGGATGAAAATCGCAATGTCTATGCGCTGCGGTCCTGTCAGAACCAGATCGATACCTTGCTGGAATGACATTACGGGTTCCAGCGGTAGTTCCTCCCAAAGCACAGGGATCAGATGAACTTCGGCACCATAGTGTCGTTGAAGCGTCGCAATCACGTGCTTAGCCTTATCTCGCTCCTCTGCGACATCGCCAGGACTGCTGATGAAGATGCGAATCGTTTTCACAGGGTTGCTTTGCATAGGTGATGGTTGATTGCTCTCAATCGGCGGTTAAGACACAGGAGTTATTGATGCATCTGTCGTTTAATTCGAAGCCTCAACGGGGAGGAAAAGGAGCGTATTAGAATTTCCCCGTGACAAATACGGCATATTCGGCAGCATTTTGCCACCCCCGAGGCTGACATCGGCCTCGTGCGTTTCAATCAACCACCAGCCACCACCATTATGTCTGACAACGCCACTCCACCGCCTTCCCCAACACCTGCGCCGGAACCTAAGCCGACACGCAGCCGGGGTTACTTCAACAAGGTCCAGCTCGAAGACCTGGGCACCGCTGAGACCGTGCTGGCTGCGGCACGCAAAAACGTGGCGGCTTTGGCGAAGCGGCGCATCGATGACAAGTATCTGAAGGGGCTGGAGGATGCGATCAAGGAAGCACGGCGGCGTGTGACGGAGGCTGGGCAGAGCGCGGATGCCTCGCAGGCGGCGAACAAGAAGGCGGATGCCAAGGAAACCAAGCTGGTGGCCGCGCTGCAAGGCATCCAGAGCGGGGCGAAGCAGTGGCACAAGATGCTGGCGGAGGATGATGATCCGAACACGAATTTTCCTTTGGACGGCTACCTCATCGGCGACCGTCTGGACCTGAGCCACGATGCGCTGGTGCAAAACGCCGAGGCACTGATCGCCAAAGTGAAGGCGGACAAGCTGCCGGGCTACGATGACGCAGCAGACATCAAGGCCGTGGAGGATGCGCTGGAGGCGTATCGCGGCTCTGAGATGGAGTCAGAAAACGCGGACTCGGATCAGGTGGGCGACACGACCAGCCGTGACAAGCTGATGAAAACCATCAACACCCGCCGCAGCGCCACCCAGCACGCCGCAGACGCCATCTGGCCCTACACCGACGAAGCGAACGCAGGCCAACGCAAGGCCTTCGAGCTGCCAGCGAACCGTCCGCTGAGTGTGTAAGGTGGGTGAGAAGAAAAGTGGTTTCGGCTTTAGCCGAATCAGCGAGATGCTGCGGCTAAAGCCGCAGCCACTTTCCGCACTCGTCCATGCGCTGCGGAGGTAGGCTTCTGCACGTTGGCCGATAAGGGGCATCCGTCACGACGTTTGCCTTCTGCCATGCTGAAACCGCTTCTCACTCTCTTCACCGCCCTGTGGCTCGCACCACTCGCTGCGGACACCTACACGCCGGGCCAGCCCGTTCAGGCGAAGTTCAAAGACCTCGCGCTGCCTTTCCTCGAACAACACTGCTTCGACTGCCACGACAACGACACGCAAAAGGGCGATCTGAACCTCAGCGAACTCACCGCGGTGGATGAGACCAACGCCGCCACTTGGAAGTCCGTGTGGGCACAGATCGCGCTGGAGGAAATGCCGCCCAAGAAGAAGACTCAGCCTCCGGTCATCGACCGCTTGCACTTCTCGGATTGGATCATCGGTGAGTTGCAGACCGCCATGAAGGACAAGGGCGGCTTCCAGGCGCACAAGGACCCGAAAAAGGCCAACTTCGTCGATCACGACCTGCTTTTTGGCAAACTGCCCGATGGCATCCAACTCACTCCAACCTCCTCACCTGCACGCATCTGGCGAGTGACGCCCCAAGAGCACATCACGCGACTCAATGAGCTGATCAATACCGAACCCAAATACGATCCCGCAAACCCCGGCCTCCGCACCCACGGCGATGCCGTGCCCACGAACCACGGCGGCGAGTTGAAGCTCTATTTTGGCGTGGATAACATCCTCAGCGTGGTGGGTGGCACCGTGGCCTATGCGACCGCTGTGAAAAGCGTGCCTGTGGTGCTGTCCTCGGCTCGCAAGACCGGATTGAAGAACTACCCCGACTTCTACACGGTCAACAGCGCCGAGGCCACGCAGATCCTCGGCAAGGCGGAGGACATCCTGCAATTCATGGCCTACGGCCCGCTCAGTCTCGTCGGCATGAAGGAGCAAATCACCGACGACCCCAAAACCTACGACAAGGTCAAGCCTCCGGGCGATCTGCGCGGACTGCCCACCGCCATTGTTTACAGCACGAAAGTCCTCCGCCCGCTGACTCCCGTTTACGATTTGATGAAGGAACCTGACGTCACCGACGAGAGCCTGCGTGCCGCGGTGGACCACCTTTTTGAAGCCCTCACCTTCCGCCCGCCGAACAAAGCGGAGTCCGACAGCTACCTCCAAGTCGTCAAAGACAGCATTGCCAAGGTCGGCAAGGAAGACGGTGTCTTCATGGGCCTCTCGTCCATCTTTCTCGACCGCGATGCCTTGTTCCGCCCGGAGCTGGTGGAGAATGGCAAGCCTGACGAGCGCGGTCGCGTGATGCTGCAGGACTGGGAGCTTGGACTGGCCGTGAACCACGCGCTGCGCTACCTCAAGCCCGACGAACCTCTGTGCCGGGCGATCATCGATGGTCGCATGAAGACGCGTGACGATGTGCAGCGCGAGGTCACCCGCATGCTCGCCGACGACAGCATCCGCAAGCCACGCATTCTGCAGTTCTTCCGCGACTACTTCGATTACGATTTGGCCGGCTACATCTGCAAAGATGCCAAAGCGCTGGCCGCGACCGGCATCTCCAATAAGGGCACCTCTCACTACGAAGCCATGTTCGACGCCACAGCCAGCACGGACCGGCTGATCGAGATGGCCCTTGAGAAGGACAAAAACGTCCTCAAGGAACTGCTGACCACTCAGCAGGTCGTGGCCACCAAAAAGGACAACACCTACTTCGGCGCAATCCGCTCGAACGAAGCGCCAGCTCAAGCCGAAGCCGCGAAGCAAAAGCCAGCGCCAATCATCGCGCTGGAAACGAAGATCGCCGAGTTGGAGGCCCAGTTGAAGAGCAAACCCGCGGATTCAAAGACCCAAAAGTCTCTCGATCAGCAAAGGCAACTCTTGAAGGTGGCAGAGAAGAGATTCGACAAAACGAACAGGGCACCGAAGCGAGCGGGCTCCGACAAAGCCATCGTTGCCGAGGCCAATCTCCAGGGACCAGCGACTTTCGCCCGTGTCGGCCACAAATCCTTTGGCGCTGGTTCCTTGAAGCCCGAACGCATTCTGGCCACGGCACCAGAAGGTCAGCGCCTCGGCATCCTGACCCATCCCGCTTGGCTCGTCTCTCAATCCGACGCCATGGACAATCACGCCATCCATCGCGGCATCTGGATCCGCGAGCGCTTGCTCGGCGGCGGCATTCCCGATGTGCCCATCACCGTCGATGCCCAGCTCCCGGCCGAGCCCGAGAACACCCTCCGCGAGCGCATGCGTGTGACGAAGGCGGATTACTGCTGGACCTGCCACCAGAAGATGGACCCGCTCGGACTGCCCTTCGAGATGTATAACCACGCCGGCCTCTTCCGCACCACCGAGCTAGGCAAGCCTGTGAACACCACCGGCGAGATCATCGACAGCGGCGATCCCAAACTCGATGGCCCAGTCGCCAACGCGCTCGAGATGATCACCAAACTCGCCAACAGCCAACGCGTCGAGCAAGTCTTCGTCCGCCACGCCTTCCGCTTCTGGATGGGCCGCAACGAAACCCTCAACGACGCCCCCATCCTCCAAGCCGCCCACACCGCCTACCGCAACAACGGCGGCAGCATGAAAGCCCTCATCACTTCGCTGCTCACCAGCGATGCGTTCCTCTATCGCAAAGTGGAGCGTGCGCCGAACTAGAAGCGCGTGGTGTGAACGCTGTGGTCGGTGGATTCGGGCATGCGATAAGGATTCACCGAGGTTAACGGGCACGGCGCAAATCACAATGCCCGAGGTGCCTGTGCAATGATGAGCGAGAGGAATGGCCTGCTGAATGCGTTCAAATCGCCCCCCAATGAAGCGCCACCTGATATCCCTCTTCTGTCTCTCGCTAGTGCCGCCAGCGCTGGCAGTACATTCCAAAAACGCCGGCCCGGAAAAGGTCGAGCTGAAGTTCAAGCTGCCGCCACCGGTGCCGCTTTCGCCGGAGGAGGCGATGAAGGCCTTCGCGGTCGAAAAAGGCTTCCGCATCGAACTCGTCGCATCAGAGCCGATGATCGAATCACCAGTAGCGATGAGCTTTGATGATCAAGGCCGACTCTACGTCTGCGAAATGCGTGGCTACATGCATGATCTCAATGGCGCGGGCGAAAAGGAGCCAACGGGGCGTGTTTCGTTGCTCGAAGACACGGATGGCGACGGGCGCATGGACAAGGCGAGCGTGTTCCTCGACGGACTCGTCATGCCGCGAGCCGTGCTCGCTGTGAACGGCGGTGCATTGATCGCGGTGCCGCCGAACTTGTTTTTCTGCAAAGACACCGATGGCGATGGCAAGGCGGACGTGAAGGACATCGTCGCCACCGACTACGGTACGCTCGGCGGACAGCCCGAGCACATGGCGAACACACCAGTTTGGGCCATGGATAATGCGATCTGGAGCGCGGGTTACAGCACGCGATTCAAACTGCGCAGCGGCGTCTGGCAAAAAGACACCGGACTTGGCCGCGGCCAGTGGGGCCTGTGTCAGGACGATGTCGGCAGGCTGTACTTCAATTACAACTCCGACATGCTGCGCGCCGATCTGCTGCCCACGGAGGCCTTCACGCGGAACCCACTGCTGCGCACTGCCGCCAGCATCAATGCCAAGCTCGCCGCCGACCAGACGCTGTATCCATCGCATCCCACGCCCGGCGTGAATCGCGGCTACGACCCTAAAACACTGCGCCCCGATGGCACGCTGCCAAAGCCCACCGGCACCTGCGGCGCACTCATCTATCGTGGCGGCACCTTTCCCGCCGCCTATCGCGGCAACGCCTTTGTGCCCGAGCCTTGCGGCAATTTGGTGAAGCGCTTCACCATGAGTGAGACCGACGGCATCGTGAAAGCGACAAACACTGCCAAGAGCAGCGAGTTCCTTACCTCCACCGATGAGCGCTTCCGCCCCGTGCAGGCCGCGAATGGTCCCGATGGAGCGCTTTACGTCGTGGACCTGTATCGCGGCATTGTCCAGCACCAGAGCTTCCTCACGCATTACCTCATCGCCAACATCAAGGACCGAAAGCTCGAGACGCCCTTCAATCAAGGTCGCATCTGGCGCATCGTGCCGGACACGAAAGAGCGCCCGCCTATCATGAAGGTCAGTAAAGACGTGAAAATGCTCACGCACGAGAACGGCTGGGTGCGAGACACCGCCCAGCGGCTCATCGTCGAGTCCGGCGATGCCTCCGCCGTGCCTGCGCTCAAAGAGATGCTGAAACACGAACACGCGCTCGTCCGCCTCCACGCGCTGTGGACGCTCGACGGCCTCGCAGCGATCACGCCGGACCTGCTGCGTCCTGTTTTGACGGATAAAGACACCCAAGTGCGCGCCGCTGCCGTGCGCATCGCCCCGCGTGACATGGCACCTGATTTGATCGCCATCACGACCGAGAAACAGCCGCTCGTGCTCGCGCATCTCGCCATCAAGCTCACCTCGCTCAATCTACCCGAAGCCGATGCCGCTGTGGCCAAATTGCTCGCGAGCAATGGCAAAAACACCCTCATTCGCGAAGGCGCGCTCACTGGACTGCGCGGCAAAGAGGCTGCATTTGCCAAACTGCTCACTGCACAACTCACCAAGGACAACAGCGCGCAAATCATGCCTGTGATCGAGGTCCTTGGCGTTTTACTGGCACAAGCCAACAAGGCGGGACCATTCGAAGACATGCTCGAACTCGCTGCTGCGCAGCCACAAGGCGGTGCGTTGCAAGTCGCAGCCATCAAAGGCCTTGCGACAAGCGGCGATCCCAAATCAAAAACGCCACCAAAGCTCCTGTGGCTCGATGCCGAGCCAGCGTCACTCAAAACACTCAAGAAAGCGATGAGCGATAAATCGAGCGCGAAGCTCTTCGCCAGCGTTGAGGCCCGACTCGCTTGGCCTGGAAAACCTGGTGCTCCAAAACCGCCCGTCATCGTGCCGCTGACGGAAACACAAACCGCCCTGTTTGAAAAAGGCAAAACCATCTACGCTACCCTCTGCGCCGCCTGCCATCAGCCGCACGGCTTCGGCCTCGATGGCCTCGCGCCGCCGCTCGTCGATAGCGAATGGGTGCTCGGCAAGACTGACGTGCTCGCCCGCATCGTCATGCACGGCCTCGCCGGTCCCGTGAAGGTCAGCGGCCGCACCTACAACCTCGCCATGCCGCCTTTGCCCCAACTCACCGATGAAGACATCGCCGGCGTCATCACCTACATCCGCCGCGAGTGGGAGCATACCGCCAGTGCCGTCGAAACCAAATCGGTCACCGCCATCCGCGATCAAAACAAAGGCCGCATGATGATGTGGACGGAAGAAGAACTGAAAAATCTCGGGAAGAAGAAGTGATTCTGGTTCGAATTCCATTTGGTCGGCCAATGAGCGCTATGCCGAGGTGTTTTCAATGTGCCCCCATCATAACCACACCAAACATGCCCTCCACCCGCCGCCATTTCCTCCAAACGACAACCGCCACACTCGCCGCATGTGCATTTGATTCACGATCGCTGGCCGCAGATGCGGTAGAGGCTGACGTGTGTGTTTATGGTGCAACTGCCAGCGGCATCGCGGCGGCACTCGGCGCGGCAGATGCGGGGGCGAAGGTGGTCGTCGTGGAGCCTTCGCGATGGCTCGGCGGCATGAGCGGTGGCGGATTGAATGCGATTGATTGGGGCTACAAGCGCTCGGTGGGCAAGATGGCGCTGAAGCTTCTCATCGAGAAGGACGACGTGGCGATGCGCGAACTCTACAAACGCGAACTTGCTCAGCGTGGCATCCCGGTGATCTACGAGCACCGGCTCGCGAGCGTGGTAAAGAAAGGCACGCACATTCGCAGCATCACGCTCGATCACGCACCGCCGGACAAGCTCGGCTGTCCCGCCGAGCAGCCTTTGGCAAAAAACGCGAAGACGGTGGCGGCGCGTGTGTTCATCGACTGCTCGTATGAGGGCGATCTGATGGCGAAATCTGGCGTGAGCTACACCTGGGGCCGTGAGTCGCGCGAGGAGTATGGCGAGTCGCTCGGCGGCGTGCGGCCCATCTTGATGCGCTACGACATCGACCCGTATGTGAAGCCGGGCGACCCGAAGAGTGGCCTGTTGCCGCTGCTGCAGGACATTCAAATCGGCCCGCTTGGCAGCGCGGACAAGCTCACGATGATGTATGCCTTTCGCTGGGTGCTCACGAAGAAGAATCCCATCCGCATCGAGAAGCCCGATGACTACGATCCGCGCCGCTATGAAATCTTCCGTCGAGGTTTTCAAAAGGGCGTGGACATGCGCGCGGGGCGCAAGATGCATATGCTCGGCGAATACGAAGAGAACAACGGTTGGGGCATCTTCAGTCCGAACTCCAGTCGTGCGCTGTGGGCGCAGTCGGTTGCCGGTGAGAACGCGGCATATCCCGATGGCGATTGGGTCACGCGCTCACGCATCTGGCGGGATCAGATGAACTTCGTGCGCGGCATGTATCACTTTCTGCGCACCGATCCGTCCGCACCAGCGGACCTGCGAGAGAAGGCGGAGACCATCGGCTTTCAGCGCGGCATCTTTGATAAGACGAACGGCTGGCCGCATCAGCTCTATGTGCGCGAGGCACGGCGCATGAAGTCCGATTACGTCGTCACGCAAAAGGATCTCATAGGCGCGGCGAACCCGGAGGACTCGGTGGGCCTCGGCAGCTATGGCGTGGATGATTGGTCGTATGCCACCATCTCGTACGAGGGCGGCATCGCGCTCAGCGGCGGCGAGTTCAGCATCATGAAGGCGAACCCGGCGCACAGCGGCATCCATCGCCTGCCGTATCGCGCCATCCGGCCGAAACAGAGCGAGTGCGAGAACCTCCTCGTGCCCGTGTGCTGCTCCGCGAGTCACATCGCGATGACGTGCATCCGCATGGAGCCCGTGTGGATCACGCTCGGCCTCTCCGCTGGCATCGCCGCCGCTCACGCGATCAAAGAGAACGTCGCTGTGCAGGCCATCGACTTCCCACGCTATCGCCGCGCCCTGCTCGATGCCGGCCAGATCCTCGAACTCAACGAAACCAGCGCCGCCGGCTGGAACTCGCGCGACGAATGGAACCAAGACAAACGCGGCTACGAATGGGTCTTCGATTCCATCGACGAAGACAAAGACGGTCGCATCTCACCGGAAGAGTATCGCGAGTTCCAAGCCTTCAAACAGAAGCACAAGGACTGGCAGGAACGGCTCAAGGCGAAGATCGGTGGGAAGTGAGCCGGGTCAGGAAGACGGCGATATTTTATAGCCAAGTTTGTGACAAAGTTCATTCCGGCCCCTACCTCGGAAACTGCATGAACCGATTCACTCAACAGCGCATCCTCAATGGCGATCTCGACGCTTATGGCGAGGTCGTGCGGGAGCATCAGGACATGCTGCTGGGGTATGCGCTGCGGCGGCTGAGTGATTGGACTCTGGCGGAGGAGGTGGTGCAGTTGACGTTTATCCGCGCTTATCAGCGGCTGGCGGAGTTTCGGGCGGAGGAGGAGTTTGGCGTTTGGCTGTGCGTGACTTGCAAATACCTGATCCTCACGGAGCTGGAAAAGAAGCGGCGGGAGACGAACAATCTGTCGAACTATCGTGAGCAGTTAGAAGTGGAGATTGCCACGGCGCTGACGGAGGACATGGAGCCGGATTTTCGATCGGATCAACTGGCCGGGCTGCGGGACTGCGTGGGGAAGCTGGGGCGCGAGGCGGCGGATCTGGTGGCGCTGCGCTATTTTAACAAGCGGAGTTGCAAGGAGATCGCGGAGCAGAAGCAGCGCACGGTCAGTTGGGTGACGACAACTTTGAACCGGGTCAGGAAAACGCTGCGTGAGTGCATGGAGAAGTCACTTCAATCGGGAGGAGCGTCATGAACGACGAACGATTTAACGAACTGCTGGAGGGATTTGCGGACGGGACGCTTAATGATAACGCGTCACGGGAGTTGCTGACGGCGTTCGCGGCGGACACGGATTTGAAAGCGCGATTTCTGAATGAACTTCGCCTGCAGAACTCGCTGCGTGGGCTGCCTTTGCTCGATGAAGCGGACCGCAGGGTGCAGGACGTGATGCAATGCATTCTACCTGGCAGGACATCACCTGATATGTCTGCTGCGGTGTTGTCGGCGCTGAGACCATCGAAGCCGATCAGGCGCTGGTATCCGGTGGTGCAAAGGGTGGCGGCTATCGCTGCGGTGATCGCGCTGGGATGGTTCGTGATGTGGAGTTTGCCAAAGGCCGAGGAGTCGCTCGCCATTGTCGCCCATCAGATCGATGCCACATGGTCGGGTGATCGGAAGCTCGCTGCTGGTGCGCAGGTCGGGAAAGGTCATCTGAAGCTTGCCGCAGGCGTGGTGCGCCTCGATTTCGCGAAGGACGTTCGATTGACTCTGGAAGGCCCGGCAGACCTGGAGCTCATCGGCCCCGGTGAGACCCGGCTTCATTCAGGAATGCTCACCGCGAATGTCCCGCCGGATGGCATTGGATTCCAAGTGCACACCGAGCGAGCCAAGGTCGTTGATCTCGGCACGACGTTCGGCGTGTCTGTCGGGACGAATGGTGCGACGGATGTAGCGGTCTATGAGGGACGAGTCGCAGTGACGTCGCTCGCCAGTCGTGAGGAGAAGATCATTGATGAAGGCGATGAGGTGACGCTCAACGAAGGCTCGGGTGCGCTCATGCCTCGGAAGTTCAACACGCGCACGTTTCGCGGCTGGCCGGTGTTGTTTGGCGTCGTGAACACGGGTGGCAAGATACGTTTTGCCTATCCGCAGCCCCATCTGAATCCGGCGGATGTCACCGATGCAGATAACATCGTGATCTTCCCCGAGCGTTTCGCGACCAAACTGAGGTCGGACTTCACCGTGAGCATCACTGACCCCGGCGACTACGGGCCGGAGGAGATCATCGGTCGCCAGGAGACGCTCACTGCGGGAAAGCGGCGCGTGAACACCTACCTCATCCAATACCATCCGCCGCAGGTGGACGATGAGGCCAAGTCCAATCCCAGGCGCTTCGTCGGCGAAGTGAGCTTTGACAGGTCGATCATCGCGATCATCGCCGATGGCGATCAACTCAAGGCCAGCGATCAAGTCTTGGGAAGGAAGCGCTTCGTGTATCCGCAGGGCTCGCAGCGTGCCCTCAAGAACGGTGACCACCTCTCGCTGAGCCAAGATCGCCGCACGCTCAAGCTCGACTGGCAGGCGACTGCGGACGGTGTGAATCAGATCCGCGTCATCGTGGATGTGTCCGATCCGCAGACGATGCGGTGATGAAGTGCTTCACTTCGTTTTTCGCCCGCCGCTGTGACATTTCCCGCACTGGCCCCTACTTCGATGACCATCCCTTTTATAAAACCATGAAAACGCTATTCACACTCACACTGATTGTTCTCTTGCCTGCGTCCTTCATGGCGAAGGCGGAGGACGACAAAGCCGCCCAAAGACAGGCCCGACGCAAGGCAGCGGAAGCCTCGCCAACAGGCAAAGCCACTTCCGATGCCTCGGTGCCGGTCAAGACGGGCCTTCGCCTGCCGAGCCTGTTTGGCGACCACATGATTTTGCAGCAGAACATGAAGAACACGATCTGGGGATGGGCCGACCCGAAAGAACAGATCACCGTCACGGCGAGTTGGGGTGCCTCGACCTCGGCGCAAGCCAATGCGGACGGTGGGTGGAAGGTCCTCTTGGATACACCTGCGTTCGGGACTGGGCATTCGCTGAAAATCACCGGCTCGAAGACCATCGAGATCAAGGACGTCGCAATTGGCGAAGTGTGGCTCTGCGCCGGGCAGTCCAACATGGGCTGGTCCACTGGCAACTCGGCCGAGGCGGAGCTGGAGGCGAACGTCAATTTGCCAAACTACCGCATCTTCAAATCCGCCCGCGAGCACTGGCATGAGCCGCTGAAAGAGAAGCGCGATCTTCTGGGTCAATGGAAGCCCTGCAATCCGGAGTCCGCCGCCGAGACCTCGGTTGTGGCGTATAACTTCGGCAAGAAGCTGCATCTCGCACTGAACGTTCCCGTCGGGATCATCCAGGAGGCTTACGCGGGCACGCCGATTGAAGGCTGGATGCCATGGGAGGTGCAGCAGGACATGGCGCAGTCGAAGGAGCAAAAGGCCGACATGGATCGCAGCGCGCAGCGGCAACTGGATGGCAAGGGCGAGAGCCGTGAGAAGTCGCTCGCCGCATTCCAGAGCGAGCTCGCTGATTACAACGCCAAGGTCGCTGCGGGCGAGACGATGAAGAACAGGGCTCGGGCGCTGCAGCCTCCCTACATCACCAAACCCGCCGACTTGGGGAATCAGTATCCGGCCAACATCTTCAACGGCATGATCTATCCCATCCGGCCTTATGGAATCAAAGGTGCCATCTGGTATCAGGGCGAGCGCAATTCCAAGACCGCGCCGCAAGCCGTTGCCTACGGTGAACAACTGAAGCGACTCATCAGCTACTATCGTTCGTCATGGCACGAACTCTCCGGCGGCAACGTCGCAAAAGACTTCCCGTTCTTCTTCACACAGTTGCCCAGTTGGGAGCCGCCGCAGACGCAGCCCGTCGAAGGCGTCGCGGCCACCTGGTCGGTCAACCGCGAATCGATGCGACTCGTCAGCATGGAGATGCCGCATACCGGCATGGCGGTCGGCATTGACTGCGGCGATCCCGTGGCCCTGCATCCGCAAAACAAGAAACCCATCGGCATCCGCCACGCCTATCTCGCGCTCAAGGAAGTCTATGGCAAAGACATCGTCCCCTGCGGCCCGCGCTATCTCCGCCAGAAGATCGAAGGCAGCAAAATCGTCCTCGAGTTCGACAGCATCGGCAGCGGTATGATGGCCGCCAAGCCCAGCAAGCTGGATGCCTTTGCCATCGCCGGAGCCGACAAGCAATGGCATTGGGCAGATGCCGAGATCGCAGGAAACAAGGTCATCGTTTCATCCAAAGAAGTGCCGACTCCTGTAGCCGTCCGCTACGCCTGGGCGATGAATCCATCGCAGCGCAATCTGCTCTACAACAAGGAAGGCCTCCCCGCCTCACCCTTCCGCACCGACACCTGGCCGCTCTTCGATCCCAACGATCCCGCCGTGCGCGTCGAGAAACCCGAAAAGACCGACGAAGCCCGCGATGCGAAAAGGAACTTCAAAGACTGGGAGCGGCCCAAGATGACGCAGTAATCGGCGACTTCAGTCGTTTAGATCAACTCTGGTAAAACCTACATTCAATGAAATACGCCCTCCTAACCGCTTTGCTGCTCGCCCCGCTGGCCGCGCTGCACGCTGCCCCGTCAGCCAAACCCAACGTCCTCATCATCCTCGTCGATGACATGGGCTGGGGCGATCCGCGGTGCTTCAATCCGCAGTCGAAGATCGCGACGCCGCACATCGACAAGCTGGCGGCGGAGGGGATGAAGTTCACGAATGCTCATGCGGGGGCGTCCATTTGTGTGCCGAGCCGGTATAGCCTGCTCGCGGGGCGGATGCCGTATCGCAATTGGAATGCTGCGGCGGCCAAGCGAACCGGGAAGGGCGAACTTAGCGCGCTGGAAAAGAAACATTTTCCGCAGCCTCAGCTTCAACACGAGCCGGGGCGGCTGAATCTCGCCACGCTGATGAAGCGGCAGGGTTATGCGACGGCTTGCGTGGGCAAGTGGCATCAGGGCATGTCTTCGAAGGCCGAGGCGGATGGCACGCTGAAGATGACGCCGGTGGACTTTGGCTTCGATTACTACTTTGGCTTCGATGCGCCGGAGCAAGGGCCGTATGCTTTCATCGAGAACAAGCGATTCGTCGTCGCGCCGACGGAGATGATTGAGGATCATCCGGGTGACGGCGTGACGAATCCCGAGACGCAAGGTGCGCATTGGCGCAAAGGTCTGGCGGCACCGGGTTGGAAGTTCGAGGGCTACCTTTCCACCATCGCGGCCAAGGCGGATGCGTGGCTGACGAAACAGTCGGCGAGCGGCGGCAAAGAACCTTTCTTCCTCTACTACGCCATCCCCGCGCCTCATGCACCGTGGGCGACGGCGAGCGAGTTCAAAGGCAAGAGTGGTGCAGGGCAATACGGCGACTATGTGATGAACGTGGACGCGATGATCGGCCAGGTGCTGGCGACTTTGGACAAGCTGAAGCTGCGGGACAACTCGCTCATTGTCTTCTCCAGCGACAACGGTCCGGTCTGGTATGCACAGGACATCGAGAAGTTCGGCCACCGCGCCGCTGGTCCGTGGAATGGGATGAAAGGTGCGCTCACCGACGCCGGACATCGCATGCCCTTCATCGCGAGTTGGCCGGGCAAGATCCCAGCGGGCACCTCGTGCGGCGAGTTGATTTGCTTCACCGACATGATGGCGACCGTTGCTTCGCTGCTCGGCGAAAAACTCCCAACCGACGCTGGCGAGGACAGCTTCGACATCTCACCTCTGCTGCGCGGCGAGAAACCCGCGCAACCCATTCGCAACGGCATGGTGCATGTGAACTACGGCTCCTACACGCTCGCGATCCGCGATGGCGATTGGAAGCTCATCCTGCCCTCAGGAGTCTATGCCGTGCAGGACGGCACCGTCACACCGGATCACGTCGTCGAGACCAAGGGCAAAGGACCCAACGACAAGTTCCAACTCTACAACCTCCGCACCGATCCCGGCGAGGCCACGAATGTCTTCACGCAAGAGCCGGAAAAAGCGAAGGAACTCTTCGGTGTGCTGAAGGCCGACATTGCTCGCGGGAGGAGTCGGCCATGAGACATTTTGCGCTCAGCATTGCACTTTTGAGCGCGAGCTTCGCGCACGCAGAGTCTCCACCCGCTGCGTCGCCGTTGCTGGATGTGTTCCCGGAGTCGAAAGCGCCGACGTTCTATGAGAAGCCGAGTGAGTTCGTCGTGTCGCAGCGGTTTCGTCCGGGAGCAACACGCTCCCAGTGGGCGGAGGGCGTGGATGAGCGGGTGGTGTTTCATACTTACCTCACGCACAAGTCCACCAACGAGCGCAGTTGGGAACTGCGTCTGGGCAAGGGCGGACAGATTTACTCCGTCGTGAGTTCCTTCGGTGAAGCGATGCCGCCGCAGAGTGCGCTGGCACCGTTTGTGGATGAAGTCTGGCAGATGGTGGCGATCAATACCGACTTGCTCGACCGGATGCCGGAGCTGGGGAAGAGCAAGATTCGCGAGGAATCAAACTCCTACATTCATCAGTCGGGCATGTATGTGGACAAGAAGGACCAGCCGCTCTCTCCGAAAAAGCCTTTCTACGCGCCGCTGCTGGCCACGCGCGAGGATGCGGCATCACGCTCGTATGCGATGATGAACTGGGGTCAGGTGCCCACGGCGAGCATTCATCGCAGCGATGTGCTTTTCACCACGCAGGTCCGGGATCTCGGCGTGGGAGTTATTGAGATGAGCTATCTGTGTTTCAACTTCGGCAACTTCCCGGTCAATGGCCTGAACACACCCTGGGGCGGTGTGCGCACATCGGTCTTCCCCGAACTGGTCCTTTCACAGCCCGACGGCAGCTATCGGTTTCACACACCCTTCAGCATCGACATGCCGGGCACTCATGGCGACATCGCCAAGACGGGCGGCTGGGCAGCAGCCACCCAGAATGCCGGGAACCCTGCCGCCTATTCGCTGGGCCTCGTCTTTGGTCGCGATCTTCACTGGCCGGAGCAACAGCAACTCCAGCGTGCGAAGACGCCAGGTTTCCAAAACTCGCCCAGTGTCTATGGAGCGGGCGATTCACGGCATGGCGTGCGCGATTACACCGTCATGGATGTCTCCTCACGCGTGATGATTCAGCCCGGCGAATGCTTCTTCCGCCGCGTCTTCCTGGTGCTCGGCACGCTCACCGAAGTGGCTGAGGCCGGACGCAAGCTGGAGTCCTTCGCCGACTATCAAATGATGGACTTTGCTGAGGCCGACACGCCCTTGCTCCCGCTCTATGCGAGGCCGCTCGACAAAGGCCAGATCGTCCCCACTCTCGAAACCCCGGCTCCCGATGCCAAACCCATCGCCAATCTATACGCCCGCCCCGCGAAGCACTCGAAGCCGCTCTTTCTCCTCCAAGAAGCTGCCACCGGTCGCTATCGCCTAACCACCGATCCCACCCTCCTCAATCGCAAGGAACACTTTGCCAATCCCTACCCCGCAGGCGATCCCAAACACGTCGCCTTCCAAAACCGGGTGCAATACGTAAACTACGAAGGCCGCGCGAAATCCATGACGCTCCTCGGTTACATCATGCCACGCGAGAAGACTGACTCCACTAAGCATCGCTACGCCACCCTCAGCAGCATCCCCGCACTCGCGGACCTCTTCCAAGCCGGTGAATCGTTGTCCGCCGATGCGCTCCTTATCAGAACGTCGGACAAGCTGGAGTCAGCCACACATTGAAAAACAACCATCCACCATGAAACATACCCTCACCCTCCTAACACTCGCCTTGTCGCTGGTCGGTCCGCTGGCTGCGCTGCACGCAGCCGAAAAGACAGCAAAGCAGCCGAACGTGGCTGAATCACTTCCGGCTGAAGATAAGAAACTTGCTCCGGATTGGGTGGCCTCCCCCGTTGCCGTTAGCTCCGCAATGGAGGGGCCGAAGACCGCTTCACCGGGGCTGCATTACTATTATCCCTTGCCACCCGAAAATCCCGCAAAAACACTGAAGGTGGATGTTTGTGTGTATGGGGGCACGCCCGCGGGCGTTACGGCGGCGGTTCAGGCCGGACGCATGGGCAAGAACACTATTCTGGCTGTTTTCCGGCGGCATGTCGGGGGAATGACCTCCGGCGGATTGACGGCCATTGATATTGGCAACCGGGTGTCGGTGGGCGGGTTGGCCGGAGAGATTTTTTGCAATTTTTCCAAGCTGACAGGATTTAGCAGCGGTGCGGCGGAGAAATATTTTCGCGGGCAATTGGATCAAGCGGGTGCGCAGGTCCTGTTTGAGCATCGCTTAAAAGACGAGAGCGCAAAAATGATTTCGGATTTGGAACCTGGCGGGCATTGTTGGGCGGCGATTAATACTGGAGGGCAGGGCGAGGGTTCATCAGCGCTCTAGTTCGGGCGGTGCTGGCCAGCAGGTG
>NZ_JBJXFV010000165.1:0-26667 GCF_046154365.1 Prosthecobacter sp.
CCATCAAAGCCGATCGCCACCAGCTCCCGCGCTGATTTTTCACGCAGCTCTTTATAGACACTGCCCTGCACGATCCCGAAGTGTAACTGCGCTCCACCGCCCGTCTGCGGCCGGTGTTCATCAATCCAAGCCCGGCAGCGCTTGGCCCAACGCAGGGTCAAATCGAGGCTCTTCTCGGCTTCTTTAGCCTCGCACGGATACGGCGTGCATTCATCAAACAGCATCGCGATGTCCGACCCCAGCGTCGCCTGGATCTCCATCGAGGTCTCCGGCCCCAGAAACATCGGCGTGCCATCCAGATGGTTTTGGAAATAGCAGCCCTCCTCTTTGATTTTCCGCAGCTTTGCCAGCGAGAACACCTGAAAGCCGCCGCTGTCGGTCAAAATGGGCCGGTCCCAGTTCGAGAAGGCGTGCAGCCCGCCCGCCGCCTTCATGATCTCCATCCCCGGCCGCACAAACAGGTGATACGTGTTCCCAAGGATGATCTGCGTCCCCAGCGCCTTCAATTCATCCGGATGCACCGCCTTCACCGTGCCCTGCGTCCCCACCGGCATGAACACCGGCGTCTCCACCACGCCATGCGGCGTCGTCAACCGCCCGCGACGTGCGCTGGAGGATGGATCGGTGGCAAGAAGCTCAAAAGACATGGGTTAGCCGCAAAAAGGGCGCGGAGTGTCGCTGATGCACGAGAAAGCGCAAGCCTCACGAAACAAGCATTGACGACTGTGAGTCCGTGCCATAAAAACCGTGCGCATGTCGCCGAGCAATCCCTTCCCCGCTCTGGTTCTTGTCATGATCAGCAGTCTTACCGGGACCCTTCCCAGTCTGGCGCAAAGTCCTACCGTGGACCGGGCGATGATGGACCAGACCGTTCGTGCCGCCCTGCGCACGCAACGGCAGGCCACGCGCAGCGCAGCGGCTGCCACGCCCGGCAGCCAGCAGGAATTGGATCTGCTCGATCGTGAATTCGGCCTGCAAAGCATCAGCGGATTGGTGCGGCAGGAGCCTGAGCAGTGGCTGCTGTCGCTCGAGACCGCCGGGTTTTTCACTTCCAACGCCGCCTTGAGTCCTACCGCAACGGTTTCCGACTGGGTGGGGCGGCCCGGCCTGCGTGCTGCGTGGTTCCCCAAACTTTCGGAGCAGGTCTCACTGCTGGCGATGACCCATTACTCGCTCTGGCGCTATGCCGAGCAGCAGCAGCTCGACTTTGATGACTTTGGTGGCCAGTTCGGGCTGCAGTACAACCACGGCCAGGGGCAACTGCCCGGCGGCATGTCCCGTTTCACCGGCTGGGCGCAGTATCGCTACAACCGTCAGAATTCCCCATGGAACTGGGGCAACCGGTTCTATGAAGCGCACTTTTTAGAGGCTGGCTTACGTCAGGGCTGGGCGATCGCCTCCAGCGTCAGCACCTGGCTGGGGGCCAATGCTGCCGTCAGCGTCGCTGGCGGGCCGGTGGACTTCCGTCGTCATGAATACAGTGCCCAGGCCGGAGCCTTGTGGCAGATCACGCCGCGTCTCTCGACCACGGCACTGTATCGCTTCGCCTGGTTCGACCACGCCGAAGTCAGCCGCACCGATCTCAATCACCTGCTGTTTCTGGGACTGTCGTGTCAGGTAACCACCCATTTCAGGGCGGACCTGTTTGTCAGCGGCATCTTCAACCACTCCGACGTCAACGCGTTTGACTACCAGGCACTGAACACCGGCTTAGGACTGGTCATCTCGCATGCTTGGTGATGTTTTGACAGCGGGATTGACACTGCATCCGTTTTTCTGGCATAAATCCATAATCAACCCATTCAAAACCCTCCCATGAAACAACTTTCTTCTATCATTCCCCTGATCGTCGCGGTTCAAACCACGGCTCTCATGGCCGGCTCGCTCACGCTTAGCAGCGGCAATGTGCGAACCCAGGGCAATCAGGTGGTCACAGGTGCGGGAGCGCGTGCGGAGGCCACCGTGGACCAGCGTGGCAGCGTGGTCCGGCTCGGCTCCAACACAGCAGCCCAAGTCGGCGACCGGGGCGACATCTCGCTCACCAAGGGAGTTGTGTTGGTTTCCTCTGGCGACGGCTTCCTGCGCCGTCCAGCGGTGCAAGTGAGCACACCGCAGGGGGATGTCACGGTGCGTGGTTCGGCCATTGTGGCGGCAATGCCGGACGGTTCGGTGAAAATGACCTGCCTCGAAGGCAGCGCTCGCGGTGCCTTGGGAGGTCAGAACATGGCCCTCAATCCTGGCAACTTGATCGTGCAACGCCCGGAAGGCACCCGGGACACGGTGCAGGTGAACCTGAACACCCTCACGCATTCCAGCGCGTTGCTCGACACCGCCAGCTTCAAGCAGCAACTGTCCGCCGCCCCCGAGATCCGCCAGGAAGTGGCGCACCAAGCGCAGGCGCTCGGCGCTACTCTAACGCTTGCGCGCAACGACAGTAAGGGCACGCAGACGATGACGATCAATGCTGATGGCAGCGCAAACGAAATCCAGCTCGGCGAGTTCAAAATGGCTGAGGTGAAAAGTGACGGCCCCGGCCTGCTGACGCGCATTTTCGGCACTGGCAGCTTGGAAAGCAAAACCGACGGCAATGCCAATGTCCTCGGTCCACCACTGCAAAGCCAGAATAGCACTACTTCGTCAGCTTCAACGGCGAGCCTGCGTATTTCCGGCGCAGTCTCTGGCAGCAATGTTTTCCTCAGCGGCTCAGCAGCGCAGAACCAGGCGACCAGTCTTACCATGGTTGACCTATCGGCAGGAAGCGTACTCGTCAACGGCAGCACCGCAGAATTTGCCGCCCTGAATATCAATTCTGGCGGCACTGTCATCCAAAGCGGCACGGTCCCTGCCATCCCACTCAACTCCATTTCATCACAAGGGCTGCTTCGGGCTGGCAATGGAGCAATCGTGATCACCAACGCCTTGTCGAACCCGCAGGGATCGGAGCCAACCAGGGTCGTCGTCGGTTCTGGTTCTTTGGTGCTTTCGGGAGCTGCTGCCCAGCAGTTTACCAGTGGTAATTTGACTGTCACCGGCACTGGCGGGGTGACGTTAACCCCCATCAACAACAACGGTGGCATCATCTTCACGAATAACACCGCGGTCAGTGGAGGTGCTTCTTCCGCTCCCACCGGCGGCCCAGGCACTCCGGCTCCTACAGGCGGCACTCAGGTTCCCACGGCTACCACGTTGCCGTGACCCTTGAATTTAGGTGCCGACGCAGAGCAGGCTTGCGCAGACGTGGCACACCGCTACTCTCGCCGCCCTTATGCTCAGAGCCGGTATCGTTGGTCTTCCAAACGTTGGTAAATCCACCCTTTTTAACGCAGTCACCCGCACCCGCAAGGCGGAGGCGGCGAACTACCCTTTCTGCACCATCGAGCCGAACACCGGCGTCGTGACCGTGCCGGATGAGCGCCTCGCCGTGCTCTCCAAGCTCTCCGGCTCGCACAAGCTCGTCCCTGCGGCCATCGAGTTCGTCGATATCGCCGGTCTCGTCAAAGGCGCGAGCCAGGGCGAAGGCCTCGGCAACAAATTCCTCAGCCACATCCGCGAAGTCGATGCCATCGTGCATGTCGTGCGCTGCTTTGAAGACGGCGACATCACGCACGTCAGCGGCACGATTGATCCCGTGCGCGACATCGAGGTCATCAACACCGAGTTGATCCTTGCTGACATGGACGCCATCCAGCGCCGCAAGGACAAAGCCGAAAAGAACGCCAAACGCGGCGAAAAAGACGCCAAGGCCGAACTCGCCCTCTGCGAGAGGCTGATCCCGCATTTCGACGAAGGAAAACCCGCCGTCACACTCGAATGCACCGATGACGAGCGGAAGCTGCTCAAATCCTTCTTCCTCCTCAGCTCCAAGCCCTGCATCTTCGCCTGCAACGTGGCCGAGTCCGAACTCGCTGCCGCCACCAACGACCCCGATGGGCATCGTTTCGTCGGCAAAGTGCGTGAATACGTGAAGCACGCGCACGAAGCCAGCGCCGTGGTCGTCAGCGCCGCCATTGAAAGCGAACTCACCGACCTCTCCGCTGAAGATGCCAAAGCCTACCTCGCCGACATCGGCGTCGATGACAGCGGTGTCTCACTCTTCATCAAAGGCGTCTATGCCCTCCTCGGCCTCCAGACCTACCTGACCACCGGCGAGAAGGAAACCCGCGCCTGGACCATCGTGAAAGGCATGAAAGCCCCGCAGGCCGCTGGAGTCATCCATGGCGACTTCGAGCGCGGCTTCATCGCCGGTGAAATCGTCCACTACAACGACCTCGTCGAACTCGGCTCCAACGCGAAAGCCAAGGAAAAGGGCAAGTGGCGCATCGAAGGCAAAGAATACGTCATGCGCGACGGCGACGTCGTCGAGTGGCGCTTCAATGTGTAAGGAAGACGGACATTCTTGTCCGTCCGAATCGAACCTTGCGCCGGTACTGGCATCGCCATTCTATTACTCTGCCCACACGCGGCCCTGTCCTGTGCGGAACGAACGCTCCAGACTGCCAAAGAGCGAGTTTAGCGTCGCTTCTTCCTTGAGCACGAATTCAATCGTGTGCGCATGCGTCGATGCCGGGTAGTTTTTCACGACCTTGGGAGTTGTCAGTTCGGGCGAGACACGGCCAGCGGCTTGTTCGAACATACCTTTGGCTTTTTCCAAGGCCTGCGTGCCTGCACCCAGCGTGCTGCTGCCGGTCTCCGGCTTGTAAGGCTCCAGAAAGTAAAACCGCACAATCTGCGCGGAATTGAGCGTGAGATTGACCTCCACCACTCGTGCCACACCATCGGAGATGTACTCGTGTTTGGACAAGGCGATGATCGAGTTGCAGCGCACGATGTAGTTGCCGCCCTTGAGCCTGCCGTCCCACAGGCCATCACGCGTGACCTGATCCTGCTGGGGTTGTGTTGGGGTGGTTTGTCCCGGCGTAGTCTGGGCGTGGAGCGAGACGGTCAGCAGCAGCGAGAGGGCGATGAGGATGGTTTTCATGAGAGTGGCTTTTAGACTAGCATGCCACGCGGAGGATTGAACACTCATTTCTTTGGCACGATTGCATCACATAAAACGCACCTTTGCCGCAGCTCTGGCAATGAGGCGCATTCATGGCGCTGAGAATGCCGAAAACCGGCTCCGACAGCAACAATACACCGCCTGAACCCGCCAAAGCCAAAGTGGCATCGTCCATTTAGATACTGCTCCGGTTGGCGTATGAATCAGCAGTTCAACCTCAACGCGCACCATCATGTTCAAATTCACTGACAAAGGCTCCGCCACCACCTGCGATGGCGTGACTCGCCGCGACTTCCTTTCCGCTGGCGCTTTGAGCGCCATCGGCCTCACGATGCCCGGCTTCGCCAAATTGAAGGCCGAAGGCAAGGTGGACCCGAAAAAAGGCAACAAGGCCTGCATCATGATCTTCAATCTGGGTGCGCCGAGCCAGCAGGATCTCTGGGACATGAAGCCGGATGCGCCAAGTGAGATTCGCGGCCCCTTCAAACCAATCCGCACGAAGAGCAATGCCTTTGAGATCTCCGAGATCCTGCCGTTGCATGCCAAGATCGCCGACAAGTTCAGCCTCGTGCGCTCCTGCTACCACACCGCCGCCGCCGTGCATGACACGGGCCATCAGATGATGCAGACGGGCCGTCTTTTCACCGGCGGGGTGAACACACCGCACGTCGGCAGTGCGCTGGAGTTCTTGCAAGGCCGCCGCAGCGATCTCCCGGCTCACATCATCCTGCCCGAGTCGATGGGACCCACCGGCGGCAATATGCCTCACGGTCAGGACGCGGGTTTCCTTGGCAAAGCGTATGATCCCTTCGTCCTCAATGCCGATCCGGCCGTGAAGGACTTCAAAGTGCCCGATCTGCTGCCGCCAAAGGAAATCGGCGACGTGCGCCTCGAACGTCGCAAGCAGATGCGCGAGCTGGTGGACAGCAGCGTGCGTAATTTCGAGTACAGCGAGCAGGCGAAGCTCATGGACTCGAACTTCGAGTCCGCCTACCGCATCATGACTAGTACACAGGCCCGTGAGGCCTTCGATCTCACCAAAGAGCCGCTCAAAGTGCGCGAGCGCTACGGTTTGAACCGCTTCGGCCAGAGCTGCTTACTTGCGCGTCGTCTGGTCGAGCGCGGCGTGCGTTTCGTAACCGTGAACACCTTCATCACCGTCTTTGGCGAGATCACCTGGGACATTCACGGCTCCAAACCCTTCACCAGCATCGAAGGCATGAGAGACATCGTCGCGCCGATGTACGATCAAGGCTACAGCGCCCTCATCGAGGATCTGTTCCAGCGCGGCATGCTCGACGACACCATGGTCACCTGCCTCGCCGAATTCGGTCGCACGCCCAAGATCAATCCCGCTGGCGGTCGCGATCACTGGCCGAACTGCTGGACCGTGAACTTCGCCGGCGGCGGCGTCAAAGGCGGCGAAGTCATCGGCAAATCCGACGACATCGGCGGCTACCCCACCGAGCGCCCCGTCGCCCCCAAAGAAATCGTCGCCACCATCTACCAAGCACTCGGCGTCGATCTCCACACCGAACTCCCCGGCCCGCAAGGCAGACCCTATCCTGTCGTCGATTTCGGCACGCAGGCGATCAAGGAGCTGTTTGCGTAAATCATTGGAGCGCGGACGCCCTCACCCGCCAATCTCGCCATGACCTTATACAACAAACGACGGCTACTGACATTCCTGGGCTTGCTCAGCGTGGCTGCCGTCGGGCTGGAGCTTCACAGTCGCCTGCTTACACGTTTATGGAGGTTGCCTCAGGTGCCTCAAGAAAACGCGAGACAGGAAGAAGAGATCCCGCAGGGTTTTGCCCGCTACCCATGGTACAAATGGGAACCTCATCCGACTTCTGAATTGCCAGCCACAATCCGAAAAGTTGAGGGCAAAATCAGCCTCAAAGTAGGAGGCTACGGAAGCGATACCTTCAGCCAGGAGCTTATCCAGTCGGGGCGCGCACCGATCTATCTGATCAACGATTCTGATCATGATCTTCAAGTGCCAAGCCAGGATGGTGACATCTACCTCCGCCTGGAAGCCAAGCTGGATGACGGCAGGTGGCACCGTGCCCAGTTCCATCAGCATAGCGGATGCGGGAACAGCTATATCCAGCACGACCTTCCTGCGCATCAGTTCGTCTGCATTTTTGGCCACAGTCCGAGTTCGGGTAAGCGATCCTACGTCCGATACGCCATTCACAACGGTGCCGATGACATACTGGTCACTGACGAATTCGACGGCCACTATTCGACAGATGATCTGACGCTGAGCGAATTCGATGACATGGCACTTTCCGAGGCAGACGTTCTCACTTTGCGGTCATTTCTGCTTCGTGAGTCGAGACCGTCGCTTCTGCATTATAACCAGCGACTTGAGTATCTGCGAGCCACGGCATGGCATTCGCTAACCAGTGGCAAGCATGATCTGGACGCTGCCATTTCGGCTGCCAAAGAGATACAGGTGTTTGACCCGACTTTATCTGTTCCAGGCAACTTGGAAGTGACGCTCAAAACTTGGACTGCGAGCAGACAGAGGGAACGCGCTGAACTCCAGCGGCTCCACGGTTTCTACTTCGCTAATAAAACGGTAAGCGGCGCGGCAAAGCCTCACCAAAACAAAGGAACACCGTAAGCCGGAAACTCCGAGTCACACGCCACCAAATGAAATCCGCCCGTCAACGTCTGTGCAATGATCATCCGGTCGAAAGGATCGCGATGATGCATGGGCAGGCTGTCGAGTTTCAGGATGTCGTCGTAGCTGATCGAAAGCAGACGAAGACGGTTCACGCGGGTTTCTTGGTCGATCAGATCGGCCAGCGGAGCGCCCAGCTTCAGCTTGCCGAGTTGGATCTTGATTTGCAGTTCCCAGACACTCGCGTGGCTGAGCCAGATCTGATTCGAGCGGTCGCTCAGCGTCTGCCGGACATGCGCTGGCAGCTTCGGGCTGTTTTCGTTCCACCAGATGAAGGCGTGCGTGTCGAGCAGGTAGTTCATGCGTCGCGGCCCAGCCAGAATTCGTCAGGCAGCGGAGCATCGAAATCGTCCGCCACCTGCCACTTGCCCTTGCCGAGGCCGGAAACTCGCGAGCCTTCGGCGTTCGCTTGGTTTTCGACCGAAAGCTCCGCCTTGAGCCAGCTCAGCAGCGAACGCTTCTCCGCCGCCGGTAATCCCGCCGCTGCGATCTCGATTTCAGCCAGTGTGCTCATGCTGGCACCTTAAATTCCGCCCCTGATTCATGCAACTCCGCATCTCCAGCCTATTCGCCAGAAAATAAACTCAAATGCCCAGCCGATCTCCCAGCCTCGCCTTGATGCTAGCAAATTCACTGTCCGTGAGTCTGCCAAGATACCGCTCAAACCGCGCTGACGGGACGGAGTTGATCTGCTGCAAGTGGAACGCCCCAGACCTCAAAAAGGGCTTTGGAACGACCACCTGCCATGGATTGTCGTCTCGGAGTGATGTCGTGTGCGCAACGATCGATACCAAAGTCAACTCGTTGTCCGCAGGCTCGCCTGTCAGCGCCAGTGCGGGACGAATCTTGCCTGCGATGCCCAGATCAACGATCCAGACTTCCCCTGGGTTAATTCTTTGCCGCATCAGCCGCCTCCATTTCGTCGAGCATCTGAAAACTTGCCGCCGCGCACGCCTCTGCCCACTCCACCGCCTCACGCTCCGCAGCGTCGTAGTTCAGATCCATCGCTTGTTCGATGATCTGCTTTCGCTCCTCATGAGAGAGCTTCGGCAGTTCGGCCATGATTTGAGTCGCACTCATAGCCAGATTTTAACCGCCCCTTTTTGATAATGCAATACCGCCGTCATCTCATCTTGCTTGTCCTTCTCAGTTCGACGCTTCACGCCGCCGAGACCCCGTCTTTCCGCAACACCATCCAACCGATCCTCACGCGTTATGGTTGCGCGATGGGCGCGTGTCACGGTGCTGCTGCCGGTCAGGGCGGTTTCCGTCTCTCGTTGCGTGGATTCGATGACGAGGGCGACTGGATCTCGATCACGCGCAGCGCGAATGGCCGCCGATTGACGATGGAAGATCCGGCGCGCAGTTTGTTCTTGCTCAAAGCGACCAAGATGGTGCCGCACAAGGGCGACAAGCGCTTCGAGGTGAACTCGCCCGAATACAAAGCCATCGCTGACTGGATCGCCGCTGGTGCGCCGGGGCCGAAGGCGGATGATCCACGCATCGTTTCGCTGGAGGTCTCGCATCCGCATCTTGTCACGCAGGCGGGCAAAACGGTGCAGCTCAAGGTCACGGCGAAGTTCAGCGACGGACGCAGCGAGGACGTCACGCGCTGGACCAAATACAACGCCACCAATGCCAGCGTGGCCACTGTCGATGACTTCGGCCTCATCAAAACCACCGGCAGTGGCGAGGGCAGCGTCAGCGCGTGGTATCTGAGCCGCCTCGCGCTCGCCACCATCACGATTCCGAACGCCAGCAACGTCGATCCCGCCGCGTTCGCCGCGCTGAAGCCGCGCAACTTCATCGACGAACTCACGCTGAAAAAACTGCGTGAGTTGAACATCCCGCCTTCCGTCCGCGCCGAGGATCATGAGTTCCTGCGCCGCACGTTTCTCGATACCATCGGCGTGTTGCCAACGCTCGATGAAACCCGCGTCTTCCTTGCCGACAAGACCGCCGACAAACGTGACCGCCTCATCGACTCGCTGCTGCAGCGGCCTGAGTTCGTCGATTACTGGTCGCATCGCTGGAGCGATCTGCTGCTCGTGAACGGCGACAAACTCATGCCGGAGGCGATGTGGTCGTATTACAATTGGATCCGCCGCCACGTCGCCGCGAACACCCCTTGGGACGCCATGGTGCGCGATCTCCTCACCGCCACCGGCAGCACGCTCGAGCATGGCGGCGTGAATTTCTTCGTCCTCAACGACGAACCCACCAAGTGCGCCGAGACCGTCAGCATCGCCTTCCTCGGCACTTCCATCGGCTGCGCGAAATGCCACAACCACCCGATGGAAAAATGGACCAACGAGCAGTATTACGGCTTCGCCAATCTGTTCGCCCGCGTCCGCACCAAGAACGGCACGCAGGCCGACGAGCGCGTGCTGTTTTCCGACACGCAGGGCGATCTCGTCGCCCCGCTCACTGGCAAACCGCCGCCGCCGCGCCCGCTTGATGTCACCACGCCCATCTCGATGACTTCCACTGAGGATCGCCGCATCGTGCTCGCCAATTGGCTCACTGGTGCCGACAACAAACTGTTCCAACGCGCCATCGTGAATCGCGTGTGGGCCAACTTCTTCGGTGCCGGCCTCGTCGAAGCCGTCGATGACCTCCGCGTCACCAACGCCGCCAGCAACGAAGAACTCTTCGCCACCGCCTGCGCGCATCTCGTGCAGCACAAATTCGATCTGAAGGCTCTCATGCGCACCATCCTGCAAAGCGAAACCTACCAGCGCAGCAGCGTCACGCTTCCTGAAAACATCACCGATCTCCGCTACGGCTCGCACTACGTCCCGCGTCGTCTCAAGGCAGAAATCCTGCTCGACACCATCTCGCAGGTAACCGCCGCGCCCACGACGTTCAAGATCGACAAACGCAACGCCAACAAGGGCACCAGCGAAAGCTACCCCATGGGCTTCCGCGCGCTGCAACTGCCCGACAGCAACATCGCCAGCTACTTCCTCAAGAGCTTCGGCCGCGCCGACCGCGTCGCCACCTGCGAATGCGAGCGCACCAACGAACCCAGCATGGCCCAGGCCCTCCACATCGCAAATGGCGAGACCCTGAACCTGAAGCTCTCGCAGAAAGACAACCACCTCGACGCCCTCCTCGCCAGCAAGCAACCCGACGCCAAGATCATCGAAGAAGCCTATCTTGTGACGCTCACCCGCGAACCCACCGAACGCGAAATCGCGAAAGCCACGCAGCTTCTCGCCACCGCCAAACCCGAAGACCGCCGCACAACACTGGAAGACATCTTCTGGAGCTTGATGGGGTCGAAGGAGTTTTTGTTTAATCACTAAATCGTAGAGCCTCATGGACCTCGAACAAGCAGTTCAACAAGTCAGCTCCAAGGAGTCGTTTCTGGAGTTTGTCGGCCTGCTTTGTGCGGATTGGGAGAACTCGCAGGAGGTCGAAAAGACCACGCCGTCTTCTCCATACGGGCCTGCCGCAGCGGGATGGGAGAATCCGAGGCTTGGACCTTTTCTCGGAGCGTTATCGGCCTGGGGTATGAGTTCACGAGTCCCAGATGAAGCTAACTGGCGTTCGTTTGCCGAGATGCTACTCGCCGCAAAATACTATGAGTGATCTTTGGCCCAAAGCCCAAGCCCAACGGGCTTGCGTCATGCAGCCCAGGGTTCGCAGAACCCTGGGTATCAAGTCACCCCACGTCTCCATCCCGCTGAACCCCAACGGGGTTCCGTCCAAGGTAGAGCGATCCAGCATCTCCGCATCGCGCGACAGCGTCCTGGAGTGCTCCAGCTCTCTGGAGCTTTTCGCAGGCCTGTGGACACTCGAAAGCGCCGGAGGGCCGGCGCACTCCAAGACGCTGCCGCGACCTTTTACACCCTCGAATCACTCGTGAATCCATGAAACGCCTCCTCATTATCTTCCTGACGGCCTTCGCCACCACCCACGCCCAAACTGTGGACTACACGAAGCAGATCGCCCCGCTTTGGGACACCTACTGCATCGACTGCCACAGCGCGGACGACGCCGATGGCGAATTTGTCTTGGACACCTTCGCAGCGCTGATGAAGGGCGGGAAGGAAGGTGCCGCCATCGTCGCGGGCAAAGGCAGCGAGAGCATGCTCGTGAAGTTCCTCGAAGGGCGTTCGGGTCGCGGCGGAAAAAACGAATTCATGCCGCCGGGCAAGCGCGAGAAGCTCAAGCCGGAGGAGATTGCGCTGATCAAAGCGTGGATCGATGCAGGCGCGAAAGGCCCGCTCGTTGCGGAAGGCAAACCGATGCCGAAGGAGGTCATCACGCCGAAGATCATGCCCACGGTGCCGCCGAAGCGCTCGATTCTGGCCGTGGCGTTTTCGCCGAAGGTGCAGCTCATCGCGGTGGGACGTTATGGCGAGGTGGAACTGCTCAATCCGGTCACGCGGGCGGTGATTCGCAAGCTCACCGGCATCAAGGGCAAGGCCAACGCCGTCGCATTCTCGCCCGATGGCGACGCGGTGTATGCCGCAGGCGGCGAAGCCGGCATCGTGGGCGAGGTGAAGCGCTGGAATACGAGCGACGGCACCTTGCAGCAGTCGTTTGAAGGGCATCTCGATGCCGCGTATGCGCTCGCTGTGTCGCCCGATGGCAAACTGATCGCCACCGGAGCCTACGATCAAAAAGTCCGCCTCTGGGACACGGCCACGGGCAAGGAAGTCACACTGCTCAAAGGCCACAACGGCGCGGTGAACGGCCTCTCGTTCCGCCCCGATGGCAAGGTGCTCGCCAGCGCCAGCGCAGACCGCACGGTGAAGCTCTGGAGCATCCCTACCGGCTTGCGACTCGACACGCTCTCGCAGCCGACGAAGGAGCAAACCAGCGTTGTTTTCAGCGCCGATGGCAAACAGCTCTTCGCCGCCGGTTCCGACAATCGCATCCGCCTTTGGAACATCAGCGCCGATGCCAAGGAAGGCACGAACAAGATCGTCACCAGCCGCTTCGCGCATGAGGGCGGCATCCTGCGGCTCGCGTTGTCCCTCGACGGCAAACTGCTCGCCTCCACCTCGACCGACAAGTCGCTCAAACTCTGGAACACGGCCGATCTCACCGAAAAACTCCCGCTCGAAAAACAGCCCGACTGGTCCTCCGCCCTCGCCTTCACCGACAAAGCGCAGCTCGTCGCCGGACGCATCGACGGCAGCCTCAGCGTTTATGAATCCACCACCGGCAAGACCGTGACGGCCCCCGCGCCTGCCAAACCCGCGATGGTTGCCAAAGCGACTAAGCCCGAACTCACGCGCATCACACCTCGCGCCGCGCACATCGGTGACGAGATGCTGGTGACGCTGACGGGCAAGAACTTCACCGAAGACACGACTGCGATGGCCTCGAATCCGGGGATCAAAGCGCAGCTCGTCAAAAGCTCGATCAAGGCGACGAGCGCACGATTGAAGATCACGGCTAGCGCCGATGTGCCACGCGGTGCTTATGATGTCTGGCTCAAAAACCCCGGCGGTGAATCCGCGAAGCTGAAAGTGTATGCCGATGAAATCGCGCCCACCGTCACGAAGGCGACGGATTTCAAAGAAGCGCCGGTCGCCATCGCAAAACTACCAGCGAGTCTGTGGGGCACGCTCACGGAGATCGGCCAGCATGACGCGTATCGTTTCACCGCGAAGGCAGGCGAGGAACTCGTGCTTGATCTTGGCATCGCACAGGTCGCCAGCACGGCGAAATCGCCCACGCTGGAGATCATGGACACGAACCGCACCGTCCTCGCCGTGAATCGCGGCCTCGACAGCGGCAGCGATCCCTTCCTCGCCTGGAAAGCGCCCGCGGATGGCGATTACATCGTGCTCGTGAGCAACACCACGATGGATGGCAGCGCGGATCATGCGTATCGCCTCACCATTGGCGCACTGCCGTATGTCACCGCGTGGTCGCCGCTCGCCGCACAAGTCGGTCAGGACACGAACGTCACGCTCATCGGCCACCATCTCGGCGACAAAGCCAGCGTGATGATGAAAGCCGACAAAGAAGGCCTGATGAACGTGCCGCTCGATGCGAAGACGCTGCGCTTCCGCTCCATGCCAGTGCTGCGTGTGAGTGGACGCACGCATGTCGATGGCACGACAACGCATGAAGTGACCGCGCCCGTGACGATCAACAGTAGCTTGGCTCTCCAGAGCCGAGTCGAGCGTCCCCAGAATCCCGCCTCTGGAGAGACGGGCTACTCTTTCACCGCGAAAAAAGGCCAGACGTGGATCATCGAGACCCTCGCTGCCCAAGCCGGTTCTCCCGCCGACACGAAGCTCGACATCCTCGACGCGAAAGGCCAGCCGGTGCCGCGTGTGATGCTTCAATCCGTGCGCGACAGCTACAACAACTTCCGCAGCGTCGATGCCAACAACCCAGACATCCGCCTGCAAAACTGGGAGGAGATGGAGCTCAATGAGTTCGTCAATTTCAATGGCGACGTGATGAAGATCGTGCGCATGCCACGCGGGCCGGACGGCGGCTGCTTCTTCTACATCAACGGCGGCAAACGCCGCGCCTACTTCGACACCAGCGCCACCTCGCACTCGCTCGATGAACCTTGCTACGTTGTCGAGCCACGCCCCATCGGCAGCCAGATCGTGCCGAATGGACTGCCCGTCTTCACCTTGAACAACAGCAACGACGACAGTGGCGACCGCAAGCTCGGCAGCGACTCGCGCCTCGCCTTCACCGCGCCTGAGGATGGTCGTTATGTCGTCAAAGTCACCGACACGCGCGGCTGGAGCGGCGAACGCTTTGTGTATGCCCTCACTATCCGCGAGCCGAAGCCCGACTTCAGCGTCAAACTGGCCGGCATGAACCCCACCGTCATGCCCGGAGCCTCCATCGGCTTCTCCTTCCGCGCGGATCGTGTCGATGGTTTCGACGATCCGATCCAGATCGACATCACCGGCCTGCCACTGGGTTATTTCGCCTCCTCACCGATCCTCATTGAAGCTGGGCACGATTTGATCAGCGGATCACTCCGCGCCGCGCCCGATGCCAAAGCGGATGCCGATTGGAGCAAGCTCAAGATCACCGCGACAGCCAAGGGCATCACGCACGACGCTGGAACCTTCGGCAAAGTCACGCTCGGTGCCGCGCCGAAGTTCATCATCGCCATGGAACCCGACAACGGCGGCAAAGCCGTCATGCGCGAGATCAAGGACGAGACCAAGCCGCTCGAAATCACCCTCGTCCCCGGCCAGACCGTGAAGGCCTGGATTCGCGCCGTCCGCCAGGGCAACGACGGCCTCATCAACCTCGACGTGCATGGCCTGCCGCATGGCGTCATCGTCGATGACATCGGCCTCAACGGCGTGCAGATCCGCGAGAAAGAAAACGAGCGCCCCATCTTCTTCCGCGCCGCCAACTGGGTGAAGGACCAGGACACCCTCATCCACGCCGCCCTCAGCTCCGCCCGCAACGAACACGATAGCGCCGGATTGCAGACGTGCTTTCCGATGCTGCTGAAGATTCGGAAGTCGTCGGGCGTGGCCGTGAGATGAACGTACAGTGAAGGTCGTTCAAGGCCAACATCGCTTTTGAGATAATCAGTTGATCAGGTAGCTACGGACGCATTTGATTGGCCCGTCGCAAACAGGGCAGTGGAGATTGCCATCGGGATCTTTGAAAACTGGCCAACGACCATCTTCTGTTTTTGGCTTCTCGACACCGATCAAACTGCCCAATGTTTTGCAGTGGTGGCATACGAAGGACTCAAGAGGGGGAATGTTTTGAAAGCTTCCTGCTTTGATCCATTTCCTCGGCAACGTATGCATTTCTTCTGAGGAACGAAATGGACTTAGCAGAGCGAAAAGCTCCGAAGTTCCAGTTTTACGGTCTTCGGAGTCGTGTGAAGTCCTACAAAACCTGAACTGATGCATGGTGCCACACGACCTGCACACCCAGTTGCCTACCGCTCCCGTTGTTGTCGGATGTAAGAAGCTATCGATCGAAAATGCTAGCGGACACGTTTCACAGAAATATTCACGCATATGTCGAAGAATAACACTTGGCTTGTTGTCGGCAAGGCATTGCCAGTTTGCCCTGTGTTGCTTGTGCTTTAGGACAGAAGCCCGCAATTCTCTGCGTTCAAGCAGGCACCATGAACCGCCGCCGCTTTCTTCAACAATCCCTCGCCTCATCAGCTTACGTTTCCGCGCCTGCCATCCTGAGCGCGAATTCGCCGAACTCGATGTTTCAGGTGGCTTCCATCGGTGTCGGCGGGATGGGCGGTGTTACGATGATGAGCGTGCTGCAGCATCCCAAAGTGCGCCTTGTCAGCATGTGCGATGTGGATGCGAAGACGCTCGAACTGGCGCGTGGTGGCAACGCGACTCGCCGCAAAGAGTTGCAGGACCCCGATGCGGCGACGCGATTGGCGGATGCTGCGGTGTTTCGGGATTATCGCGAGATGCTGGCGAAGCTGGGCGACACCATAGACGCGGTGACCATCGGCACGCCGGATCACATGCATGCGGCGATGGCGGTGACGGCGTTGCGGGCGAAGAAGCATGTCTATTTGCAGAAGCCGCTCACGCACCACATCCACGAGGCGCGGATTCTCGGCGCTGAGGCGGCGAAGGCAGGCGTGACGACGCAGATGGGCACGCAGGGGCATTCGAGCATCGAGACGTCGCTGGCGGTTGATCTCATCAAGAGCGGGGCCATCGGCAAGGTGAAGGAAGTCATCTGCTGGGAGAACAAGAAGGCGCCTTGGTGGCCGAAAGTCACCGAACGCAAAGCACAGGCTGATCCGGTGCCGGAGAGCATCGATTGGAACCTGTGGCTCGGCATCGCGAACGAGGTGCCGTTTCTCGAAGGCGCGTATCATCCGTCGATGTGGCGCTCGTGGGCAGACTTCGGCGTCGGCATGATGGGCGACATGGGCTGCCACTACTTCGATGTCGTCTTCGCCTGCCTCGGTCTCGCAGCGCCGAAGCGAGTCCGCTGCCTCGACGAGGGCAGCAAAGGAGATCTGTATGCTCAGAAGCGTCATCTCGAACTCGAATTCCCCGGCACGCCGCTCACCGCGGGCGACACGATCAAGATGACCTGGAGCGACGGCGGTTATCCGTATGACAGCCGCGTCATCAAGCCCGGTGTGCTCACCAAAGACACGCCGAGCGGTATTTTCTTCATCGGGGAGAACGGCGGCATCTTCAAACCGCACAGCCAGCGCCCGTGGCTGGTGCCGGAGGAAAAATTCACTGGCCACACCTATCCGAAGACGCGAATCGCCAATCACTACACGGATTGGGTCGATGCCTGCATGAAGGGCGAGAAGGCCGCCACTGATCTGCCGACGTATGGCTGCCCGGTGACGGAAGCCGTGCTGCTCGGTGTGCTGGCAGAGAGAAATCCCGGCAGCTGGATCGATTGGGATGCTGCGGCTGGCCTAGTGACGAACAAGCCGGCGCTGAATGCTCAGCTCGTGCGAAAGTATCGTGAAGGATGGAGTGTGGAAGGCCTGGGGTGATCGTGAGACGCTCGGCGGAAGGCTGACGACATCCGCTACGGTAGTGGCGAGCGTCAGTCCGCCTTCATCGCGCCACTGCTTAACATCCACAAAGCAACCGCAAAAAACAGCGCAAGATGATCATCGCCGACGTTGCGCTTAGGCAATGCCGCCGTAGCATCCGGGGTTCATGAGCGCGCACGAGCACAAACCAGACTCACGTCTGAAGCAGGCGGAGAAGATCGCCACCCATCCCGAGCAGTACAAAGTCTGCGAAGGCTGCGGTTCCATCGTGGTGACGCGTGCCGTCACCTGCCCGAGCTGCCATGCCTACATGTTCGACAACACCCCTGTGCGTGTGATCGCCCAGGCGAAGGAATTGGCCCTGCGCGCTGCGAACTCGGTGCTGGCGTCGGATCTGTCGTGACGGAGCGCGAGTATTCTACTCGCCTGACATTCCTGCCGCGTGGAATGCTGCCAAAAGGTGGAAAAGGGAATGGCGTGAACAAATTGTACACGCTAGGCGAGACAAGTGGCGAGTAGGCTTCGCCATACTCGCGCTCCACGATTCAACGCGCTGGCATTTCGTTCGATGATTCCCCACTCAGCAATTTGCCGAGCATGCCGGTGAGCCAGAGATAGTGATCGTTTGGCAGACTGGGTTCGGCAAGGAATCGACTGTCACCCACAGGTGGCTGATTCATGGTTTTGAAAATCGCCGTGCCTTCGTCCAACTCATCAAACATGGCGACGTAGAGCATCTGCGAACCGGCTTGTTTCGCTGCTACCGCCTGTGACCAGAGAAACTGGCCGCCAAGACGCGGAATGGCATCAAACTTGGCCTCCTGACCGCGTGACTTGGAGAGATTTTGCCAACTGAAGCCGGGGAAGATCACGGGCAAGTAGTCGAGCTTGTGCTCCGCGCACCATGCGACATCGGGTTTGAGGATTTTCTCAACCCGATTGGCTGCGTCCTGTGGCGTGGCAAGTCTGCCCACAGCCCAGGGGCTGACGATGTCAGCGCGGGCGATGAGTTCGTGGAGTTTGGGATCCTTGATGCAGTCGTGATCGAGCGTGCGCCAGTAGTAGGGCACGCCGAGCATGATGGCGCAGCCGTCATCGTGCAAAAACGTGATCAAGCGTGACCATTCGTCGAGCAGCGGCGCACGATCGTTGAAGCCGAGGCCCCAGAGGGCGACGAGCGGCTTGCCGTGATGATGGAAATACGCGGGACCATCGCGTTCGAGGCGTTTCTCGGCGATCAGGCGCTTCCAGTCGTCGATCACGAGCTGGATGCCGTCGTCTTTGATGCCGCTGAGGTCATACATAAGCGTCAGGCCGCGCCCATTGGCTTTGGCGGCGGATTGGCAGTGCGCGAGAACTTGATCCATCGGCTCGCGAAAGCGTTTGTCGCGGGTGGTGCTGGCGAAACGCTGAACGAAGGCGCCGTCGATGCCGTAATCGCGCATCCATTTGAAATGAAGCTGCACGACGGACTCGCGCACGGAACTGAAGACCTCGGCGGTGCGGCCGTCGGTGAGCTTGAACGGCGTGGCGAAGCGGTCCTGCGGTGGCAGTTCACTCACATCCGGCCACATCTCGATGTGCGCGTGTCCCGGCTCAAATTTTCCGCGTGCGGCGTAGTGATGCCAGCCGTTGTTGCTGCCATCGCCTTCGCAGCGGAACCAGCCCTGATAACCGCAGACGACCTTGCCGAGGACTGTGCTGGTATCGACGACCTGGGCGTGGATGCAGCAGGTGAGCAGGGAAAGCAGCGCGAGGGATTTGACCATGCGGATGTTTTCATTGACGAAAGGGAGGCGTCAAGGTGTGATGATGCCCGTATGAAACGACGCGCTTTTGTGGGTTCTCTGGCTGCATGGCCGGTCTTTGCGGCTACGCCGGAAAAATCTGAGGCGAAATCGATACGCGACATCGCGGAAGGTTTTCTTCACGAGCATGGCATCCAGGGCCTGTCGATCGCCTACGGGCGTGATGGCACGGTTGAATTCGAACATGGCTACGGTTTTGCCGACACCGATGGCAAAGAGGCGGTGACGCCGGAGCATCGTTTCCGCATCGCCAGCGTGTCGAAGCCGATCACGGCCACCGCGGTGATGATGAGCGTCGAGAAAGGCCAGTTGAAGCTCGACGACAAGGTTTTCGGCCCGCAAAGCGTCTTGGGCGATGCGTATGGCTCGAAGTTGCCAGAATCCGTGCTCGCCATCACGATTGATCATCTGCTCACGCACACCAGCGGCGGCTGGGCGAACGACAAGAATGATCCGATGTTCAAGAACGCGGCGATGAAGCACGACGAACTCATCGCGTGGACGCTGGCGAACCAAAAGCAGACGCACAAGCCGGGCGAGCACTACGCGTATTCAAACTTCGGCTACTGCGTGCTCGGCCGCGTGCTCGAAAAAGTCACCAAGTTGCCCTATGAGACGCTCATCACACAGCAGGTGCTGTCGAAATGCGGCATCACGAACATGAAGATCGCCGGAAACACTTCGGCGGAGCGCCAGCCGAAGGAAGCGATGTATCTCACCGAAAAGACTGGCGCGGCCTATAGCATGAATGTGGTGCGCATGGACTCGCACGGCGGCTGGATCGCCACGGCGGGCGATTTGGTGCGCTTTGCATCGCAACTGCCGAAGCTGCTGAATGAGGAATCGATTCGCACGATGACCACGGCCATGAGCGCGAGCTACGCGCGCGGCTGGAACGTGAACAAGGTGCCGAACTGGTGGCACGGCGGTTCATTGCCCGGCACGAGCACGATCATGGTTCACACCGCCAAAGGCGTCTGCTGGGCTGGTTTGATGAACGGCCGCAAGGAAGGCATCGGCCTCGCGCTGGACAAGCTGATGTGGCAGATGGGTGGCGTGGTGAAGGCGTGGGGGCTGTAGCGGCGCGCCTCATTTTTTGGATGCTGGTCGAACTCGCTGGGACGGAGGGCCGCTTATACTCGGTGATCCTGGAGCCGGATCGGACAGACGGCCGAGGAACAGGCATGCGCCGGAAGGAACGTGCTGAATCATAAACAAGAACGGGTGATCGGCTTTGACGACTTTGTGCGGCCGTTCACGCGGCACGCCGTTTTTCGCCCTGATGATTGTCGATGTCGCGGCGGCGGCTTTCGTGCCGTCTTCGTCGAGTTCGATGAAGGTGCGATGAAACAAGTTGGAGACATGCACGCTCAGCTTGGCCGCAGCGACGACCATGCGTGAAAAGTCCGCTTTCTGCCTGTCAAACATTTCGCCTGCGCCCAATGCCGAAAGAGTTTGTTTGAGGCTCGTGACCGGCGATGCCATGACGATGCGCGGCAGTGACAGCCGAACTTCGGCGGGAGCAAGCTTGGCGCATTCTGACAGCAGTTCTCCGGTGAGCTGCTGTTCCAGCGCCGCGAGGCCGTCCATGGCGTCAGGCAGGATCACCACAAACTGAAACGTCCCGCCCGCATACGGCAGGGCGGCGATCTGGAAGCCGGGTTCCTGCGCGTAACGCAACGCATGCTGCTTGAACATCAGCGGCACCGTTTTGGCATGAGCCGCATCGATATGGAACGGCTGGTCTGTCGTCAGTGTCTTGGTGAACTGCTCATCCCACGGCATGTCGAAATACACGGCGTTGACCAGCACCATGAGTGTCAGGGGATCAAGCGCTCCGGCCGGGACGATTTCGGGAATCTTGGCGTTCGTCTGCTGGCTGATCCATTGGTTGATCCGTGCGGTCTCTCCCTGGGCATCGTGAGCGAAATCTGCTGGCGTGGCTTCGGCGGCATAGCTGGAGCGGGTGATCTCCAGCCAGCGCTGTTGAAGCGCGAGACTCCTGGCGACAAAGAGCTGGTTAACGGTGCGGAGATCCATGGGAACACCAGCCGCTGGCTTCATCCGCAGCGCCTGTTGCAAACTTTGGAAGCCCAGGTGCAACGCCGGTTCATCACTGCCGAAAGAGAGGGCTGTTCTCATGGCCTCGTGTGTTTTTCCATCGGCTCCCGCATAAACCATCGCGAGGTTCGTCTGAACCGACCACGGTGACACAAGAGCATTGCCTGCTGGCAGGAGGCGGTGATGCGCTGCCGCGAAATCATTGACCGCTTTGACTGCCGGCGCGGCTGCGTCGAGTTCGGCCGCGTTGAGGTTCAGCATCGGCAGGACGAGCAACCAGTGGAGAATTTTCATGTGCCCAGCATGACGTAATCAAGCCCTGTTTTGCAATTTTCATTTTCCAATTCGTATTCTGCATCCACTTCTCACTCCCAACCATGACTCCCCAGCAAAAAGCAGAATCCCTCGGCCTCGTTTTCGCGAAGCAACCGCCCGCGTATTTGAACCTCTGCATCCGCAGTGGCAGTCAGCTCCTCACTTCCGGCCATGTGAGTGACTTGAAGGGCAAGCTAGGCGCGGGTGTCTCGACCGAAGATGGCTACAAGGCGGCGAAGAATTGCGCGGAGAAGGTGCTGCGCTCGGTGTGGGACACGCATGGCACGCTGGACGGCCTGAAGGTGATCAAGGTGCTCGGCTGCGTGAACTCGACGTTGGAATACAGCGATCAGCATCTGGTGATCAACGGCTGCTCCGACCTGCTGCACGAGATTTTCGGCAAGGAGGGCGACGGCTACCACGCGCGCAGCGCTCTGGGCTTTGCGCAGCTTCCCACCGGGGCAGCGGTGGAGGTTGAGGCGATCTTTGAGATCAAAGCTTAAACGCCTGCATAAAGCTCGCTCAGCTTCACGCGGAATTCTGGGAGCACCGTGCTGGTTGCGACATCGGCGATGATGTCGTGGCCGGCATAACCGGAGGAAGATGGCCGGGTGAAGATTTCGATGCTGCGGCTCTCGGGGAGCACCAGCCAGTATTCTTTGACGCCGGCTTCGGCATAAACCGCCGCTTTCGAGCGGTCAGTGTCTTCGGTGGAGACAGACACTTCGATGATGAGTTCAGCGGTAATGGGATGCTTGTCAGCGAAGTCGGCCTCCTGGCCGCGAATCAGGGCGAGATCAGGCTCCGGTTCTGAATCGGCGCAGGTGATGGGGTCTTCCTTTTGCAGGAGAAAGTCGGCAGGGAGCTGCTGGCGGAGCCATTGCTCCAGAAGCCGCACGAGGCGGACATCAAGGCGTGATTTAGGCATCTTTTCAAAGATCACACCTCTGAGCAGCTCTGAGCGCTCCGAGATCATCCCGCGCGCGCCGAGTTCATGATAAGCCGCCACGCTCAAAGGCAGAACGCGTTCACGGGCTTGCGGGGAATCCAGGACGGTGGGCATGGGAACTGCAGGAACGATGTCATCAGGGGCGGGTTTTGTCGATGGAATCCTCCGCGTTGTCTTTTTAGCGGCAGAAGCTACCCTCCGCGCTCTCAATGCCACGCGTCCATATCAAGACTTACGGCTGCCAGATGAACGAGCGCGACACCGAGCAGGTGTCGCAGATGTTCGTCGAGCGCGGCTATACCATGACGGGGACGGATCTGGATGCGGATGTGGTGTTGATCAACACCTGCTCCGTGCGCGATCAGGCGGAGCAGAAGGCGCTGGGGAAGATGGGCATGGTGCGGCGGCGCAAGGTGCCGCTGGTGACCGGATTCATGGGCTGCATGGCACAGAGTCGTGGCAGTGAGCTGGTGAAGAAGGCGAGCGTTGATCTCGTCGTCGGCACGCAGAAGTATCACCGCGTGGTGGATTATGTGGATGAGATCATCCGGGCCAAGGAAGCGCGGCAGATGGACGAAGAGCGCTTTTCCATTGTCGATGTCGATGAGGAAGAGGCCTCGCAGAACACGATTCGTGATCACACGCTGAAGGAAAAGCAGGCGAGCGCCTTTGTGAGCATCATGCAGGGCTGCAACATGAAGTGTACCTTCTGCATTGTGCCCTACACACGCGGTGAGGAGCGCGGCAGGCCGATCGCGGACATCGTGGAGGAGGTGCGGCGACTCGCGGATCGTGGCGTGAAGGAAGTGACGCTGCTGGGGCAGATCGTGAATCTGTACGGCAGGCATGAATTTCCCGTCGTGGACGGCAAGAGCCCCTTCGTGCAACTGTTGGAGGCCGTGCATGAGGTGCCGGGCATCCAGCGCATTCGTTTCACCAGTCCGCACCCGATTGGCTACAAGAAGGATCTGATCGAAGCCTTCACTTATCTGCCAAAACTGGCCGAGCATGTGCATCTGCCGGTGCAAAGCGGCAGCGATGCGATTTTGAAGCGCATGCACCGGCCTTACACGGCGGCGAAGTTTACGGAGTTGGTGCAGCGCATCCGCGCCGCACGTCCAGACATCGCTGTGACGACAGATGTGATCGTGGGCTTCCCCGGCGAGACGGAGGAGCACTATCTGGAGACGCGGAAGCTCTTTGAAGACATCCGTTTCGACAACGCCTTCGTGTTTCGTTACTCGAAACGCCGTGGCACACCGGCGGCGGAGATGGAAGAGGCCACGCAGGTGCCGGAGCGCGTCAAAGAGGAGCGCAATCAGGATTTGCTGGCGCTGGTGAACCGCATCGCGCTGCCGATGTATGACGCGCTCGTGGGCCAGGAGGTCGAGATTTTGTGCGAAGGGCCGAGCAAGACGAATGAGGCGCGTCTCACGGGGCGCACGGGATCGAATCGAATCGTGGTGTTTGAAGGCAACCGTGATCGCCATGTCGGCGAAATCTTCAAGGTGCGCATCACCGAGGCGGCGAACTTCACCTTGTTCGGCGATCCGGCGTTATTGGCATGAGTGCGAAGCTGCAAATCGAGCTGAAACCTCTCGCGAGGGCGCAGGTGGCGTCGTTTTCGCACGCCGGATGAGCGAGTGGCTGTTCTACCGCATGACGCGGGAGGACATGGCCGGTCTGCTCAATCAGATCGACACTGTCGGGAAATCCAGCAGCGAGTAAACTTCGACCGGCTCCGGCTGACCTTTGACAGGGTGGATGCCGGCATTTTGAAAGAGCTGCAGGCCTTCCGGCCAGTCTTTGAGAAAGGGCGCACCGGCGAGCACCGGCACCTGCAGTTTGCGGGTGAGGCTTTCGATGCGGAAGGTCACATTCACAGCCTCTCCCACGGCGGTGTTGACGCCACGGCCCATGGCACCGAGGGCAACGTCACCGATGTTGATGCCGATGTGACAATGAACTTCGAGGTTCATGTTGTCGCGCAGCCACTTGCGCTTCGGGGATTCGTGGGCATCGGGACCGCTGAGAAGCTTGGCCGCCTCGGTGGCCTTAACGCGCGTGGCGATGTCGTCGCCCATCCAGTAGGCAAAGACGCCGTCGCCAATGAATTTGTCGATGATGGCATCGCGGGTTTTCAAGACCTGCTCGCATTGCGCATACCACTCGCGCAGCATGGCGGCGACTTCTTCGGCGCTGAGCTGGGCGGAAATGGTGGTGAAGTTGCGCAGGTCGCCCACCAGCAGGGTCGCACGGAGAGTTTTGACCGGCAGGGCGATGGTATGCAGCGACTGCGTGCTGACGTTGCTCGACTCGCTTGCCGGCCGTTCCTCGTCCTGGCTGTCGAAGATGAAGATGCTGGTGCCGAATTGAACGCGGTCACCATGCCGCAGCGCACGCGCGGTGGTCACGGCCACGTCATTGACGAAGCTGCCGTTGGCACTGCCGAGGTCGGAGACCCAGAAAAGCTGCCCATCACGGCGGATGGTGGCATGCTGACGTGACACGCCGCCGTCCACCAGACGGATGCTGGCATCCGGGCTGCGGCCGATCAGGTTGAAGTCCTCGAGAACGATCTCGAGCTCTTTTTCCAGTGATTTAAGTGTGGCTCCCATGCGGGTGGTAAACTGAATATCCTTTTGAATCAATTTGCGCGCCTTAAGTCAAGCGCGGTCGTGCTCTAGCTACAAGGTTTTTCGCAGGTTCTTTCTCGGGTTTTCCTTCCGTTTTGAATTCAACACATCAATTCCGTCACATTTCCGGTGCCTAAGACGATCAGATTTGCCATCGCCGCAGACATGCCCACCATCAACCATGCTTTTTCACTTTAGACGCGGACATTTCCTGCAACGCGCTTTGGCGGCACTTCTCGCAGTCATCAGCGTGGCGCAGGCCCATGTGGTCCCGAATATGACCGTCGAGGCGAATTTCGCCGCCGACCGCACCTACACCCTGCAAATCAACGTCGATCCACGCATCTTCCTGGCCGCTGACCCCACGACGCTGCCGCCCGTGCCTGGCTCATGGTATCGGGAGCAGACACCCGAGCAGAGAGCCACCACGCATCAAAAAGCACGGGAATACCTCTCCGGTGCGCTCGGTGTGCTGTTTGGAGGTCAAAAAAGCGTCCTGCCCGACTGCGAGATTCAGGCCATCGACGGCGCTGACAACAATCCACTCAAAGCAGACACCCAGGAGATTCATCTGCTCGCCACTGCCAGCGGCCGGCTTCCTGAAACTGCGACCACCTTCCAGATCGACTTCGCCAAAGACGCGAACACCACCCTGATCCTGCTGCATACCCAGGCTGGAAGAGCCGAACCACGTCCGCAGGTGCTTTTCCCAGGCGAGACCAGCCGGGCGTTCCAGCTCAAGACTGCGGAAGCCCCCGCACCACCTCCAGCATCGCCGCCTGAGACATCAAACCCACTGTTCCTCCTCATTGCTCTCTCGATCACGATCATCTTGGGCATCGTGGCGTGGCAGATGTTGAATCGCCATCGCCACCATCATCGTGCTCATCGCAAGCCAGGCTCGATGTGAACAACTCGTCCTGTTAATCCGGCCCACATCCTGTTAATCCTGTCCCCCGCCGAATGCCCGACTCCTTCGTCCACCTCCATCTCCATACCGAATACTCGCTCCTCGACGGAGCGGTGCGCATCGACACGCTGATGAAGCGTGTGAAGGAGCTGGAAATGCCCGCCGTGGCGATGACCGACCACGGCAATCTCTACGGTGCCATCGACTTCTACATGGCGGCGAAAAAGGCCAAGGTGAAGAGCATCCTCGGGTGCGAGGCCTACCTCGCGCCGGGTTCGATGCACGACAAAAAAGAAGTCACCGGCCGCAAACGTGCCTCGCACCTCACGCTGCTCGCCGCCAGCAACGAAGGTTTCGACAATCTCTCCAAACTCATCACCAAAGGCCACCTCGACGGCCAGTGGTACAAGCCGCGGGTCGATAAAGACGCCCTGCGCGAGCATGCGAAGGGCCTCATCTGTCTCAGCGGCTGCATCAACGGCGAAATCAACGAGTTCCTGCTCTCCGACCGCAAGGACGAGGCCGAAAAGAGCCTGCTCGAATTCCGCGACATCTTTGGGCCCGAGAATTTCTACCTCGAAATCGCCGACCACGGCATGGAGCAGCAACGCCGCAGCACACGGCAGATGATCGAGTGGGGCAAGGAATACGGCCTCAAGACCGTCGCCACCAACGATGTGCATTTCCTCAACCGCAGTGATCACGAGTCGCACGACATCATGATCTGCATCGGCACCGGTGCCAGCATCTACGACCAGAGCCGCATGACCTACTCCCCGGAGGTCTATTTCAAGACCGCCGAGGAAATGCGCGCGCTCTTTGCCG
>NZ_JBJXFV010000175.1:0-34782 GCF_046154365.1 Prosthecobacter sp.
CTGATCGAGCGCATCGAGCGTCGCCACGAGAAACGTCGTCGTGCGGCAGCCAACGCCCTCAAACGCCAACGCAAACGGGAAAAAGTTGCTCCGGCGAAGGCTTCAACCTCCTAACAAAGCAGAACTAAGCTAATCAAAATGGAGATGTGGGTAAGGCGAAGCATGGCTGGGAAGTGAAGTGTCGTCCGAGGTCACCACAATCGAAGGAAAGTCCAACGTATGCAGGTCACTGTGACAAAAGACATGAGGATGAAGAGAAAACCGAAGCGGACAGCGATCAAATCGCCGTGGGTGGGGCTCCGAGGACGGCGGATAACGATAGCCAAGGCCATCAGCCAGTAGGCAGCCATGCTGCAAGCGATCCATTGGCCTAGCTGGCCGCCATCCAGTGCGAGGCTGCCGAGGATTAAGAGCGGAACCTGCACGGCAACTGATGCCAAGAAGTTTCGGCCGTAGCCCTGCGCAACCTTGGCATTGAGCAGAAGCCATCGCACTGGGGTCGTTTTCACAAGGAAGAGTTCCACGATACCGTGTTTTACGCAAACACCTGCTTCACCACCTTGGGATTCTCCACACCAGTGAGCTTCTGATCGAGACCCTGGAACTTGAAGGTGAGACGCTCATGATCCAATCCGGCTGCGGCGAGGATCGTGGCGTGCAGATCGTGCACGCTGACTTTGTCGATGGCGGCCTTGAAGCCGATCTCATCGCTCTCACCGTGGTGGTAGCCGCCTTTGACTCCACCGCCGCACATCCAGACGGTAAAGGCGTGCGGGTTGTGATCGCGACCGGGTTTGGCAGATTTTTGCGAGATCGGCAGGCGGCCAAACTCACCGCCCCAGATGATGAGCGTTTGATCGAGCAGGCCGCGCTGTTCCAGATCGGCGATGAGTGCAGCCACGGGCTGGTCACTCTCATTGGCGAAGCCGCGATGGTTGCCCGCGATGTCGTTGTGACCGTCCCAGCTCTGCTGATTCTCCATACCGCCGCTGTAGATCTGAATGAAGCGCACGCCGCGCTCCACCAAGCGCCGAGCGGTGAGACACTGCGCGGCGAAGTGGCCACAGTGCTTCTCGTTCAAACCGTAGAGCTTCTGGATGTGCTCCGGCTCACCTTTGACATCAAAGGCCTCTGGTGCGGCGGTTTGCATGCGGTAGGCCAGCTCAAAGCTCTCGATGCGAGCGTTGAGTTCGCTCTCGATCGGCGATTCGGCGAGCGCGCTGCGGTTCAATTTCGCCAGCAGGTCGAGCTGGGCGCGCTGACGCTGTGGCGTGAGTGAAGCGGACACCGCGAGGTTATCAATCGGTGCGCCCTTAGGCTTCAGCCAGGTGCCTTGATAGATACTCGGCAGGAAACCCGCGCCCCAATTGGCCGCGCTGCCTTTGGGCAGGCCACGATTCAGCGGATCACTCATCACGACGAAGGAAGGCAGCGAATCACTCTCGCTGCCGAGACCATAGTTGACCCAAGAACCGACGCAGGGGTAGCCCATGCGCGTTTCACCCGTGTTCATCTTGAAAAGCGCGGGCGAGTGGTTGTTCGAGCCCGTCCAGCAGCTGTGAATGAAGCACATCTTATCGACATGCATTGCCGTCTTCGGAAACAGATCGCTGCACCACGTGCCGCTCTGACCGTGCTGTTTGAATTCAAACGGCGAGGCCATCAACGGCCCCACCGAGCCGGGGAAAAAGCCCGTCTTCGGATCAAAACCATCCAGTGCCTTACCATCCCGCTTCTTCAGCTCCGGCTTGTAATCCCACGTATCCACTTGCGACGGCCCACCATTGGCAAAGATCCAAATGATTGACTTCGCCTTCCCACCCACCTGCATCGGCACCTTCGGCGCAAAGGGATTCGATGCCGCCTCGAGCATCGAAGACAACGCCAACATGCCAAAGCCTCCGCCCGCACGGGCGAGCCATTCACGACGAGAGTAAGAGAGTGTGTTCATGTCAGTTTACGTAGATCAATTCATTCAACCCCAGCACGACCTGGCAGTAATCCGCCAGCGAAGCGCCTGATTTCAAATACTCGGCTCCGGTGGCGAGTTCGGTGGGTTTGGGTTCGCGATTGAAACAGATGCGATAAGCCATTGCGATTTGTTTGGGTGCATCGCCAGCGGGTTGGATGCGTTTGGCGAGTCCTTCGGCCCATTGGCGGGCTTGGGGGCTGTTCATCAAGATGAGCGCTTGTGGGGCCACGGTGGTGGTGGGGCGGCTGCCTTGGCTCACAAGTGGCTCGGGCACATCAAAGGCCACCATGCTGCCGATGAGTTGGCTGCGCTTGATGTTGAAGTAGATGCTGCGGCGCTTGCTGTTCTCGTCGCGGGTGCCGGGGCCGAACATGGTTTCATCCAGCAGCCCACTGATGGCCAGCATGCTGTCGCGGATGGCCTCGGCTTCGAGGCGCTGGGGCACGAAGCGCATGAAGAGGCCGTTGTCGGGATCAACGGCTTCCTTTATGGCATCGCGCAGGCTGCTTTGTTTCCACGCTTGGCTGCTGAGGATCAGCTTGTGGATCGGCTTCAGCTTCCAGCCATTGGCGATGAGTTGTCCCGCAAGCCAGTCGAGTAATTCGGGCTGCGAGGATGCGGTGCCAGTCTTGCCAAAGTCATTCACCGTCGGAACGAGCCCTCTGCCGAAATGGTGCTGCCACAAGCGATTCACGATGACACGTGCGAGCAAGGCCCCCGCACCTTGATCGACATCCGTGATCCAATTCGACAGCGAGCGTCGGCGGCCGGAGGTCTTGGTGTCCTTCGGTGGCTGCCACTGCCAGCGCTTGGCATCGCCGGGCTTGCTGAGCACTTGGAGGAAGCTTTGCGTGGCTTCGCCGTCCTTCATGTCAGGGCTGCCGCGCTTGAGGACGTAGGTCTTGTCAAAGAATGGCCCGCCCTGTGTGTGCATGACGATGGGATCGTAGCCCTCGCCGCAGATCATCATGCGCGTGGCACCTGGGACCACGGGCGTGTTCGTTTTGGCGTTCATCGTTGTCTTCGCAGCCGTGACTTTGCCATCAGGCAGCACATCCACATTCATGCGCGTCGTCGTCGTGAAGGTGCTGAGCATGGCGTAGTAGTCGCGTGTGGGGAACGGGTCGAACTTGTGATCATGGCAGCGCGCACAGCCCACGGTGAGGCCCAGCATCGCGCTGCTCGTTGTGCTGAGCATGTCGTCCATCGCATCATAGCGTGTGCGCTCGACTTCGTTCGCGGTGATCTGCGATGGAAACACACCCGCACCGAGAAAGCCCGTCGCCGCGAGCGCCAGCGGGTTCTGCGGCTCGTATTCGTCACCCGCGAGCTGCCATTTCACGAATTGATCATACGGCATGTCCGAGTTCAGCGCCTTGATCACGAAGTCGCGGTAATGAAATGCGAAAGGCCGGTCATAGTCCTGCTCAAAGCCCGTGCTCTCCGCAAAACGAGCCACATCGAGCCAATGCCGCGCCCAGCGCTCGCCGTAACGCGGAGAGGCCAGCAAACGATCTGTCAGAGCAGAAAGATCTGTCTGCTCCGATGAATCCGGCGGCAGTCCGGTGAGGTCGAGAGACAGCCTGCGCACGAGCGTGGCCTTGTCCGCAGGCGGATTAAAGGACATGCCCTTCGCGTTCTTGAGCAGCAGTTCATCAATGGACTTCGCCTTGATCTTCTTCAGCGGTTGAAACGACCACCATTGGCGATCTGCATCCGTGACCACACTCGCATCGCGCTTCGGCTTTTTCCCGGCGACCAGCGGCTCAGCATACGGCGCCCCATCGTCGATCCACGCGGTGATTTTGGCGATCACCTCCGCGCTGAGCTTCGGCTTGTCGTCGGGCATGTGCGGCTCTTTGGCGTGATTGATCTGCTGAACCAGCACGCTGCCTTTGGCATCAAACGGCACCACCACGGTGCCATGCGAGCCGCCACGGAGCAAATCCTCACGCGTGGCCATGTCGAAGTCGCTCTTCACTCTTTCGCCACCATGACAGCGCAGGCAGTTCTCTTTGAGAATGCCCGCCACGTCTTGCTGAAACGACTTCAGGCCGCGCTCCATGCGCTGAGCATGATCAGCTGGCAGGGCGAAGGCAGAGGTGCTGAGAATGAAAAACAGGAATCGCATCAACCACACCATACGCTGGATGACTGTGCCGTTTCATGCCTTAGTTGTGTCTTATCATGGCATCCAGCCGCAAATACCTCAACTACACCACGCCCTGGGGCGTGGACCTCGCCCGTGTGGCCAAATCTGGTTGGACGCCCTTTTTGATCCACGAAAGCGGCTACCAGCATGCCTTGGAGGATTGGAACCATAGCGGCGTCGATTCGCCGTTCTGGCGCTTCTACTACAATCCCAAGCCTGGCTGCCATCTGCTCTTTCAGGGACGCAAAATACCGCTGGAACCCAAAAAAGCCGTCCTCATCCCTGCCGACACCGTTTTCGACTGCTGCGGCCCGGTGCAAGCCTGCCACTTCTGGCTGCACTTCACCACCGCACGTCCGGGTGTGTCCATTCCTGCGGCACCCATCGTCATTTCAGTCGATGACTACCTGCGCGCGATGCTCACCCAACTCATCGCCACCCATAGCCAACGCCCGACACCGTTGCGAGATCATCGTCTGCATCATCTCAGCGCCGCGCTGCTCCATAGCGTCTTCGCCACGCTCGAGATCGACTCACCACCCGCATTGCCCGAGCGCATCGTCGAAGTCCTCGCCCTCATCGCCCGTGCACCGCACAGCAAGCTCTCCAACTCCTTCCTCGCCGAGCGTGCCGGCATGAGCATCGAGCGTTTCATCCGCACCTTCCGCGAGCACACCGGCCAAACACCCGCCGCCTACGTCCTCGCCACGCGCCTTCGCCTTGCCGGCGAAGCCCTCGCCCTCACCGACAAAACCATCGACCAGATCGCCATCGAACACGGCTTCCCCAATCGCCACTACTTCAGTCGCATGTTCGCCCGGCAGGTCGGCTGCGGGCCGTCGGAGTTTCGTGCAAGGCAGCGTGAGCGGAAGGGGCGGTGAACTGGAGCGCGTGTATGGCGAAGCCTACTCGCCTGAATTCTTGGTGATGCGGTGGCGCGGGGGCAAAGTGGCGAGTGGTCTGCGACACACTCGCGCTCCGTCAGATTTGATCTGCAATCTCCTCCGCGGGATAGGTCCAGATTTCGCTGAGCGTGGGATGGTAGTGCGGGATGGTCATGAACTGCTGCACGGTGGCGTGGTAGTGCATGGCGACGGTGACTTCGTGAATCAATTCGGTGGCTTCGGGGCCGACGACGCAGGCGCCGAGGATCTCCCCGGTTTCAGCGTGGGCCAGCAGCTTCACGAAGCCAGCGGTTTCGCCCATGACCATGGATTTGCCGTGGTCGTTGAAGGGATAGCTGGCCTCCAGGAACGAGATGTTCTGTGCTTTGAGCTTCTCGGTCGTTGCGCCAACGACAGCTACCTGCGGATGCGAGAAGACACCGAACAGCAGCAGGCGATAGTCGATGGTTTCGTCGGCAGATTTGCTGTTTAGCAACGCATGCGCATTGCGGGCTGCTATCTCGCCTTGTTGAATCGCGATGTGGACGACATCGAGCGGACTGCACACATCGCCAGCGGCAAAAATGTGCGGCTGGGAGGTCTGCATGCGGTCATTGACGACGACCTTGGTTTTATGCAGCGCTACTTTAGCGTTTTCGAGATCCAGACCGCGTGTTGCGGGCTGGCGGCCCATGGCGAGAAGGATTTGATCGACGTGAATGGCGTGTTTGTGGCCGGCACTGGTGAACTCGATGCGCTTGCGGCCTTCGTGCGATGAAATGCGGTCGAGATGCGTGCCGCAGTGGACCTTCATGCCGCGTTCCGTGTAGGCTTTGACAATCACATCGCTGCATTCGCGGTCGAGGCCGGTGAGAAGCTGGGCGTTGCGCTGAATGAGCGTGATCTGACAGCCCATCGCTTCGAGATAGTGCGCCATTTCGAGAGCGATGGCTCCGCCGCCGAGCACGGCGATGCTCTGTGGCAGTGCATCGGCATCCAGCACGTCATCACTGGTCCAGTAGCCGGTTTCGGCGAGTCCGGGCACGTTGGGAACGGCAACTTCGGAACCGGTGGCGATGCAGAAGCTGCGGGATGTGATTTGAAACGAAGCGGAGCCATCGCGTGGCAGCACTTCAATCGTGTGAGTGTCCACGAAGCGTGCATAGCCGCGATAGAGCGCGAAACGACCGTCTTCGAGCTGACCTTGGCGATAGCTGGCGAAATCGGCGATGAGCGCGCGCTTACGATCACGAATGGCGCGCACATCGACGCCCTGTGAAGTCGCTTTGAGGCCGAACTCCGCCGCGTGACGGATATGAAGCTGTCGGTTGGCGGACTCGATGAGAGTCTTGCTCGGCATGCAGCCGCGCAGGATGCAGAGGCCACTGAGTTCGGCGGCACCGTCGATCACGGCGACGCTTAAGCCGAGGCTGTGCGCAGTGCGTGCCGCTGCATAGCCGCCGCTGCCGCCGCCGATGACCACGAAGTCGAAAGAGTGTTCTGCCATGCGGATGAGTGCAGGGAAGGGGAGGTCTGCGCAAGCCTTGGATCAAACTGTCTGATTTAACCCAAAGTTTGTCCTTCAAAGAATGAGGCCATGTGTCGTAGCATTCAAACGCCAACCCAACCAACGTGGCAAACGCAATCCCATGAACACTCGTCGCTCGTTTCTCTCCCAAGTCATTGCCACAGGTGTCGCTCCTGTTTTTATTCCCGCACATGTGCTGCGTTCGCAAACCGCGCCGTCGAACAAGATCACGCTCGGAGTGATCGGCGTCGGTGCGCAAGGCACGGGCGACATGCGGGCCTTTCTCAATCATGACGATGTGCGGGTGACAGCGCTCTGCGATGTGAACACCAACAACATCGAGCGTGCCAAGGGGATCATTGCCGAGCGCTACGGCAGCGCGGATGTGAAGACGTTCCGTGATTTTCGTGAGTTGAATCGTGACAAGTCGATTGATGCCGTGCTGATGGCGCTGCCAGTGCATTGGCACAGCATTCCGGCCACGGATGCGATTCTCAATGGCAAGCACATCTACCACGAGAAGCCGATGGGCATGTCGATGGCGGAATCGAAGCATGTGCGGGCGGCAGTGAAGAAGACAGGCATCGTGTTTCAGTTCGGCACGCAGCAGCGCAGTGATTTGAAGTTTCGCTGGGCCTGTGAACTGGCACGCAACGGGCGGTTGGGGAAGCTGAAGGAGATTCAAGTCGGCGTTCCCGGCGGGAAGATAGGTCCAGACTTTCCAGAGCAGCCAGTGCCGGAGCATGTGGACTGGGAGCGCTGGGTGGGGCCTGCGCCGATGACGCCCTTCAACGCGGAGAAGCTGAAGCGCGACAATCACGAGAACATCACGAATTTTTCGCTCGGCATGATTTCCTGCTGGGGCATCCACCATCTTGACATCGCTCAGTGGGGCAATGGCACCGATGAAACCGGGCCGATCAGCGTCGAAGGCGAGGCGACCTATCCCGACAAAGGCGGCTGCGATGCAGTGCTGACGTGGAAGATGCGTTTTGAATACGCGAACGCGGCTCCGATCACCTTCGTGAACGAGAAGAACATGGACATCGGGCATGGCACCCGCTTCATCGGTGAAAACGGCTGGGTGCATGTGCTGCGTGGCAACATCAAAGCCAGCGACGATGCCATCCTGCGTGATCCGGCGAACAAGGACGGCACGATGCCGGTCAAGCTGATCGCCAGCGTCGAACACACACGCAATTTTGTGGATGCGATCAAGAACAAGCATCGGGCGATTTGTGACATCGAGACAGCGGTGCGCGCGGATACATTGCCACAGCTCGGCGCGATGATGCTGAAGGCGAAGAGCAAGCTGCTGTGGGATCCGACGATGGAAACGTTCACAAATGACGAGGCCGCGAATGCCTTGATGAATGCACGCCCATTTCGAGGTGAGTGGAAGCTGCCGGAGATCGGGTAAAGGAGCGCGAGTATTCTACTCGCCTTGCTCTCCTGCCGCCTACGCCCACCAGACAAGTGGCGAGTAGGCTTCGCCATACTCGCGCTCCAGCTAGCGGCGTTGCCTTACCGCCTCAAACAAGATCGCAGCACCGGCGGCAGCGACGTTGAGGGATTCCACTGGCGTGTGCAGTGGAATGCGCACGCGATGGTCGCATGCGTTCATGATCTCGGCGCTGGCGCCACGGCCTTCGTTGCCGAGGATGAGCAGCGTGGGCTGCCGCCAGTTGTAGTCGTAGTGAAGCAGTTCGGCATCACCGGTGGCGACGACGCTTTTGATGCCGCGAGCACGGCACGCTTCGATAGCACCGCTGCCGGAGACATCGGCCAGGATCGGCAGACGAAAGGCGGAACCCATCGCGCTACGCAAGGTCTTGGGTGAAAACGCATCGGCGGAGCCAGCGAACGAAAGCAGGCCGCCTGCGCCTGCTGCCTCGGCGGTGCGCACGAGGGTGCCGAGATTGCCGGGGTCTTGAATGCGGTCGAGGCCGAGGATGAGCGGCGATTCGCCGACGAACATGCTGTCGAGCGTCGGCCAGGGACGTTCGGCGATGACGATGAGCCCCTGTGTGGTCATCGTGTCGCTCAAGGATTCGAGCACGGACTCGGAGAGCTGGAAGATGGGGCAGGTGATGCGCTCCAGCAGCTTTTGCTGCGATGGGGTAGGCTCAGCGACTGTGAAGCAGGCATGCAGTTTGAGTTCTGAAGCAACGCACTCGGCCACGAGACGTTCGCCTTCGACGAAGATCAGATCGCGCTCACGGCCTTCGCGCACACGGCGGGCGTGTTTGACGCGTTCGTTGGAGGAACTGGTGATGAGCATGTGAGGTTGGAGCGCGAGTTTCGTAACTCGCCTGACCTTCCTGCGGCAGTGCGATGGAGGCAAGTGGCGAGTGGTCTTCGAATGCGTCTCAGCATGGAGCACGAGTATTCTACTCGCCTGACATTCTTCGCGGCTGGCGGGGTAAGAGAGGTGTTTTTGAGGAAAGACGATCGCGATGGAGATGCGTGAGCGCTGAGTGCGGAAAGTGGCGAGTGGTCTTCGACACACTCGCGCTCCGTTCCGAGCCATCACGCCAAGCGGAACAGCTTCTTCGAATTCTCGAAGAGGATTTTGCGCTCCACGGCCTTGTTCGGCGCGAGTTTGCGGATGGCTGCGATGGTGGCAGCGCCCTGGCAGCCGGGACCGCGGCCGAGGTGATCGGCGCAATCGCTGCCGTAGAGGATTTTGTCCTGATGGCGTTCGAAAAAGGCGGTCGTGTGTGCTTCGTCGCGCGTGAGGGCCACCAGGCCGCTGCCGGCGGACATGTCGGCGAACATATTCGGGTAATCGGCGAGGTAGCGATCCGTCAATCCGCCGGGAGTGATCTTGCCCTTCGGGTAATTCACCTTCTGGTCATGATTCTTGTCGATGTTGCCCCAAAACGCCTGCGCATGGCCGATGAAGTTGGTCTTTGGAAACTTCGCCAGCATCGTGTGCAGACGTTCGTAACCGAGGTTGTAGGTCTGGTGCTGGAAGTGCAGGAGGATCGGCACGTTGTAGGCGGCGGCGAGTTCGTAGAGCTTCTGGCTCTCGGCTGAATCGCACTCCACCTTGAACTTCTGCTCGCCAATGATGCACGCTCCCTGCTTGAGCCATTTCTCGATTTCCGCAGGAGCCGTGTCGAGATCAGTGACCTCGTTCGCGCCCCAGAGATAGGCGTCGGGATGCGCCTTGGCAAAGTTGAAGGCGTCCTGCGTGGTGCCGCAGCGGGCGGCGAGACCGTTGGATTTGCCGTTGTGCGTCGAGGGCCGGTCCAGCCACGTGCCGCCGGGAAGAATGATCGTGGTGGTGATGCCCATCGCCTTCTGATGCGCGAGCAGATGCTCGTCCAGTCGGTCGTGATAATGCGTGTGCTGATGGATGTCGATGATCGGCTCGGCGGCGCTGGAGGTTTGCGCAAAACTGCGTGCGGCAAGGGCGCTGAGGCTTGTGGTCAGGAAGGTGCGACGTGAAGTCATGAACGAATTACGACAGTCGCGGAGCTATGTTGCGGTGCGGTGGTAATCTTGGTCGTCGATGGAAACGTCTGGCTTAGGCGACCAAGACGTTCTTCTAGTTGCCAGCAGCGTTTTTGCTCGTCGAGATAGTTGGTGTTTCAGCCATCGAATCTCACCTCCGTTACTCTCAAGTCAAAATCAAATCCGAGATCAACATCAAGGTTGTTGAACGCCGCTGTTCCTTTATACCACAAATGCGCACTTCCATCGGTGTAAAAGCAAACCAGCCTTAGAGACAGTTCAGAGAGAAGATCTTCCGGAGTCCTCTTCCATCGGCCGCCGAAGTATGCTTGGTGCTTCTGGTAGATTTTTGGTGCAGTTTCTCTGAGTATTTGGCCCTCATGAATCAGAAGTAAATGCCAAGTCTCCTCGCACCTCTGAAGAAAGTCCGCCCAATCAAGAGTCATCTCCGAATCACCGACCAATGCCACCTCGATTTCCTTTTCGGGACGACCACGGTAGATGCCGTTAAGACTGGGCCAATCTGGAAGTTCGTTATCCCAAACGAGTTGCGCAAAGATTTGGCTTTGGGGCACTGGAGGCATAAACGGTACGGATGGCTAATAGATTGATTGAAGCGCTCTTGGATGTCGATTGACATCCTATGCCGTTGCTGGGCAACCAAAAGGTCGGTTTGCACGCGCATAGGATTGCAAATCGGTTTTGTGAATAGTGCGAAGTCGAGTCTTGACCACCTTACCGCTTCGCCTTCGTCGCGATGGCTTTGTAGTAGCTTTCAATGGCGGCGCGGTATTCGGGGGCGGCTTCGCTTCGGGTGGCTTCGGTGAGGTCGTCGGCCATTTTTTGTGGGAGGTGGCCCCAGTCGCCGTTCACGAGGACGGTGATTTGGCCGAGGACGCCGTCTTGAAGCTGGGTGGATTGATTGCCGCCTTCAGCGGACTGGGCCTGCGAGTTTTGGCCCTGCTGTTTGTTCTGCGCCTGCTGCTGGCTGGGTTTTTGTCCCGGCGTCTGGCCCTGATTGCGGGCGTCGGCCATGCTTTGCTGCTGGGCCTGCTGGGCGTCGTTCAAACTCTGCTGCGCCTGCTGGCCTTGCTGCTGACCGGCCTGCTGTTGCTGGCCGTTTTGCGATGGTTGCGCGCTCTGCATCGGATGAAGCTGCGCATCAAGCTGATCAAGCGCCTGGGCGAGCATCTGACCCTGAAGTTGTTCGAGCGGAGAAGCGAGCATCGGCGGCGCGGTCTGGCTGGCGGTTGCTTCGGCGGCTTTGGCAGCTTGAGCGGCGCTGGCCTGGCTTTGCTGTGCGGCTTGCGGATTTGGCACAGGGTTGGCCTGCGTGGCTTCGGCTTTTTGCGCGGCCTGCTGCAATTGATTGCTGGCCTGTGCGACCTGCTGCGCGGCTTCTTTGTCGCCAAGACGCTGCTGATGGCGTGAGACGCGGGAGAGATCATTCGCGGCCTGCTTCTGCGCCATGCCGTTTTGCACGGCCTGCTGCGTTTCTTTGGCAACGGCCTGTTCGGCCAGCTGCGCGGTGTTCTTCGCGGTCTCGGCCAAAGCTTTCTTCATCGACGGATTTTTCGGCAGTTCCTTCTCCAGCGCTTCCAGCACGGCCTGCGGATTTTGCGTGGCATCCTTGGCCATCTCCGCAAGCTCCTGCGCGCGCTGGTAGGCTTCATCGAGCGGCTCCTGCACGCCGAGTTCCTGCTCCATCTTTTGCATGGCGGCCTGATCGGCTGCGGTGAGCTGCTCACCTTGTTCGGCCTTCTGCATGTTCTGCGCGAGCTGCTGAAGGGCCTGCGCGGTCTGCTGCTGCGCATCGGCGGCGGCCTGAAGGTTTTGCGCCTGTGGCTGGCTCTGCGTGGCCTGCGCGGCCTGTTTCAAATTTTGCGCGATCTGCGGCGACTTCTGCTGCATCTGCGCGAGCGCGACATCGGCGGTGCGTGACATCTGGGCTTCGGGTTTTTGCGCCAAGTTGGCGGCGTTGGCCTCCTGGCGCAGCGCGGCTTGCAGCGCGGTCATTTTTTCGGCATTGGCGGCGGCTTCGGGGCGCAGTTCCTGGGCTTTTTCGGCGACTTTCTCGACGGGCTTCTCGGCCTTCGCGTCATTCGCGGCGGTTTGGGTTTCCTTCTGCGTTTTGGTGAGGTCTTCGGCGACGCGTTTCATCATCTCGCTGACTTCCGGCGTGAGCGCGGCGAGCTGGGCGCGGGCGGCGTCGATCTGCGGCTGCAACTGCGCGGCGAGTTCGTTCGCTTTCTTCTGTGCGTCGGCGGTGGCCTGCTGCGCGGGTTGATTGTTCAACGGCTGACCGGGCTGCTGCTGCGCGGCTTCACGCGCGAGGTTTTTGTTCTGCTCGGCGGCATTGCGCGAGGCATCGCTGGCCTGCTGCGCGGCCTGACGCAGGTTGTTCGCGGCCTGCGGATCGGTCTTCTGCATCGCTTCGGCAAGGCGGGCACGATTGATCTTTTCGGGAATCTGCTGGAGCGCTTCAGCGGCGGCTTTGGCCTGCGCGGCGGTTTGCGCGAGGTCTTGCTGGTTCTGCGGCTGCATCGCTTCGGTTTGTGCGGCTTCGAGTGCCTGCGCGGCATCTTGCGCGAGTGCATCGGCTTCCAGCGCACGCGTGGCTTGCGCGAGCTGTTCGGCCTGCTGTTTCAAATTGGTCATCGCCTTGGTGGCTGCAGATGGCGGCGCATTACTGCGACGTGCCTTCTCGGCTTCTTCGGGTGAGGGCAGGGGAAGCTTCTTCGCTTCGGCGGTCTGACGTGCGAGTTCATCGGCGGCACGGCTAGCGCGATTCATGTCGAGCGCGGCCTGATTGTTCGTCAGTTGATTCTGCTCACGCAATTCGGCCTGGTCCTGGAGTTGCTTCGCGGCTTCGGCGAGTTGCTTCTCGGCTTTCTCAGCAGGTGTGAGGCCGTCGCGATCATTGCGTTTGTTCTGCTTTGGATCGCGTGTTGCGTTCTCAGCCAAGGCGAGAGCACCTTTTGCTTCTTCGAGTTTGGCGAGCGCGGGATTGTCCTGACGGGCAAGCTGTTCGCGGCGTTGCGCGGCTTCGTTCATTGTCTGCTCGGCGATGTTGCGGCTGACATCGGCGGCCTGCTGCAAACGACTGCGCAGATTGTCGGAGGCGCCGTAGAGATGCTCGGGGCTTTTGGTCTGCTCGGGTTTGTCGAGGCTGCTGGCGAGATCGGCGGCGGTCTCGTTGAGTTTTTTGTCGATGTCCTGCATCTGACCGCGATTGCGGCCGTTCTGCGTTTCATCGAGCTGCTGCAGGTCTTTTTGCAGGGTTTTCGACTGCGCCATAAGCGCGCGCTGCTGCTCCTGCCATTTGGGGCGCTGTTCGGCATCACGGTTGGCCTGCAGGGCGTTTTCGGTGAGCATCTTCGACTGCCGCTGAAGCTGCTGGGATTCCTGTGCGGCGATTTTGGCCGTGTCTTCAGCGGCAAAGGCGCGTGCGGCGTCAGCGATGCTGTTGGAGCTTGCGGAGGCTTCGCTGGCAGCACGTTTGAGCTGCTCTGGGTTTTCAATCGCGTCACTGTTGAGTTTTTCCAGCTCAGGGAGTTGCTCGCGGCGCATTTGTGCAAGGCGTTCACCGAGCAACTGGGCTTCGGTAGCATCAAGTTGGTTCGGCGCATCGCGTGAGGCTTCCTTGAGGGCGTTCCACAGCTCCTCCGTTTGCGCTTTGACCTGCTCCAATTTTTCCTGGGCACTGGCGACGGCGTTTTCGGCCTCGTTCTTCGCCGCATTCGGGTCTTTGCGTGCGTTGCGCTCGGTCTTGCGGACTTTTTCGAGATCTTTGCGGAGTTCGTGAGTCTGTTCGTTGAGGCGCTCAGCCTTCTGTGCGAGACGGCGCTGCGATTCGGCCCACTCACGCTGACGTGGGTCGATGGTTTGTTCGAGAATGATGATGCGGACGGGCGGTGACTCGGCCTTCTGGCCTTTGAGGTCGATGGCGATGAGCTTGATGAGCAGGGCGTCGCCGGTTTTCACACCGAGCGGTGCGAGCGGCAGCAGCGTCTGCACGGGGGCTTCTTTGGCGGACTTGGTGAAAGGCAGGTCGCGCTCGGTCCAGTTCGCGCCGTTGATGGCGTGGGCGAGTTTGACGGCGCCGAGACCGACATCGTCGGTGGCGATAGCGGCGATGCGCACAGCTTCATCGGGCAGCAGTTCAATTTGTTCGCCGGGTTCGTTGATCTGCGCGGTGGGCGGCAGATCAGGAATGGCGGTGATGCGCCAGGGCGTGCTTTCCTCGTTGGTGAAGCCGGTCTCCTGCGACTTCAAAGCGATCTGCCACGAGCCGTGCGCGGCTTTGATGGCGATGTCGGTGGTGAGCAGGCCGTTGGCGTCGGTTTTGACCGCAGTGGTGAATTTTTCGGTGAGATCGGGATTGATGACGATGTCGCTCTGCGAGACGGGTTGGTTGGTTTTGAGCGTGAGTTTGATGATGGAACCGTCGAGCGCTTCGAGATCGCCGTGATCCTCGGTGAGTTTGGTTTCCTGCCAACCGGAGTAAGCCGGCGGCACGATGGTCTTGGTGAACTCGACAATGCGCGGACGAGCGCGGGCGCTGAGTGTGCGCCATGGTGTGATGGCATCGGCGGCGTGAATGCGGTAGTGCACATCCGTCTGGCCGACTGGCACAACGCCTTCAAAGCGTGTGGCACCGACGCCCGACAGTTCGGTGCGACGCGGCTTTGAGCCTTCCATTTGAAACTCCAGCGTGGCGAGCGCGGGCTTCGGGCCTTCGGTTTCGATGATCAGCGGCACTTCGGAGCCGATGGGGGCGAGCGCGTTGGCTTTGACCGGCTCCAGAATGCGGATTTTGACCGAGGCAGGACGTTCGAGGTTCGCAAACGGCAGCGCCGCACGCGCGAGGAAGCCGCGCATGTTCAAGCCAGGAATACAGCAGAGCACGAGGATGACACCCACCACGCCACCTGTGGCGATGAACCACGGTTTGAGCGTGCGGGTCGGCAGCTTTTTCGTCCAATCGATGCCTTCAACTGCGGCGGCGACATCGTCCTGCAATTTCTCGCGGAACTCGACGGAATCCTTCACGTTCACGCCATCACGCGGATCAGCGAGTTCGACGGCGGCGAGCAGGCGCTCATGTAGCGCGGGTTCAGCGGACTCGATCAGCTTGGCGGTGCCTTCCTTGCCACTGGCCTGCGCGATGAAGCGCCAGGCAACTTTCCATGCCGCGAAAATGGCTCCGGCATACACAAGCAGCGAGAGCCAGGGACGAATCACATCAGGCATGAACCACACACGGTCGAGGACGGCGATGACGGTGAAGGCCGTGAGGGCAATCGCGATGCCGCAGAGAAGCGCACGGGTTTGAAGCAGATGCTGGCGGCGCAGGCGAAAGCGTTGCAGAGCTTCGTGCGTGGCGGGGCGGAGGGCGAGGTTCATGAGGGTGCAGGCTTAACGCTGGCGCGGAGAGCTTCTTTTCGGGTTCAGGGACGATGCCGATCACTGAGGAAGAACTGTGCAGCAGAGAGCGCACCACCTTTCTTCGCATCCGACGACCAGCACAAGTGCGTTCTCCTGGGGCACGCATTGGCTCAAAAGAATCACGGCAAAACCAAAAAACTTACTTTCTGCGGAGTATGATTGGGCATAAATATCATCGAAACAGCCCTGCGTCAGAACACTGAAACCAGATTCATTGTGGAAAGTCCAGAACCGACACGATCAACACCGCCGCCATCCGCTTTGGGCCTGCCCATGGCTATGCCACAGGCGGAAGGGATGAATCCATTCGCCGACGATGTTTGTGCCGGACCGTTTGGTGTGGAGGAGAATCGTTCGGTGCCGGGCTTGAACGTGGACATTCTGGGGCAGTTGACCTCGACGATTGATGAACGTCAGAGCAGTGCCGGGCGTGCGGGCGGGCAGCCGTTGCTGCTGCTCACGGCACCGCGTGCGGGTTACGGCAAGACGCATCTGCTGGGACGCCTCGCGGCGGCGGCGGGTGGTCAGGTGGTGCTGGTGCCGCTGGCGTTTCGTCTCGAAGATGAAATCGGCATTTCCGCCGTGGCGGTGCGCGGTCTGGAATCCATGGCGCGTGCGGATACGCCGCGTGAAGGCTGGACACGGCTACGAGAAGCCTGCGCAGGCGTATGCGCGATGCTGGTGCGGCGTTTGATCGAAAGCGGGACGCTGCCGTGCGCGAATCCAGAGCAGGCGCTGCGAGTGTTGAACGGTGATCCGGTGGAAGTTTTTGATCTGAACGGCAGCGCCCGCTTGATCGGCGAATGGGTGCGGCGTTTTGAGGCCCAACTGCGCAAGCCGATGACTGAACAGGCGATGAAGCGTGTGCCAGCGATTCCTGCGGCGCTGGAATCCTGGGTGGATGCGATGCTCAACCACGCGCTGGACGGCGGCATGTCGAAGATGGCCGTGCTGCGCACGCTGGCGGCGGATGAATCGAATGAAGGCCCGGTGACGTGGCTGCGGCTGCTCGGCCTGTGGCGGCCGGTGGTGCTGCTGGTGGATCACCTGGATGCGTATTATCGCAATCCCGAGGCTGGACTGCGCATCGCCTCGCTGCTGCTCGACATGTCGGAGATGGACGGCGTGCATGTGGTGCTGAGTTTGAATCAGGATGTGTGGCAGGCGACGTTTGGTCATCATTTGCCGAGTGCGATGGAGGACCGCCTCACCGCGTCGCAGATGCTGCTGCGTGGCATTGGCGAAACTGAGGCTGCCTTGCTGCTGAGGATGCGATTGCAGCAGGCACGCGTGCCAGCGGATGACGTTCGTGAATTCACGTCGTTCATGGACGTGAAGCGCTATTTCCTTGGCCGACCGCTGGGTTCGGTGTCCGCACGTGCCTTCCTGCGGCATGCGGCGAAGCAGTGGGAATTTTTCCAGCAGACGCTGGCTTCACCACTGGCTCCGGCGTCGATTTCACCGCAGGCCATGATGCCTGAGCCGGACGAAGCAGGCGTGGTGCCGCTGCTGACGGAAACGATTCCCGCCGATGAACCGCCGCCGGGCGAGGTGACGATTTTTGACTCCGCCACGACGGCGCAGATGAAGCTCATGGCCGAGGGCCTGGCTGAACCGGAGCGTGCATTGCCGCAGGAGAACGAAGCGCCGCTGCCTGCCACCAACGGCACCCATGGGACGCATCTGCCGCCGCCCAGTGAGGCCAAGGTGGCGGTTATGGCCTCTCACGATGCGGAACCGGCTCCGCAGGCGCAGTTCTCGCCGAGTTCGGCGGGTGCGTTTGAAAATTTGCGCGAAATGCTTGGTAAACTGCGTCAGCCGAGTGTTCCGGCTCCCAGCGCGGATGACAACAGCACGCATGTCGTGGCGAAACGACTCGCGGGTGTGATGAGCGCTGCCGCACCGGCTCTGGCGGCGCATCCGGCCATGCCCGCACCGGCGTTCGTGGCTGCAGCGGCTCCGGCAGCGGTATCTGCGGTCGCAACAGTTCCGGTGCATGCCGAGCGTGATGCGCTGCTCGGTCGTTACGAGGCGCTGCGGCTGCAAATGTCGGCGGAGGCCGATTCACTGCCGCTGGATTACACGAAGCTGGCCGAGCTGATCCGGCTGGCGGGCAAGCGTTTCCCGCTCGTGCGTTTCAGCGAGCATGAACTGCCCGGCATGACGGGCCGTTATGTGATGTGCTGGTCGCTGCAAGGGCTGGAGATCGTCTTCGGACTCGCCAATTTTGCCGACAGCTCCTACTGGCGCACGCTGGCTGGTTTCGCCGCCGGTCGTCTCGCCGAGCAGGGTGCCAACGCGGCCGATGCCGCACCGAAGCTCAAGATCGCCACATTCAAAACCGAGCGTGAGCAGCCGAGCTGGGCCATCCTCCAGCACAGCACCGCCTTCCCCGATGAGTTGAGGGCGCATGTGGATGCGATTCATCTCGATCCCCTGAGCGTGGCTGCGCTCTATGCCATGCAGCGCATCATCAAGGAATCCGAAAGCGGCTCCCTGCAGGCCACGCCCGCACAGGTGATGAGCGTGCTGGCGCGTGAGCTGGACTTCTTCTGGAAGCGTGTGACGCGGGCGGGGTGAGATGTTGGTCGCAATTGTCGCATGGACACTCGCGCACCCAATCTGAGTCAATCAAAGCCCGGCGGTCTTCGATCTTGCCGCTGCCTTTGACACCGGTGGGGCTGGCGGTGTCGTGCTTGAGACGTGGGAAGCCTTTGTCGTCGATGTGGGCGACGACGGTGTCCCAGGCGAGGAGGCCCTGCATGTTGAGCGCATGGAAGTGAGCCGGTTGCGATTTTTTCGCGAGAGCGCCAGAGGCCGCTCTCATCAATAATTCTTCGGATCGCTCTCGTAGAGCCTTGGTAGGCGTTCGAGATCGTGCTGTTCCCCAGGTTCGTCAGACAGAGCGCGTGCCATCGTGGCGTCCGAGGTCCAGGTGGCCACGGTTTTTTTATCCTTGCCATGAATGACGCGGATCACGGCGCCGCGGTATTTGGGTTCTGTCTTGCCGCGCATTGGGTCTTTGGGGCCCAGACCGTCGAGATCATCGGCACGGCCATCGTAATGGCTCTTGGATTTGGTTTTAAACTCCAGTTTCTCGATGCCAGCGGAGCGTAACTGAAGGGTCTCTTTGCCTTCGGCAAACAAATAGTTGAGGTGCTTGATTTCTGTATCGCCAATCAGCCACCATTCCACGACGACCTCTGTAGGGTAAGCCGAGAGGTTGGTGAGTTCGGCCGTATAGACCCACTGATAGCCATTTTTTTTCATGGGTTGTTCCGTCTGCCTTCCGGTGAGTCGGATTATGGGAGACTTCTGCGCCAGCGCACCAGCCTTCTGCATCTCTGCCTGAAACAGGCGCAAGTGCTCGGCTTTCGTCTGCCCCATGCTATTGGTGGGCTCCGCTTTTTTCACGGGTGGCCCTGCTTCAATCTTTTTCAGGGCGAGCCTCCCGATAATTTCACGCTCCACCTGCTTGAGTTGCTGCAAAAAGGCAAGATCGTGCGCAGGGGAGTCCCCGTTTTTCTCGCGACTTTTGGAGGGAGGCACCAAACGAATGTTGGATACGTCGCGTGAAAACCGTGGTGCATGTTCCAGCAAGACGATGTATTCAAAGACGGCTTGAGTGCCAGCATCAGGCCCCTTGGTGATGGCACCAGTGAAGTGGTGCAAGCTGTCATAACAGCCGAGCGCCCGTGCTTCCTGCCACATTTGCATCAGATTGCCCTGTATGGTCGATTGCTGCACGGGGCCGACGGCTGGTTGGAATTCGAAGGCCATGCTCAGCAGGCTACGGGCGTCTGGTCCACCAGACTCCACGCAGCTTTGCATGGCGTTTAGAATGGCGATGATCTGTGTGCGGGCCTGATTCAGTCCTTGGGGCTCCGCCTTTGCTGTCAGTGCCTGCGGCTTCAAGTGGGGCGCTAATGCGCGGGCCAGCGGGTAGTTTTTAGCGTCGGCTGTTCTATAAAAAAACACCCCCGAAAGCGCCAGGAGGAGAAGTGTCGTCAGACGGAGGGTTGAAGAGCGATGCATGGTTGGGAGTTTGCTCAAATCGGCATCGGAGAACAAGTCGAAAGTGGGCCAGGCACGGGGATGCCTTTTGAATCACCCTGCGCGCTTCTGAGATCGTTGAATTCAACGATTCCAAGCATCGCCCACTCGCTGTCATGAGATCCGCTACAGGTTTGAGACAACAAGCCTGCTACCACTTCTTCTTGAAGCCGCCGCCGCCGCTGCCGAAGCCGGGCTTTTTGAAGCCACCGCCGCCGCCGTAGGGACGTTTGCCGCCGCCGAAGCCGCCGCGATCTTCGCGATCACCACCACCGCCGTAGCCGCTGCCGGCGTCTGCGCGGCGCGGGCCTTCATCGCCACCGTAACCGGGGCTGGGGCCTTCGCCGTCGCGTTTGAGATGGGGTTTGTCGCCGTAGCCGGGTTTGGCACCACCGTAGCCTTTGAAGCCACCGGGTTTGCTGAAACCACCGCTGCCACCGCCTTGATAGCCACCGCCACCGCCTTGGTAACCGCCGCCGGAGCCGCCACCTTTGTAGCCGCCACCGCCGCCGAAGCCGCCTTTGTTAAATCCGCCACCGCCGCCGTAACCGGGCTTTTTGACGAAACCGCCGCCACCGCCGAAGCGCTTCTGGCGGATGCCGCTGATGTCATCGGGACGATCGGCGTGATCCATGCGGACGTCACGGCCGCGCAGTTGAGCGCCTTTGACGCCTTCGAGCACCGACTCGACGACATCCCCAGGCACTTCGACGAAGCTGCATTTCTCCAGCACGTCGATGGCACCGATGCTGCCGGGGGTGAGGTCTTGAATGGTGTTGTAGAGCATGCCGGCGATGTCCTGCGGACGCACCTGATCCATGCCGCCGACGTTGATGAACAGACGGACCATGCCGGAGCGCGGGCCTTTTTGGACGTAGCTGCTCTGCTTCTTGGGCAGCGGGCGCTCTTCGTCGGAGGTGTCGTATTCGTTGTCGAATTTCGCGGGCGCGGGCCGTGGCGCTGCGGCAGGGGCAGGGACGGCGGCCTGATGATTCGTGGGGCCGGCGTCTTCTTCTTGAGCGGGGGCTGGAGCGGCAGCTTCTGACGCGTCGGACTGGTCGGACTGGTCTGACGTGTCGGACGAAACAACTGGAGCAGGCGCTGTGGCAGCCGGAGTAGGAGTAGGAGTAGGAGTAGGAGTAGCAGCAGGCGCAGGTGGGCGCACGGGAGCAGGAGCCGGACGGGCCTGGAATTCGCGCTGCGGGGCGTCTTTGCGCTTTGGCGCACGATCTTCCATGATCTGCTCGGCTTCACGAACCTGATCCTTCATGAGGAGGTCCATCAAGGCACTGGCGATCTCGGTGGCGGTGAAGCCGGTGTCGAGCAGGCGCTGGATGCTGTGCTCGTGGGAGGTGTAGGTGTTGCCTTCGAGCACCGCTTTGACCTTGTCGAAGGTCTTATCGACGCGGGTGGCTTCGAGATCTTCCTGCGACGGCACTGCGGCACGGTCGATGCGGATGTTGATGAAGCGCTGGATGCGCTGCATGAGATAAATTTCGCGACCGGCGACGAGACTGACGGCCTTGCCTTTGCGACCGGCACGACCGGTGCGGCCGATGCGGTGGACGTAGTCTTCGGCATCGTAGGGCAGCTCCAGATTGACGATGAGGTCGATGTCGTTCACGTCGAGGCCGCGTGCGGCCACGTCGGTGGCGCAGAGGACTTCGACGGCGCCGCTGCGGAAGTTTCGCATCACACGCTCGCGCATGGTTTGATTGATGTCCCCATGGAGGCGGTCGGCGGCATAACCGCGTGCCACCAAGGCGTCCGTGGCGTCATCGACGGCACGTTTGGTGTTGGCGAAGACGATGGTGAGACGCGGGGCCTCGATGTCGAGGACGCGGCAGAGCACTTCGGTCTTGGAACGGCCATGCACTTCGTAGTAGCGCTGCTCCACCGTGGGAACAGTGAGGGCCTTCTGCTGAATGGTGATGGTGGCGGCGTTGCGCGTGTAGTTTTCGACGAGACGGCGGATGCGCGGCTCGAAGGTGGCGCTGAAGAAGATGGTCTGGCGTTCTTCGGGCACGGCGGCCATGAGGCGGTCGATGTCGTCGCTGAAGCCCATGTCGAGCATTTCGTCGGCTTCATCAAAGACGAGCATCTTCAGGCCGTCGAGCTTGATCAAGCCGCGCTCCATGAAGTCGAGAATGCGTCCTGGGGTGCCGACGACGATTTGGGAGCCGCTTTGCAGCGCACGAATCTGGCGGTCATATGAAGCACCGCCATAGACTGGTGTGGCGCGGATGTTTTTGAAGGTGGCGAGTTTGTGGATCTCCGCGCAGACCTGCATGGCGAGTTCGCGGGTGGGGCAGAGGATCAGTGCCTGCACATTGCGCTGGGTGGCATCGACGCGCTGGACGACGGGGATGCCGAAGGCCATGGTCTTGCCAGAGCCGGTCTGGGACTGCCCGACGACATCGCGTCCGGTAAGCGCCACGGGAATGGCTTCGGCCTGGATGGGCGAGGGTTGCTCGAATCCGAGTGATTTGACGGCGTCGAGAAGCTCGGGCGCGATTCCCAGTTCAGGGAAGGTGTGTTTGTCCATAATGCGGTTCCCCTGAGTTTAGAGGGCGGCCATACTCCCACCGCTGGGGGAGATAGCAAGGTGTTTGATCGAAGGGGAAATGCCGTTAGACCAGCTTCCATCCCAAGGCGGCATTTAGCTTGTCCTCAATCTGGCGACGGCGCATGTGGCTGACGCTGCCGCATTGGCGGGCAAGCTTGGATTTCTCGACGAGCCAGAGAAAAAAGGTCGCCGCAGCGATAGACGAGTGCAAAAGACCTCATAGAATGGCGTTCCAGTCACCCCGCCACCTTAACCGGGCCTACCACCCAATCATGTCCACCGCCACCGCTGCTCCTCCCTCGTCGTCCACCCCCACGACTCTGCGCAACGCCGTCATCCGCCTCGCAGGCAACTCGCAAGATGGCATTCAGTCCATCGGCGGCTTCCTGGCCCGGCTTGCAGGCCGCACGGCGCAGGAAGTGATGACCTACATGACCATCCCGTCCACGATCAGCGGCGGGCCTTCGATCTTCCAGGTGCATCTCGGTTCCGGTGCGGTGCTGCATGAAGGCGATGAAGCGGACGTGCTGGTTGCCTTTTACAAGCATAGCTACGAGAACCACGTCGCAGCGCTGCGTGATGGCGGCATCTGCTTCTACGACACGGCGGACATGGGGCCGGAGGACGTCAAGCATGAGCGCGGCATCATCCACATCGGTGTGCCATTCACTTCCGCGACGGTGGAGGCCGTCGGCGGCTCCACGCGTGATCGTGGCAAAAACATGTTCGTGCTCGGCATGGTGACTGCCGTGTTCAATTTGGACAAAGAGAAACTGGTCGGCATCGTCAGCCGCCAGTTCGGCAAAAAGGACGAAAGCGTGCTGCGCAACGCCCTGCTGGCCTTTGACGCCGGTTTTGCCTACCAAGTCGGCGACATCGAAAAGTTTGCCTTCGTGCCTGGCGAAGCGACCAGCGGCCACCGCATCAGCGCGGATGGCAATCAGATGCTCACCCTGGGCCTCATCGCCGCCGGGGTGCGCTATGGCGCGGCCTATCCCATCACGCCGTGGTCGTCGATCTTGGAGACGCTGCGTCTCGAACTGCCCAAATACGGCGGCATCTATGTGCAGGCGGAAGATGAACTCGCCGCTGTCAGCATGACCATCGGTGCTGCCTTTGCCGGCCATCTCGCCATCACCGGCAGCTCCGGCCCCGGCTTGTCGCTGAAAATGGAAGCGCTCGGCTACGCCAGCATGGCGGAAATCCCGCTCATCTGCGTCAATGTGCAGCGTGGCGGCCCATCCACCGGCCTGCCGACCAGTGTGGAGCAGTCGGACCTCATGCAGGCCATCTACGGCAGCCACGGCGACACGCCGCGCATCGTGGTGGCGCCGCAGGATGTGGAAGACTGCTTCTACATCGCGTTGGAAGCCTGCAAACTCGCGAAGAAGTATTCCTGCCCCGTCATCATCCTCAGCGATCAGGCCCTCAGCAGCCGCATCGAGGCATTTGAAGAGCCTGATCTCGACAAGCACTGGGTCGAACCCGAACTCGATCTCTCCACGCGTCCTGCGGACTTCAAACCGTATCCGCTCGATGCCATCACCCGTCACGCACCTCCCGGCTCGAAGATGGCAGGCGGCAAATTCCCCGTCTCCACCGGTCTTGAGCACGACGAAATGGGCCACCCCAGCGGCAGCCCCAAGATGCATACCTTGATGACCGCGAAGCGTCGCAACAAGCTCGTGCAACTCGCCAAGGAACTCCCGCTGCCTGAAATTCATGGCGATCAAACTGGCGACGTCCTCGTCATCGGCTGGGGCAGCACCTACGGCCCGATTAAAGAGAGCGTGGATCGCCTCCGCCTCGAAGGCCACAAGGCCGGTGCGCTGCACCTGCGCCACCTGCATCCGATGCCCGATGGGCTAGACGGCCTGTTCAAGAAATTCAAGCATGTCGTCTGCGTCGAGATGAACGACTCCGGCCTCTACGGCTACGGTCAGCTCGCCACGCTGCTCCGTGCCAGCCTCGCTGATCCGCGCATCCAATCCGTCTGCAAAACCGACGGCCTCGCCTTCCGCATTCGTGAGATCGTCACCGGCGTGGAGAAGATCATGGCCGGTGCTGAGTAATAGTGTAACATCGCACTCATGCCCGCGCACACCTCCAGCGTCATCAAAACCGCCCGCCGTGCCGTCAGTACGCGCCGCGTGCGGCAAGTGACGGCAGCCAGCAGCACGCCGCAGATCATGCGGCGCTGGCAGCCGGAGCAGCGCGTCGTTTTGAGCACCACCTGGAAGCGCTACCTCGCCATCGACAAGGCCTTCGGCGACAACAACCGCCCCGGCACGCTCCTCAATTACGGCGACGGCCAGTTGGAGATTATGACCACCTCATCTGATCACGAGCGCATCAAGATCATCCTCAGCCGTTGTCTAGAAGCCTGGCTCCGTCATCACGACATTGTTTTCTATGCCCGCAGCAACATGACACGTCGCGTGGTTGAATCTGAAAAAGCCGTTGAGGCTGATGAGTCTTATTCCTTCGCCCGTGGCGAAGGCGAAAAACTCGACCTCGCCATCGAAGTGGCCCTCAGCAGCGGCGGCCTCAACAAACTGCCGCTCTATGAAAAACTCGGCCATCCCGAGGTCTGGATCTGGCGTCGCGGCAAAATCCAAGTGCATGCCTGGGACGGTGCCGCTTACCAGCAGCAGCCACGCAGTGTCCGTCTGCCGAAAATCCCGCTGCAATGGATCGAAGAACTCGCCTGCTGGCGCGACGACTACGAGGCCGTCAGCGAATTTCACCGCCGCCTGAAAGCGGGCAAGAAATAGACGCCCGATGGATCACACGCTCCCTTTTCGTTAAATTCACCTCCCCAACCAACCATCATGTCCTCCGCCCTCGCTCCCGCCCCAGCCGCTGCACCTGCCGCGCCCGTTGCTGATCCGAACAAGCTCACCAAAAAAGCCCTCACCGCCGACCATCCGACGTGGTGCCCCGGCTGCGGCGACTTCGCCGTGCTGAACATCTTCTACCGCGTGCTGGAGAAGCTCCAGTATCCGCATGAAAACATCGTGTGCGTCGCCGGCATCGGCTGCTCCAGCCGCTTCCCGTATTTCATGAACACGCACGGCATCCACTTCATCCACGGTCGTGCTCTGCCCCTCGCCACCGGCATCTCCCTGAGCCGCCCTGACGTGCATGTCTTCGTCTTCGGCGGTGATGGCGACGGCTTCTCCATCGGCGGCAACCACCTCAACCATGCCGCGCGCAAAAACATCAAGCTCACCTACATCATCATGGACAACTTCGTCTATGGCCTGACGAAGAAGCAGACCAGCCCCACCAGTCCCATCGGCTTCAAGAGCAAGACCGACCCCACCGGCAGCATCGACCGTCCGATCAATCCGATGAAGCAGCTCCTCGCCAGCGGCGCCACCTTCATCGCCCGCACGCATGCCGCGCAGGTGAAGCACATGGAGGCCATCTTCGAGCGTGCCATCCTGCATGATGGCTTCAGCGTCGTCGAGTGCCTCAGCGAGTGCGTCATGTTCTACGCCGGTGCCTTTGACGATAGCTGGCCGAAAAAAGGCGGCACCTGGGAAACCATCGACGAAACGCAGCACGACGTGACCGACGACCAGGCCGCCTTCAAGCTCGCTGAAAACCTCGCTCCCGGAAAATTCGGCGTCTATTACCAGGTCAACCGCCCCACCAAGAACGCTCTCGAGCAGAAGTGGATCGACGACACGCAGGCCAAGCTCGGCGGTGCCAGCCAGAAAGACATTCTCAAGAAGCGCTTCGAAGCGATGCGGTAAGCCAGCGCTTGCGCATCGCGTGGCTGCTTATTCATCTGCCACCATGACAATCACGCTCACAGAATCCACCGAGTCCTTGCTCAAACGGCAGGTCGCTGAAGGTGACTATGTGAGTGTGGATGCCGCTGTTGAAGCCGCTGTCCAAACGGCCTTTGGCTGGCGTGCCACTGCCGCGCTTGAATCCCTGCTCGATGAGGCCCTTTCTCATACGGGGCGTCGGGTGCCACTTTCGGAGTTGCGCGCGCAGCAGGCATGGAGCCAGACACCTGCCACCGCTCTTTGAATAGCCATGCGCATCCACACGCTCGATCTTCGCTTCCAAGGCATCCCCGGCCTCATCGCTTCCTACCTCGTCGAGAGCGGCGGAGAGTTTGCTCTGATCGAAACCGGGCCTGGATCGACCTTGGCGGCACTACGCAGTGCCATTCGTGCCGTTGATGTCGATGAATCAGCCATCAAGAAGGTCTTCGTCACGCACATTCACCTCGATCACGCCGGAGCCGCTGGCTGGTGGGCGCAGCAGGGAGCCACGGTGTATTGTCATCCGAATGCCGCCCGGCATTTGATTGATTCATCGAAGCTCATCGATAGCGCCCGCTTGATCTACGCGGAGAAAATGGACTCCTTGTGGGGCGACATGCTTCCCGCACCCGCTGAACGCCTCATCGTACTTCAAGACAACGAAGGTGTGCCGCTGGGCGAGGTCGAAATCAACGCCTGGGACACACCCGGCCATGCTCGGCATCATCACGCCTTCGTCCTCGGCGATGTCTGCTTCACCGGCGATGTCGCCGGCATGCGCCTCGAACACAGCAGCTACCTCTCCGTTACCGCCTCACCGCCGCAGTTCGACCCCGTCGCCTATGTGCAGTCGGTGGATCGCCTCATGGCGGCGAAGTTCAAGACCCTCTACCTCACCCATTTCGGCGCGGTGAGCGATGTCGCCGCACATCTCGCCAACTATCGTCAGCGTATCACCGAGGTTTACGAACGTGTCGCCGCCGGTTTCCGCGAAGGCATCAGTACCGAGGAGAATCGTCGGCGCTACGCCGCTGCCGAGCACCAGGCCGCCATGCAGGCCGGAGTCAGTGAGGAACTTTGGCTGAAAGGAGAAAGCGCCAACGTCACCTCGATGTGCGCCGACGGCGTGCGGCTTTACTGCGAAAAGCAGCCGTAGCGCGGGCAATCCTGCCCGCTCCGGCTACTTGCGCCGACGGCGTGCGATTGTTTTGCGAGAAAGGGCGCTGAGCTGCACCGTCCGGCCCACCACCAGCAGGATGATGAGCACCACAGCGCGCAGCATCCACCAGCGCTGCTCACTCGGCGGCTCCACGGTCTTCTTTTCGGCCTCCTGCACGAATGGATCGTCCGCAAAGCCGGTATCATAGGTGTACTCTGGTTCCTGCACGCTGAACGGCACTTCTTCGATCTTTCCGTCCTGCTCAAACACCCCGCGAATCGTCTGCATCGGTCCCGTTTGTTCGAAAATCTCGAAGCCAAGCCAAAAATCCTCCAGCAGCCGTCCTTCCACTGGCAAAGTGAAAGTCACATCCACATTCCTTGCCGCATACTCAGCCTCCGTCATCGGCTCAGTCTTCTCCGAGTTCGGCCAAAGGTGGTCAAACCGCGCCTGCGATCCAAGTGTCGTCTTTTGTCCGTTGATCTCGATCTGGAGGTGCTGGTTCAGATACTCCGTAAGGCCCGGCTCCGCCGCCGTCAGTTCCGCCATGCTGAGCTTCGTGTCACCATCCGTGTCGATCTTCAAAAACCGCGTCAGCGTGAAGATGTTGAACGTTAGCCGAATCTCCAGCTTGTGCGGCTGCGGTCGTGCGCGCATCTCGCTTTGATCCGCCGGATGACCGCAGGCGGAATGACAAATAAGGAATGCCATCGCTTGCCGGAATATTTTCATTCTCCTCCACATTCAGGCCAATCTGGCAAATGTCCGGCCAGTTGTGAAGATGTTTGTTTGTCCCTGAAGGTCATGCTTGATTAGGGGATGCCTTCCGCGCACCCGCAAAACGTCAGCATCTTTGGCCTCGGCTATGTCGGGGCCGTCACCGCTGGCTGTCTGGCCGAACTCGGCCATCACATCATTGGTGCTGATGTGCAGCAGGCCAAGGTGGGCGCATTCAAGTCGGGCATCTCGCCGATTATTGAGCCTGAACTCGAGTCCTTGCTGCAAGCCGCGAAGCGTGAAGGCCGTCTCGATGCCACCACGGACGCTACGGCAGCCGTCAAAGCCTCGCAGGTCAGCATCATCTGCGTCGGCACGCCCTCCCAGGCCGCTGGTCGGCTCAACCTCGACTTTGTGCGCAAGGTCGCCGCGCAGCTCGCCGCCGCGATTCGTGAGAAAAACCTCCCTCACACGATTCTGTTCCGCAGCACGATGCTTCCCGGTAGCACGCGGGTTATCGTGCGCGAGTTCTTCGCTGATCTCATCGAGTCTGGCTTGCTGCACGTCTATTACTGCCCGGAATTCTTGCGCGAAGGCACCGCCGTGCGCGATTTCCGTGATCCTTCACTCGCCGCTGTCGGTACGCATGATGGCAAGGCTCCTGCGACGAACGAGGCGCTCGATCTGCTCGGTCAAAATGCGCAAATTCTCGAATGGGAAGGCGCGGAGCTGCTCAAATACTCCTGCAACTACTTCCATGCGCTCAAAGTCGGCTTCGCCAACGAGATCGGTCGCATGGCGAAGCATCTCGGGGTCGATGGTGCCCGCGTGATGGACGTGGTCTGTCATGACGAGCGGTTGAACATCTCGCGCTACTACATGCGGCCTGGCAATCCCTTCGGCGGCTCATGTTTGCCCAAGGACGTGAATGCGCTCAGCGGTCTGGCACGCATCGAAGGTGTGAACCTCCCGCTGCTCGATCATGTGATCGCTTCCAATCAGGCGCATCTCGATGCGCTACTGGATCAAATCGCTGCAAAGGATGTGCGGCGCGTCGGCTTGCTCGGACTCGCGTTCAAAGCCGACACCGACGACATGCGCGGCAGCGCCATGGTCGCCATCGCCGAGACGCTGCTCGGTCGCGGCTATCAGCTCCGCATTTACGATCCCTCGATCAATCTGACCCGCCTTATTGGTGCCAATGAGGCCGAAATCCAGCGCCGCATGCCGCATCTGGCCCAGTTGCTGTGTGCCACGGCGGAAGAGGTCGTGCGCGAGAGCGATGTCATCATCGCCTCGCAGAAATGTGTGGAGCTGAAGTCATTGAGTGACGTGGCGGTGCATGGGAAGCATGTGATTGATGTGAATGGCTGGCCGGAACTCAAGGCGCTGCCCTGGAGCTACGAAGGCATCTGCTGGTGAGACGAAGCGCAATCAGCGCCTTGCGTGCCGCGTGTGTCTCGTCATCATCCGCCAACCATGCCCACCACCTACCACATCGTTCCGACTGAATCTCACAACGCACTCGTCCGCGCCGCCTACCAGCATCGCGGCTACACGCAGGCGGAGGCGGATGATGGCGCGCGGTTTTGCGAGATGGCCTCGGCGCACGGCATCCGCACGCACAATGCGATCAAGGCGCTACATTTGGACCACCTCTTCGGCAGCGCCACCGGTGGCTGCAAGCCGGGTGCGGAGATCGAAGTGATCAAGAAGCCCTTCGCTGCCAGCGAAGCGTGGGATGGCAAACTCAAGCTCGGCCAGAGCGTGGCCTTCAGTGCGATGGAGCGCTGCATGGAGATGGCGGACAAATACGGCATCGGCCAGGTCAGCGTGGACAACGCCTTCCATTATCTCTGGGGCGGCGGTTATGTGATGGATGCGGCGAAGAAAGGCTACATCGCCTACACGAACTGCACCTCGACGCTTGGCGAAGTGGTGCCCTTCGGCGGCAAGTTCCCGGTGCTCGGCACCAATCCGCATTCCTGGGGCCTGCCGACGCAGGACGCCTGCGGTTTCCCCATCGTGATCGACTGGGCCACCTCCACCGTCGCCATGGGTCGCGTGCAGCAACTCAAGCGCGAGGGCAAACCGCTCCCTCCCGGTGCTGCAGTCGATGCTGCTGGCAAACCGACCACGGACGCGAATGAAGCCGCGTGGCTGCTGCCGTTCGGTGCGCACAAAGGCTACGGTCTCTCACTGCTCATTGAAGTCATGGGCGGCATGATCGGCGGCGGCCTGCCCACGCTGCGCGGTGGCGGTGCGCATCCCAACATCAAGTCGAAGCCGTTTCCAGCCGGCGAAAAGCGCACCAGCAGCTTCTACTTCCAGGTCATCCATCCCGATGCCATCAGCACCGGCCTGTTCTCCAACGGTCGCAACTTCAATGAGAACATCAAAGCCGTGATCGACGACATTCTCGGCCACGGTAACGAGAACTGCATGCTCCCCGGCCAGCCCGAGGCGCAAAACGCCGCGCACACCGCGAAAGCGGGCGGCTTGCTCTTCAGCACCGCTGAAGTCGAGGCGCTCAATGAGATCGCTGATGAAGTTGGTGCGAAGCGCTTCGACGTGGCGGGATTGAAGACTTACGACGTGCCGTGAGGCATGTTGGGTCTTGAGCAAGGCGAACGCGACAGCGTTTTGGAGTGCTCCAGCCCTCTGGAGCTTTGCGCAGGCCGGTGGACGTTCGAAAGCGCCGGAGGGCCGACGCACTCCAGGACGCTCACGCGGATTGAAGACGGGATATGGCAAATCGCCCGCCTCAATAAATCATCGCGTTGTCCGGCGCGGTGGTTTCTTCGACCTTGGTGGCTTCGATGATAGGGACGGTTTGATCGCCTTCCTTTTTGTAGCTCATCTTGCCGACGACCTTGACCCAGGTCATTTCTTTGAACTCGGGGGCCTTCTTGCCGAAATCGACCGGCACGGAATACGGGCGGGCATCGGCGGCGCAGCATTGGACGAGCATGCGGAAGATGCGCAGGCGGTGACCGTCGGGGTTGTTGACCTTTTCGGGCAGGATCTGGGCGATGGTTTCGACCATCTGGCCAGTGATGACCTTCTGCACTTCGACATCGCCGCCGGTGTAATAGAGTTCGGGCACTTCGAGGATGAAATTGCCATCCTTGCTCTGCGGCACCTGCGCCTTGAGATCTTCCAAGGTGAAAGTGCCGTAGCTTTTCGATGCCTGCGCGGGTGGTGGCACATTTTTCGGCGGTGTCTGCGTTTCGGCGTTTGCGGCTGAGACGGCGGCGACTCCGGGAGGCGGTGGTGTGGCGGGTTTCTCGACCGTGACGCTGGTGGTGGCGATGGGTGACGTCGTTTCGGGTTTCGCCGCTGTCTTGGGCTTGTTTTGCAGCGAGAACTGCTCGGCGCGCGAGGTGTCCGCGTAGTTCGGGTCGTAGAGGCCCTTGTTCACGACGGCGTTCGGGCTGTAACGATCCGGCGTGGACAGCGCGGCCCACGACAGCGGGGCGGCAAGGATGAGCAGCACCGTGATGCGGCCGGGCCAGGAGCTTTCCTCCAGAATGCCGTGCGCATGGCCTTCGTGGCTGTGTGCGTGACCGTGGTCATGCGTGTGCCCGTGATCGTGACCACAGCCGCCTGCTTTCTTCGCGTGATCATGACCGCAGTCTTCGTCTTCGTCGTGAGAATGGTCATGCCCGCAGCCTTCGTGGTGCGCGTGGTCGTGATCACAGGTGCCATGCTCGTGTTTGTGCTCATGACCGTGGTCATGGCCGCAGGCGCCGTGTTTGGGGGAATGATCGTGACCGCAGCCCTTGTGATCATGGTCGTGGTCGTCGTGACCATGATCGTGGCCTTCGCAGCCAGGATCTTCAGCGCCCATGGTCAGCAGGTTAAACAAGCCCAGCACCGCCAGACCGATGCCGGAGACGAGCACCATCGGGCGGAAGATGCCGTCGGGCGGCAGGTAGTTCACCAGCCGGCCGCTGGCGTAGAAGTAGATCAGCACGCCGCCCCACAGCAGGAGCATGGCGACACTGAGGAGATGAACGAGGGTGCGGGTTCCACTCATGGCGATTTAGGGTTTGATGGCGAGACTTTGAATGAACTGCATCCACGGCCCGGAAAGCAGGCCGATGAGGACGAAGAGACCGACGAGAAGATATACGACCACCTTGCGCTGGAAGACGCTGGAGTACATGAACAGCAGCTTGATGTCCATCATCGGGCCGAAGACGAGGAAGGCCAGCTTCGCCGCCATCGAGAAGGCGGTCATCGGTGCCGCAATGAAGGCGTCAGACGTGCTGCACAGCGACAGCACCATCGCCAGCCCCATGAGCGACGGCAGCGCCAGCCAGTCGTTGCCCGCGACGGTGTTCAGGATGGCCTGATTGATCTGCGTGTTGAAGGCGGAGGTGATGATCACGCCGATGGCGAAGTACATCGCCGTGTCGAGGAAGTCGCGCATGGAACTGCGCATGGCGTGGACCAGCTTGCCATTGAAGCTGACGGCGGGCGCATGCGTGTGGCCGTCATCCGCGGCAGCCTCGGCGATCTTGTTCGCGATGCTCGCCCGCAGCACCTGGCCCGGTTTGAAGCGCATCACGATGAGCCCCACGATCACCGCCACCAGATAGCCCAGCGACAGCCGCGCAATCGTCATCGTTGCATTCCCCGCCGTGGCGAAGGACAGGCCCGAGAACTCCTTGAACGCCGTCAGCGTGCTGATCGCCACGATGGGGTTCATGATCGGTGCGGACAGCATGTACGTCACCGCACAGGACAGCGGCAGCCCCTTCTGCACCAGCCGCCGGATTACCGGCACCACCGCGCACTCGCACACTGGAAACACCAGCCCCAGGAACCCGGCGATCAGCGTGGCCAGCACCTTGCTCTTCGGCAGCACGCGATCCAGCAGCTTCGCCGGCAGGAAGGCGTCGATGATGCCCGAAAAGATCGTCCCGATCAGGATGTAGGGAGCACCTTCGAAAATGATGCTCAGGAAAGCCATGAGGAAGTCCCCCATGCGGCTGGGTTCGGGCAGTGCGGCGAGAAAAATCATGCGTGGTGGTGGGTCAGTTCTAAACGCTTCCCAAGGGCGGGTTCAAGCGGGAAAGAACCGGGGAAATGACGAATGTCGAACGATGGAATGACGAATGCGGAAATGAGATTGCGTTTGGGCGGCGGATTTGGTGCAATCAGGGCATGAATGAGAAAGTTAAGCGTCTCTGGAGGTGGTTGAAGTGGTTAATCGTGGTTGTAGCGCTTCTGTTGCTCTCTCTCACCATTCCGTTCTACGAAAAACCGAGTCCTCTTCATGGGAACCGAGGGTATGCTCTGAACAACTGCAAACAGATCATTCTGTCTTTGAAGCAGTACGCCAAAGACGCCCGTTCCATCTATCCTGATGGCCAGAACAAGGAGTTCAAATCATCGAACGAAGTGTTTCGCGAATTGTTCAGGGAGGAAATTGTCTCGGATGAGCGCATCTTCGACTGTCCCAACAGCGTGTTCAAAACGGACAACAAGATTGGCCGCCCGCCTGCTTTGGACACGGCGCTATTGTCTGGTGAATGCCACTGGATGCTTTTGAAGAGTCAGACGGAAGACTCTCACCCCAAGATTCCACTGATCATCGAAAACAGTCTCAGCACCTCATGGCCGCCCAAGTGGGATGTCACGCCACCGGAGGGACCACGCAAACGAGGTCAGGCATGGCGAGGACGCGAAATCATCATTGGCCGCAACGACGGCACCGTGCAGGTGGAAAAACTCCGCGCAGACGGCACCCTCGACTGGCATTCGCCACCGAATCTCGACGAGCATGGCAAAAGCTGGATCGACTATCTGACGCCAGAGCAGATCGCCAAGCTGTCCTACTGGGACATCGAGGAGAAATAACCTCGCCTGCTCAGGATCACCCCGCCGCTACTCAGACCGTGCGATCTCCTTGCCGGTGCCGTCGAGGATTTTCACGGCGGCACCTTCGCCCATTTGTTCGCGCACCTTCTGCACGAGCGTCTTGGCTTCTTTGGGGGGAATGCGGCTCTTCTTTTTGCCGGTGGTGACGAGAACCATGACTTTGGGGTCGATCATGGTTTGCACTTGGAGATCAGGCTTGGCCTGGCGGGCGATTGCAGCCGCCGCCTGCCAGCGCTCGGCTGCTTGCCGGTCCTGCGCCAGCTTTCCCATCAGACCCTTCTCCGTTGCCAGTTGTTTCTCTGTCGCCAGCCGATCCTTCTCCAATTTTTCCATCGCCAATTTTTCAGCAGTCAGTTTATCCTTCACCATTTTCTCAGCGTTCTCCGCCGCCAGTCGCTCCTGTTCCAACTTCGCACTCGCCAACTGTTCGATCTCCGTCTGTTCGGAGGTTTGGTCCTGCCGCATCTGCTGCGTCGCCGTGCCAACGAGAAAGATGAAACCCGCAATGATGATGATCAGGCCGATGCGGTTGAAGCTCATGGGCCGATCCTAGCAGCAGGGTTTTAACATTCAAGGCGCGCGGTTTTGCGATGACGCAGCGCTTCGAGCCAGCATGTATCCACACCCTTGAGTGGCATGAAGGGCTCAGTGCTCAGTGCTCAGCCGTAACAATACAGAAGGTGAACCACAGAGGCACCGGGTACACAGAGGATTTAAGAAACACCTGGAAGTCACCTCATGGTGAAGTCGATCAACAAGACTCTTCCCTCTGTGTCCCCTGTGTCTCTGTGGTTCCATTGCATGGACACGGCTCAGTCAAGCGCACCAAGAGGAACTTCAAACTGAGCACTGAGCACTGAGCACTGAGCACTTGGGCGCGCGGGCCACGCACCCAAGGAGACCAGCTTGCACCCGGGAGTGTGAGAAATGCAGGCTAGCAACAATGCCGTTAAGCAATCCTGCAACGAACGCCGACCTGGTCCCTCACCTAACCTTTCGCTTCGCTTTGCGGCGCTTCGCTAGCCCCGAAGCTCGCCTGTTTGCGCAACACGTTTCTCGCGGGGAGAGGGACCTGAATATCGTGCGCCAGCGTCAGGCTCCCTCTCCCCGGCGAGAGACTTGTTTTGCGTTTGGCTTTCTTTCCGGGGAGAGGGTCGGGGTGAGGGGCCAGAT
>NZ_JBJXFV010000176.1:0-17001 GCF_046154365.1 Prosthecobacter sp.
TTGACGCCCCGGAGATCAAATACACCACCGCTGGCGGCCAGCAGCATACGAGCACGGTGAAATACAACACCGAGGACGCCCACCTCAGGCAGAGCGAGCTGCGGCTGCAAACCAACGTCGCCATCACTAGCGGTCAGCCGCCACTGAGCGCGGTGTTCATCCTGAACAAGATCACGGAGACCGTCGATGGCAGCACGCCGGCCACGACCGAGTTCCTGGCGCTGCTCAAACTCTCCATCACCAGCGGCAAGGAGTCCAACACCGTTGAGACACTCCAAGGCACACTGCCCGCCGGCGTCACCGTGACCGGAGGTGTGGTGTCCCTGCGCCCACCTGCGGCCGTCGAAGGAAAGTATATCCAGTATCACCTCCTCCCGGTTGACATAGCCGTCGTGTTTGGATTCGAGTGGCAGAATTCAGGACGTCAGAGACTCAATGCGAAACTGCAAGCTCGAGCCGAGTCAACTGTGGTCAGTGGAAACACGACCACATTTCTTGTGAGAGCTACCGCTGCCAATGGACAGCAGGGCAAGCTATGGGTGGTCCAGACAGCAAGAGACGAGGCTTCCATCAAAACTGCGCTGGCCTCAGTTCCCTATGTCGCATTTGAAGGACATGCAAATATGGGTCTTGGACCGACTTTTGACGCTGCGGCAATAACCAAAATCAGCGACTTCACAAACTTTGGAAACCCGCAAGCGGCCATTAACTGGCCCTACATGATCGCGAACGAATATCCAAACTTCACCACGATCACCGCCTCAGAGATTCCCGCGACTCCGGCAAATTACACCGTTTTACCTGCAAAAATCAATCTTGAGAGATACCCGAACAATCAAGGGATTGCGCCAGGGGCCAGTTTCACCCTAACAACGCCGTCGATTTGGAACCTTTGGACAGAAAAGCACCATTTCACTAGAGGAAGCAGCGCCAAGTTTTTGATAGTTAATGCCGGAAATTCAGACCTCCCGACGCTTGGCTACCAAACGTTTTTTTACAACTCATGTAATACTGCGCGTGACTTCGGGGAGGTTTTTCAGCATGGCCGAGTGTTCTTGAGCAATGTCTCGTGTTATCCCGACGGGGCAGCGACCGACGAATTTGTTTTCGGGATAATCGAGGGCCAAGCTGAGGCGGACATGCTGAAAGACATGAATGACACCCAGATTGGATTGCCGGACATAGATCCTTCAAAGCCTTCATATCGAGTCGTCAATTATTGAACCATTGCCTGCATGAAAAAAGTCTTCTTGGTGGCTCTAGCGTCCACCCTCACAGCATTGACGGCGCAATCAGCGAGCCTAGAAGGTTCGCTTCGGAGTATTGCCCTTGACCTAGGCAACCGAGAATTGGCAGCAAGAGAGGCTGCAAAAGCCGCGTCAACTATGGCACCTGACTCATTAGTGAATGAATCCCTCGCATTCCTCATAGCCAGCACTGATGCGGCATCAGAAGCAGCTGCTGTTCGATTCCTTCTTGCGATGGAAAAATTTCCATTCGACGCAATGGCGTTGCGTTTGAATACCAGCAAGACTTCCACCGAACGGGCCTACATTCTCCATCTCCTCAATCTTGGTGCGCGAGATCAAACCAGTAGCAATGTCGTTCGCCAACTCGCGTCGACTATGCTCTACGACAAAGGCGCTGGCCTCCGAAGATACGGAGAGGCGCGCGCATATTCCAGTGAAGGGAAACGTGTGTGTGATGTCGCGTATAACATACTCGTGTCTAAACTGGGACTAGAGGCGACGCACCCACTGCTCGACGCTGACAACTTTGCTCCGATAAAGCGCGATCAAATGATCGAGAAATTGGGACTCGAATTAAAGTTGCCCAAGCCACCCTCGTGGGATGAGCCACCGCAAAGCACAAGCAAAGCAGTGACTCCAGCGCAAAAGTCTTCAAAGCCCACCAACGCTCCAGATGCACTCGAAGCAAAGCCAACGACTTCAGCAGCCAGCGAAGAACCGACTTCATCAATGCCGTGGAGTGTGATCGTTGTCTTGATCGTGGCGGCAACTGGCCTGCTGTGGTTGCTGGTGAAGAAACGGAAGTGATCGACAAAAGATGCCAGGCATTATGTGAGCATCTGCAAACGCTAAGCCGCTGATTTTCAATGCTTCCGAGTCGCCCGCAGCCCTGCGGCATTTGGCGCGTGACCGGCGTCAAAAAAACGAAGAACCCAAGCAGCCGGGGGAAACGGGTGCAAATATTCGACTCAATATCCTCCCGCCTCACAGCACGCCAAGGCGGTTCTCAAATCGCCGCGAACGCAAGCAGCCGGGTTTCCCACTTGGCAACACGGCGTGCTGTGGCAGCGTCGGCACCGTGTTGAAAACGTTGTGGCAGCGGAGACTGAACGGGTGGCTGCGCCTCCTGGGCGGTGCTTTGAACCAGGCCGAAGGACTGACGCAGGAAAGGGTCAGGGGTCGATAGTTGGCAGGACTGCTTTCGCTGTCACGAATCGACTCCTGACCCTTTCCTGTTCAGAGTTTGCTCGTTATTTCCTGATGACGTTGTTCCAGCTCCGTGAATGAAGCCTGCCAGTCGAAGCCTGTAGTCTGATCGTGCTGCGCCGCGAGCAAGGCGCGCTCGGCGATGGCCCTGGCCTTGCCGCTGTGCCTTTGCTGCCGCGCCTGTTCCAACTGCGCCTCATGCCGCAGATACAAGGCCATGCGGGTGCCAATGCCCGGGATGGCGGACACAGCCTCCTCGAGTTCGGCAGGAATATCCAAAGTCATGGTCATGAGGGGAGAATATGAGAAGCCGTGACAGAACGCAACCATCGAGAACCAGCACTGCGCTCCTTACACTCGCCGGATCGCTGCGGCGAAGGCACCGTCCATCTGATCGTCCGGCGGGAAGCTGTGGCGGAGTTTGACGGGTTCGAAGCCGGGCGTGGATTCGAGGACGCTGGCGACGAGCTGCTCGTTTTCGGCGGGTTCGATGCTGCAGGTGCTGTAAACGAGGATGCCGCCGGGTTTGAGGACGCGGAGGCAGTTGCGCAGGAGTTGCGTCTGCGTTTGCGTCTGTGCTTGAAAATCGTCGGGTTGGAGCCGCCAGCGCACATCGACACGGCGGCGCATGACGCCGGTGTTGGAGCAGGGCACGTCGAGCAGGATGCGGTCGAAGCCGGGCTTGGCGAAGGCGGGGATTTGCGGGTCTGACCAATCGTGTTCTTCGATGTGAGCGTTGGCGACGTGGAGGCGGTGAAGATTGCCATCGAGACGACGCAGGCGGCCCGGTGAGACATCGCAGGCGATGATTTCGCCCTGGTTTTCCATGAGCTGGGCGAGGAGAGCGGTTTTGCCGCCGGGGGCAGCGCAGGCATCGAGCACTCGGTGGCCGGGCTGCGGGGCGAGCAGGCGCGGGGCGATGGCGGTGCTGGGGTCCTGCATGTATACTTTACCCACGCTCAATTCTTCGCGCGGGAGGTGATCGCAGACGATGAAATCTTCCTGTGGATCGTCCAGGTGCGGATAGAGGCGGTTGATGCGGGCGCAGATCGGGGCAGGGACTTGATTCCACTCGCAGAGGGCGGTGGTTTTGGCTTCGCCGAAGAGGCCGAGCCAGTGCTCGATGAGCCATTTCGGATGCGAGGTGCGGGTTTCGAGCGGCAGGCCGTCAACCATGGCCAGCAGCTCGGCGGATTCGCGGCAGGCTCGGCGGAGAACGGCATTGATGAGGCTGCGGGCACGACCGGTGGCAGCGACGGTTTCGTTCACGGCGGCGTATTCGGAGACTTTGAGGATCAAAACCTGGCAGAGGCCGATGCGCAGGCCCCAGCGGCTGCGGTGGTCGAGGTGCTTGTCCTCGGTGATCACGGCGATCCAGTGGTCGAGCAGGGAGAGATTCCGCAGCGTGGTGAGCACGATGTCGCGCAGGAAGGCGGCATCTGGCAGGCTGAGGCCGTTGTCACGCTGGATGTGATCCATGAGGTCGGCGGCGAATCGCTCTCCGCCGGACCACTCGCCGAGGACATCCAGCGCCATGCCACGAATAGGGACGGTCGGCTGGCGAGTGCGAGAAGAAGGCGGCTGGCGGTCGGGAATCATGTCTGGCATGACTAAGGCGGCGTGGTGCATGGCACAAGCCGCCCTTTGCCCGTGGCGGGACGATTGATTGACAAACTTCCTGCGCCCTCCTTTATAGGCGGCCCCCCGTTTTTCCCACCCGCCCAACCATCCCAGACCATGGATTTTATCGCCAAAAACATCGCCGAAGTCGCCCCTTCAATGACCCTGTCCATCACCAGCCAGGCGAAGGCGCTCAAGAAGCAGGGCGTGGACGTGCTGAGCTTCGGCGCCGGTGAACCTGACTTCGACACGCCCGCTCCGATCATCGCTGCCGCCATTGAGGCGCTCAACACCGGTAAAACCCGCTACACCGAGAGCAATGGCATCCTCGAACTCCGCGAAGCTCTGGCTGCCAAGCTCATGGTGGACAACAACGTGCAGTATGAGGCCTCACAGATCAGCGTGAACTGCGGCGCCAAGCACTCCTGCTACAACGCCATCCTCGCCGTCGTGAATCCCGGTGACGAAGTGATCATCCCGGCTCCTTACTGGACCAGCTACCCGGAAATGGTGCGCCTGGTCGGCGGCATCCCGGTCATCGTTGAAACGAAGCGTGAGAACGGGTGGAAGCTCACGCCGGATGAGTTCGAGGACGCCATGTCCCCGATGACGAAGATGATCATCCTGAACACTCCGGGCAACCCGACCGGCTCTGTTTACACCAAGGATGAACTCAAGGCCTTGGGCGAAATCGCCGTGGGCGAAGGCATCGTGATCCTGTCTGACGAAATCTACGAAAAGCTCGTCTATGGCGGTCATGAGCACGTCAGCATTGCTTCCCTGAGCAAAGAAATTTACGATCACACGATCACCATCAACGGCTTCTCAAAGGCCTACGCAATGACCGGCTGGCGTCTCGGCTACACGGCTGCTCCCAAGAAGATCGCTGACGCCATCGACACCATCCAGAGTCACACCACCAGCAATCCGACCACCTTTGCCCAATACGGCGCGCTGGCCGCCTTGCAGATGGACCAGCAGATCGTCAGCGACATGCGCGACGAATTCGACGTGCGCCGTCAATACATGCTCGGCCGCCTTGGCAACATCAAGAACGTCCGCGTCGTCGAGCCGATGGGCGCCTTCTACTTCCTCGTCGATATTGAGCCGATGCAGATCAAGAGCGTGAACTTCTGTGAGAAGCTGCTCAGCAAGCAGAAGGTCTCCGTCGTTCCGGGCCTGGCCTTCGGTGCCGAGCACACCATCCGTTTCAGCTACGCCACCGGCCTCGATGTCATCAACGCCGGCATGGACCGCTTCGAAGAATTCTGCGGCCAGCATTAATTTCGCAACAACCGTCAACCTCGCAACATCATGGGCATCTACAACAACATCGTCGAAACCGTCGGCAAAACACCGCTGGTGAAGCTCAACAAAGTCACAGCCGGCCTCAACGCCACGATTGCTTTGAAGTGTGAATTCTTCAATCCGCTCGGCAGCGTGAAGGATCGTATCGGCATGGCCATGATCGAAGACGCGGAGCAGCGTGGCATCTTGAAAGCCGACACCGTCATCATCGAACCCACCAGCGGCAACACCGGCATCGCGCTCGCGTTTGTCGCGGCGGCGAAGGGCTACAAGCTCATCCTGACGATGCCTGAAACGATGTCGCTGGAACGCCGCACGCTGCTCGCGTTGCTCGGTGCCGACCTCGTGCTCACTCCTGGCGCTCAAGGCATGAAAGGTGCCATCGCCAAGGCTACCGAACTCGTCGCCAGCACGCCGAACGCGTGGATGCCGCAGCAGTTTGAAAATCCCGCCAATCCTGCCATTCACATGAAGACCACCGCCGAAGAGCTGTGGAGCGACACCGATGGCAAGATTGACATTCTCGTCGCCGCCGTTGGCACGGGCGGCACCATCACCGGCGTCACCGAAGTGCTCAAACCGCGCAAACCGTCCTTCACCGCCATCGCCGTCGAACCCGAAGCCTCCCCGGTCATCAATCAGACCCTCGCTGGTCAGCCCGTGCAGCCCGGTCCGCACAAGATTCAGGGCACCGGCGCTGGTTTCGTCCCTGCGAACCTTCACCTCAAGGATTCCGCCGGTAACGCGCAGATCACCGAGTGCATCAAGGTCAGCAACGACGACGCCTTCGCCATGGCCCGCCGTCTTGCCAAAGAAGAAGGCATCCTCGTCGGCATCAGCACCGGCGCAAACGTCGTCGCCGCCATCGAAGTGGCCAAACGCCCCGAAAACGCCGGCAAACTCATCGTCACCATCGCTTGCTCCACCGGTGAGCGTTATCTCTCCACCGCGCTGGCTGACGAAGCCCGTGCCAAAGTCGGCGCTTAATTTTTCGCCATCATTCGCATGTCTGATTCCAACACGCTCTCGCAGGAAGTCCCGTCCACTGGCGCGGAAAAATTTCTGGAGGACAACTTCCGCAAGCTCGTCTGGCTGTTCATCATCGTGGTGGCAGCGCTCATCGCCTACGGCTTCATTCGTCACCAGAGCACCCTCAAGGCCAACGAAGCCGCCGAGGCGTTCACCGCGGTGAAGACCGTGGAAGACTGTGACCTCGTCATCTCGCGTTACGCCGGCACGAACGCCGCCGCCAACGCGCTGCTGACGAAGGCCGAACTGCTCTGGGATCAGAACAAAAAGTCCTCCGCTGTGGATGTGCTCAAGGAATTCACCACCAAGCACGCCAGCCATCCGCTTGCGGTGCAGGCATTGCTCGGCCTTGGCTCCAAACTGGATGCCATGGGTGACCGCAAGGAAGCCCAGGCCATCTTTGAACGTATCACCAGCGAATTCGCCGCCAGCGAAGCTGCTCCGCTCGCCCAAGTGCGCCTCGGCGACCTGCTGTGGGCCGACGGCAAGGCTGACGACGCCAAAAAGGCTTATGAAGACCTTGCCGTAAAGTTCCCCGACCTGCCCGAGTTCCAGACCATCAGCCAAGACCGCCTCGGCTGGATCGCCGCTGCGCTGCCGACCAAAGAAGTCGATCCGCCGCCTGCGCCCAAGGTCGAGCCCAAGCCCGCCGCTGCGATTCCGGCCATCCCTGGCATGCCCAACATCAATCTGAAGTCAGCCAACAGCGGCATCGGTGCCACCATCGCTCCTCCAACAACGCCTGCAGCACCAGCCATGCTGCCGCCGTCTGCCGTAACCACGCCAGCAGCTCCTGCGCCGCAGCCTGCGGTAACACCAACCGCCCCTGCGCCAACTCCCGCTCCACAGCCAACGACGCCATCACCGGCTCCCGCACCTGCGGCACCGACAGCGCCTGCTCCTGCGCCCGCTGCGCCACCTGCCGCTGCAACGACTCCTCCGGCCACTCCGATTCCAGTAACACCTGCTCCGCCGCCTCCAGCGGCACCGAAGCCTTGATATGTAGGCTGGGTGTGGCGATAGCCCGCCCGGCTGCTTTCGCTCTCGACGGCAAACCGCACAGTCAGACGACCGGGCTGTCACACGGTCATCCTATTTCAGATCAGAGCCACTCGCCGATAGCAGCGATCACTTCATTCCGCTGCGCCTCATTGAGTTCGCCGTAAATAGGAATGCTCAGCACCTCGCCCGCCACTCGATGTGAAACATCGCAGCCGCTGCGTGAGCTTGCGGGCAGGTTCGCAAAGCACTTCTGCTGGTCGAGTGTGACGGGATAATAGATGTCGCAGCCGATCTTCTTTGCCACGAGGTGATCACGCAGCGCGTCGCGTTTGCCATCGAGCACACGCAGCGTGAACTGGTTCCAGATGTGCGAGTTGTGCGCGTAACTAACGGGCAGCACGATCTTTGCGTTCTGTGCAGCCAGCCAGGTGTCCTGCGTCGCCACACACTTGCAGTGCGCCGGATCGGCCTGCACCACGCCGTTGAGTTTGCTCAGTTCGGCGATGTAATGCGCCGCGTTGCGCTGGCGGTCGGCGGTGTATTGAGCGTAACGCTTCACTTTCACGCTCAGCAGGGCGCATTGCAGCGTGTCCATGCGGAAATTCGCGCCGACGTAGTGGTGGTAGTACTTCGGCTTGCCGCCATGCACGCGCAGGACGCGGGCGTACTCGGCCAGTTCGTCGTCATTCGTCACCAGCATGCCGCTGTCGCCGAAACCACCGAGATTTTTGCTCGGGAAGAAGCTGTAGGTGCCGAACTCGCTCATCGTGCCAGCCTGACGGCCCTTGTATTGCGCACCGATGGATTGCGCCGTGTCCTCGATCACCTTGAGTCCGTGTTCCTTTGCCAGCGCGAGGATCGGGTCCATGTCCGCGCACTGGCCAAACAGATGCACTGGCATAATGACCTTCGTTTTGGCTGTGATTTTCTTCCGCGCGTCGTTCACGTCCATGTTGAAGCAGATCGGGCACACATCCGTGAATACTGGAACCGCACCAAGCCGTGAAACCGCTCCCGCTGTGGCGAAAAACGTGAACGCCGGGCACAGCACCTCATCGCCGGGCTGGATGTCCAGCGCCATGAGCGCCAGCAGCAACGCATCCGTGCCGGAGGAAACGGACAACGCATGCTTCACACCGACCATCGTCGCGATTTCCGTTTCAAACGTCTCCATCTCTGGCCCCATGATGAACCGGCCATGCTTCAACACCTGCATGAAAGCGGCCTGGAGTTCGGATTCGAGAGGAAGGTTTTGGGCGTTGACGTCGAGGAGTGGGACAGGCATGGCGGCCGGAAGATGAATGAGAATGAGGCAGGAGCCAGTGCAAGCTGTGGAAACTTCTCGCGCTGGGTGATGGTCAAGGCTGCGCCGTCAAGGAAGGTCAAGATCGTCAAGGCGTGCCTGCCTTGACCGCTTGACCATGCTTGACGCCTGATCGCCTACATCCGCTCCGTCGTCTGAATGCCCAGCAGGCCGAGGCCCGTCTTCAAAACGCGGCTGGTGGCATCGCAAAGCGTGAGGCGCGTGTTACGCACAGTGCCTTCGGCGCGCAGCACGTTGCAGGCCTCGTAGAAGCTGTGGTAGGTGTCGGCGAGTTCATAGAGGTAACCGGCGAGCAGATTCGGGCGATGATCGACGAGCACGTCGTGCGTGGTTTCGGCGAACTGGGCGAGTTTCATCGCCAGCGCACGTTCGGCCGGCTCGGTGATCGTTAAATTAGGCGTCAGCGTGACTTCGCCATCCAGCTTGCGGAAGATGCTCTTGGTGCGGACGTAGGCGTTGATGAGGTAGGGCGCGGTGTTGCCTTGCAGCGCGAGCATCTTGTCCCAACTGAACTTGTAGTCGGTCATGCGGTGCTGGCTGAGTTCGGCGTATTTCACAGCACCGGTTCCGATGACCTGCGCAATTTGCGCTTTTTCGTCATCGGAGAAGCCTTCACGCTCGGCAACGACGACGGCGGCGCGTTCGACGGCTTCATCGAGCACTTCGAGCAGGCCGACGCTCTCGCCAGAACGCGTTTTGAACATCTTGCCGTCCTGGCCGAGGATGCTGCCAAAGGCGATGTGGCGCATGCTGGTGGTCTGGCCGCGCTTTTTGGCGACCTGGAAAAGCTGGCGGAAGTGCAGTTCCTGGGGCGCACCGACGACATACCAGATTTCATCGGCCTGCCATGCGTTGATGCGATGATCAATCGTTGCGAGGTCGGTGGTGGCGTAAAGGAAGCCGCCGTCGCTCTTGCGAATGAGGCAGGGCTTGTCGGCGAGTTCGGGCACATCGCGGAAGAACACGCAGGTGGCACCATCGCTGATTTCCGCGATGCCGCTGGCGAGTAGGTTTTCGACGAGCGGCGCAAGCTGGTCGTTGTAATGGCTCTCGCCGAGGAAGTGGTCGAAGTGGACATCGAGCTTCGCGTAGATCGTGCGGAGCTGGTCGAGTGAGAGAGCCACGCAGCGCTGCCAAATATCGAGATTTTCAGCATCACCTTGCTGCAGCTTCACGAGTTCGTTGCGACAAGTGGTCAACACGGCTTCATCGGCCTTCGTCTGCGCATTCACGTTCTTGTAAACGCGTACGAGTTCATGAATCGGGTCTTTTTCGAGAGCGGCGTGATCGAGGATCGTCTTCCAGCCATGCAGGATCATCCCGAACTGCGTGCCCCAGTCGCCGATGTGATTGTCGGTGATGACGGTGTGGCCGATGAAGCGGGCGATGCGCGCAAGGCAGTCGCCAATGAACGTGCTGCGGATGTGGCCGACGTGCATCGGCTTGGCGATGTTCGGCGCGGAGAAATCAACGACGATGGTCTTCGGCTGCTCGACCTGCGGTACGCCGAGATGGTCGTCTTTGACGATGACACCGAGCTTCTGGCCGAGCGCCTCGGCGCAGAGCGTGAAATTGAGGAAGCCGGGGCCGTCCACGGTGATTTTTTCGCAAAGATCATCCACTTGGAGCGCCGCTTTGATTTGTTCCGCCAAGGCACGCGGGTTGGTCTTGAGCTGCTTGCCCAATGTCATCGCCGCATTGCTCTGGTAGTCGCCAAAGCGTGTGTCAGAGGCGATGACGACGGACACGGCGAAACCTTCGGGCAAAGCGATGCCAGCGGCGGTGAAAGCGGCTTGGAGACGGGAGGTGAGCAGGGCGCGGAACATGGGGCGCGCCTAGTAGTCTGCGGGCGGAGTTAATTCAACGACAAAGCCCGGCACGACCACGCGAGCAGCCGGTCAATTGGGCGGGTTGTTGATGGGTTTCCATCGCTTGTCGTAGTATTGATCCGCCTTGAGTGATGGGATGACCTCGGGCATTTTTTCGAGCGTGGGAGAGGTGGACTTGGTGAACACGACAACGTTTGTGGGGTCGGTGATTTGAAGAACCCAGCCATCGTATTTGTAGCCAAAGGTCACCCCGTTGGAGGCGTTGCTGTCAAACTGGGTCACGACCGTCTGTCCCTCGCTTTCCAGCACCTGCTTGGGTGCCAGAGCAACGTCAAAGTCATGGCGCAGCAAAACCTTGTAAATACCGCGCTGAGAGGCGCTTTCGCCGATCAGGACGAAAGCGGCTTTGAAACCGTTATAGGCCTGGGCTCCTGTGTTCGTCAGTTTGATCTTGGGAGTGATGACCTGGCTCATGTCATCGTACTGGGTGGATTTAGACGGGCGGCTGATCGTGACGTCAGCCCGCACGCCTCTCGAAAAGTCAATTTTGGGAGCAGCCGCAGCGGTTGGTGTCGTGGCAGGAGGAGGCAGCGAGAGCGGCTTGGATGGCTGTGGAGGTCGCGGTGCAACTGACGGAGTGGCAGCCGCCACCATGGGCACCGGCATGGCAGGAGCGGCATTGCCGGGAGATGAGAACGCGGATGCCACGATGGCGTTAAACGGCTTCAAGTCACCCAGACTGGCGAGCAGCGCCCCGCAGCGTGCGGCTCCGAGACGATCACCGGCCTGCTGACGCTTGGTGACGAGGGCTTGGAGACCGGTGCCGAGATTCTGGCGCAGCGCACTGGCAGACTCCTTGCGGCGTGTTTCGAGCTGCGCGAGCTGCTGGCGGTAGATGCCACGGAAGCGCTTGTGATCGCCGGAGGTGGCGGCGTCGGTGGCGGGATCAGGCACCGGCAGGCCTTTGGCGATGGCATCCGCCTCGGCGTTCATGTTGATCTGATCTTTGGGAGAGGCGGTGACGGCGGAACGCTTCAAGGCGGCTCCGTATTTGGTGGTGAGATCACGGACTTGAGCTTGAAGTTGGTCATCGTTGGCGATGGAGTCGGCAGGGGCAGCCTGCGCGTGCAGGGCGGCGAGTTCGGGATCAAAGCTCTTGAGTTTGGAAAGCTGGCGGGTGGCGAGGTCGATGAATCCTTGGTCAGAGCCGAGCTTGTTCAGTTCAGGCAGGCGGATGACGAGAACATCATAGTCCTCGGGTTGCGGATTCTTGATGTCGAGCGGGAAGCCGGAAACGAGCAGCCATTGGTTATCCTGGGAGATGCTGGCCGCGTAGGTGCGCAGACCAACGTTGAGACTGGCGAGTTCGGCCCCTGTTTCAGCCTCGCGTATGATCATGCTGCCATTGGCGTAACCGCAGACGATGAGCCGCCCGGCAGCCGCCCAGGTGCTGCTGGAACAACTGACGCCTGCCGGCGCCTCCATGCTGGAGCGGGTGGTGAGCGCGGGCACATCGAGCAGGTAGAGGGTGCCGAGGCCGCCGGCCAGCGTGCTGCCGTCCGGGGAGAGGGAAAGTCGGTTGCGAATGTTGATGTAATCCGGCAGATGGCGCACGAGGCGATGGTCGGGCACGGAGAAGAGCGAGGCCCAGGCTTTGTCGCTGATGAGGCTTTGTGTCGAGTTAGTTCCTTGGTTGGGATTTGGCTTCATCGTGGTGCCAATGACCAGAACTTGGGCGGCACCATCCGGCTGGGCTGGAGGCAGCGGGAAGATCTGATAGGCCGCACGCGTCCAATCGGAAAATTGCTGGAGCACGGCACCCTTGGCAGGATCCCAGTAATACACGCCGCCGTTGGCGTCATTGCAGAGCAGATAGACGCTCTTTTGGTCGGCGGCCCATGCGGCGAGAGACAGCCGGTTCGTGGGCGCTTTGATGCTGGCGGTCGTTTTGCCCTCCTCGATGTCGAAGATGGCGACTTGATCGCTGTTAAACGACCAGAGCAGGATGCTGGTGCCAGCGGCGGCGGCCTGCATGCCATGAATGTCGCCCACCGGCGAAGGAAAGCGCTTCAATTCAGCGCCGGTGGTCAGATCCCAGAGGATCAGCGTGTCGTCATGGCCGCCGGAGACGGCGCGACGCTGGTCGGGGAGCAGGGCGCAGGAGTAAACGAGTTCCGTGTGGCCTTTGAGGCGCTTGAGGACGGCGAATTCACCAGGTTCAGGCTTGAACGGGCCGGCGGGAGCATTGCCAACGATGGTCGGTGCCGGAGCCGCAGGAGTGTTCACTGTTGGCGGCGTGGTTTCCGGCCCGGCTGTTGGGGCGGGAGAAACTGCCGGAACGGGTGTGGTGGCGGCAGTTTTTTTGCCCTGCGTATCCTGTGTGTTCTGCGTTCGCTCACGCTGGATGAACCAGCCACCAATCATCAGCAAAGCGACGCATGCGGCGGCCCAGAGCCATCCGGGCACTCCCTGAGGTTGCGGCACGCTGGACACCGGTGTTTGGCGCACCCGGGCCTGCAAATGCGGTGGCGGACGATGCACGGGCGCGACTGGTGCTGCCGAAGGGATGGCGGCGGCGGCGCTGAGGAAGCTTTTGATTTCACTGCAATGTTGGAAACGCCGCGCTGGGTCCGCCATCATGCAGCGGCTGACGACGCTGGCGAAGTCCGCCGGCACGCCCTGGCACACGGCGGTGCCGGCTGCCTGTGGCGTGAGCTTGGTGAACATCTCGTGGATGACGATGCCGAGGGCGTAGATGTCGGCGCGGTGATCCACCGGCGCACCTGCCTGGAGTCGTTCCGGCGCGACGTAGTCCGGCGTGCCGTACTCGATTTCGCCGGAGGTGTCGGTGTTCTTGTCGCGGGCGAGACCGAAATCGACGATCTTTGCCTGCCAGTTCTCGGTGATGAGGATGTTGGCGGGCTTGATGTCGCGGTGAATGACGCCGTTATCGTGAGCGTATTTGAGCGCATCACAAAGCTGCGGGACGAGGCTGCGGATGTGGGCGGGCGTGAGTTCCCCACCTTGGATGAGACGATGCAGGTCCTGGCCGTGGACGTGCTCCATCACGAGGTAGAGATGGCCTTCACTGGTCTGGCCGAAGTCATGCACGGCGGCGATGTGCGCGTGCGTCAGCTTGGCCATGGAGCGTGCCTCGGTGATGAAGCGGCTGGTGTCGTCCTCATTGAGAGAAGCGGACGCAGGCAGCAGCTTGATCGCCGCCCAGCGGTCCAGCGCGGCCTGTCTGGCGAGGTACACCGCCCCCATGCCGCCCACACCCAGGATGTCATGAAATTCGTACTGCGGCAGCAGTGCCGCCATTTCCTCCAGGGTGGGGAAGACTGCGCCTTCTGCCGGTTGTTCTTCGGTGAAATCGCTCGGCGTGTTGCTTTCGTCGCTCATGAGAGAATGAGTGGGTTGAGTTTTAAACAAATCCTAAATCGAACGGGGCAAAATACTCAATCAAAAGAACCGGATGGCAAGCGACATCCGCGACATCCTTATTGATTCAAACTGCTGTCGTAGGTCGGGTGTGGCGACAGCCCGCCCGACTCTTGAGCGCTCGCCCGGCCAGCGTACGCCCAAAAGACGAGCGGGCTATCGCCACACTCATCCTACATTTCCGGATGCACCTGTGGGCGAACTGATGTTTGCGGCACTGTTGAAGCGCCGTTCCACGCCTTGTCACACCTTCACCGCGCGGACTTCCTCGGCGCTGGTGAGCGTGCGGCTGCTGCCGTCGGGCAGGGCGAGGATGAGATGGCCTTCTTCGTTCAGATCAAGGACGCGGCCAAAAATTTCGCGACCTTCGACGCTGGCACGGATTTGTTTGCCGAGGAGCCAGCTTCGCTCACGCACTTCGGCGATGGCGCTGGAGAAATCGTCGTCGAGACGCTGGAACTCGCGGTGCAACGCTGCCAGCAGGCGTTGGGCGAGGGCATTGCGGTCGAGCTCGGGCAGGGCGGGGGAGTTCAGTTCGTTGCGCAGCGAGGTGGCGACGATGCCGGGGGCGAATGCGCGGGCGTTGACGTTCAAACCGATGCCGAGCACGAGCCGCATGCCGCCACGCGTTGAAACGGTCTCGGCGAGCAGACCGCTGATTTTGCGGTCGCTTAAATAGATGTCATTGGGCCATTTGATGCGCGGTTGCAGCGGCAGTTCGGCCTCGATGGCCTTGCTGATGGCGAGTGCGGCCAGCGTGGTGATGCGCGGCCAGCGTTCGAGCGGTGCCTCAGGCCGCAGGAGCAGTGAGAACATCAAATCTTTGCCGCGTGGGGAGATCCACCGGTTGTCACGGCGTCCACGGCCTTGGGTTTGCGATTCAGCAAAGACGACGGCACCGGCGGGCAGGTTGCTGGCGTTTTGCTTGAGCCAGTCACTGGTGGAGCCGACTTCATCCAGCACCGTGACCTGCCACGGCAGCGTGGCATCATTCAAAGCGGTGACGTCGAGCGGGATCATGGGTGGGTAGAGAACAACATTCAGGGGGAAAACGGAACAAAGCACCGCCAGTCAATCACTTTACACCAGCATTGAATCTGAATTTCCTTGTCAAAGCACGGCTGAATTTGCTATTTAGTGAAAATGCTTCAATCGCAAGCCGATTCTACGAGTGCAAGCGCGCAGTTTCGCCGTGCTGCATGCAGTGCTTTGACGCATGGGGGAATGACCTCTGATCCGGCCATGTTGCCATCCAGCAGGCCGCTCAGACCTGCGCAGTCTGCCAAGAATCTCGGCATGCAGGCCCACAGTTCAGTCATGCGGTTGTTTTGTCGGGCGGCAGCGGCGGCATGTCCGCCCATGCTGCGCTCGTGTCCCAGTGCGCGGCAGGTTTATCACCGAGCTGGAAAAGCTTATCTCAGCATGCAGACAGTCTATTCCGCCATGCAGAAACCTTATCTGACCTCACTGAAACCTTATCCGACCATGCGGAAACCTTATCCCGTGATGCAAAAGTGTTATCCTGACACATTGAAATCTTATCCAGCCTCCTTCGAGCCCTAAAACCGCTCATTTCTGCGAAAACCCGCCTTTTTAGCCCTTTCACCCAACCAACACCATGCCAGACACACCCGCCCCTGCACCTGCGGCACCTGATGCCGACAAACCCAAACGCACCCGCAGCCCCATCAACCAGGAATTCCTCGACGAAATCGAAGATTCCCGTGATGTCGCCGCCGCCGCCAGCGATCCCGCCCACACCGCCGCCTTGGCAGCAGTTGAGCTGGATGCCACCCTGCCTGCCAGCATCACCGCCCTCGCCACCGAGGTGGAAAATGACCTGGGCGACCTCATCGGCAGCCGTGCCGCGAAAAAAGCCAAGACCGGCGAGCACGACGCCGATCGCGAGGCCATCCTCGCCGCCCTGGCCCCCATCCAATCCGCCGCCAAGCGCAAATACAAGGGCGACCAGGAGGCCATGCGGCAAGCCTACGGCGCCGGCACCACCCTCAGCAGCGAAGGCACCGAAGACATCGCCACCTTCGCCACTGGCGTCTTGAAACGCCTCAGCCCCGGTGAAAACAACGCCCCGCCCGCCGACACCCTCCCCGGCATCAAACCCGGCGCGAATGGCGTCATCGACACCCTCTCCAAAGCCCTCGCCAAACGCGGTGCCACCTCCACCGCCCGCACCACCCAGCAAAACAAAGCCAGCGCCACCCTGGAGCAGATCACCGCCAAAGTCGAAACCCTCGCCACCCACCGCAAGGAAATCCAGCTCGCCGCCGACCAGGCCTGGCCCTGGCGCAAAGACGGTGTCGAAGCCATCCGCAAAGCCTTCCTCCTGCCGGTGGATCGGCCGTTGAGAGATTGATCAGTGATGACATGCAGTTGAAAACAGTGGTTCCCCATCTTTTACCCCCAATCTTTTACCAGCCAAGTTATTCAGGAGCACTCGAACTCAATACGGCTTGATTGTGGAACGGGGGGTAACCTCCAAACGGCAAGCATATCGGCAAAAAGATGGGCGGTAAAAGATGAAGTCTGGCTTCGCATTTTTTACCGCCCACTTTTTTGTCGGCCAGTTAGTCAGGAGTAACCGAACTACGCTGCGCTAAAGTGTGGAGGCGGGAGTAACTTTCCATTGGTAAAAGATGGTGGGTAAAAGATCAGAAAACAATGGCTCCCCATCTTTTACCCCCAATCTTTTACCACCAAGTTATTCAGGAGCACTCGAACTCAATACGGCTTGATTGTGGAACGGGGAGTAACCTCCAAACGGCAAGCATATCGGCAAAAAGATGAACGGTAAAAAATGAAGTCTGGCTTCGCATTTTTTACCGCCCATTTTTTTGCCGGCCAGTTAGTCAGGAGTAACCGAACTCCGCTGCGCTAAAGTGTGGAGGCGGGAGTAACTTTTCGTTGGTAAAAGATGGTGGGTAAAAGATCAGAAAACAATGGCTCCCCATCTTTTACCCCCAATCTTTTACCA
>NZ_JBJXFV010000177.1:0-11095 GCF_046154365.1 Prosthecobacter sp.
GGTTAGGTGAGGGGCCAGTTCGGCGTTCGTTGCAGGATTGCTTAACGGCATTGACGCTAGCGTCGGTAGCGTGCTGGAGACGCTAAATAAACGATGGAGAAAGTTTTTCGTTCATGGGATTTGGGTAGCACCCGAGCGTTGTTTAACCGCACTAAACTGCGGACGAATCTAATTCGTTCACCGTTTTTGTAGTTTCGACTTCAACTCAATCGGCATGCGCCCACACGGGCCGCTCGGCTTCAAAGGTCACATTTTCCTTGGTCAGCGGATGGGTGAAGGCGATGCGCAGGGCATGCAGGCATAGCGGCGGATCAACCACGGCCAGTGTTTGCGTCTCGCCGATCTCGCCATCGGCCAGATACGCGGCGTCGCCGAGAATGGGGAAGCCGAGATGCCAGAGATGGATGCGGATCTGATTGGTGCGACCGGTGAGCGGGCGGGCTTCGAGCAGGGCGGTGCCGTCGGCATGGCGCTGGAGCACGCGGAACTCGGTGCGGGCTGGCAGTCCGTGTTCCTCAGCCGTCTGTGACAAGAGCGCTGCATTTGTGGCGTTGCCGCTGGGCGAAGTGCTCAGTGCGAAGTGCTCAGTTGGATCGGCGTCAGCACTGAGCACTGAGCACTGAGCACTTTCTGGAGAATCGCCAACCTGCCCACGCATCACCACATGCCGTCCGCCGAGCTTCCCCGCCTCCGCACTGACGGGGGCATCGCAGGTGAATTCATCCTGCTGCGGATGGCCTTTCACACGGGCGAGATAGACTTTTCCGACCTCGCCACGCTCAAACTGCGGCTGCACCTGGCTGGCGAAGTGGCGGGTCTTGCACAGCACGGTGACGCCGGTCGTATTCGCATCCAGGCGGTGCACACTTCGCGGCTTGAGCGGATGCCAGACGGTGTTGAGAATGAATTGTAGCGTGTTGCGATTGAACCGACCGCCGACATGCACCGGCAGCGGCGCAGGTTTGTTCAGCACGATGATGGCTTCGTCTTCAAACAGCACGCGGATGTCCGCATTCACGTCTGGCTCACGCTGCGCGGGCTTGAGGTGCAAGTAGCGTTCTCCAGCCCTGACGATTTGATGCGCGGGCACGATGACTTGGTCATCCGTGACGATGCGGCCCTCCTCACACACGGCGAGCCATTGCTCACGCGGGATGTGGGGCATGACGTGGCAGAGGCAGTCGAGAATGGTGCCGTGATCGCAGGCTTCGGGCACATTCAGTGGACGCGTTTGATCATAAGGCCTGCTGCCCGGCAGTGGCGTGACGGCGGCAAGGATGGCGGCGTGGCGTTGGGCGATCTGCTCACGCTGCTGCTGCTCGGTGGTTTTGAAGCAGTAGGGGCAAGACACATGCTCCACGTAGCGAGGATCGGCCTGCTCCTCGGCGGTGAGCGGTGTCTGGCAGACGAAACACTGGGAGGAGGCGGTCTCATGCAGTCCGGGATCGACGCCGACACGTTGGTCGAACACAAACAGCTCGCCGTCGTAATGCGCGCTGCCGCATTCCTCGAAGTACTTCAAGATGCCGCCCTCAAGCTGCCACACCTGCTCAAAGCCCTCGCGCTCCATGAAGGGAGCGGCTTTTTCACAGCGGATGCCGCCGGTGCAGAAGGACACGACCTGCGCGTGCTTCATCTCCGGCGGTAATTTGGCCACTGCTGCCGGAAAATCGCGGAAGGAGTCAATGCCCGCGACCACAGCGCCTTTGAAGGTGCCCAGCTTCACTTCGTAGTCGTTGCGGGTGTCGTAGAGGATGATGGGGCGGCCTTCGTCGAGCCATTGCTTGAGCACCTTTGGCTCCAGTCGCGGTGAGGTGTACTTCGCGGGTTCGATGCCCTCCACGCCAAAGGCGATGATCTCTTTCTTGATGCGCACCAGCATGCGGCGGAACGGCTGCTCGGCACTCTCGCTGTACTTCGGCTTGAGGCCCTCCAGCCCCGGAATGGCGTGCAATTCCGCGACGAGCGCATCCACATGCTCGCGGATGCCGGCGACGAACATGTTGATGCCTTCGGTGCTCAGCAAGATCGTTCCTTTGAGTCCACAGGCCTTGCATTGATCCAACAGGCGCTGCCGCAGCGCCTTGAGCTCCGAGAGCGCGGCGAATTGATAGCAGGAGATGTTAGTGATGACGGTGGCGGGCATGGGGCGCTGGATAGAACATGAAAACGCCCGTTGTGCGACTGCAAAGCGTCCTGAAGCACAGGATTGGAGCCATGCGCCGCAACGGAGTTCATGCCGTACAGAACCATTGACGTAACTCCTCGAAGTCGATACCTTCCCACCATGTCCGCTGCCTTGAAGCTCCTGCCGCCGCCTTCGCCCGTCATTACCTGGGAGCAGTACTTGCAGCGCCTGGCCGCCAGCAAGGAGAAGCTCGAATACGTCAACGGGCAGATCTATGCGATGGCCGGTGCCACAGACGATCACAACCGCATCGCTGGCGATGCTTTCTTCGAACTCAGGCAGGCGCTCAAAGGCAAGCCGTGTGAGCCGTTCATGGCCGACATGCTGCTGCGCATCGAGTCCGGCCTCGACAAGCTCGGCTACTTCCCGGATGTCATGGTCATCTGCGACAAGGCTGACCGCAACCCGCAGCACCGCACCGCGCCGAAGTTGCTGGTCGAAGTCCTCTCCAAATCCACCCGTCGCATCGACACGCGCGAAAAACTCACCGCTTACCAAGGTCTGCCCTCCCTGGAGGTATATATAACCCTCGAACAGACGAGCATGAAGGCGACGATCTACCGCCGCTCCAATCAGTGGTGGCCTGAAATCGTTGAGGGCGAAGCTGCCATCATCACGCTGGATGAACTCGGCATCAAACTCGCCCTGCGTGACGTGTATGCGCGTGTCGAGTGGTCTGCGGTGGAGTCCGAGAGCGACACTTGAGCATTGGCGTTACCGCAAAATTTAAGCGCAGATTGTTGCAGATGCTGCGTTTCTTTGCGGCCATCCCAGCCCTCCACCATGCGCCTCATCCTCACCGCCCTCCTGCTCGCCACCGTCGTCCACGCCCAGCAATCCGCCGCACCCAAGCCGCCACCAGCCAAGGCTTACACCGATCCAGCTCACACCGACGACGATTTTGCGATTCAGGGCGAATACACCGGCCAGCTCGATGGCAAGAGCTATGGTGTGCAGATTTGGGCGCAGGGCGGTGGCAAGTTTGAGGCGGTCAGTTATCCGGGAGGGCTGCCGGGGGCCGGTTGGGATGGTGATCGCTCCACGGTGACGAAAACCAACGGTCAGCGTGGTGAAGGCGAGAAGACGGCGATCTTCACGGTCAAGGACGGCACGTTGAAGGCTGAAGTGAGCGGCCAGAGCATCCTCGTCACCAACACCGCCGACGGCGTGCGCGTGATGGAACTGAACCGCACGAGCCGCAGCTCGCCCACGCTCGGCGCTTTGCCGCCGGAGAATGCGGTGGTGCTGTTCGATGGCAAAGGCGAGAACCGCTTTCCCAATTCTCGCGTCGATGAACCCATCGGCGCTCTCATGGAGGGCATCACGAGCGAGGACACGTTCGGTGATTGCAGCCTGCATGTGGAGTTCATGCTGCCGTACATGCCTGCGGCACGCGGTCAGGGCCGTGGGAACAGCGGACTCTACCTGCAAGGCCGCTACGAGGTGCAGATGCTCGACAGCTTCGCGCTCGAAGGCAAAGACAACGAATGCGGCGGTCTTTACAAGATCGCCGTGCCCAAGGTGAACATGTGCCTGCCGCCGCTGACGTGGCAGACTTACGATGTCGATTTCACCGCCGCGAAATACGACGCGGAAGGCAAGAAGACCGCGAATGCCAAGATCACCGTCAAACACAACGGCGTCGTGATTCACGAGAATCAGGAATTGCCCGGCGCGACCACTTCCGCACCGAAGAAGGAGGAGAACACGCCCGGCCCGATCTACCTGCAAAACCACGGCAATCCGGTGCGCTATCGCAACATCTGGGTCGTGCGGAAGTGAGGCTCGGCCAAGGCGGTTTGTGAACAACCGCTCCGGCTGTGAATACATGAGCCGCATTTTTTCGCGAATAATTATGGCAATCGGACTGAGAATCCTTTATTTAAGGACTATTAAGCACCTGTTTTGCCAGTTCCCGTCTCTGGCATGTGCGTTCGCCTGTCATGTCCGCCGCGAAGAAAGGCTCAAAAAAACCAGCCAAGCGCTCCTCTTCCAAGCGCAAGGGCGTGAACACCCACGTCATCGACTACGAACCGGAATCGCCGGTGATTCGCGAGCATGAGGCCGTGGAGCGCCGCCGTCAGGGCTTCCGCACGGCGATGTGGATGATCGTGGTGATGATCGGCATCGGTCTGTGCTGGGTGACGTGGGATGAGGCGCTGGAAAAGAACTCGCAGTTCCTGCTCAAGAGCGTCGTGGTGAACACCGCAGGCACACTCACGCGCCAGCAGATCGTGGCCGCCACCGGACTGACGGAGGACACGAACCTGCTCACGATGAACCTGCGCGAAGTGCGCGCCAAGATCGAGCGCCTGCCGCAAGTGAAGTCCGCCGTGATTCAGCGCGACTACCACGGCAAGCTCACGCTTGATGTGGTGCAGCGCATTCCGGTGGCGTGGATTGAATGTCCAAAACAGAAGCTCTTTGAACCATTGAGCGGCAAAGGCTGCCTGATGGATGCCGAAGGTGCGCCGGTCCCCTGTGATGTCATCACCAAGGAATACCTCGCGCTGCCGAAGCTGCGCTTCCCGGGACTCAGCGAAGCATTTCCTGGCAAACCGGTGCCTGACATTCAAGTGCATGCGGCGCTGCGTTTGATGGAGAAGCTTCAAAGCCGCGATGACGATGACCGCACCGTGCTGGAACTGATCGAAATCCCGAATGCGTGGTCGCTCGTCGCGCATTTCGCCGGCAATGCGAAGATCACCTTCGGTGTCGATGATCTTGATCCGCAGCTCGCACGCTACGACCGCTTCATGCACGAGGCCCGTGAGCGTAAATGGCGCGTCGCCACGCTGAACCTGCTCTCGCGCATCAACACGCCCGCCACCTTTCACGCCCCGCCGGATGTCACCGGTCTTACCCTGGCAGACACCGCCTCCACCCCCCCCTGAACCGCCATGGCCAAAAGCACGATCTACGCAGGACTCGAAATCGGAACGCATAAAATCTGCGTCGTCGTGGGCGAGGCGAAACGTGACGGTGCCATCAAGATCCTCGGTGTCGGCCAGGCACCATCACGCGGCGTGCGCAAAGGCGAGATCGTCGATTTTGAAAAGGTGCAGACCTGCGTGAACGACGCCCTCGTGCGGGCCGAAGACCGCAGCGATGTGATGATCCGCAATGTTTTCCTCGGCGTCACCGGCGCTCACATCGAGAGCCTCAACAATCGTGGCCGCCATCGTCTGCCGGATGATCAAACCGAGATCACCGAGGACGATGTCGAGGAGGCGAAGGAGATCGCCCGCAGCGTCTCCATCCCGCAGTCGAACGTTTTTTTGCACAGCGTCACACGGCAGTACATTGTCGATGGCCAGGAGGCCGTGCGGCAGCCGATTGGCCGTGAAGGCCGCGTGCTGGAGGCGGATTACCACATCATTCATGGCGTGCGTGGCCGCGTGCAGAATGCCATCCGCTGTGTGCGTGAGATTCCGCTCGAAGTGGAGGACGTGGTGTTCAATCCCGTCGCGGCGGCACAGGTCGTGCTCACTCGTGAGGCCAAGATGCAAGGCTCCCTCATGATCGACTTCGGTGCCGGCACCTGTGATTACGTCTTATATGAAGACGGCATGATCACCGCCTCCGGCTGCGTGCCGCTGGGTGGCGATCACATCACGAATGACGTCTCCATGGCGCTGCAAATCCCGAACGGCCGTGCCGAGCGGCTCAAGGTCGAAGAAGGCAGCGTCTTGTATGACGAAGTTCCGGATGGCGAGATGCTCAGCATCGAGGACGACACGGGTTTGATCCTCGGCGAAGTCGAACGCGCCTTCCTGAATGAAGTCATGCACCTGCGCACCAAGGAAATCCTCATCCAGGTGCGCGTGCGGGTGGAGGAGCACCTCGGCCGTCTAGGTGCAGGCGTGTATCTCACCGGTGGCGTTAGCATGATGAAAGGCGTTGACGTGGTGGCCCGCGAAGTGTTTGGCATCAAAGTCACCCGCGCTGGTTCCGCCCCCGTCAGCGGCATCACTGCCACGTTCGAAAATCCGCAGTACTCCGCGCCCATTGGCCTCATTCGTTATGCGCAGATCCTGGACAGCGAGAAACCCTTTCTCTCCCCGCTGAAACGCCTCGGCCGGCGCATGCAGGAACTCCTCTCCACCGTCATTCTTTAAGTTCACAGACCTCATCCTCAACCACCCACCCATATGGTAGAATACGACCGCTCCCAGTCACGCGACGGCACCGACAAACCCGGGCCACGCATCTGCATCGTCGGCGTCGGCGGTGCCGGCTCCAATGTCGTTGATCGCATTACGCTCGACCGCATCGTTGAAGCCACGCTCGTTTGCGCTCACACGGATGTGCGCGTGCTCGGCCACTCGATGGCTCCCGTGAAAATCCAGCTCGGTGCCGAACTCATGAAGGGCATCGGTGCCGGCGGCGATCCTGATCTCGGCCGCGAAGCCGCGCTGTTCTCACGCGAGCAGATCCGCCAAGCCGTCGATGGTCATGACATCATCTTCATCAGCGCCGGTCTCGGCGGCGGCACCGGCAGCGGTGCGGCTCCTGTGATTGCCGAGATCGCCAAAAACACCGGTGCACTCGTCATCGTCGTCGCCACCATGCCCTTCAGCTTTGAAGGCCGCCGTCGTCTTGCCCAGGCCGAGGAAGCGCTCGAGCTGTTGCAGAAACGTGCCGATGCTTTGGTGCTGTTTGAAAACAACCGCATGGGCGAACTCATCCTGCCCAAAGATGGCATTCAAAAAGCCTTCAATCAGGCCGATCAGCTCATCGCCCAGAGCCTGCGGGCCATTTCTACCATCACCATCACACCCGGACTGGTGAAGCTCGGCCTCGACGACCTCACTTCCGCACTCGCGAATGCCAATGGCCGCTGCCTCTTCGGCTTCGGCGAGGCCCGTGGTCAGAATCGCGGCACCGAGGCGCTCAAAAAAGCGCTCAAGAGCCCGCTCATCGACTCCGGTCGCCTCCTGCATCAGACGAAGAGTCTGCTCGTGCATGTTGCCGGCGGCGAATCGCTCACGCTTGTCGAAGTCGAAGGCGTCATGAAGCAGCTTGGCCGTCATGTGCCCGATCAAACGCACATCCTCTTCGGTCTCGGTGTCGATGCGAAGCTCGGCGACGCCATCGCAATCACGCTCATCAGTTCGCTCGGCCTTACGCAGCTCAATGCCCACGCCACTGCCGCCCCGCCGTCCGAAATGCTCCAGCCGCGTGCTGAACTGCCCGCCCCGGCACCGAAACGCGAAGCGCCTGCGAAGAAAGCCCCCTCGCCCTATGCTCCGCCGGTCCAAGCGCCTGCCGATCTGCTCTTCAAGGCCGAGGAAATCGCGGTCGTGTCTGCCGGTGAGCCCTTCCTCGTGAATGACACGCATGCCGAAGCAGAAGTGCCGGAAACCGTCGAGCAGCCAGTGCTCGCATCGGAAGATCCGGTCTTCGAAGAGCCTGCCACCCCCATCATCGCCGCCACGCCCGAAACCGCCCGCATCCCCGTGCGCACGCTGGTTGCCAAGGAACTCGCCGATGCCACCCGTGGCAAAGAATCCAGCCTCGCCGCCGTCGTCGCCCGCAGCGTCACCCTGCAGACCGAGACCGCTCCGCCGCAGGACGAGCTGCTCACCTTCGAAGCTCCCACGACGACCACCATCAACGCCACCAACACCATCATCGCCCGCAAGCCCGCTGCCACCGAGCAGCAGACCTTCAGCCTCGGCGAGGAAGACCGTGGCCGCTTCAAGGACACCGAACCCTCCATCGTTCAAGGCGAAGACCTCGACGTGCCGACCTGGATGCGCTTGAAGAAGAAGCTGCGCCGTTGATCTCGGGGGATGCTGGTGGTCATGCGCCCCCTTGCTGACGGGGGAGGGTGTGATAATATCCACCATGATTCTGACCCTCGACATCCCGGATGAATTTTCGGGTGAATTGACCGCGAAAATGGGCAATCCAGCCCGTGCGGCCTTGGAGGCTTTTGCCGCAGAGGCATATCAGCTCAACGCGCTGAGTCTTGAGCAGGTGCGCAAATTTCTAGGGCTTGAGTCGCGCTGGGAGGCGCAGGCGCTGCTCTCTAGGCGCGGCGTGTGGCCGGGACTGTCGGCGGATGAAGTGCTCCGGGATGCGGAGACCGCTGCCGCCTTCACGATTGCCCGGCAATGATCATCATTTCGGATGCCTCGCCCTTGTCTGCATTGGCGGAGATCGGCGAACTGGAACTGCTGCACCAGATGTACGGTCAGATCGTCATTCCTGAAACGGTGCGTCAGGAATGCTGCCATCCGCATTCCCCTGGCGCATTGGCCCCATGGTTCACCCGCACGGACAGTTGGTTCCTCGTCGTTCCAGATCCGGTGCCGCTGCTGCCGGAAACCGGCGGTGTGGACGCAGGCGAGGCCGCCGCCATCTCGCTGGCATGGCAGCACCGCAAGGATGCCCTGCTGATCATGGATGACAAAGACGGGCGCAAGCTCTGCGATGCCCTCGGCCTGGTCAGAACTGGCACCGCTGGCGTTCTGCTCGCTGCCGCACATGCAGGCTTGGTAGATTTCGAGAGTGCGGTGACACGTTTGCAGGCCACCACGTTCCGACTCAGCACCGCCGTCCTCAATGAACTGCGCAGCCGTCTCTGATCTGCCGGGCCAAGTTCACCATTGAGAGCGACGGGAGTACTGCACAGACCTGATCAAATCACTTCCGTCCCCCAAACGGCTGCTGCGACAGCGCATTGAGCTGATTCTCCGCAGGCAGCAGTCCATTTAAGGGCATGGTTGGGCCGTTTACTGGTCGGATTTGTCCATTAAACGGGCCGGGTAATCCATTTATCCGGTGGATTAACCCGTTCATGTGGCTGGTTAATCGGTTTATCCAGCCAGATAATGAGATTATGGAGCCGGTTAAACTGGTAGGCGGGATGCAGGAACGGAATGCTTGGCCGGATAATTGAATTAACCGGCGAGTTAATTAGCTCGGTCCGCAGGATAATTGGAAGAGTGAGCAGGTTAAACGGTGCATTCCACCCGGAAAAGGGGCGAAATCATCGGGAAAGGGCGAGTTCGAGGCCTCTATTCCGTTTTGGCTGGAGAAGGTTCAGCGGAAACAGCCGGGAAATCGGCGCTGGCGGGCGGGGATTCTGCCGGAGCGGGGCGGGGAAGGGTGCAGCGGTAGAGACTGCCGTTCCGGCCCGTCCGTGCTTCGGCAATGACCACCTTCCCCTGCCGGATCGCTCGGTTGAGAAAGGTCTTCACCGTGCTGCCATCCGGGAAGTTCCGCGTCACCTTGTAAATCGCCCGCTTGAACTCCTGCGGGGCGAAACCGCCCTCGGGCATCTGCACCAGGCAGTCCAGGAGGATCTCGTCATAGGGCTTCTGCGGCTCCGCTGGGGCCGGAGGCTGACTCGGCAGCGTGGGAGCTGGCGCGGCAGTCCCGCTTACGGTCACCATTGGCGGGCTGGCCGACAGCAGCGGCCGATGCTCCTCCAGCAGCGCCCGCACCTTTCGGACCATCTCCAGGTCCGCGACCAGCTTCGCCTCCAGCCGCCCCAGAGCATCCGGGGATAAATCAGAAACAGTCATGGGAAAGGGTGATCCGTTTCCTAAACGGCGTCAAATGGAAGGTTTCCGCTCAAGGTGTGGCACCGGCTACCGTCGGCGCACCTCCAACGGGCGATTAAGGGTCATAGTCGTGGACATCATTTCGACTTGGCGCGGGTGGCCGGTTGTCCCCCACCGTCTTGTTCGCCTGCCCGAGTTGGCTTGCGTGCATCAGGCGCTGCGTTGCTTGCCGCTGGCTTCAAGATTGGGAGGGGCCCCATGGGCTCCTTGGACAAATCTAGCCTACCCTTGGAATCGCGATTGACGGACGAGTATTGGGCCAGCAACCGGTCTGCATTCTGGCTGTCACCCAACAGGTAATACGTGCGAATCAACGCCAGGTGGCAATCGCTTGCTACATACAGAGGTGTAGAATCGTCGGCCTCGTGTTCCAAGTCTTCAATGGCAGCTATCAAGGCGTCGCGTAGTTCCTCATAGGTTTTGCATGAGAAGAGCTTGGCAAAAGAGTCGCGGGTAATGGTGTGTGGCGGTCCACGATAGTCCCAACGCGCTTTGCTGTTCGGGGGAATTGGATGGTCTGCAACAGCTTCTTGGCAAATTGCAACACCGAGTGCTATCAGGATCAATGCTTTAGCTTTCATATTCTTTTGAGGCGAACGCTTTGGATCAGGCGACGGCGAGCGGGAAGCGGGAAGCGGGAAGCGCCGATGACACGACAGATGCCATACGAGCCCCCTGCCTGGATCCGTTTTGTTCGCCCCGTTGGCTATGTTGCGTTCTGACTCCATGTGTCGAATGTCACCGCCCAAGAGCCGCCTTCTTTGGAGTAGAAAAACCGATAAAAGGGCAACTTCAAGAGTTCATCAGCGGACTCTGGATCGGTGCCAGTCTCCTTTAGGCGAGGAATGATCTTCAGCGCTACAATGCCGGTGATGCATTCCACCAACAATGGGATGCGTATGGAGGGCTTGTCATACGGTAGTGCAATCGTCTGATCGAAGAAGTGAAAGCTGAAACTGTGTGAGGTAAGACTCAGAGGAACTTCATGAACAGAGTTCCCATAGTCATCAAGAGCGCTCAACTTCTCGTCCGATTCTCCCTCGGAGTGCGCCAGAACCTGTCCGATGGTGAAGCCCCCTTGAATCTCGAAGGCAAACTGAATAGCAGGGTCGTCGTTGCTAACTTTTCCTGCGTTGGGATCGTCGAGTAGAGCGGCCTGAAATGCATCTAGTAGATTGTTCATGGAAGGGGACTCAGGTTCTTGGGCGAACATTAAGCAGTGTATCCGAGCAGGAGGCGGAAACAAGGCTCGTTTTCCGGGTGGCGCGTGGCCCGCCTTCTGGTCGGATACACTGCTGTTGGACTGAGCCGCTGCGTGCCCACGATTCCCTTA
>NZ_JBJXFV010000198.1:0-19562 GCF_046154365.1 Prosthecobacter sp.
GGACGCTGCAAACGGAATCGTCCGACGGTGGCAAGACCTGGAGCGAACCGCATGCGGTCTGCTATGGGCTCCCGTCTCACCTGCTCCGACTGCGCGATGGTCGGCTGCTGATGAGCTATGGTTATCGTCGCATCCCATTTGGCAATCGTGCGCGTATCAGCAGCGATCACGGCAAGTCGTGGAGCGATGAGATTACGCTCTCCGAAGATAGCACCAGTGGCGATCTCGGTTACCCGAGCACGGTTGAACTCGCCGACGGCACCTTGCTGACCATCTGGTATGAAGCAACTGCCGAGCGGAAACGCGCCACTTTGCGTCAAGCAAAGTGGCGGATCGAATGAGAAAGATACCTCTATAACTCATGAAGCAATCTCGGTTCCACTCTATCATGCATCGGACACTCTCCATCCTGCTCGCCATCCCACTGCTCGCTCAGGCACAATCCGTCACACTCAAACCCAGCGATGCAGGACTGACGGTCGAGATCGACGGTCAGCTCTTCACCGAATACATCACCAAGGAGGTGGCGCGGCCTTACATGTATCCGCTCATTGGTGCGGCGGGGGCAAATGTGTCGCGGGAGTTTCCGATGAAAAAGGATGTGCCAGGCGAGGCGATGTTTGGGGATCATCCGCATCATCGCTCGCTGTGGTTTGGGCATTCGCGCATCAATGAAATCAACTTCTGGGCCGAGTATCAGGTGTTTGGCAAGCAAGCACACTCCGGCTTCACCAACGTGCAGGCCACAGGCAACCAGGGTCGCTTCACCGCCTCGACGCAATGGCTTGGACCGGACAACAAGGCCGTGATGACCGACGAGCGCCGCATAACCATCACCGCACTGCCGGAAGGGGAGAAAACGCTGGATTTCGACATCACGCTGAAGGCCAGTGAGGGCGATGTCTTCATCGGTGATACCAAAGAAGGCACCATGGCCCTGCGCCTCTGCCCATCGCTCAGCATGAACAGCAGCAAGAGCGGCGTGAACACGGGTCCCTCCACCGGACACGCCTTCAACAGCAACGGCATCCGCGACCACGACATCTGGGCCAAACACGCGAACTGGGTCTGCTACTACGGCCCTGATCCAAAAGGGAATCCCGTCGGTGTCGTCATCTTCAGCCATCCCGGCAACCTCCGTTCGCCCACCACCTGGCACGCCCGCGACTACGGACTCTTCGCTGTGAATCCTTTTGGCCTCCACGACTTCGAGCCTGACAAGCCCGCAGGCGCTGGCGACTACACCATCAAAAAAGGCGACAGCCTGACTCTGCGCTATCGCTTCTACTTCGCCAAAGGCCAGCCGAAGCCGGAGGCGCTGGACGCGAGATTCCAAGACTACACCAAACAAAAATAGCCATCCTATGAAACACCCTCTCCGCATCCTTGCATCGCTTCTCCTCTCTTTCGGCCAAGTCAAGGCCGCCGAAGAACCCATCACCTGGCTAATCAACTACGATGCGAAATCACTGCCGCAGGAGCAGGGATGGAAAGCTGTCGGCGAACTGGCGGCGAACGCGAAGCTGGCGAATGGCGCACTGCATCTCGTGGATGATTCGGCGACTGCTGATGGTGCTTTTCGGGCGGCATGGAAGCCACAGCCGGGCACTGAGATTGTCGTTGAAGCCACGGTGCGTGTGGAGTCTGTAGCGGCCCGAAAAGGCCGCTCGGCCATGTGGCCCGCGCAGCAGGGTGTGCCGGTGGGTTTGATCGTCAGCGACGGGAAACATCAGGAGGGACTCCTGCTCGTGCCGGAAAAGATCGCGACGTTTCATGATCGAGTGGCGCTATTCGATGCGAAGACCCAGTTTCACACCTACCAACTCGTCATTCGCGATCGCGACATGAGCATCGCGGTGGATGGCGTGATCAAGATTCGCGGTGAAGGTGCGTTCTGGAAGAAGGCGGAGAACGCGGAGGCTTTCGTGCAGTTTGGTTCCACTTCACCAGGATGGATGGGCGCTGCTCATTGGCAATCGGTGCAGCTGGGGCTTCGCAAGCGAGCCGGTGAGCCAACCAAACCGCAACTGCGGATCACCGTCGGCGAGCCATGGGAGATCCCACCCACCCCTGGATGGGACCAGCCGCGCCATGGCGGTCATCAGGTGCGAGCATACGATCCCGGGACCGGCATCGCTGTGCCAGACGCAAAGCAGGGCAGGCCACTTCCGCCCACCCGCCCGTATCTTTACGATGTGGGCAAAGGCATGCTCATGCTGAGCGTCGGTCAGGGGCCGGACGCCGCGTTTGAGCCCTATGGCGTGCTGCGCTCCACGGATGCGGGCAAGACTTGGCAGCCGGTCAAAGACCTGCAATTCAAAACCTTCGCGCCGCAGCCGCATCTGCGCCTGCCAGACGGCGACATCCTTGGCGTGTCGCGTTGGAACGTGAAATATGAGGCGGGCACTTACATCGGCATGAGCTACCGCTTCGACGCGAAGGCGGAGAAGTTCACCATGCTCGAGAACCTCATCCATTTGCCCGTGGAAACCGGGCAGACCGCCGTCTTCGACCGGGATATTTTCGACAATGGAAACCATGAAGTCATGGCAGTGGTTTACGCGACGATCAAGAAGGGCGTCGGAGCCTGCTATCTCATGAAATCCACCGATTCCGGCGCGACTTGGAGCCATTTCTCCACCTTCGGCGATGGTCAGGAGCCCTCCCTGGTGCGTTTCTCCGCCAGCGAGATGATGTCCGTTCAGCGAACCAGCTCTTTTCAGCCGCTGCGGCAAACCTGGTCGCACGACGGTGGCAAGACGTGGACCCCGCTCATCACGCTCGAGGAAGGCAGCGTCTCGCCTGACATGGTGGTCATGAGCAATGGCGTGGTCGCATGCAGCTACGGCCGCCCTGGGTCGAATCTCATGTTCAGCACCGACCAAGGCAAAACCTGGACGCATCACACCGTCATCACCGACTCCGGAGGTTTCAACTACACCGCGTTGCGCGAAGTGAGCCCGGGCCGCCTCCTCTACATCCACGACGCGCCGACTCTGCGAGCGCTGTATGTCGATGTGGAGCGGATCAACCCATAGCCATTTTCCCGCTCACCATGAAACACACCATCACCCTTGTCGCAGCCCTGCGGCTTACCCCACTCGCCACTCTGGTCGCGGCCCTCGGGGCCGCAAGCATGGCGGCGCAGGAGCCCGCACCCGCTCCTGCCGCGGCGGCCCCCGTGGACGCCGCCCGCGAGAAGCTGATTGCCCGTGGCAAGTCGCTGGAGCTGCCCACCACGCACGAACTGGTGCCCGGCGACCCGCTCTCGCACCATGCGTCGGGCTTTGCCAAGACTATGTGCTCGGCCGTGTTCATCACCGGCTACGACATCGCCTTCGCCGCAGAGCATGTGGGCTACTTCACCGCGCCTTATGAAGCGCGCGCCAAGATGGGCAAGCCCGTCGTGGACAAGGTGAAGAAGACGGTAAGCGTCTCGCTGCCAAACGGCACGGTGCGCACGGCGGTTTACACCGGCAGCCAGGGCTGCATCACCTATGCGGAAGGCAGCGACAAGCTCAACTTCACGCCGAAGACGGTCAAGCCGAACCTGCCGCCCGCCGACTCAGAGGATTGGCCGATGGGGGATCGTCTGCCCGCAACGCCGCTGCCCGAAGGCGTGGCCGAGGCCAAGGTGAAGGCCGCGGTGGAATCCGCGTTCTCGCTCCCCGAGGCCGAGACCACGGCCTTCGTCGTGACCTACAAGGGCCGCATCATCGGCGAACGCTACGGCGAGGGCATCACCAAGTCCACACCGCTCGAGAGCTGGTCGATGGGCAAGAGCGTGTCCTCCACGATTATGGGCACGCTCATTCACAAGGGTGTCTATACGCTCGAACAGCCCGCGCCGATCCCGGAATGGCAGACCGCGGGTGACCCGCGCCAGGCGATCAAGATCCAAGACCTCCTGCGGATGTCGAGCGGCCTGCGCATCATTAGCAACGCCGATCCCGACTACGACCCGAAGGGTCCGTATCCTGATCACATGTATCTCTACACGGGTGCCGGCAACGCCTTCAAGTACGCAGCGACGCGTCCGCAGCAATGGCCGCCCAACACCGTCGGCCGGTACCGCAACACCGATCCGGTGCTCATCAACTATCTGAACCGGCTGGGTGCCGAGAAACTGAAGGAAGACTACCTCTCATATCCGCAGCGCAACCTGTGGGACAAGATCGGCGTCCGCACGATGGTGATGGAGACCGATTCCTTCGGCAACTTCCTCACGCAGGGCTACGAATTCATGTCGGGCCGCGACTGGGCGCGACTGGGCAATCTGTACTTGAACGACGGCGTGACGCCAGGCGGCGAACGCATCCTGCCCGACTACTACAACGACTTCGTGAGTACGCTCGCGCCCGCTTGGGTGGCCGACGGGCGTCCCGTGTACGGCGGCTTGTTCTGGATCAACGGCGACGGCGCGTGGCCGATTCCAAAGGAGTCCTACGGCATGATGGGCGCGGGCGGTCAGTTCGTGTGGATCATTCCGTCGCACGATCTCGTGGTGGTGCGCATGGGGAATTACAAGGGGCAGCCCCGCGTGCGGCCCACGCTGGACAAGGCGCTCGAGTTCCTGATGACGGCGGTGCCGAAGCACCCCAGAACATCATGAACCGACGCCACTTCATCACCTCCAGCGCCACCGCACTCGCGGTTACAGCGCTTTCTGCTGCCGAATCGAAAAAGAAGACGGTCTGGGGCATCGCCGAGCTTTGGCAGTGGCTCTATGAGAAGCAGCAAACGAGCGGACACGACTCGGCAGACTGCCTGCAAGCGCATCTCGATCATGGCATTCGCCATGTGATGTGGGCGCTCGGCCGCAGCACGCTCGACTATCAAAGCGCACTGCCCACCTCCACGATGTATGCGGGCGATACACGACCGGAGACCAAGGTGATCGGCGATTCATTCCGCCAAGAATGCTCGCTGCGCGCCGCTTTGGCCTTCGCCGAGAAAAACGGCATGGTCATCTACGGTCGGCTCGGCATGAACCGTCACTATGGCGACGCACTCGGTGGTGGTTTGCGCTCCAAATACATCGCCGAGCATCCCGAGTGGATGGAGAGGCATCGTGGAGGACAGGTGGACGGCACGAAGGTCAGCTTTGCCATTCCTGAGTATCGCGCCGAACGCATCGCTGTGCTGCTGGAGGTCGCGCAAATCGGTGCGCATGGTCTTTGTCTCGACTTCTGCCGCCAGCCACCCATCGCACGCTATCATCCGCAAATCCTTGAACCCTGGCTCAAGGCTGGCCGCGATGATCCACGCAAGATGACCGTCGGCTCGCGCGAGTTCCTCGCGTGGGCGCAGCATCGCGCTGGCTTCGTGAATCTCTTCATGCGCGATCTCCGCGCCACGCTCCGCGAACTGGAGCAAACAACGAAGCGCAAGGTGCCAGTGATGGTCCGCATCCCCGAGGCAACGCTCGATTTGAATTTGATGGAAGGCCTGGACCTCCGCACCTGGCTCAAAGAAGGCTGGGTGGATGAAATCGCCCTCAATCCGCTCTGGATCTGGGACTTCGATTACCCCGACACCGCCCGGCCCTATGTCGAGCTGGCGCGTGCTCATGGCGTGAAGCTTCACGGCGGAGCCAACACCGTCACCGGTAAAGGTGTCACGGCGAACGCACGCGCCTTTATCGAAAGGATCGCCCGAAATTATGACGAAGGCGTGGATGGCATCGCCCTCTTCCAGACTGACGCGGCGGTCCTCGACCCTGCGCTCAAAACCCTGCTCGGCCCCTTGTTTCCACGTCTCGCCGATGCCACCGCCGTCTCCGAACAGCTCTCCGCAGCTCGAAAAACACAGCCGCAGATGAGCGAGAGCGAGCGCCATTTCGGCCTCGACAATCACAGCCTGCTTCCACAACTCGGCAGAGCACCCCGCCTCAGCCTCGATACTCTTTGAAACCTCCCCTCACTCATTCCATGAAACTCCCCCTCACCCTCCTCACCGCCCTGGTACTCGCTCCAGTCGCCGTGCTCCGCGCCGCTGACAACTGCATCGTCGAAAATGGCCAGCCGCGTGCGGAGATCGTCGTGGCGGAAAACAGGCCGCGCATGACGACGCTGGCGGCGCTCGAACTGCGGCAGTTCATCGAAAGAATGAGCAGCGCTCGGCTGCCCATCGTCACGGTGCCCACGCCGGGGACGCGGGTGAAAATTCACGTCGGTGAGAGCGTGGCGACGCAGCGACTCGGCGTCGTTGGGGAAGGGTTGCGCGATGGCGCGTATCGCATCGCAACAGGGGCGGATTGGGTCGTGTTGCTCGGAGCTGACCGCGATTTTGAGCCGAAAGCGATGCCGTGGCCGCTGAAGCGCAACGACGCGCCTCGGGCGGAGGCGGAGTGGAAGAAGCTCACGGCGGGGAAGTCGGACGCGGCTTGGGGATTTCCCTTTGCTTCGGGCTTCAAAGCTTATTGGAATCCGGCCGACTTCCTGCCGCAGATGGCAGCGCGGTATGGTGAAGATTTTCCGAAGTTGTGGGGCGGCAAGAACGGTTTCTGGAACTATGACCAGAGCGGGTCGCTCAACGCGGTTCACGCGATGCTGCGGCAGCTCGGCTCGCACTTTTTCATGCCGGGCGAGTTGGGTGAGGTGGTGCCGAAAAAAGCTACGCTCACCGTCACAGCTCAGAATGCGACCGTGCGGCCCGACTTCGCGCTGCGCGACTGGAACTGGTATAACTTCAGCAGCTTCGAATACGACGATCTTGTCTGGGCGCGGCGTGTCGGCATGAATTCGTGCCACGAGGCGCTCGGTCCGCTCAAGGGACCGCACGGGCTCGTAGCGGTGATGGAGTCGGCCGAGATGAAGGCGAAGCATCCCGAGTATTACGCCCTCATCGGCGGCAAGCGCGACACGGAGCATCGCGAGGGTGGCACGCCGTGTTTCACCTCCGTCGGACTGGAGGCGGAGACGGTGCGCTACTTGCGCTACCTCTACAATACCTTCGATGTGCCGAGCGTGGACATCTGGCCCGTGGATGGCCTGCGCGGGTGCCAGTGCGAGAAATGCGCGGGCAAATCCGCGTCCGACCTCGTGTGGGGTTTCGCCGACCGTGTGGCGCGGCAGCTTTTGCAGAGCCATCCGACGAAGCGCGTGACCTGCGGCGCTTACACCTCCTATGTGCAGCCGCCGTCAGCGCTGGCCAAGCTCAGCCCGAATCTCGCGGTGTGGATTTCCAATCAAGGGCGGCCTTTGATGACCGACGCGGAGCATTGGGCGGAAAGCACCGCGCTCATCGAGGCGTGGCGCTTACGCATCGCGCCGGGGAATCTCCTGCGGCTCGAAAACAACCGCTATCACATCTGGGGCGACAAAACGCCCATCGCGCATCCCGTGCTGCATCCGCGCGGCGTCGCGCGAGATTTGAAAATGCTCAAAGGCGTCTCGATCGGCGACACGGGCGAGCAGAGCCAAGTGAATGGCAAGTGGCGCGCGCCCGCGCTGGAGCACATCACGCTCTATGTGCAGTCGCGCTTCCTCTGGGATGCGGACCAGGATGTGGACGCCGTGTTGAAACAATACTGCGCCGATTTCTACGGCCCCGCTGCGTCGGACATGGACGAGGCCATCGCCTTCGCGGAGCAAAATCTCGCGTTCAAAGACCAGAGCCGCAGCCGTGGTCGCGGCAGCCCGGCGAATGTCACGCCCGCCGTCGCGATGAAGTTCCGCGACCTGCTCGACGCTGCGCGCAAAGCCGCGGGCGACACGATTTACGGCAAACGCATCCAAGCCATCATCGACGAGTTACAACCTCGTGAGCAGGTTATCGCCAAATACCGGCAGCGCGATGAGGAACTCGCCGCCGCACGCGCCAACGCCCCCGTCGCGACGAGCGGCAAGGAGTTCCGCCTCAAGGATAACAACGCGGCCAATACGCCAGCGACCGTGCCCACGACCTTTCTCATGAGTTGGGAGGCCAACGCGCTCGTGTTCGACATCGTGTGCCACGAACCGGAGATGAAGAAGCTCAACATCGCTGGTGACGTTCACAACGGCGACTGCGTGGCCATCTCCATCGAGACGCCGCAGCATTCCTACTACCACCTCGAAATCAATCCCGACGGCACCATCGCCGAAGGCAATCCGGGTTCGAATTGGAAATCCCTCGCTGAGGTGAAAACCGAACGCGGCCCGGATTCGTGGCGACTGCGCGTGCGCCTGCCCGTCGTCGGCGAGGCCGAGGCGCAGTCTGACCCGCGCCACCGCATCGCCGGCACGAAACCGACCACCGAATCGCCCTGGTGGTTCAACATCGGTCGCCAGCGCATGCTCGATCTCAACAAGCCCGAGTTGCAGGCTTTCTCACCAACCAAAGCCGGCTGGCACGTGCCGACAAAGTTCGGGAAGCTGGTGGTAGAGTGAAGCAAAAGACCGTTCTTTGAAGCAATCCAACCATGAAAACCCTCACTGCCATCTTTATCACCCTCGCCTTCGCGACAAGCAGCCATGCCGCTGATGCGATCAACGGCGTCAAAGGCGTGAAGCAGGAGGCCGTCACCAGCATCAAAAAGATCGCGCCGCCGACTGTCGTGCCCGTGACTCCGCCACCACCGACGGGCGTGACGCAACCCGTCCCACCTCCACCGCCCACGGGTGTCACGCAGCCAGCTCCAGCACCGCCACCACCGTCTCCTGCCGCGCAAGGCGTCAACAAAGTGGATGGCATTCAAGCCACGCCGCCGAACACGGTGAAAGGCGTCCCGCCACCGCTGGCTGCGGCTATCAGCACCATCCGCGCGGTGCAGGGTGTGCAGGGCATCATCGCCCCGAAGCAGCTCAATCTCGAAGCCGCGCTGCTGATCAAAGAAGACGCCAAGGGCACTCCCGCAGGCGGTGGAGCGGAAGGTGGCAAAGGCAAAGCTGCCGCCGCTGCCTTGCTGAACGGCCCGCCTGGACTCGTCCCCGCAGCGCCCATCCCGAATGGCGATGGCCGCGCCGGATTTCAGGAGTTCGAGAAACTCGACAAGCCAGGCTCATGACATCAATCCTCATTTTTTACCGCCCATTTTTCTGCCGGCAAAAAGATGTGCGGTAAAAGATGAATACCACCACTCTCATGCATTTCCGACTCATCACCGTGCTCACCTTCGCTATCGCGACATCCCATGCGCAACAACCCGCGCCGCCGCTAGCAGCAGCACCCGTCCCCGTTCAACCGCCCGCGCCCGACCCGAAGCTGATCAAGGAATACGAGTCGATCATGAACCAAAAGTTCACGCGCGACCCCGGCGAACTGCTACGTCATCTCGAACGCGTCGGCACCAGCGATCCCGCCACCTTGCCTGCGAACGACCGCTTTCTCATGCGCTTCGTCACGGGTGATTGGGCCAGGATTGGCGAGGAGCTGAAGCAGATGCCGCCGGACCTCGCGGTGAAGATTTACAACAAGATGCTCGCCGATCTCACCGAGAATCGGAAGCCCGTGGTGCGGCTCGATGACATTGTCGGACTCTCCGAAGCCGCGCCTGCCGAACTCAACAACGACAATGTGCGCAGGCTCGGCCAGCTCCTCGGCATCGCCGTGCCGGTGAACGAGAGCTTCTGGCTGGTGGATCGCTTTCAAAAAGGCACGGGCAAGTTTGGCGGCACCGATCCGGCGAAGCGAGTGCTCGCCGCGCGAGTGCTCATCGCGGGCAACTTCCGCGACCTCGCACGCACTTACCTGCCAGGGAACGATCAGATCGCGCAGATCGCCGATGAAGGCGTGCGCAATGAACTCATGGCCTTCGTCGCCACGCAGGAGCAGCGCGAGAGCACACAGCGCAGCGAGGTGCAGCGCATCTGGGACGAGAACATCCGTGACCTGCTAGCGCCATCGACCGGCAAAAACAAGAGCTGGGAAAAGCAGAAGCCCATCAGCAACATCTCGAAGATCATCACGCAAGTGCCGCTGAGCACTCTCGCGCCAGTCTTCACCGATCTCGTCAAAACCAATCCCGAGACCGCGATGAAGCTGCTCACTGCACTCGAACGCAAAGTGCAGAACGACCGCAATGGCGATGTGCTGACTCGAACGTCCAACATCGCCGTGCAGGCCAATGTCGCGGCCTTGCTCTGCGATCTCGTGAAGCCCGGCGAGCAGCCATGGACGCAGGTCATCGAGCTGATGGCCGACGTTTGGGCCGGCGAAGCCGAGAACACGTTCACGCAAAAATCCGCCACGAGTAACCAGCAGAAGTTCGTCTTGCCCGAAGACCTCATGCCACACGCGCCGTCAGGCAAGTGGGCCGCCGCTCTCACTGCCAGTTCGCGTGATCGCATGGATGTCGCCATGTCGCGCCTCATCCTCACCGGCGCGAACTTTGATCAAGCTGCGGAGCGCATCGTCGAGATCGGTAAACGCAGCGCACGCGCTGGAGCCGCGTTGGCGGAGGACTTCCTCGGCGTGTGGGCAAAGACGCACAACCCGCAGATCCCCGAGCAACTGCGCCGCAAGTTCAACCTGCCCGATGACGCGCGCATTCCCGTCACGCCCATCATGATGGAGAAAAACGTCGAGAGTCTCGCGCGCATGATGGCTCTGTTCCGTCAGGCCGGAATCGCACCAGCGGATTACAGCAAGGTCGTCGAGGCCTTCGATCTCGCTTACAGCAATGCGGAGACGTATCGCACCACACACATCGAGAAAGTCTTCGGGCCGATGGACAAGATGGATGAGCCACTGTTCTTCCTCATCATCTCGCGCATGAGCAAGAACCTCGGCGAGCGCTGGCGCAAGATGGACGTGCAAACGGCAGGCATGACGCAGCGCGATGAAACGCAGACGCTTGATCTCGTGCGCGAAGGCTACGGCACGGCGCTGAAGCTCATCGACGGCTGGATCGCAGGCCATGGCGACAGCTCACGCGCGCTCACGCTCGCAGGCACGCTGCTCGTCGAGTGGGGCGACTTTGAATACTTCCAGGAACTCGTCGCCAGCGACAGCAAGATGCGCATGGCGGGCTACAAAGAGAAGAACCTGCAAGCCCAGGAATACTTCAATCGCGGAGCCGCCGCGTATGGCATGCAGGTCGCCAAACTCGCGCCCGGCGACTACAACGTCGCCGCTTACCTCGGATGGTTCAACGGCCTGCTCGGCATCAGCTCGAACGGCCAGATCAATCTCAGCAAAGCCATGAATCGCGCCGCTTTAACACGCATCCGCGAGCACCTCGTCGCCTTGCCAGGCAAGGCCTCGAAGGCGCACATCAGCATATTCGCCAAGATCGTGAACGACCGACTCGCCGATGAAAAAGACCCGCTGCACGAGGATTTGAAATACCGCTATCTCGCCAGCTCGCTCGTCATCACCAAGGACGATCCCTTCACGCTCGGCGCACAAAAACAGGTCGCTTATCTTGATGAGTTGCTCAGCGAAGTTCGCCTGCAAACCCGTGTCGATGGCCCGAACACCGTCGGTCGCGATCAAGACTTCGGCATCATCGTCAGCATCGTCCACACCGAGGCCATGGGCCGCGCCGCGCACTTCGGCCAATACCTCACGAACGACGCCAACGCCGGACTCGTGAAGCAGCAGCAGAAGAAGCCATCGGCACTCGTGAAAAAAATGCGCGCCGCACAAGGCCCACGCGATGAACTGGAACTCAACATCACCGAAGCGCTCGCGCCCTTCTTCGACATCCAGAGCTTCACCTTCGCCACACCTGAAGTGAAGCCGCGCCCCACCGCGCAGGCCGGTTGGGATGAAACGATTCTCGCCTACCTGCATGTCCGCGCGAAGGACGCCAGCGTTGACAAGATCCCGCCGGTGCAGCTTGAGCTGAAGTTTGTCGATCTCAGCGGCCCCATCACCATCCCCGCCGAGTCCGCCGAGACCGTCATCAAAGTCGCCACCGACAAGGCCGACGCGCGTCCCGCCAGCAACATCGAGATCACGCAAACCCTCGACAACCGCCAGCTCAACATCAACGGCGGCCTCACGCTCGAAGTAAAAGCCACCGCCAGCGGCCTCGTGCCCGACATCGAGCAACTGCTCGATTTGAAGTCCGCCAGCACCGTCGCGATCAAGAACATCAACCCGCACGAAGGCCTGCAAATCACCGAACTCAACACATGGGCCGATCAAGTTGCGCCGAAGTCCGAGCGCATCTGGACGATCTCCCTGGATGGCGATCAAGTCCGCGCCTCCGACACACCGATCACCTTCCATTTCCCGCAACCCAAGGCCAAGGACGCCATCGTCACCTACAGCAGCTACACCGACATGAATCTCACGACGCTGAAGGAACCCGCCGTGCAAATCGGCCGCACGATGACCGCCAAGGAAGTCGCCATCGTCGCAGCGAAGAGTCCGTATCTCTTGCCATCCATCATCGGCAGCGCGGTTTTGGCCTTGGCATTGATCCTCTGGCTCGCACTACGCGGCAAAGGCAAAACCGAGCGCCCGCTGCGTGCCCGTGATGTCTTCACCATGCCCAAGGAAGTCGATGGCTTCGCCGTTGTCGCATTGCTGCGGCGCTTGTGTTCGAGTCCGCTCGTGAAACTGAAGGACGCCCAACAGAGCGAACTGCAAACCGACCTCAAGCGCGTGGAAGCCGCCTGTTTCGGCACCAGCGCAGGCGCGATTTCCGAAACTGATTTGCGCACCATCGCATCGAAGTGGCTGAGCAGCGCAACGTGATGCCGTGGAGACAACTATTCGATGTGATCGAATAGTTCAAACCGAGGAAACCCCGCGAAACACCGGTTTTCTGCCAGAGCGCATACTTGCTCAGGCAGCAAGCCTCACGCAGCTCATGCAGCCGACGCGGCAGCCGCTCACGGATGCGCTCGGCGTAGTCGTGGGCTTCGTGGCTGTCCGGCGTCGGAGCCATGGCAATGACGCTGGAAAAATGGGTTTAGCGTTCGAATAGCTTCGCGCTCTCCGAGAAAGCTTTCACCTGTGATGCAGTCTGACCGGGGAATGCCTCGAATTTCAAGCTCCGATCCGGCAGCACCTGACAAAGCACGGTGCCTTGCACTTGATCGCCGTCCTGCCGCATCTGTAATTGACCGGTGCTGCCAAGCTGGCCGTAGATGAGTTCGTATTTCACGAGGCCATCCTTCTCGCCGATGGTCGCAGGATCGGGCTTGTTTCCCTTCACCCAGAACTGTTGAGCGCGGCCATCGTAGTTGCCGATGGAGAAGACGATGATCTTTGGATCGAGGTGATGATAGACGATGGAAAGGTGGCCGACCCAGTAGTCGATACGGCGGTTCAGGCCCGCGTAGCCGCCGGTGCCTTGCTCATACCAGTTGCCGATGAGTTTGCCGTCGATGTCATAATCGATGCGGCCACCGAACGGCGGAAGTTTGCGGGCGCATTTGGCGATCAACTGTTTGCGCAGCGGCTCGTCGATATAATCGAAGGGATCGACGACATGCGGCTTCTGCGGGTCGCGTTGCAAGAACTGCTCGGGTTTCACGAAACCTTTACGCGTGGTCGTGGTGTCGATCAATGCGAAGTCGAAGGTCTGGTTGCCCACTTTGCCAATGACCTGTCCTGCTCTGATCGGGATGCGCACGTTGACCGGCTGTCCCGGCTGCACGCCGCCGGGCACGTCTTTCATGATGGCAGCGTCCACTTCGACGAGGTGATCGACATAACTCCACACATGCGCGGAGTGCTCGATGAAGACCTTCAAATCAACCGCTCGATCAAATACGCTGGGGTCATACTTCGCCTGACCGCCCTGCGGATTGGGCCGCCATTGCAGCATGACAATGAAGCCATCGGCGACCGCGACCACGTCGTAGAGCTTGCTGAAATCGCGAGTGTCCATGCCCGTGCCCTGGCCCGGAGGTCGGCGCTGGCCATTTCCTTGCCCTTGGCCGCGCATGTTGCCCTGACCTTGATTCACCGCGCCCTTCGGCACGAAATACAAGTGATCGCTCGGCGTGGTGTGCCCGCTCTGCATGTTACCCAGAGGGATGATGTAACCGATGTCATCAAGCCGCAGCGGAAAGCTCTTCAGTTTCACCGGGCCTTCGCCTTTGGCCTTACCACGGCTCCACATCTGGTTGATCTGCTCGGCGGTGCTGCTGGCGCGCGAATTGGAGTTTTGTGCGGCGAGTGACGCCGTGCAGGCGAGGAGGAATGCGAGAATGAGCTTAGCGTTCATAGGTTTTTGCGTTTGCGGTGAATGTGGTGACTTGCGTTGCGGTTTGGTTGGGAAAGGCTTCAAACTTCAGCCGGCGATTCGGCAGCACCTGCGCGAGCACGGTGCCTTGCACGGTGTTGTTGCCACCCGCGAATGGCGTGGCGGAGGTCGGGCTGATGACGAAGCGCAGCTCGTATTTCACCATGCCGCTCGCCTCGCTGACAGTCGCTGGATCGGGCGCGTTGCCGATGATGCCGAAGGTCGGCGAGGTGCCTCCGTAGTCGCCGATGTCGATGATGAAACTCGTGCTCTCGATGTAGTGTGGGCAAAATGAGAGATGCCCGCGGTGCCGGGGGTTCAGACCGGTGGCACGATAGCCATTCGTGCCTTCGAGGAACCAACCGCCCACGAGCCGCCCGTCCACGTCGTAGTCCGTTTTGCCGCCGCTCGGCAGTGCGGTGCGCGGATTCTTCGCCATGAGCTGGCTGCGCACGGGCTCGTCGAAGTAATCAAAAGGATCCACGGTATGGATCTGCCACGGCTCCACTTCATAGTGCTCCGGCACTAGCAGTCCTGGCAGCGTGACTTCCAGATTCACCACGCCCAGCTCCGTGCCGTGCAGTCCGCTCAAGGTGCCAAGCACCTGCCCCGCTGCGATGGGAATTCGCGACGTCGTGGCGCCAAGGCTGGTAAACTGCGCAGCCAGCGTCGAATCGAGCAAATCAAGGCCATCGTAAAAGGTGTAGAAGGTGCCCGTGTGCTCGACGATCACTTTATACTTGAAGCTAGCCTGATTGCGATTTTCCACCGACACGATGAAGCCAGCAGCCGCAGCACGCACTTGATACGCCGCTGGATCGCTGTTCCCAGCAGGTGGACGGTAGGTCGTGTGAGAGCGTGGCAAGACGTGATCGCTCACCATCAAGCCCAGTGGCAGCAGGGTGCCGATGTTCGCGGGATCGAGTGGTGCAACAGTCAGCCGCACCGGACCAGTGGTGGTAGATAAGTTGCGACTCCACTGCTGCCGCAGATCGGCGAGCGCCGCGCCCGGCGGATACATTGCAGCTTCACGCAGTCGATAGAAACGCGAGGCGAGGGAGCTAGCGGAGCCATCCAGCAAATCCAGACTCGATGCAGCGGGCGATTTCATCACCAGCGGCTGCCAGAGCGAAAGGTTGTTGCTCGACTCGACCACATAAACATGACCCGCCTCGCCTAGCAGCCGGTAGTTGAAGCCGCTCGCCGAGGGCTGCAATGGCAGCAGGCTAAAGCTCTGCGCCATGCCCGGCAATGTGGTGAGAAGAGTGACCAAAGGGATAACCAATGACTTCATGGCCTGGGGTGCTGATGAGTTAGCGTTCATAGGTTTTTGCATTCTCGGTGAATCCCTTCACCTCGCGTCCTTTCTGACCGGGGAAGGCCTCAAACTTCGTTTTCCTTCCAGGCAAGACTTGCACGAGCACGGTGCCTTGCACGCCGGTCGAAATGCCTTCGTAGGTCTTACCGTCGCTGCCGATCTGGCCGTAAACGAGTTCGTATTTCACGACGCCATCCTTCTCGCCAATCGTCGCGGGATCAGGCTTGTTGCCCTTCACCCAATACTGCGCGGGCTTGCCGCCGAAGTCGCCGATGGAAACGACGATCTTCGTCAGATCGATGTGATGATACGCGATGGCGAGATGGCCCATCCAGTAGCCACGCGGGTCATTGCGGTCGCCAGGATAGCCGCCGCTGCCTTCGCGGAACCAGTTGCCCACAAGCTTGCCGTCGATGTCGTAGTCGATCTTGCCACCGAGCGGCTCCGCTTTGCGAGCGCTGAGTTTTTGCAGCGTCTTATTGAGCGGTTCATCGAGATAATCGAACGGGCTGACCAGATGCACGCGCCACGAGTAGTGACCGTAAAGCGAGGGTGAGATAAAACCGGTGAGTTTCGTCTCGAAGTTCACCACACCGAAGTCGAGCGAGCGTCCGCCGACTTTACCAATGACCTGCCCAGCCTTCACCGGGATGCGCACATGCGTCTGCGGCATCGACGTCGTCTTGCTGGTCATCTGGTCGCGTGTCGTCGCATCCAACGCATCGAGCACGAGCGGATCGAGAGAGGTGAGCAGGTCATACTGCGAGTAAAAGGTGCCGCTGTGCTCGATGGTCACCGCGTAGTCGTCGTATTCGCGCCCGCGCTCGCTGGAGCCGGTCAACTGCGTGCGATGGCCGAGCACGGCGATGAACCCGTCGGCTGGCGCAACCACATCGACCGTCACACCGTCCTTTGGATAAAAGTAGCAGTGGTCGATGGGACACACATGTCCGCCGACCATGAGGCCGTAAGGCGTGAACATCTTGATGTCCTCCACCCGCATCGGCAGATGCGTGAGACGCACCGGGCCTTTGCCCTTCGCTTTGCCCTGGCTCCAGAAGGCGGGCCAGTCGGTAAGGGTGTTGGATGCGGACGACATCGAACGTGCGTCGCCAGCACTGCGGTTGTCTCGCTGCGCCACCTCACGCGACGGCCCCGCATCCGCGCTCGTGCGCCCCAGCATCTCATAGAATTGAATTTCACGGACCCACTCGCGCAACCATGCGTCGTCATCGCGCGGTGGGACGGAGGTTTGTGAGAGGGCCGTGCCAGTGGCGGCGGCGAGGAGAACAAGGAATCGTTTCATGCACGAGGGCATAACGCGACGGCCGGTTTGTGTGACAGCTACTTTGCCGGAGCAAAAGCCGGAGCCAGCACGAATCGCGGCTTGCCACCGCCGCCGGGCCGGGTGGCGGAGTGATTGGTCACGACCCGGAGCTGCGCGAAGACTCGCGTCAACGCATCGCGATCCATGCTGCCACCCGCGAGCGTTTCGGTGAGCAGACTGATGCCGCCGTTGCCTTCCCTGGTGCTGCCGATAATGCACGCGCCGTGATTCCAAAGCGCGAGCGCGAGCTGATAATGCGGCGTGCCCTCCGCGAGGCCGAGTTTCACAGGATGTGCCTCCAGCGGTAGCGCGAGCAGTGAGCCGAGATGGAGATTGCCGCGCTTAGCGAAGCTGCTGGTGTCGGGCACCTGCTCCGGCTGCACCGGCCAGACGTAGGCTTTGCCGCCGCCCGCCTTGGCATTCAGCAGAGACGCTGGAACGCTGATGCCGATGACGTGATGGATGCCGCCCTGCCATTCGCCGCTGCGGATGACACCGGCGAGCGCGGGCAGGCCGAGTTCGCCCACGCCGCGTGCATCGCGCCCGACGCCATCTTCCAGCAGCGAGATGCGCGTGATGTCGGCGGCGCTCCAGTCATCGCCATCGCGACGCAGGCCATGATACTCGACGGCCCACTGGCCATCCGGCTCGATGATCGTCACCGGAGCTGCGCGCATCGAGACCGCGTCCGCCCACTCGCGCGCAAACGGCAGCTTCATCGTCGCGCCACGCGAGCGCTTGAAGCGCACAATGGGATGCTGCGCGGTCGCGATGAAGATCGTGCGCGGCTGGAAGCCGATGATCTGCGCTGCGAACTCCGTCGGAACGATGGCTTCAAGTTTCGCCTCGCTGCCGATGGGCATGTTCCACGGGCTGCTGGCGCTGAACGGCCACAATGCGGGATCGCGTCTATCCGACCTCGGCATCGGCGGCACCACCGCAGCCGGTGGTGGTGTGCCGAGTGATGGTTTCATTTCCGCAGCAGGTTTCGCAGCAGTAATCGGCGATGCGTTCGCTGTTGTCGTCGTGTTGTCACGCATCACTGGTGGCGTGGCGGCGACGACCACTGGCGGCAAGGGGATGGGCGCAGCTTTCGGCGGCTCCCTCGTCGGCGTTACCGATGGTGGTGTTTCCATGCGGGGCGCTGGTGTTTGCACCACGGCCTTCTCCACCGGTTGCGGCGCTGGCACCACCGGAGTGGGCTTCTCGATCACAGGCATCACCTGCGGTTCAGGGACTTGCTTCACCAACTGCGATGGCTGCGGCTGCTCACGCATCAACCACCAGCCAAGGCCCATGAAAACAACCGCCGCCGCTGCCGCGAGGCTCAACCCCGTCAGCCACCGCTGCGGTGCGCGACGTGGCCGTTGCAGACGTGCATCCCGCATCACCTGGCGCTGCAACTGCGGCTCATCGCTGGCTTGCAGCGATGCCATCACCGACTGCCGCACCCGCTCATCGGCACTCGCACCGCCAAAGTGCGCCGTCAGCGCCGCATCCATGCAAAGCTGGTCATACAAAGCCTCGCGCAGCGCGTCCTCGTCGCGTGGATCAACGTTCTCACCATCCAGCAGTTCGTCGTGCTCATTCATGATGTGGCGGTGGTGAGTTGTTGATCCATGCACGCCTTGAGCTTGCGCCGCAGCCGCGTGAGCACCTGCCGCGCCCACACATTCGTGCGCTGGAGTCGCTCCGCGATTTCTTCCGAGGTGCAGCCATCGCGGTAGCGCAGTTCCAGCAGCTCGCGCATCGGTGGCGGCAGTTCTTCGAGACAAATCGCGAGCCGTTCCGCATCATCGGTCGATTCATCATGCAGCACCCGCTGCGCCGCCTCCCAGCGCGCATGCTCGCCATAGCGCTCCAGATTGCGCTGCTCTCGGCTGAACAGTAGCACGCGCTTGCGAATGAGCTGAAACGCAATCGCACGCAGCCAGCCTTGAAACGACCCTTCGTGGAACTCGCGCAACCGTTGATGCGCAAACACAAACGTCTCATGCGTCACCTCATCCATCAGCTCCGCCACCGGAGCCTTCAGCGCCACAAACACCCGCACCTCATGCAAATGCCGCGTCATCAGCGCATCGAATGCGCCGAGGTCGCCCTCTTTCGCAGAGGCGATCAGTTCGGCATCGGATGGTGAGTCGGCGGGAGTCATTGAGTCGGAGCTGTGGAGACATAACAGTTCAACTGCCTTGTGTGACATTCATACCCGGATCAGTAGCAGCCTCCACGCATTCCAGAAACGTATTGCAGCACCGTCGCAGGCTACGCTGCCGCAGGTCCAGACGCCTTGAGGGGGGCGGCGGCGATGCGATTGATCGCGGGTCAGTAACAGTAAGTGCCACTAAATGAGAAGTGGACTGATTCTTTGCAACGAGAGGGATGCCGCTCCCGTTCGTTGAATCCCTCATGCCCACCCAAACCACCGCTGCATCGAGCAGCACCAAACCCCAGAGTCCACAACAGTTTGTCGCCGGAGTTCGTGAGCGGGTCGCGAAGATCGTTGTCGGCCAGGATGTCGTCGTCGAGCGCGTGATGATCGCCTTGCTCACGGGCGGGCATTTGTTGCTGCAAGGCCTCCCAGGTCTCGCGAAGACGCTGCTCGTCAATACCATCGCCAAGGCCATTAACCTCGACTTCAAGCGCATCCAGTTCACCATCGACATGCTGCCGTCCGACATCATCGGATCGGAGATCATCGAGCAAAAGAGTGGCGAGTTTCGCATTCATCGCGGGCCGGTGTTCACGAACTTGCTGCTCGCCGATGAAATCAATCGCGCGGCACCAAA
>NZ_JBJXFV010000235.1:0-5641 GCF_046154365.1 Prosthecobacter sp.
AGTCCTCTGGCGCTTTCGAGCGTCCCCGGGCCTGCGGAAAGCTCCAGAGGGCTGGAGCACTCCAGGACGCTGCCGCGCTCAGCGCAAACCCAACTGCATGGTTACGGCTCAGCTCAACATGGACTCAGCAATGACGAAAAGTCGGCTCTGCGTCAGAGCTTCTACTGGAAGCCCGAGTTCGGCGAATCACGTTACGCAGGCGACTCCTTGGCGCAGTTGATGGCAAAATCGGTGGATGAGGTCTTTCAGTATGGAGAGAAAGGTGAGAACCACGCTTCCGAGCTGGCTCTTGCGCTCACCACGGTCGGTGATGTTGAGTTTGCGCGGCAGTTGTCCGCGCAACCGACCAACGTTCAAGGCCTTGTCTTGGATCTAATCGGTAGCCTCTGGCGTCGCTATGGCTTGAGCTACCCGCTCACGCAGAGCATCGCATCAAAACTAACGCCAACCGATACTGTTCCTGAAGGGATTTAGCAGCAAGCGCTCGCCTTTTCCTTCTCGCACGCGCTCTCGCAGCAGGGGCTGAGCGGTACGCCGTCCATGGATTCGGGGGCTTCCATGGCTGGATTCGGCTCCAGGGGAGCGAGGCCGAGTTCGCGGAGGAGTTTCATGTCCTCGTTGGCGCGGGGATTGGCGGTGGTGAGGAGTTTGTCGCCGTAGAAGATGGAGTTGGCACCGGCGAAGTAGGCGAGGGCTTGGGCTTCCTTGGATAGGTTGGTGCGGCCAGCGCTGAGGCGCACCTTGGCCTTGGGCACGGCGATGCGGGTGACGGCGATCATGCGGACGAAAGCGAAGGCATCGATGACTTCGTTGTCGCCCATCGGCGTGCCTGTGATGGGCATGAGGGCGTTGATCGGGATGCTTTCGGGCTGCGGATTGAAGTTGGAGATGACCTCCAGCATTTTCAGGCGGTCGTCGATGGTCTCGCCGAGGCCGAGGATGCCGCCGCAGCAGACGGACATGCCGGCGTCTTGCGCGTGGCGGATGGTACGCAGGCGGTCTTCAAAGGTGTGGGTGCTGACGATGTTCGGGTAGTTTTCCGGCGAGGTGTCCACGTTGTGGTTGTAGGCGGTGACGCCGGCTTGCTTGAGGTCGGCGGCCTCGTCAGCGCCGAGTTCGCCGAGGGTGACGCAGACTTCCATGCCGAGCTTGGAAACGTCGCGCACGATGTCGAGCACCTGGTCGAATTTTTGCGTGCCTTTGCGCACGCCTTTCCAGGCGGCACCCATGCAGAAACGCGTGGAGCCGCTGGCACGGGCGGCGAGGGCGCGCTCCATGACCTGCTCCTTCGGCATGAGCTTCTCCGCCTGCACGCTGGTGGTGTAGCGGGCGCTCTGGGCGCAGTAGCCGCAGTCTTCGCTGCAACCGCCGGTCTTGATGCTGAGCAGGGTGCAAAGCTGGACCGAGTTGTCCGTCCAATGCTCGTCATGCACGGCACGGGCCTGCTTGAGGAGGTTGAAGAAGGGCTGGTGATAGATGCGGTGAAGCTCGGCGAAGGTCATAGGGCGTGGGATTGTTGGCGCAAATGGGCGAGATGCACGGGAAAAGTTGGCTTGGAATCGTCCTCCTACCCGTGCTCGTGCTCGTCCTCGATCAAATCGGGTGCGCTGGGTGATAGCGGGGCCGAAGAATCGAGGACGAGTTCGAGTAGGAGGACGAGGACGATGGATGGAGTGCAAGACAGCCCCGCTCGAAGCCGATTCTTTGCACCACCATGAACCGCCGATCCTTCCTCCACCAAACGTCCGCGCTCGCCGCAGTCTCCGCTTTGCCAAAACTCCGTGCTGCGGATGCCGCGCAGAAAAAGCTCAAGGTGGCCGTCGTGGCGTTGGGACGTGGCATGGGGCATGTGCAGGCGTTGTTGAAGCTGCCGAATGTGGAGATCGCGTATCTGGCCGAAGTGGACCCGAAGCGTCTCGAAAGCGGCCTCAAGGTGGTCAACGACACGCAAAAGGTGTCGTGCGTGGGTGTGAAGGACTTCCGCACCATTCTCGATGACAAGACGCTCGACGCCGTCTTCATCGCCACGCCGAATTTCTGGCACACGCCCGCCGCGTTGCTGTGCATGCAGGCCGGGAAGCATGTGTATGTGGAAAAACCCGGCAGCCAGAATGCGCATGAGGCGGAGATGATTGTCGAAGCATCGCAAAAATACGACCGCGTGGTGCAGATGGGCAATCAGCGCCGCACCTGGATGAAGGAGGCGATTGAAGCGCTGCACGGCGGTGCCATCGGGCCGGTGCGTTTTGGCCGTGGCTTCTACTACAACACGCGCAAATCCGTCGCGGCGAACGAGAAACCCGCTGCGCCGGACATTGACTACAACCTGTGGCAGGGGCCGGTGCCGGATGATGCGAAGCACGACTTCAAAGCGCTGGCGCACTACGACTGGCATTGGTTCTGGCACTGGGGCAACGGCGAACTCGGCAACAACGGCATCCACACGCTCGACATCCTGCGCTGGGGCCTGAAGGGCGACTACCCGCTGCGCACGACCTACAATGGCGGCCGCTACTTCTTCGATGATGCCCAGGAAACGCCGGATACCGGCACGGCGGTCTATGATTTCGGCCACGCGGGCTGCGAATGGGTGCAGAGCAGCTCACATCCGCGTGCGGCGGAGAAGCCGCTCTCCGAAGTCATGTTTTACGGCGACAACGGCACCATGGCCGCCGGTCGCGACACTTGGACGATCTACGACCCGAAAGGCGTCGAAGTCAGCAAGGGCAAAGGCGCTGGCGGTGGCGATCCCGCGCACATCGGCAACTTCCTCGACGCGATTCGCGGCGAAGCGAAGCTCAACAGCCCCATCGTCGAAGGCCAGAAGAGCACGATGATGTGCCACCTCGGCAACATGGCCTACCGTACGAACACGGTGGTGAAATGCGATCCGAAGACCGGCAAGATCCTCGACAACACCGAAGCGCTGAAGCTTTGGGGCCGCGAGGGTTATCGCAAGGGGTGGGATGTGAAGGTGTAGCCCGAAAGTGGCCCGCAAAGTCCGCTGTGCGGCGCTTCGCGATCACATCTCGCTCCCTTGCAGCCTGAAAGCGGACTGTGCGGACTACTTTACGCGGCGTCGGCCGCCAAAGCAGCGTTGCCGATGATGCCGGCCTCGTTGCTGAAGCGGGCGGGCAGGATTTGCAGGCGCTCCCAGACGACGGTGCTGAGCATGCTCTGCACCTTGCGCTTGAGCGGGTCAAAAATCAGATCCCCGGCCTGCGCCACGCCGCCACCGATGACAAACGCATCGGGATTGAGCAGCCACGCGATGCTGGAGATTGCAGTGCCGAGCCAGTCGGCCACTTCGCCCCAGATCTGACGCGCGATGTCGTCGCCGGCCTGCGCGGCATCGGCGATCCGCTTGGGTGTGCAGTCGGCGAGGTCTTTATCGATGCCTGCTTCGGCGTAGCGCAGCACGGCGTGCTCGGCGATCTGCTGGTTGCCGGTGTATTTTTCGAGCGCACCCAGATTGCCGTAGTGACCGGGCTTGCCGTCGAAATGGATGCTCATCTGGCCGATCTCGCCTGCCACGAAGCCACTGCCGCGAAACATCTTGCCGTCCAAAACGATCCCGCCGCCGATGCCGGTGCCCATGGTGAGGCCGATGACGTTTTTGAGGCCGCGTGCGGCACCGTAACGAAACTCGGCATAGGCCATCGCGTTCGCATCGTTCTCGACGAGCACGGGCAGGCCGGTTTTCTCGCTGAGGATGGCCTTGAGCGGCACATGCTTCCAACCGGGGACGTTCGTCAGTTCATGCACGAAACCGTGATCGAAATCGACGAGGCCGGGCACGCCGACGCCGATGGCGCAGATGTCCGGGTATTTCTGTTGCAGCTTCGCGACGCGGGCGGCCATTTCGCCGATGAGCGCGGCCGGGCCGTGGAACTGGGCGGTGGGGATGGGTTCGTCGATGACGAGAAGTTCATCGCCCCGGCACACGCCGAGTTTCACGGAGGTGCCGCCGAAGTCGATGCCGATGGAGGTTTTTGCAGAGTCAGCCATATCAACCCGCCCTCAGAGCGGGGCGCGGAGATTGCCCACCAAACGCAGTCCGTGCAAGGTCAAATCGGGGTCCACGACAATGCGTTCGCTCATGCCGGAGATGATCCACTCCGCATCGCCGCCGGTGGCGACGACATGAGCGTGCTTGTCGCCCAGTTCTTGTTTCAGGGCCTCCAGGATGCCTTTGACCATGCCCCGGTAGCCGAAGGCGGCTCCAGCGAGGATGGCGGCCTCGGTGGACTGACCGATAACGCTGATGGGTTCGTGCAAATCGACGCGCGGCAGCAAGGCGGTGCGTTCGTGGAGGTAATCGGTCATCAAGCGCAGCCCAGGGGCGATGACACCGCCGATGTAGAACTTGTCGGCACTCAGGATGTCAAAAGTGACGGCGGTGCCGAAGTCGATAACGATGCCGGGGGCACCGTGCATGTGCGCCAGCGCCACGGCGTTCGCGAGACGGTCAGGGCCGATGCTCTCAGGCTTCGGGTAGCGAATGCCGATGCCCAGCGGCGTGTCGTAGCGCAGTTCGATGAGCTGAGCGCCGAAGACCTCACGAAACGCAGGCACGGCCTTCGGCACAACGCTGCACAGCACGGCAGTGCTGAAGTTCCAGCCACGCGTGATGTCACGCACAGCATCGGGTGAAAGCTCGCGCGTGGCATGCTCGCGGCGTTCGAGGATGGCATCACTGGTGGCGAGGCCGAACTTGGTGCGACCGTTGCCGACGTCGATGAGCAGGCGCTGGCTGCTCATGGTTTGGCCGGTGGCGCAGGTTCTGGCGGTGGTTCACCAAAGGTGCGCACTTCGATGGTACCTCCCGGCGCGGCTTTTTTTTCCACAGCAGCAGGCGGAGTCACCGGCTTGGTGGCATCAATGCCTTCTTCAACCGGCAGCGCCTTGGGCGGGTCTTTCTCCACATGCACGCAGGGATAGAACAGGTTGTAGTTGTGTCGCAGCGCGGCGGGAAAGGCGACGCGGCCCGGTTCGGTGACGTTTTCGCGCAGCAGCTTGCCGGTGAGATTGGCAAACACCTCGCCTCCGACCTTGGCGGCCTGCGCGCCGGTGCCGCCGACAACATTTCCGACTGCTCCAGCGGCCGACCGGCTGCCACTGCGGAACATGTCGCTGCTGATGCGGCGCTCTTGGATGGAAATGTAAGCTTGCGCGGAAAGCAGCGCACCATCGGGGCCGAAGCTCATCTCCAGGCTCGCGTGATCGTCGGAGGAAAACATGCCGCGCATATGATCGACGCGCACGGAGATGAAGATGCCGCCATCGGGCGCCTTGGAGATCTCCGGCTTGTAGGTGCGGTAGTTGCTCTCCGAGAATTTGTATTCAGCGGCCTTGCCGTCCTCTTTTTTCCAACCGCCGAGGCTCTCACCAAACTTATCCACGTCCACCTCCACGCCGGCCCAGGCGGCGGCGGTGAGGAGAAAGAAAACGAGAGTGATTGGCTTCATGCCTTCAAAGTGGGGCATGAACCGGTTATTTCAACCTCCCGGACGAGCTAAAGCCAATGCCGTTAAGCAATCCTGCAACGAACGCCGAACTGGCCCCTCACCTAACCTTTCGCTTCGCGGCGCTTCGCTAGCCCCGAAGCTCGCCTGTTTGCGCAACACGTTTCTCGCGGGGA
>NZ_JBJXFV010000236.1:0-7454 GCF_046154365.1 Prosthecobacter sp.
ATTAAGTTAAGGACAGCACATGAATGAATGCCGCAGATTCAGGAAAACCACAGATTAGACGATTCAGGCGAGAAATCTGCGGCTTCCCTGAATCTGCGGCAATCCCTTCTTAACTTAACGACATTGACTGAGCACTGAGCACTGAGCACTGAGCACTTAAACCCCACCACACCATGAAACTCCCAACCCTCCTCCTCACCCTCGCCACCGCTTCCGCGTTTGGCCAGGCCGCCACCCCGCCCCCGCGCCACGAATCCCTCAAACAAGAACTCCGCCTCGGCGTCGAGCGCGGCCTCAACTTCCTCCGTTCCAAGCAAAACCAAGCCACCGGCCAGTGGGGCGAAGCCGAACCCGTCGCCATCACCGGACTCGCCATCACCGGCTTCATGCTCGACCCCTCCCGCAAGCCCGGCGATCCCGTCCCCGCCGAAATCGAAGCCGCCACCCGCTACCTCATCTCCAACGCCAAGCCCGACGGCAGCATCTGCATCAAAGCCCGCGCCACCTACAACACCGCCCTCGCCCTCACCGCGCTGCTGTTGAATCCCAAACCCGAAAACGAGGAGGTCATGCTCAAAGCCCGCCGCTACCTCGTCACCCGCCAGCTCGACCTCGACGAAAAAGGCAAGCAAGACAACCCCACCGACGGCGGCATCGGCTACGGCGAAGAAAAAGCCACCCACGCCGACCTCTCCAACACCACCTTCGCCCTCGAAGCCCTCTACTACGCCCAGTCTCTCCTCGCCGACAAAGGCGACGCCGCCAAAAACGAGCCCCAGCTCAACTTCGGTGCCGCCATCGACTTCATCCAGCGCTGCCAGAACCGCCCCGAGAGCAACAAATCGAGCTGGGTCAGCAAAGACCCCAAAGACGCCGGCGGCTTCATCTACAACCCCACCGAAACCCGTGGTGCCAAAGTCGAAAACCCCGACGGCACCATCTCCCTCCGCAGCTACGGCAGCATCAGCTACGCCGGCCTCCTCAGCTTCATCTACGCCGGTCTCGACGCCAAAGACCCCCGCGTCAAAGCCGTCATCGAATGGCTCAACGCCAACTACAGCGCCACTGAAAACCCCGGCCTCGGCGCCCAAGGCCTCTACTACTACTACCACACCCTCAGCAAGGCCCTCAGCATTGCCAAAATCGACTTCATCAAGACCAAAGACGGCAAGCTCATCGACTGGCGCTCCGACATCACCCAAAAGCTCCTCAGCCTGCAACAAGGCGACGGCTCATGGTCCAACACCGAAGGCCGCTGGATGGAAAGCGACCCCGTCCTCACCACCAGCTACATCCTCATGGCCCTCGGTCGCATTCATCAGACCCTCTGAAGAAAACGGAGCGCGAGTATGGCGAAGCCTACTCGCCATTTGTTAGTCCCAGCGGCACCGCTAACAACCACGGCGACCATCAGCCATACGCCGCTTGGTGATAACACCACACGCCAGGAAAGTCAGGCGAGTTAAAAACTCGCGCTCCACATCCCTCTCGACAAGCCACCACCGCCACCGGTAATCTCCCCGGCATGCGCCTTCGTCTTCGCGGCTTCGTCACACTCGTTGTCACACTCTCCCTTGCCCTTCACGCGCAAGAACAAGACAAACCGATACCTGCCGAGCCGCTGGCCGTGCAAGATGCGAGGGCAGCCATCAAACGCAAGATGGACGCCATCCATCTGCCTGAACTCCGTCTCCACAACGCCACACTCAAGCAGGCGATCGAACTCCTCAGCACCCGCAGCCGTGAACTAGACAAGACAAACGCGCCTGCCGGGCACAAAGGCGTGAACATCCGTCTTCACCCCGAAGCTGAACCCGACAAGGCATCCATCTCGCTCGATTTGATAAACGTGCCGTTATACGAGGCTCTGCGCTACGTCACCGAGCTTGCACAGATGAAATTCAAGGTGGAGGCCGATGCTGTTCTCGTGATCCCCCTCTGGGTGGACGCGAGCGAGAAATTCACCCGCACCTTCAAAGTCCCAACCGATTTCCTCTCCTCCAACATGGACTCTGGGGCTCCCGCTGCCCCTGCCGATCCATTCGCCATACCCCAGCCTGAACCAAGCCCCTCGAAAGGCAAAATAGCCCGCCAGTCTTCCAAACAAATCCTCGAAACCATGGGCATCACCTTCCCAGAAGGCTCCTTTGCCTTTTTCAATCCTGCCACAGGCCTGCTCACCGTCACCAACACGCAACCGAACCTCGATCTCGTCGAAGCCTTCTTCGATACGATTCACGTTCATTACTCTCGGACCCTCGCCCACCAGCTCATCATCCTCGAAGGTCCGGGCGAACTCATCCGCCAGATCAACGCCGCCGCTTCACGGAACGCGAACGCCATCCAAGAACTCGCCACCCTGCTCGACTACGCGAAAAACCCTGGCTCCAACGTCCGCGTCGTCGCCGATGCCTTTCTCGAAGGCAAATCCGGCACCCATGCCGCTACCACCGCCGTGCGCGAGCACGTTCACGCCACCGACCTCACCCTCGACACGAAAAGCCGCGCCACCGCCGCCTGGGACCTGCGCCCGCTCGGCCTCGTGCTCGAAGTCGAACCCACCTTGGGTGCCGATGGCATCACCATCGACAACAGCCTCGTCGTCAAACTCCATCCCACCACACCGCGCATCCGGCAGTTCACCGCCACCGAGCCGCTCACCGATCGCGATGCCGAATTCCCCTTCTCCGTGACTGCGGGTGCTGAATTCACCACCTCGCTCGTCAGCACCGGCGGAGCCACGAAACTCATCGGCGTCACCAAACCCGTCGGCCTCGCGGATGAAAAAGCCGATGTCCTCTGGGCCGCCTTTCTCACCAGCAGCATCCGTCGGGTTCAAATGTTGCCGCAGGCAAAACCATCGCAGATGCCCGCAGCAGAAGGCATGGTCGCCACTGCTTTTCATGCGCCGCCCGGGCTGCTCGAATCCCTCATGGAAACAACCTCGCAGCCGCTGCGTGAGTGGCTGGAGAAAGTGCAGGGCATCACCTTCCCTCCCAGAGCCGTGCTGGAGCAAAAAGGCGATCAGCTCCACGTCATCAACACTCCCGCCATGATCGAGGCCATCGGTGCTTTGATCGGACATGCCGAGCAACAAGCCGCCAAAACCATCGCCTTCACCCTGCACACCATCGAGGCACCGGCGGCGCTGCTGCGTGACCTCTCCCGCCAATCCACCGCCACAGGCGCGGACGACACCGCGATCTTCACCGCCGCCGAGGCCGCCGTCGCACGCGGCGAGGCCCGTTTCATCGACTCCCTCTTCCTCGAAACCAAATCCGGCCTCCGCGCCACGCACGAATCCGTCCGCGAGCATGTCTTCATCTCCAGTTTCGACCTCAACGCCCAAAACCAGCCCGAGGTCACCTTCGAGATGCGCAAAATCGGCACCATCTTCGAGGTCGAGCCCGTGGTTGGCGCGGACGGCCACACCGTTGAACTCAACTTCAGCCACGAACTCCATCCCGCCGCCCCCGAAGCACGCGGCGCTCACTTCCGCGATCCCGCCTCCGGCCAGCGCTTCGCCATGCCCGCCACCGACTTCCATGTCCTCAAAACCACCAGTGGCCTCACCCTCACCAAAGGCAGCACCAAACTCATCGCCCTCCAACAGCCGACCGGTCGTAATGCCGGAGCCAAACTCTGGGCCACGTTCTTGAAGTGCGATGTCGTGCCGCAAATCATCAAACCACGCCGCATGACGGCAGCAAAAGCAACGGAACTTCCCGATACGGACAAGCAGGAAACAAAAACGTACCATGTTCCGCGTGATTTCCTGAACCGCATGAACAATCCCGTTGAGCCAGATAACCCGTCAGCACCAGAAGATCCCTTTGGGGCACCCAACCATCGTCAGCCTGTACGCCAACGTCATAGCGCACCCCAGCCTTTTGAACGCCTCGGCGTCACCTTCCCGGAAGGGGCGAGCGCTTCCTACAATCCAGCCACCTCGACGCTCGTTGTTCGCAACACCCCCAGGAATTTGGCTTTGATCGAAGCCTGGCTTGATGAACTCATCCATACCTCACCTGCCACGCTCGTCTTCACCACCCACGTCCTCCAGGCCCCCGGCCCATTGCTGCGCCGACTCACCGCTCAAGCCGCCAGCAAAAGCAACCACCGCGCCGAACTCGACGAACTCCTCGCCGCCGTTAAGGCTGGAAACGCACAATCCCTCGGCACCAACCGCATCGAGACCAAGCCCGGTGTCATCGCCCGCACGCAGCAAGGCACGGAGCACACCGCGCTCGCCGACGTGCGCATCAGCAAGGAAGGCGCGCCCGAAATCATCACCGAAACCCGCAACGTCGGTTTCAAAGTCGAATTAGAGGCCATCATCGGCGCGGACAGCCAGTTGGTGGACCTCAACATCGCCCCCGAATTCCACACCGCCGCGCCCTTCGAGCACCGCGAGCACATCCTCGACACCCAGGGCCGCAGACTTGAATTCCCGCTCACGGATTACCACGTCGCCAAGACCACCACCGGCATCACCATGCCCGACGGCACCGTCCGCCTGCTCTCCCTCTACAAACCCACCGGCAAACCCGAATTTGAGAAGGAAGACATCCTCCAGGCCATCTTCATCACCTGCGACATCCTGCGTGCTGGAGAATAGGAGCGGACCATCCGTTGATGGTGAATGGTTGATTGTTGATGGTCTGCTGCATCAGAATCCGCGAATCGGACATCGACTGGTAGCCACGACCCCGATGATTCACCCAGCAAGTGAACGCCGCGTCCACTCATGCGGCTTTTGGAATCAGTCCATCAACCATCAACTCACAACCATCAACTACCGCTCCCCATCATTCCTCAAACTCCGTGTAATGCTTCTTCCTCAGCGGCGGCGTCACGGCGGCTTTCTGCTTCCAGGTCGTCGCGGTGAGAAAATCCTTCTCGCTGCCGATGCCTTCTTGATAGCAGTTGGCGAGCGTCTTCATCGCCTCGACCACGCCTTCTTCAGCGGCAGCCTTGATGGCGGCGAAACCGGTTTTTCGCTCCTTGGTCGTCTGGCCGTGATTCAGCAGCACCATGCCCGCGAGATTTTTGGCCGGCGGATGCTTGTCCGTCACGCGTGAAAGCGTGTCATACACATCCTGCCACAGCGCGGGATTGATCTCCGCTTTGCGCCAGAGGAGATGCGCGGCCAGATAGGCCTCCAGCGGATGCTTGGAACGGGTCATGAACGACAGCACCAGCGCTCCGGCCTTGTCGATGTCCTGCGGCACTCCACGCCCCTGAAACAGCGCCTCAGCATAATAGAACCGTGCATCACGCCGCTTGCCGGCTTCGAAGGCTTTTTGATACAGCGCCGTGCTGCGCTTTTCGTCGCGGGTGAAGCCGTATCCCGCCGCCAGCAGATGCCCTTCGAGCAGCATGGCGGAGACACTGCCACGCTCGGACAATTGATGCACCGGCTCCGCCCACGCGGCATCGAGCCATTTGCCATCGGCGAACAACTGCCGCGCCATGCGATCACACAGCGTGTCGGCAAAGGGTTTCCAAAACGTCTCCTGCGGAAACTCATACACGGCATTCATGAGCACGGTGAGCGCCGTCTTGAAGTCCTGCGTGTCCTCAATGCCACGCATGCCGCGCAAAATCTCCAGGCGCGACTCCTCGACCTGCTCCTCATGCGTAAACGCAGGCTTCAGCTCGCGCAGCGATGCCGCACTGACGAACTGCTCCTTCTTTGGCAGCAGTTCGGTCAGTTCAATCGTGTCATCAGCATCGGTGATGCGCCACTTGTCCGCTTCGTCACGCTGCACCGTGCAGGTGAGCACACCCTTGCCGCGCGCAGTGCGGTCGCCGCGCTGCACCTCAAACTGAAACGGCTGGATGACATGAATGAGATCGAAATTTTCCAACTCCGCCTTCGCTCCAGCAGCCACACTGATGCGCCGCAGCGGCCAGCGTGCGCGCATCTCCTCCTCCAGACGCAGCAGGGCATCCATCGGCGGATGATCGAGCATGAAGAACTTCCCTTGAGCCGCAGCCACATGATCGAGCAGCGTCGCCACCGAAACTTCATTCCACGAGCGAATGAATGCCGCCGCGCGATCCAGCGCCGCTTGTCTGGCCGAGAGCTTGGCCTCGGCACGCTGGTCTCCGTCCGCCTGCGCCTTTTCATAGGCTGCAAGCGCCCGCTTGATGTCCTGCACCGTGCCGTTGCCATGCTCATGCCGTTCACCCAGCGGCATCCAGGCCGAGGCTTCGCCCAGCGTCGCCGCCTGCTGAAGCTGCTTGAAGGAACTCTCGGCATAGCGCGCCGGATTGTCCGCATCATCGACCACACTCACAAAATCGCTCAACGCAGCGCGACTGCCGCCCACCACCGCCTGCTGCATCAGAAACACCACTTCTTCACCAAACTCACCCGAGGCACGAAGGGCGTTGGCGAGTGGTTGCATTGCTTCAACATGGCCCTCCTCGGCAAGCGGCATCAAGAGATTCGCCGCCAGCAGCGGCGCACCCGCATGCCGCAACTCCTCGCAGGCGCGGATGATTTGTTCCGGCGTGAAATGCGTCCTCTCGGGCACCGCCACTTGAACTTTGGCGACGGGCGGTGACGACACCTGATCCAGATGCCGGTTCCAATAGATGATCGCGGCAATCATCACGCCGCAGACCAGCAGGCCCGTCAGCAGCAGCGAGGACGATTCTTCCTCATCGTGCTTGGCTTCATCAGCAGCGGCTGGTTCCGGCGCTTTCGCCTGCTCCAACACTGAAACAGGTGAAGACAGCGCCACGGCGGACTCAGGCGACGACTCCACAATCACTTCGCCCACCCGCTCTCCGGCGCGTGGTTTCATCGCCGTGGGTTGCAGCAGATAATCGCGCCGATTGGAGCGCACTACGGCCTGCGACTCCTCAGCAGGTGCGTCGGACCCCGCCTCTTCTGCGCTGGATGCCTCCTCCGCCTGCTCCGGCGGCTCCTCCCCTTCCACGCCAAGATCAAACCTGATTTCCTCCATGCCGAGGCTGAATTGAAACGGCGTTTCCACCTCAAGGTCAGGCGCATACACCCCATTCACGGTGAACCATGCCTCCGGTACCGCACGCTGGATGCGAAACCGCTTTTCAGCCACACGTCGGAACACGCAATGCCGTGGCAAAATGGCCCCACCATCAAGAACGATCTCACACTCTGACGAGCTACCGAGATCGATGGAGGCATCTATGGGGCAGGACAGCTCATGCAAGCTGTCGGCAGTACGCAATGTCAGAACCGTGAGAGGCATCAATGCAGACTATGATGATCAACGCGAAAGCGTCGAGTCTGCATTCCAACAAAGAATCTCGCACTTCCTTATTTTCCGGCACCGCTAAAGCCAATGCCGTTAAGCAATCCTGCAACGAACGCCGAACTGGCCCCTCACCTAACCTTTCGCTTCGCGGCGCTTCGCTAGCCCCGAAGCTCGCCTGTTTGCGCAACACGTTTCTCGCGGGGA
>NZ_JBJXFV010000005.1:0-18399 GCF_046154365.1 Prosthecobacter sp.
TATGCTCCAGCGCACGCTTGCTGGCGCTGACGGTCGGTGGACCGCCGCTGAATTGCAGTTTCCGCTTGGCTTGAATTTGCTGCACCACCCAATAACCCGCGCCGAGGCCAAAGATGAGATGCAGCGCGATGGAGACGCCGAGAAAGCCAGCGGACCAGGCTTTGCGCTTGGTTTTTGGGGAATCAGTCGGAGCAGTCTGATCCGACTGATCTGTCCGAGGAGACAGATTCGTCGGCGCGGGAGGTAGTTTGGGCGCTACAGCGCTCGGTACGGGTATTTTGGCTGCGACGGCGGGTTTTGGCGCGGCAGTCACCACGGGCGCTTTCAGCGCCTCAATCGCCGCGAGCAGCTTTTTCCGGTGTCCGAGCGCGGTGATGCCCATTTCACGCAATTCCTCCGCATTGAGCGTGAGCAGCACGTCCGGCGTGATGGCGTTCGCCGCGAAGACTTCAGCGAGTTCGCTGAGATCGTGCGTGGCGAGCCATTCGCGGATGTCCGTGGGCGGGGTCATATATCTTCGCCTTCTTCGCCAGAGTCGGTGACGGTGACGTTGGTGATCTCGGCGGCGGCGAGGGCGTCGAGTGTGTCCACGAGGCGTGCATACTTCGCCTCAGGCTCACAGATGATGGTGACGAGCACGGGCGTTTTTGCCGCGTCGCCACCTTGCTTCAGGCGCATGAGGCTGGCGGTGAGGCGGGGCATGAGGTGCTTGCCCACGGGGTCCATCGGCTCGTCGTTGAGCAGCACTTCGCCGTTTTCGGCGATGTTGATGATGATCTCGTCGGTGAAGTCGGCGCTCTTGCTGCTGTCCACGGTGCCGGGCAGTTTTTGATTCAATTCGCGCTCTACTTTGACCGCGCCGGCCATGACCATGAAGAAAAGCATGATCACAAACACGACATCGATCATCGGCGCGATCTGGAAGCCCAGATTGCCGTCGCTGTTGGCGTTGGGGTCGAAGCGTTTCATTCTTTGTTGGAGGTAGAAAACGAAATGTCGGCGATGCCTGCCTCTGCTGCGGCATTCATGGCCCGGGTGACGACGCGGACGGGGCCGTCGCGGTCGCCGCGGATGACGACGCGGAATTCGGGATTGCTGCCTTTGGCTCCGGTTTTGTCGCTGACTTTTTTGGCTTCGGTGAGCACGGGGATGAGCTTGGCGAGGTCGGTGTAGGGTTTGTCGTCGTAGGTGTAGATGGCCTTCTTTGTCGGCGCATCCCAGCGCACGTTGATGATGGCCTCGGCGCGCATGTTGTCCTTTTTGATGCCGTTTTGTGCCACGGGCAGGGTGATGGCCTTATCGACCTTCAACACCTGCGCACTGGTGATGCTCATGAAGAAAATGAGCAGTACCAGCAGCACGTCGATCATTGGGGCGATTTGAAATTCGGGCTCGCCGTCGCCACCTCCGCCTCCTCCAGCCATAATAGTTTAGATTTGAGATTTCTGATTTGAGATTTTCCCACCGCGATCACGCGTGGGCCGCAGCCTCCGGTGCCACATACCATTCGGGGTCGGCGGCGACGATTTCTTCATCGCCGATGTGAGCACCATCGAGCTTGTCATAGGGCATCTTGCGCAGCAGGTGCGCGACGGTGTCCTGGATGTCATGCAGCACCTTGGCACCGCGATTGCGCAGCCAATAATACGAGGTGAAGGCCGGGATGGCGATGAAGAGGCCGGAGGCGGTGGCGACGAGCACTTCACCGATGGCGGCGGAGAGCCCACTGGGGTCGCCGATGCCGCTGCTGCCCAGCACGGCAAAGGCGCTGATCATGCCCGTGACGGTGCCGAGCAGGCCGATCATGGGCGTGCAGACGCCGATGACGCTGAGGTAGCTGACAAAGGTCTGAATGCGGGAGTTTTCCTTGGTCATCTCGGTGATGATGGCTTCCTCGGTGGCTGTTTTGCCTTCGCCGAGGGCGCTCACTGCCATGCGGGTGACGTTGCAGAAGGAGGAGTTGTTGGCTTTGCAGTAATTGTAGGCATCGACGTATTTGCCAGCGCGGAAGAAGTTCTTCACGGCTTCAACTTGCTCCGCTGGCAGCATGCGTTTCGGCGAGGTGACACGCATGAAACCATCGCCGATGAGGTAGAGCGTGAGCATGGAGCACAGGCCGATGGGGAACATGACCCAACCGCCTTCTTCGATCTGCTCCCATAAAGTCTTGGTGTGCACAGCAGGAGCTTCGCCGGGTTTGGCCGCAGGCGGTGTTTCTTGCGCGAGCGTGGCGGCACTGGCTCCGATGATGAGGGCTAGAATGAGGAGTGGGCGGTTCATGGTGTTCTGTTAGGGGAATGATGAAGATTCGTTATTTTGCGTCAGCGAGGGCGGTGCGGCGTTTTTTCCACGCAGGTAGGAGTGTTTGGGCTTTCGGTGCTTCGGGACTGCTGGGGCGGGTTTTAATGAGGTCTTCAAGGGTGGCGATGGCGCGGTCGTGGTCTTCGAGGCCCCAATAAGCCTGTGCTGCGCCAAACTGCGCAGCGGTGCTCAGCGCCTGCTCATCCGGCGTGAAGACCGGCAGCTCCAAAAAGGCTTTGAGAGCGGCTGCGTGCTCTTTTTTCGCCAGCAGGCACAATCCGTGTGCCAACGAGGCCGCAGCGATGGTGCTGGGCCGCGTGCTGTCTTTTAAAAGAGTGGTCGCCAGTGACAGCGCTGTGGAGTGGTCCCCGGCACGAGCGGCGATCACCGCACGAATGGCCTTCGCATCCGCTGCGAGCGCTGCGTACGTGGTTTTTTCAAAGCTGCTGACGAGCGCCGCTGCCTCCACATCTTTTCCGAGTGCTAACAGCCCATGCGCCTGTAGCACGATCAAATCCGGCCAGAAACTGCCCGGCAGCTCCCCAAACGGCTCAGCGGCCTTCACCGCAGCGAGGATGTCATTGAGCACTGTCGCAGCTTTTCCAACGGCGAACTGCGCTTGGGCACTTTGCAGCACTGGAGGCAGTGAACACTCGACTTTGCTGATCTCCGTGAGTGGCGTCTTGCGCTCCACGATCATCATTTTGCCATCTGGACCCGGCGTTTCAGCCGTAGCAACGATCACCTCGCCCTCACGCCGAAAAGCCTTCGCGGTGAGTGTCTGCCCATTGCTGAGCACCAGCGAATCGGCGAAGGCGGCCGAGGAAAATAGACCCAGGACGAATGAAGCGCATAGGGCACTCGATTTTGCCGCAGAGGGGCAGAGGAGCAGAAATGGCAGAGAATTCAAAAGGCTCTGCGCCCTCTGCCTCTTTGCCCCTCTGCGGTGAATCCGAACGGCCTGAAAAACTCTATTGTGAATGAAGATACTCATGAAGCGACTCCCCATTGTTGCAGCATTTTGCGAGCCTGTGTTTTGGTTTCAAAACCGATTTTTTCATGCCGCAGCACCTCCTGGAGGTGGGCGGTGGCCTCTTTGCGTTTGCCAAGCTGGTCAAAGCACTGTGCGGCTTTGATGTAGGCTTTCTCGACCCATGGCAGATACTTTTGATAGGCGACGAAGACACGCTGATAAAACGCGACGGCCTCCGGCAGCCGCTTTTGTCGCTCCTCGACCTCACCGAGATAATACACGGCCTGGGCAGTGGATTCGCCGCGCCACTCACGCGTGCTAGCGACTTGCTCGAAGAGCTTTTTGGCTTCGCTGTAACGGCCGACTTCGAGAAGAGCAATGGCGCGGCCGAGCGTGCTTTCTTTGGCCTTGGCACCGGCATATTCGTCGGCAGCAAGTGTGTAGTGGTCGAGCGCGGTCTTCGCGTCGCCTTTGGCTAGCGCCATCGCCCCGAGACCGGTGTAGGCGTAGTCAAGCCAAGGGCTTTTGAGGTAGGTGTCCTTGAGGTGATTATAAAGGACGGCGGCTTCGGCGGTGAGCTTCTTGGACTGCAAATACTCGCCGGCCAGTGCGAGGAGCTGTGGGCTGAGCGCCTCGGGCTTCGTGACGGCGATCTTGCTCATCAAGTCATCCGCCTCCGTGTTCTTTTTCAGCAGACGCAGCAACTCCACACGGACAAATTGCAAACGCGGACGGCCACTGGCATCTGCGCTGGCTTCGAGCGGGGCGATCTGCTTTTCCAGCTCTCCCATGGCGTCCCACGGCGGTGGTGGTGGCGGTTCGGCAGCGCTGGACACGAGGACCGGCTGCACCGCCTCGGCGGGCGGTGTTTTGGCACGCGGACGTTTCCAGCAGAGCTGGGCGAGCTGCTGGAGTAGCATTTCGACGGACTCATTCTTCGGCGCATTGAGGCTGCGCTTGAGCTGCTCGGTGATGATCTGCTTGGCCTCGTCCACCTTGCCTTCTTTGGTCTTCGCCTTGCTGATCCAGTAGATTCCCGCGACGACGCTGCTGTGGTCCGGTTTGTCCTTGATGAACTGCTCCCACATCTTCGAGAGCTGGGCCATGTCGCCGAGTTTTTGCAGCAGGCGGCTGGCTTCGTTGAGCGCGTAGTTCATGACCTCGTCGGTGGCGGCTTTTTTGGCGGCGAGCTGGAAGGTGTCGGCGGCTTCTTTGTTTTTCTCCAGCGCGGCGAGGCAGTCGCCTTTTAAAGAGAGCACCTCGGGCTCCATGATGCCGCCAGGGTGCTCCTTCGCCCACTTCGCGGCATCGGCGATGACTTCGGCGTAGAGATTGGCGGCGTATTTGCAGATCATGAGCCGGTATTTGGCGTCCTCGGCATATTGGGAGCGTGGGTGCGCTTTGAGGAAGGCTTCCACCGTTTTCCAACCCGCTTCATACTTGCCCTGAAACACTGGGATGATGGCGGCGCGGTATTTGGCCTCTTCGAGGGCGGGGCCTTTGGGGAATTTGGTGATGTATTTCTGGTAGGTGCGCAGCGCATCATCCAGCTCGCCCAGACTGAAGTGCGCACTGCCAAGCATGAGGTACATTTGATCAATGAAGGTGCTGCCAGGATGCACGTCGATGAGCGTGCCAAAGAGCGAGGCCGCGCCTTTCACGTCACCCGCCTGGAGTGCCACCGCGCCTTGCACGTAGGCCACGGTGCCCGCGTTTGCGCCCTCGGGGAACTCCTTCAAATACTGCGCACAGAGTTGCTGGCAGGTCTTCACCTGCATGACATCCGCGTAGCCGATGACGCAGCTAAAGAGAGCGGCCTCCCTTTCCTTCACAGCGGTCGGATAGCGCTGCATGAGGCGCTCGCTGACGAGGATGGACTCCCATTTTTTGTCGCGCCCATACCAGCAGCGTGAGCTGCGCAGCATGAGACCCGGCATGTAGTCCGGCAGCTTCTCAAACTCCGTCAGCAGCGTCCGCGCCTGCTCTAGCACGGGTGCGAACTCCGCATTCTGCCCCAGCAGCGTGACGGAGGCCTGCGGACTCCGCGCGGCGGCCTGCTCATTGGCAGCGATGCGGCGCTCCAGGAACTCGATGCGCTGCTTTTGAAACGCGATGACCTCCGCCGGTGGCAGCACTTTCAAATAGGTGCGTGAGGCCTTCTCAAACTGCTCCTTCTCCGCCAGTGAGTCACCCACCGCGACGATGAGCGAATTCAGCGCGACCACATTCTCCACGAACTGCCGCCGCGCCACGAGCTGGTCGATCAGCGGCTCCAACTCGGCTACTTTGCCCGCCTCCGCACGTGCCTGGGCCAGCAGCAGCGCCCCATTCGCCTGTACGGTGTTATTGATGCCGCCAGCGGTGAGCTTGGACAGCGCCTGCTCCATTTCCGCGAGCTTGCCGGTCTCTTTAAAGCACTGCGCCTGAATCGCCAGCGACTGCTCCCGTATGGAGGGATACTGCTCCATTTCGGCGAAGAGCTGCGCGGCCTTGTCATACTCCTTGTTGGAGTAAGTAGCCCGCGCCACGGCCAAGCGAGCCTCCGCGACCTTTTCGTGCTTCGGGAACTCCGCGACGAAGCGGCTGAAGGACGTGATGGCCTTCGGAAAATCCGGCACATTGAAAGCCGCAGCTCCCACGGTGTAATAAACGGGTGCCAGCTTTTGCTTCGGCGCCTCCATGGCCTTTTTGTCAGGATAGCCATCCACCATGGCGATGACCTTCTCCATCTCCTCCATCGCCTTGAGCCATTCTTTGTTCCCAAAAGCCGCCATGCCGCGGTTGAAGCCGAGCGTCATTTCTTCGACCGTTTGAGCGTCAAGCTGCCCCTCGGCCATAGTTTGCGCTCTGCTAACACTGAGCGCGGCGCACCACGCAGCGAGGATGAAAATGCGGAATGGCCTCATGCTGGAAATCAAAGTGAGCGGATAGGTGAAGCGAAGACTTGGTGGTGGCAGAATAACGCTTGGCGGGTTGTTTCATCAGCGAGACTCCCAAAAATCAGCTACTTTGGACAGCTTTTTTTTGCTCGTGCGGCATTTTCATGACTGCGCCACCCGCCAGGGGTGACGGGAGAGCAGAGTGGTGGGCACGCGCAGCATGAATGGCGTGCCGTTGCTGTCGGTGCTACCAGCCGAGCTACAAGGATAACAAAGGTGGGAAGGACCGGAAGGGTGCCCGGAACTGAAAAGCTGCCGTGACGTGACGGCAAGGACTGCATGACGAGGGAACGCGGGCCGCCTATCCTTGCGCAAGTCGCAGGGAGAGGAGAAACAGAGCCGTGGCGGTGGTGGTCATGAACGGGCGGAAGAAGGCAGAGAAGGCCCGGAGGTCAAGGCTGCGCGTCAAGGCGGTCAAGAAGGTGGCTGATGGATCGGCTCCACCGTGACTTCATCTGGATTTCACATAAAAGAGGATGACTCGCGAAGGTCCGTGCCGCTAGACTGCCGCGCATGAATGGCATTTTGGTCTTTTTAAAACGTCTTCTGCTCGCCGCAGGAATGATTCTACCTTTGAACTCGCTGATCATGGAGTTCACCACGCGGTCCTGCGCCTCGACACTCTGCGATCCCATCCCGACCTGGACGCATGTGCTGCTGGTGCTGCTGATGCCTGCGGCCATCTTTTCACCCTGGATGGCCCGACGGAAGCCAGGAACGTTCTGGGAACCTGCGGGAGCCTTCCTGCATGGCGCGGGGTTGTTTTCCTCGATCCTCTATGTGCTGGCGATGGGGCCGATGAATCTCGCCGGGCTGATCATGCTACCGTTCACGCCCTTGTTCATCTTCAGTGGGGTTCAGGGCTTGTTAGTACTTCCACTCGTCTTGGCCGCCTTGGGGCCATTGGCGGCGCTGGTGGCGTGGATCATGACCTTCGTGATCGCACGTCGGCAGCCGCAGGGGATAAAACATGTGGGGTTGTGGCGAGGCGGACTGGTGGCTGGTTTGCTGGCCGTCGTCGCGGCAGAATGGCGGATGGTGAGCGTGCATGGTGACATTCAGAACGCACTGCGTGCCGTGCAATCACAGGAAGGCGATGCCGCCAAGGAACTGCCCAAACTGCGGACGACGTGGCGGCAGGAGTTTCTGCTGCGCTTGTGCTACACGGGTGGCGGCGCGGGGCATTTCGGGCCGCTGGGGCATTTGTTTGATCGTGGCTTGATCCGCCAGGGACTCAGCAGGCTCGGTGATGAATCCATTCGCACGGGTTCCTTTGACCGCGAGACGCTGAGGTCGCTCTACTTCCGTGTCACGGGCTCACCTTTCAGTGATGTGCCGCCTCCCAGCGGTGTGTTGCGGATGCGTGAAGGCTTTCGCATGGTGGAGGATGAGCGTTTTGAAACCTTCGCGTGGGACGAAGATCGCGGCAGTTCCGAAGTTGGGGCACGTATCCGCGGATTGACGATGCAGTCGTCGCGCATGGACTGGCATGTCGATGCGGACTCTGCGCTGGCCCATGGCGAGTGGACGCTGGAGTTTCACAACAAGCACCGCAACGCCCAAGAGGCCCGCTGCCAGATGCTGTTGCCGCCAGGAGCGTGCGTCTCGCGGTTGACGCTGTGGATCAACGGTGAACCGCGTGAGGCGGCCTTTGGCGCGCGCTCACAGGTCACGCAGGCCTATCGTCAAACTGTGGTCGTGGACCGTCGTGATCCCGTGCTGGTGAACATGGCAGGGCCTGACCGTGTGCTGACACAATGCTTTCCCGTTCCGCCGAACGGCGTCATGAAAATCCGCCTCGGCATCACCGCCCCCCTGGATGCGCAGGCTCCGGCGGCCTTGTTCATGCCTTTGATCGTGGAGCGGAACTTCAGCATCCCGACCGCGGCAAAACATGCGGTGTGGGTGCAGTCACCGCAGCCGCTGGAGGTCGCGGGAACGTGGAAAGACGCCGCCGCCACGCAGAATGGCGCATGGACGTGGCAGGCGGAGGTGCCGCAGGTTGAGTTGGCGAAATTGAACTTTGGCGTGAAGCAAACACCGCTGCCGAAGGTGTGGACGACCGATAAACTCGCCGGCAACGAGCCTCCCATCGTGATCGTCGAGCGTTCTCCTGCCACCAACACCACCGAAGGCACCCAACGCCCCGTGTTTGTCATCGTGGATTCCTCGGCAGGCTTGCAAAAACACGCGGCGACGATCCGCGGAGCGTTACAAAAGCTGGCCGCTCAGGCCCCGATGACGATCTGGACCAGCACCGATGGCGCGGCGGTCGAAGTGCCTGTGGCGGAGATCGAGAGCCGTTTGCAGGATGCGAACTTCGCCGGTGGCCGCGATGCCGTGCCCGCCTTCAAAGCCGCGCTACAACGCCTGCGCAGCTCCTCGACTCCAGCGACGATCATCTGGCTGCACGGACCGCAACCGGCGGAACTCAGTCGCAAGGAAGTCATCAAACAATTACTGGAGCGTGGCGGCACACCACCGCAGATCCATGCGCTGGAGCTGGAACACGGGCGGAACAAGTTGTTGGAGGAATTGTACGACGCAGCGCCGGTTTTCGGTGGTTTGCGCTGGAGCGGTGATGACGCGGCAAAACTCACCGCGACACTGCAAAGCATCCACACCGGGCCAGCGACGGTTTCCCGTGTCTCTCGTGCAGCCACACCGCCTGCGGATGGCAAAGAAGTGTGGGACCAACTGGCCCGCCACGCCGTTTTCCGTGAAGTGATGGCCGTGTTCCAGGGACGTGAGCGTGTTCCCGAAGATCAGGCCAAGAAGGCTGCGGCGCATCAATTGGTGACACCGTACTCCGGTGCCGTCGTGCTCGAAAATCAGCAGCAATACGACCGCGCTGGCCTCAAGCCCGTGGATGCCGACAGTACGCCGCAGATTCCCACCAACGCCGCGCCCGAACCTTCCAGCTTGCTGCTGCTGGTGCTGGGATTGCTGGCGTTGAACCGGCGGCGGAGGTGAAGCGGTCAAAGCTGCGCCGTCAAGAAGTCAAGACGGTGGACGCATGGCCTCTTGACCACGCCTTGACTCTCTTGACTACTCCTTGACCTCCTCATGACCAAATTCCGCCCCTGCATTGACCTTCACGACGGCCACGTGAAGCAGATCGTCGGCTCGTCGCTGCGCGATGATGGTACTGGTTTAAAAACGAATTTTGTGAGTGATCGCGATGCAGCGTGGTATGGCGAGCTTTACCGGCGCGATGGCTTAACGGGCGGACACGTCATTCTGCTTGGCAAAGGCAACGAGGATGCGGCAAAGGCGGCGACAAAGGCCTTCCCCGGCGGTTTGCAGGTCGGAGGCGGCATTCGGCCATGCAATGCGGCGGAATATCTCGATGCCGAGGCGAGCCATGTGATCGTGACGAGCTATCTTTTTGAAACCGACGGCACATTCAGTGAAACACGGCTCGAAAAGATGGTCGCAGCCGCTGGGCGGGAAAAACTGGTCATCGACCTGAGTTGCAAGGCCACGGCGAAAGGTTGGACGGTGGCGATGAACCGCTGGCAGACGCTCACAACACTGGAAGTGACGCCGGAATCACTGAAATGGCTCGCAGGCCATTGCGCTGAGTTTTTGATCCACGCTGTGGATGTCGAAGGCAAGTGTGAGGGCATCGACGAAGCGCTCGTCAGCTTCCTCGGTGAGCATTCGCCGATCCCGATGACCTACGCGGGCGGGATTCGGCATCTGGATGATTTGAAGCGCATCGACGAACTGAGCCGTGGCCGCGTGGATGGCACGGTGGGCAGTGCGCTGGATTTATTTGGCGGCTCCGGTGCCAAATACGACGAATTGGTGGCCTGGAACCGCCGTACTGACTGAACCATGAAAATCATCCGCTACTCCGACTCGCAGGGAACCATCGCTCACGCTGCCCAACAGGCCGATGGATCGGCGCTGGTCATTGAAGGTGACATCTTGGGCAAACATTGCGTGACGGCACGCAAAGCGGAGGTGGCGAAGGTTTTGGCACCGATCCAGCCGTTCGCGATCATCTGCATTGGGCTGAACTACAAACGTCATGCGGAGGAGACCAAGGCGGCGATTCCCCAGCATCCGGTGGTGTTTATGAAGCTGCCGAATGTGATCCAGCATCCGGGCGAGCCGATTCTGCTGCCGATACATCTGAAGAGCGACAAAGTGGATTACGAATGCGAGCTGGCGGTCATCATTGGCAAAACGGCGAAGAACGTGAGCCGTGCGGACGCCTTGAAACATGTGCTGGGCTACACCTGCGCGAATGACGTGAGCGCCCGCGACTGGCAGAAGCAGGGCGGTGGCGGCCAGTGGTGCCGTGGGAAGACCTTTGACACGTTTTGCCCGCTGGGGCCGGTGCTGGTGACGGCGGATGAGATGCCGAATCCGAACAGCCTCGCGATCAAGACAGTGCTCAATGGCGAGACGATGCAGGACTGGAACACGAACGACATGATCTTCGATGTGCGGACGCTGATCGAATTCCTCAGCGGCAGCACGACGCTGATGCCAGGCACTGTGATCCTGACCGGCACGCCGCATGGCGTTGGCATGGCACGCACACCGCCGGTGTTCATGAAGGATGGGGATGTGGTGAGCGTGGAGATCGAAAAGATCGGCACGCTGACGAATCCGGTGCGGGATGAAGCGTGACAGCCGCAGTTGATGGTGCGTGGTTGATAGTTGATGGTTTGAATTACAAGCCGCGCAAAGCGATGTTCGAGAATCAGTCAATCAACCATCAACACGGTACCAACCGTCAGTCCTGTGCCTTCTCCAATTCGGTGATCAGACGTTCGTAGCGTCGCTGCGGGCAGCATTCTTCGAGCAGGGCACGGAGAGCAGTCTCGCAGCGAATGAAATGGAAAGCGATGATGTCGCAGACGGTTTCAGCTTCGTCCATGATCTCCAGTTCCTGCCGCAGCAACTGCATGTTTTCACAACTGTCGTCGGTGGGATGCGGCAGCAGGGCGAGCGCCTTTGATTTCAAGATCTGCAACGTCTTCAACGGAGCCGTTTTCGTGAGGATTGATTCCACGCGGGCGATGCGGAACGGCAGCAACTGATCCCAGCCGGTGATGCGCACACGGGTGACGCCGTAGAGCATGACCTGCGAGGTGCCGTCGGCATTTTTAACCGAGGCACGGATGAGCCCGGCCGTGGTCACCGGTTGCACCTCGTCCGCGCCGCAGGGAGCGCCGATGCAGAACATGCGGTCGGAGTGAAGCGCATGATCAAGCATGCGGCGGTAGCGTTCCTCGAAGATGAACAGCGGCAAATGGCAGCCGGGAAACAAATAGCAGCCGTCGAGCACGATCATCGGCAGCGTGTCCGGCAGAGTGAATTGTTTGGCTGAGAATGTCTTCGACGAGATGTCCATGAATCGGATGCGACGGGATACGCACGTCCCGGGCGCATGGTTCCGTGTTTCCGGCCTCAAGCAAACGATTCACTCAAAGCGGAACGAATACACGTCGGCATCCTTGAGCACCCAGCGCAGGCGGACGGGCTTCCCGGCAATTGCAGACACGTCGCTGCCAGCTTTCCAGCCGATGACGCGGTCGATGTCGTCATAGGTGATGGTCTGGCAGTCTGCCAAGGTGAAGCCGGGCATGGGTTTGCCGTCGATGTCCTGAATTTCGATGGCCACGGAACCGGAAGCACCAGTGGCGAGATTCAAATGCAACGCCTTGCCGGTGAAGGTGACGGGCTTGGTGGTCATCTCGCCGCCAGCGTAGTCGGCATGGAGCGAAGCAAAGCCGTCGAGGCGCAGAGTAAAACGTTGCAGCAGCGCAGCGGTCTGGCCGTAGTGACGCTCGACATACATGGACATCTCCGATTTGCCGGTCTGCACGACGCCACAGGCGGGATAGTTGCTGCGGCTGGTCCAATTGCGGAAATGCAGGCCGGGACGCACGAAGCCTTCCATGAAGCTGCGATTGAACTCATGCGTTCCGGCTCGGCTGGTCATCAGCACGGCCTCGGAGCAGTCCTGAATCAGCGCGGGATAGACTTTCGTGTCGTCAGCGAGGTATTTCTTTGCCTGATCATCGAGCACTGTCTTTCCAGGCATGAAACGCGCGGCCGTGGAGATGTAGAGGTGCGGGGCGTTGAAGTAAGGATTCGTCTGGCTGATGTAGATCTGATCCACCAAAGGCTGATCGCTCGTCATCTGTACAGCATCAGTCCAGGTGAGGAAATCCTTGCTCGTGGCACGACTGACCCAGCGTACTCCGGTGGGTTTCCAGGTCTTCTCATCAATGACACCGCCGGTGAAGACGCGGAAGTAGGCCACGTAGCACTGCTCTGCATCCGACCAGAACGACACGTTTTGCGAATCGAACGCGCCTTTGGTGATGACCGGCACATCCTGCATCTTGCTCCAATGCAGTCCATCTTCGGAAACGAAGGCGCTGAGGCCGCCGTGTTTACCACCGAGACCGGCGAGAGCCTTGTAACGCTGCTCCTTCGGCACGCCGGGCCGATGGTCGATGAACGGGGCGAAGTTGTGCGTGTAGGGGGCCAGATTGGCGAGCATGACGTTGTTGTCCTTGCTGCCGTTGATCTCATGCAGGCCGAGTTTCGGCTTCACCCAACGAATGCCATCCTCAGACTCCGCGTAGCAGGTCACTTCACCGGTGCTGCCGTCCTTGAAGCCCGCATTGCCACGATAGTACATCTGAAACTTCTTCGCCTCGGCATTATGAATGACGGTGATGTAGGCACTGAAGCGGCCTTCCCACGGCTGGTCAAATTTCACAGCGACACCGGCTGCCTCGGGATGATGCAGTTGCAGCGTGGTGCCTTTCATCTGGTCGATGAGCAGCTTGTCCACGAACAACTCGCGACGTGAACCGATGTTAGTGACTTCAGCAGCAAGGGCGGTTTGACAGAGGAGCATAAGGCAGAGGAAGAAGCGGATCATGCTTTCCATACAGATCGTGCAACGGCGTTGTTGCACTCGCCAACGCGTCTGCCGCTGCCTTGCCGCCCTCGGTGGTGCGCCCGCCAGGAATCGAACCTGGATATGCGGCTTCGGAGACCACCATTCTATCCGTTGAACTACGGGCGCTTGTTTTCGGGGTCGATGCTTCGCATGTGCGATGAAGAGCGGCAAGTCGTTTTCAGGGCGATGTCGGCGGCTGTTAGATCAGTCGCCCCCACAACCGCCGCAGCCGCCCCCTCCACAGCCACCACCACACCCACCGCCTCCGCTGCTGCCACCACAGCCGCCGGAACCGCAACCGCCGCCGGAACCTGGAGCCTGATAGTGGATAACGTTGTGCAACGGTTGATAGCTGGGAGTGGCCAGCGCGGTGGAGCCGCCGATGGCAACCGCCATCGCCGCAAGTGTTGGATCAAGATCATGCCTACCGTCCCGCTCGACCAGCGGGCTGATGCGTCGCCGCAGGCTGAGCCGGTGCCAGAGCGCTTCGCCTGCTACGGTGCGTTTTTTCATGAGGGACATGCGCAGACAGAGCACGAGAACACTGATGAACAGGCAGACGATGAGAAAAAACACCGGTTTATCACGGCTGATGCCGATGCAGACCTTGATCACACCGGCGATGAGCATGAGCAGCATCGGCAGCGCCACCAGCCAGCTCAGACGGGTGAGCTGCGGTGGCAGGAAAACCAGGCCACGCTCGGCAAGGGATTCCTGCATGGCCTGCGTCAGCGGGATGAGCGCCTTGCGCACATGCCGCACCTCGGCCCTGCCGCTGGTGGGCAGCGCCTGCCACACCTGATGCTCGACGGGATGCAAGTCCGCCGTGTCTCCTTCCAGCGCAGCGCCAATGGTGGCGCGGCCATTTTTGGGTGTGTCGAGTTTGAGCAGTCCACGTGTGAACAAGGCCGCCAGCGCGGCATCCACCATGCGACGACCGCCGCCGCCGAGGAAGGCGATCTCATACGGGTCGGTCAGCGGTTCATCGCTCAGTCGCTCCTGCCTGTCAGAGCGTGCGTTGTGCAGGATCAGCAGTGAGAGAAGAAAGGCGAGGCCGAAGCCGACGAGGTACAACTTCAGAAACTCCTCACCGCGATAGTCGAAGACGTTCAGCTCACTGCAACCGGCCAGCGTCAGCACCAAGATGACTGCTACAGCGGCGGGAATGACATAGCGTGGCCGCAGGTGCTTCAGCCAGGCCGGCTTCGGCAGCGTCCAGTGACGTGAGACATCCACCCAGCGGTTGAGCTTGGGCTTGAAGCATTCCTCCGCACTCGGCCAGATGTCGGCAGGAGGCTCGGAGCCGAAGATGCGACGGTAGCTGGCGAGCGTGCGCTCGTATTGCAGGTGGAACTTCACGCTTTCATCAAGACCACCGGCAGTGGGTTCGTGATGCAGCGGACGTCCGAGCACGTTGGCGCAGAGGTCCTGCCAGTAAGACCGCGTATAGACGAGGTGCAGGTGCCAGACCTGATCGACCACCTCGGACGGCGTCACCGGATGACCGGCGTGCAGCGCCAGCAGGAGGAAGCGCTTGTATTCCTGGATCGCGCGTGCCGTGAAGGCCCGAGTCCAGCCGTTTTCTTTGCTTAGCCGTGCCGAGAAATCGAACACCGCGTTGTTGTTATCGAGCTGGAGACCTTCCAGCTTCACCCACATCGCCTGAACCTCAGGCGTCCATTGTGTTTGGCTCATAGTTTGTTTGACGGTGAACGGATCACTCAAGGCCCGCAGGTTTGCACGATGCTCAATGTGACAAATCCGTCACGCAAACACTAGGCTCCACTGCAATAGGCTCACAGCAGCTTGTGCTTCACCTCACCCGTCTTGGCGGCGGTCTGGAACTTGTTCCAGCGGAAGGGCTCAACGATCTGTCCCCAGAAATGCCTTGGCATGGCCGCGTTGATGCCGATCTCGGCCGGCGGACGGCGACTGGTGTCATCGTAGTAAGTCCCGAAGATGAGGTCCCACAGCATCAGATTCTCACCGTAGTTCTTGTTGCCTTCGCGTAGGTCCATCGAGTGATGCCAGCGGTGCAGGCCGGGGGTGTTGAAGATGTAATTCAGCCAGCCGAAGCGCATCTGGACGTTAGCGTGCGTCAGGAAGCCGATGTAGGCGGTGATGGCACCGAACCAGAGTACCACATCCTGCGGCGCACCGGCCAGCGCCAGCAGCGGGGCGGAGAAGATCATGCTCTTGAGCGTGTCGATGATATGGAAGCGGCCGGTGTTGAAGAACCAGAGCTTCTTCGAGCTGTGATGCACCGCATGGAACCACCACAGCGGCATCCATTCATGCGCCACACGATGCGCCCAGTAGAGGCCGAACTCGGCCACCACGAGGCCCAGCACGACTTGGAAGAACATCGGCCAGTCGTTCGGCCAGAAACCGGTCCCCTGCTCTCCCCCGACCACACTGGCAAGACCCAGCCAAGTCATCGAGACGATGAGCAACTGTACGAACGATTTGGTGAAGGCCGTGTGCGCCAGATCGGGAATTTCCTGCCCGTCCGAATGCAGCCAGCGCTCCTCATGCGGGTAAACGCGCTCCAGCACGTACAGCAGCGCCGCGAGGCTGAAGTAGGTGATGTTGAAAGCCAGCGGGCCGTGACCATTCGCGATGCCGATCCCGGTGGGAATCAGGGCGGCGACGAGAATCAAGGGCCAGAGCAGGTATTCGAAGAGCGTGCGAAACATGGGAACCTTTTCAAAGCAAGAAACAGGCGGTTTTCCAGTGCGGATATGGCTAATGACATCTCCTCGCTTGCACTCGCACGCGCCGCGTGTTCGATGCGCGGCCCATGAAGTCTGTCATCGCCACCTCGCCCGGAGAACTCGCCATCCTCGACACACCGCAGCCGCAACCGGGGCCGTATCAGGCGCTGGTGCGCACGGAATGCGCCTGCCTGTGCAACCGCACCGACTCCGAACTGCTCGGCGGCACGTTTCCGGGCATGGAGGACAAATTCCCCTTCGCCCTCGGCCATGAAAGCGTCGGCATCGTCGTCGCCGTCGGTGAGAGGGTGAAAAACTTCCGCGTGGGGGATCGTGCGGTCGGTGGACTCGTCTTCGATCTGCAACAAGAGGGCGTGGATTCCGGCTGGGGCGGCTTTGGCGAGTTCACGCTCGCGAATGATCACGATGCGATGGTCGCCGACGGCGTGGCCGATGAAGCGCATGGCTGGGTGGAGGTCTTCGAGATTCAAACCCGCGTCGATGCCGACATTCCGCCCGAGCAGGCCGTCCTGCTCTGCACTTGGCGCGAGGTGCTGGGTGCGTTTCGCGATTTCCACCTTCAACCCGGCGATGACGTGCTCATCTTCGGTGCCGGACCGGTCGGTTTGAGCTTTGTGAAGCTCGGACGCTTGTTCGGCCTCGGCTGGATCGGCATCGTGGACCGTCATACCGACAAACAGGCCAAAGCCCTCGCCTTTGGTGCCGATGCAGCCTTTGCGCCCGGCGATATGGAGATCGGTGAACTCGCCAGCATTCGCGGCAAGAAACTCGATGCCGTCATCGACGCCGTCGGCCATCCCGACATCGTGCAAAAAGGCCTGCCACTGCTACGCCGTGGCGGATCGCACTGCATCTACGGCGTGCTCACCCATGGCGTGCTGCACATCGACAAGTCGAAAGCTGACTTCAACTTCAACCTCTTCGTCCACCAGTGGCCCACCCGCCGCTACGAGAAGGAATCCCAAACCGCGATCTGCCAGTGGATTCGCGAAGGCAAACTCACCGCCGCTGATTTCATCACCCATCGTTTCCCGCTGGAGCGCATCGCCGATGCATTCAAGGCCGTCAGCGAGCGGAAGGTGATCAAGGCGTTGCTGGAGTATGTGAATTGACGTGAAGAGGGCCCATTCTTCGGCGGAGTACTGCGGATTAAAATCCGGCCCCCTTCGATCCTGTGTTCACTTCCACAAATTCCTCCAGCCTGTGTCCATCGCAAAGCAGAGCGGCTTGTCGCTTGCGAACGTCAGTCTTCGAGAGGTTTTCGAACTGGTGGTCGAGAACGTTGTCCTGCTCTTGCCGTCAGCGGCAATGAAAATGAGCTGGGCAATGGTGACACCTTCGGCCAGCGTTTCGAGCAGCGTGTCACGCGTGACCGGCGCGACATAGTGCACTTCGTATTTGCCGGACGGATGGCGTATGAAGAAGTTGTCGGCCTGCTCCTTTCGATGGCGCAGGTTCTGACCGCTATCCTTGAAGTGATAGATCATGTCATCGCCAAAACGAAGATTGCCGAGCCAAAAACTGGTGCCGTTATAGGCAGCTTCGGGGAGCGTAAACATCTCATAGCTTTGCAGCAGGTTGGCATGCACTGGATTAGTGGTGTGCAGAAGGTGAAATGTTTTTTTGGTCTGAGGATTGGAAAAATGGGGACCGCTAACTGGATTGAAGGTCAGTACACCATCAGCAGTGTCCCATTGCTCAATGCGCAGGCCGGAACCCACGTCACGCTGCGGCGGCCCGAGCTGTGTGATGAGCGTGGCTCTGACTTCGTCCGAATTCTTGCCTTGCAGCATGGCGGCAAGCGTCTGAATCGCGGGAGGAGCACCCGCAAGATCCTCAGCCACCATCCTCGCCGCAGGCAGTATCAGCAGCAGCGTCAGGGCAACCACGTTTAGAGTCTCTCTGGGTAATGAGCACCACTTGCGGACAATCCAGCCGATCAACCAGCCCAGCAACGCCCCCATCACGGTGCAGACGATCACGCCGACGCCCATGAGGAAGAGCACGATCATTTCCCCCATCGCGCTGGATTCGTCGCTCATCGTGTCCGGGATGGGAGCGGTCCAGAGGTGGTAGCAGTACCATGCGCTGCTGAGTGCCGCGACGAGAGCGGTTCCAACGATGTAGGGCCAGATGCGCCGACGTGGTTTCACGACGGCAACAGAAGCGGGCATCGAGGGCGGCGCGGGAGGTGTTGAGGCAGGATTCATGCGCGTTGGGAAGTGGGTTCGTGCGCCGTGGAGGTTGGCGGAACCTTTTGCCGCACCTGCTGGAAGGCACCCCATGCCAGCAAAGCCAAGATGGCCATGATATGGGCGGGCATGAGCATTTCAAACGCACTGCCCTTTCCAAACAGCAGGCGTAGCAGGAGATAGAAAGCGCCGCTTCCGACGAAGGTCCAGGCCGCGAACGCGATGGGAATGCCTCCCAGCCAGGTGATCAGCGCAATCGTCGTGGCAAGGCCGCCGAGCAGGAGCAGTGTGAACCACGGCTCCTTGTCCCGGACCAGGTAGT
>NZ_JBJXFV010000029.1:0-9802 GCF_046154365.1 Prosthecobacter sp.
CGCATGACGTCTTCCGCAATGTCTTCATGAAGATCGATCCACAAGCCATGATCGACATCCTCAGCCAATGGAGTGGCCCACTCAACGGTCTGCACATTGCCATTGATGGCAAAACTCTTCGCGGCACCTACAACGCCGAGTTAGGCCGACATCGCGTCCACCTGCTGCGTGCCTGAGTCGATGCGCGTTCGCTCAGCGCCGCTCAAGTCGTCTGCGAAGAAAAGAGCAATGAAATTGAAGCCATCCCGCGCTTGCTCGCCGCACTCGAACTTAGCGGAGCCACCGTCACCATTGATGCCATGGGCATGCAAACCGCCATCGCCGGAAAATCGCTGCCATTGGGTGCTCGACATGGCCTTTGGGGAAGACCACAGCCAGGTGCGCGACAAGACCGCCGCCCATAACTTTTCGATCCAGCGCGAGCTAGCGATCAAAGTCTTGCGCGATCATCCCAGTAAACTAAGCCTGCGCCGCAAACGCCGCCGCGCCTCTCTCGATCCCAACTTCCGTCTCGAACTCATCGGAGTTATTCATGCGTAGGCCCTGGGCATGAAGGCCGTGACTATGCGTGGACTTTGACCTATCGCGGCGGGAAAAACCGCTGCGACGTGGTTTTGACCAACGTGCGTGGCCATGCGGGAAACGCGCCCGTGACCCAGTGCCGGGTGCGCCCGGTCATTCCTGTGCCGCTTTGGGAAAAGCTGCCGCTGGAGACGATTCAACTCACTGACAAGCCGCCCGCCTTCGCTGGCGCGGAGGGTTTTGGCTGTCACACAGCAGGTGGTCGCGATGGGCCGCTGCTCTGGGTGGAGAATCTACATGACGACGGACCCGGCAGCTTCCGTGCGGCGGCGATCACACGTGGAATACGGCACATCGCCTTTCGCGTGGCGGGCGAGATCGTGCTGAAGTCCGTGCTGCGTGTGAGCGAGCCATTCATCACCGTGGAAGGCTCCACCGCACCTGCGGGCGGCATCACTTTCACTGGCAACGGCTTCCTTGTGACCACGCATGACGTGGTGCTGCGCCATTTCCGCATCCGCCCTGGCGATGACACCGACGACGAGGATGCGCTGAGTTTCAGCGACGCGCGGCGCTGCATCGCGGATCATCTGTCGCTGAGCTGGAGCACGGACGAGGTGTGCTCCATCACCGGCCTGAGCGACGAGATCACCGTGCAATGGTGCATCATCAGCGAAGGGCTGAACCGCGAGAACCACGGCTACGCCGCCATCCTCGGCGGTGAGCGGGTGACGTGGCATCACAATCTCATGGCGCATCACGTCAGCCGCGTCCCGCGCTTTGCTGGCATCGTCTGCGCGGACTTCCGCAACAACGTGCTCTACAACTGGGGTCACACCGCCGGTTACGGCCAGTTTGAGCGCGTTAACTACATTGCCTACTTTCTCAAGCCCGGTCCCTCGACCACACAGAAGCCGCCGCTCATCCACACCGGCGTGGATGTCGTGGGAGATGCCTCACTCTACCTCGAAGGCAATCACATGACCGTCAGCGAGGCCAAGACCGGCTTTGAAACGTCTGTGCTCGCCCCGAAGCCCTTCGCCGCACCACCCGTGACCACTTCCAGTGCCGTGGAGGCCTTTGAAAAAGTGCTCTCAACCGCCGGTGCCCTGCCAGACCGTCGTGACACCGCCGACACACGCATCGTGCGTGAAACACGCGACGGCACCGGGAACATCATCCACCATGCGCCCAAACCATGATGCTGGACAATTTCCCTGCCGCCTGACAGACTCGCATGTCCCTTTCTTCCTCAACGCCACCCACCATGAACACCAAAAGCCTGCTCATTACCATCGTCGTCGCGTTCATCACCATCGCGGTGACGGACTTCCTCATTCACCAGGTCTGGCTCTCGGCCACCTATGCCGAGACCAAGCATCTCTGGCGGCCCGAGGCCGAAATGATGACCAAGATGCCGCTGATGATGCTCGGCCAGCTCATCATCGCCGCCGCCTTCAGCCTCATCTTCGCCGCCTGCGTGGCGGAAAAGCGCTGCCTGAGCTGCACACTGAAGTTTTCCTTCTGCCTCGCCCTCATCTCCTGCGCCGGTCAGATGATGATGTATGCCGTGCAGCCGATCCCAGGCTCCCTCGTCGTCAAATGGTGCGTCGCGATCACCGCGCAGTTGCAGCTACTCGGCTTCCTCGTACACAAGGTCTATAAACTGCCCGCAAAATCGGCTTCATGACCATCACCTCGCTCGATGCCCTGCAAATCTTCGACAGTCGTGGCAATCCCACCGTCGAGGTCATCGCGACGCTGGAGGACGGCACCGCCGGACACGGCCTCGTGCCCTCCGGGGCCTCCACCGGCCATCACGAGGCGCTGGAGCTGCGCGATGGCGATCTGAACCGCTTTCGCGGCAAATCCGTCTTCAAAGCCCTCGCGCATGTGAAAGGCGAAATCGCCCGCGAAGTCATCGGACGCGATGTGTTCGATCAAAGCGGCCTCGATGAGGCTTTGATCGCTCTCGACGGCACGCCTGGCAAATCACGCTTCGGTGCCAATGCCATCCTCGGCGCCAGCATGGCCGTGGCACAGGCCGCCGCGAATGCGAAACGCGTGCCGCTCTTTAAAGCGCTCGGCGATGGCACACTGCTGCCGCTGCCTGAGATCCAGATCTTCGGCGGCGGCAAGCACGCGCAGGGCCGCATCGACATCCAGGACTTCATGATCATGGCCCTCACGGCCCAATCGTATGACGAGACGCTCGAAGTCACCGCCAACGTCTTCCACGCCGCCGCCGACATCATGAAACGCCGCGGCCTGCTCGCCGGTGTCGCTGACGAAGGCGGCTACTGGCCCATGTTTGATCGCAACGAAGACGTTTTCGACGCCTTGCTCGCCGCTATCGAGCACGCGGGCTACACACCAGGCCGCGAGGTCGGCATCTCGCTCGACATCGCCGCCACGGACCTCTACCACGGCGGCTTTTACACCCTCGGCCTCGAAAAGCGCCGCTTCACCACGGAGGAGTTCGCCGCGCTCATGATCGAATGGGTGAACAAATATCCCATCGTCTCCATTGAGGACCCCATGGCCGAGGACGACTGGGACGGCTGGAAAATCGTGCGTCAAGCCATCGGCCATCGCTGCCAGCTCATCGGCGACGACCACTTCACCACCAACATCACGCGCATCGAGCGCGGCATCGCCGCGAACACCGCCAACGCCGTGCTCATCAAGCTCAACCAGATTGGCACCGTCACCGAAACCCTCGCCGCGATCCGCCTCACGCAGGCCGCGGGTTGGCTGCCCGTTGTCTCCGCCCGCTCCGGCGAAACGGAAGACGCCTTCATCGCCCACCTCGCCGTCGCCACGAATGCCGGCCAGCTCAAAGTCGGCTCGTTCAGCCGCAGCGAGCGCATGGCGAAGTGGAACGAAGTTCTGCGCATCCAGCGCCATCTCGGTGAGCGCGCCCGATTCACCGGCGCGAAGATCTTCTCACTAGCCGGAATCTCCCTGCCATGAGTCCACCTGACCGCGAAGTCGAATGCACGATTCCCATCCTGCCGGTGGGCGATCTTGAGCGCAGCATTGAGTTCTACACGAAAACTCTTGGCTTTAAACTGGACTGGCGCAGCGGTCCAGTCGGCTCAGTTTCGAGAGACGGCTGCGCGATCATGCTCCGGCAGACCAGCCCGGTCACCGCCCCCTGCTGGGTATGGATTGGCCTCGAAAGCGACGCGCTATTTCAGCTTTATCGTGAGCGAGGTGTGAAAGTCCTCCAGGAGCCGATGAACTGGTCGTGGGCTTATGAAATGAAGTTCGAAGATCCCGACGGCAACGTCCTCTGGCTCGGAAGGGAACCTCGCGATGACCAGCCCAAGCAGGACGTGCCATGAACCCTTTGCCTCACCCCCTGATCGGCCTCGGCTGCGTCACCTTCGGTCGCGAGATCGACGAGGCGGCGTCCTTCGCGCTGCTTGATTATGCACTAGAGCGTGGTGTGCGGCACTTCGACACCGCAGCGGCCTATGGCGGCGGCGCATCTGAAACGATTCTCGGCAAGTGGCTGACCTCGCGAAAACCCGAAGGCATCACCATCGCCACGAAGATTTTGCCTCCGTATGACCGCATCGACATCACCCCAAGCCTCAAACGTCTTGGCGTGGAGCAAATCGATCTGCTCTATCTGCATCAATGGCATGCAACCGCGCTACAGGCGGACTCTGCACTCAAAGGGCTTCCGGTGAAGCAATTTGGAGCCAGCAACTTCACTCTGGAGCAACTCAAGACTGTCGGACCACGCTTCAGTGTCGTGCAAAACAACCACAACCTGGCCGTGAGCGATGTCAGCCCGGAGTTCCGCGATTACTGCGCTGCGAATGAAATCGCTATCGTCACCTACAGCCCGCTTGGGGCCGGATTCTTGACCAGCAAGCATCAAACCGGTGTCCAGCTTGGTTCACGCTTCGACATCATCCCCGGTCATCAAGATGTGTATTTCCACGAGGCCGCCTATCAGCGACTCGCACGGCTCGAAGCCGTCTCCAAACGCACTGGACACTCCCAGGCGCATCTCGCACTCGCCTGGGCGCTGCATCAGCCGGGCATCACCTCCGTGCTCGTCGGTGGGCGAACGCCTGCGCATCTCGATCAAGCTTTCGCAGCATTGGCGTTTGATGAACCAGCACTCTTTTCCGAACTCACCTCATGAACATCAAGAATACCACCATGCTACTCGCCAACTACGAGCATGACGGCGTCGTGCGCACCCCGCACTTCCTCAGCGCCGATGAAGTCGCTGCCGTGCGTGCCGAACTCGACCGCTACATCCGCGATGATCTCGCCGCGCAGCCGGTCGATGCGCGCACTTTCGAAAAGGATGAGACGACCGTGCGCAATCTGTGGCGCTTGGAGAAATACAACGAGTTCTTCCGCCAACTCGGCGAACGCGCTGACATCCTCGCCTTCATCGCTCCGTTTGTGCATGGCGAGCCTGTGCTCGTCGGCGTCGAGACCTTCAACAAACCCGCGCGCATCGGCTCCGGCGTGCCTTATCATCAAGACAACGCGTACTTCTGCCAGACGCCGCCGGACATGCTCACCGTCTGGATCGCCATTGATGAAGTCACGGAGGCCAACGGCCCCGTGTTCTTCGTCAAAGGCTCCCACAAAGGCGGAATGGCTCCCACCAAGCCCAGCGGCGTGCGCGGCAACAGTATCGGCTTGGCCGAGCCATCTGCCGTGCCACTCGCCGAGCAATTCTGCGGCCTTCTCAATCCTGGTGATGCTACCATCCATCAGTGTGAAACCATTCATCACTCCGCGCCGAACACGACGGAGCTCTCCCGTCTTGGCCTGCTGCTCGTCTATCGTGGAACACACACACTGACCGATCCAAAGCTCAAAGAAGCCTATGCCGCCGCCGTGGCCGCGACGCCACCAACGTAGATTCGATTGGCAATCGAAGCTGCCCAACCCATGAAACACCAGCGCGATCCATTCGACGAAGTCCACCGCTTCACCGGCACACTCTTCACCACTGAAGGCAAGGGGGCCTGGACCTTCGTTGCTCTGCCGAAAAGCATCTCGCCGCCCGTCACTGGTTCCTGGGGCATGACGCCCGTCATCGCGAATGTGGATGGCAAAACGTGGAAGACGACGATCTGGAAGGACTCGAAAAGGAAGAAGACTTTTCTGCCCGTGCCGAAGAAGATTCGCGGAAGCAAAGTCGGCGGTGACAAGGTCGCGGTGGAACTGCGTATGGATCGTGAGCGCATCCTCGGCCCCATCCACCCTCTCGAATGAAAGCAGTCCTCATCCTCTTCGCTCTCAGCCAGTTACTCACCGCGCGAGACATTCACGTCGGCAAAGATGTGCCTACGATCCACCACGCGATCAAAGTCGCGCTGCCCGGCGATACCATTCATCTCGAACCGAAAGTGTATCGAGATTACGCAGGCTTCTACGGCAAGAAGGGCGAAGCAGGGAAACCCATCACGCTGGATGGTCATGGAGCGACGCTTGAAGGCTCAGACCCGATTGATCCGGTGAAGTGGATCGAAGTTTCACCCGGTCTTTTCAAAAACGAGGCACTCCTGCCGCGACTCGATGATGCCATCACCGGCCGCTGGTTCTTCCTCTTTGATGGCAAGATGCAGCTTATGGGCCGCACCTCGAAAGGCAAGAGCGCGCCTTATAAGAAGCCGGAAGAACTCCAGCCGAACGAATGGACCTTCATCAAAGGCCCGCCGCGTGCGGAGGCGAAACCGCTGCAAACGTTCGGCGATTTCTACATCAAACTAACGCCCGGTCAGAAGCTGGCTGACGCCAACATCTTCATGCCCGTCCGCAGTGCTGGCGTGCAGTTCGGCGGGGACAATGCGCACCTCGTCATCAAGAACCTCACGGCCACACATCCTTACAACGACGGCTTCAACATCCATGGCGACTGCCGCGATGTCGTCTTCGAGAACATCCGCGCCATCGAGTGCGGCGACGACGGCATCAGCGCTCACGAATCCGCGCAGTATCGCGTCGATGGCTTCGTCAGCATCGGCAACAGCACCGGCATCTGCGACACGGGCACGGCGCAGACGAGCTATACGAACCTCTTCCTTGCTCGTAATATCGGCTTCGATCTCTACTTCCTCGATGAGGGCCGCTACTCGATCACGAATGCCCTGGTGCTCTCTTCGGCGCAGAATCCCTTCACCACCACCGGTCGCGCCACCGGTGACTGCCGCCTCACGCTGGACAATGTCCTGTTCCGCCGTCTCACGGAACCACGACTTGGCACCATTGCCTTGAACTCCATCGTTGCCGGCAAGCGTTGCACGTTCGAGAGCTTTGAATTCAAAATCACCGGTGCCGCGACTTGGGACAACTGCCTCATCAACGGCAAGCCCATGCCTGAAGGCAACAACGCCACGGGCGCTGAGGTGCAAGAGCTGCTCAAACTCATGCCCAAGGACTACCAGCCATGAAATTCATTCTCACCGCTCTCATCATTGTTTTGCCGCTTCACGCGGCTGAACAGGTTTTTTTCTCTTTCGATGATCACAACATCGCCTGGCAGCATAATTTGAAGCTGACGCTGCAAACGGTGACGAAGCATCCTGGCAATCCGGTGCTGAGGCGCGGGCCGCCCGGCGCGCCGGACCACGGACATGCCATTCTATATGGCACCGTGATCAAGACGGGTGGCACATTCCGCATGTGGTATCTCGGCATGATCGAGACGGAGAACAAAGCTGGGCAACCTCCCGGCTGGTGGCGGCCGATGTGCTATGCGGAGAGCAAGGACGGTGTGACGTGGAAGAAGCCGGAACTGGGACTCGTGGAGTTCAACGGCAGCACGAAGAACAACATCTGCCTGATCGAGGGCGAGCCGTATTCGATGACTCGCGTGAATGATTTCCTCTCCGTGCTGCATGAAGCGAACGATCCTGATCCTGCCAAGCGCTACAAATGCGCCTACATCGCGCATATGCCCTTTGATGAGGTCAAAGGCGGGCGCAGCAAGATCGGGCCGAATGAGCGGCGCTGGGGCGCGATGATCTGTGCGACGAGCGCGGACGGGTTGAAGTGGAAGTGTGTCGGTGATCGTCCGGCGAACGCGGGTGGTGAACGCTTTGAAGTCAGCAGCCTGTATCGCTTCGGCGATTTCTATTACAGCACAGGCCAGCTCATCAGCCCATGGTCGTGGCGGCCGGATGGCAGTGACATTGGTCGCGACATGCTGGCGTATCGATCGCCGGACTTCGTGACGTGGTCGAAGGCTAAGGCGCTGGCTTTTGCACGGCCTGGGCAACTGGCGAATCCACCTGTCAAAGGCCAGCAGATGCACATGGGCGCTGGCTTGTGGAATCGTGGTAACGTGATGGTCGGCCTGCATGGCATGTGGCAGGACGCCGAGACCGCACCACCGAAGGGCGAGAGCTGGAACCTAGGTGTGCGTGTCGATCTGGGGCTGGTGATCAGCAATGATGGCGTTCACTTCCGCGAGCCGGTGCCCAGCTTCAAAGTGGTCCCGCGTGGCAAGGAGGGCGAGTGGGATGACGTCGCTATCCTGCAAGGGCATGCCTTTGTGAATGAAGGTGATAAGACGATGATCTGGTATTCTCACTGGGACACGGGCAGCAAGCTCAAGAACATGGAGATCGGTCTGGCGACACTGCGGCGCGATGGCTTTGGGCATCTCTCACGTAAGGTGGAGGGCAATGATGCGCACTTTGTCACGGGTACGTTCACGGCGAAGGAGATCGCGCTGAATGTCGATGGCATCACGCCGGAGGCTGCGCTGTCGGTTCAACTTCTCGATCCTCTGGATCGCCCGCTCGATGGCTATCAGGCCACGGTGACTCAAAATGGCCTGCATCAAACCATCAACTGGCCCAAGCCGCTGCCAGCCGACAAGAAGCTTGCCCTGCGCCTGAACTTCCCAGCCAACAGTGCGGCGAAAGTGTATGCGGTGTATCTCAATAACTAACTCCTATGTCACTGCGCCTCGTCACTCAACTCAACGACACTGATCGCAAGCTCCTCAGCCGCGCCTTGGACGGTTTTGTGCCGCAGAAGGTCTTCGACATTCATGCGCACCTGTTTCATTCGCGTCATTTCGCGGAGGGTAACAGGCCGGTGTTCCTCGATGCGGATCGTGGCTACGGTCTGAGTGATTTTGATGCAGCGATGAAGCTGTGGATGCCTGGAAGAGAGGTGGAGGGCTTGTTTTTCGGTTATCCGAGTGCGGGGAATGACCGTACGGGCGAAAATGCCTGGGTGGGATCGCAAATTGACGTGAGCACTCAATCGCGCGCGCTGGTGCTCGTGGCACCGACCGATGATCCGGCGGAAGTGCGGCGACTGATGAGCGATGGTGTGTTTGTCGGCATCAAGCCGTATCGGCTGTATGCGGATGTGCCGGATACGAAGGAGGCGGAGATCGAAAGCTTTGCGCCGGAGTGGATGTGGGAGATTTGTCATGATCACGATGGCATCATGGTGCTGCACATCATGTTGGCGGATGGCATCACGGATCCGCGTAATGTGGAGGCGATTCGGCGGCTGTGTCGTCGCTATCCGCGCTGCAAGCTGGTGCTGGCGCATGTGGCGCGCTCGTTTAACTACCGCCATGCGCGCGAAGGATTGCTCCACCTCGTTGATCTCGACAACGTGGTCGTGGACACCTCGGCGGTGACTCAAGCCGGCGCGTTTCGGGCGGCGATTGAGATTCTGGGGCCGCGGCGTGTGCTGTGGGGCAGCGATTACATGGTCAGCGAGCTGCGCGGTTCCTGCATCACGCAGGGTGATGGTTTCACCTGGATTCATCCTGAGATCACGGGCGATAAACTGACGATTTTCGGCCAATACACGACTGTGGGCATCGAATCGCTCCTCTGTCTCCGCGAAGCCTGCGAGGACTCCGGCATGACGCAGGGTGATTTGGAGGACATTTTCCGCGAGAATGCGCTGCGGCTGTTAAAGCCGAAAAATGAGCTTTCAGGCCCCAAACTCTGGGAAGAAGCCAAAACGAAGATTTCCTGCGGCACGGGCCTGCTTTCGAAACGCGCCCATCTCTTCGATCCACAGACCTGGCCGTCCTATTTCAGCCGCGCAAAAGGCGCGAACATCTGGGATCTCGAAGGGCGGCGCTACACGGACTTCACCGGCGGTGTGGGTGCCATATTGCTCGGTCATGCCGATGACGAGGTGAACGCCGCAGTGAAGCGCCGCGTGAATCTCGGCAGCTATGCCACGCTCGCCTCACCGGATGAGGTGAAGCTCGCGGATGAACTGCTCGATCTTCATCCCTGGGCGGGCAAAGTGCGCT
>NZ_JBJXFV010000042.1:0-11194 GCF_046154365.1 Prosthecobacter sp.
AAATTTAGCCACGCTTCCTATGCATATTTCCATTTGTAAAATATTGAAGACTTAAAAAGTGGAATACCGAGCATTCGCGCACCAAAACATCCGGGTGTATCGACAACAATCCAGCAATGGTCTTAAAACGCCTCCTTTATCCCGAGTCATGCCCTACCTTCCGCACCTCCAGTATCCAAAATCCAGCATCCAGTATCCAGCATCCAGTATCCAGTATCCAGTATCCAGCCCCATGCCGCTTCCAACGCCAGAACTCAAAGTGGATTCGGTGCTGCCGCCGCCGGAGATCAATCCCATCGCGGCCAAGCTCGCCACGAGCAAAGACCCCACCGATCGTGCCTCCGCACGCATCCTCGCCAAGTATCTCGATGAGTTGATGCGCGTGCCCGGCACGAACGTCCGCGTCGGCCTCGACCCCATCCTCGCGTTGATTCCCGGTGTGGGCGACACCGTGGCCTCCGGTGCCGGTGTCATCATTCTGCTCGATGCGCTGCGTAGCGGCATCCCCATCCCGACGTTTCTGCGCATGGCGCTGAACATGGGCTTCAACTTCCTCATCGGCCTCATCCCCGGTGCCGGAGCCCTAGCCTCCGTTTTCTTCAAGTCCAACAGCCGCAACCTGAAGCTCCTCACCGTCTGGCAGGCCGGCCACCGGGACACGGTGAAGCGCAGCACCCTGCACTTCTACCTCGGCATTTTCATCCTGTTCGCCCTGATCGTATCGTTGATTCTCATCGGCTGGGCGTTTTACACTTGGGTGTTTTACAGCCTCGTGCAAGCGATGGCGCATGCGCTGGGATTTGGTGCCAGGGCATGAAGCAAGGTTTATCAACTGTCGTCACCCGACCCTTTCCTGCGAAGTAACTGAGGCCTTCGCCATTCAGCCCATATTTTTGCCTGCACATCTTTTTGCCTTCCTCAGGTTTGTCCTACACGCCTTCCGACCCGAACGAAGAGCCATACATCGGCGCTGGTGTCTTGGCGCTTGACTAGTTCCGGGCGGACAAAAATAGCGATAGAGGGACCGATACCTCCCACGCCCTGTCAGACTGCGGCGAATCGTGACAAGTCATGGCCGTCCGTCTGGCACATGGTTTGCACAATCTCCGGCCCGTGACTACGCTCCCGCCATGAGCGTGCTCACCCAGTGATTGTTCAGTGAGATCGAATCCGCCCCCGAGTCGGTGAAGGCGGAGACGCTGGATTTTGTGCTGTTCGTGAAGAGTCGCCTGGGGTTCGAGAAAGGCGTTTCGAGTGCTGAATCGCTCGTGCGGCACACGCCGGGTGTTTGTGGTGGCGAGGCATGCCTTGGCAGCAACTCGCATTGCCGTGTGGATGCTGGAGGAGGCACGTCGGGCAGGCGTGACGGATGCGGAACTGCTTCAGGACTATCCCAGCCTCAACGCCCGCGACCTCGCCGCGTCGTGTACCTATGTGGAAACGCATCCCGAGGAGATTGAAAACGCCCATCGGCCGCATGGCACCCCCTGATCCAATCCGGCCGTTGCCAAGCATTGCTCGGGCCGTTACTATCGGCGCATGAAACAGCTCACCCTCGAAATTGACGACGCGACTTTTCAGTCCGCTGAGTCTGTGGCCAGGAAATCCGGGCAATCACTCACTTCGCTGCTTTTGGGCTGGTTAAAGCGTGTTTCGTCCAGCGCAGAGACGGAGTTCGACCGCCTCATGCGTGAGGAAGAGGTCTTGCGGGAAAAACTGCTTCAAAGCGGCCGCCAGTTTGCCGCCAGCAGTCGCCTCACACGGGATGAACTTCATGATCGGCATGCGCTTCGTTGATACCAATGTGATGCTCTACTCCGTGAGCACGGCCCCAGCCGAATCGGGAAAGGCCGCCAAAGCTCGCGAGCTGCTCCGCTGCCGGGATCTGGCGCTTTCGGTGCAGGTTTTGCAGGAGTTTTATGTGCAGGTCACACGTCCGAGCCGCCCCAATCCGCTGACTCATGATGAGGCCGTGGCCTTCATCCGCACTTGGAGACGTTTCCCGACTCAAGATGTGACCCTGAGCGTCCTGGAGGACGCTCTCGCCATCAAAGCCCGCTGGCAACTCTCCTATTGGGATTCCGCCATCCTCGCTGCCGCACGTCACGCTGGATGCGACGAGGTGCTCTCCGAGGACATGAACGACGGCCAGGACTACGGCGGCGTGAAGGTGGTGAATCCCTTCAAGTAGCAGCCTACCACGAGGACAAGGCCGCCCCGTCGCCAATCTCGAACTCATCTCCGACTGCCATGGGTGGTCACCATTCGGCGCTGAATCCGTTGATTTGTCAATTTGTTGCACCCTGACGTCGTTTCCATGCCGGTTTGAAACCTGCTTGTCAGATCGTTTACGGCCGCTCGCATGGCTTCAATGCTGACAGCCGCGTGCGTTGACGGCGGCTGTCAGCACCTCCCCACCGGCCCTACGCCTTTGCAGGACTCTTGGCTCCCGCTTTGCGGCCAGTCTTCTTGTATTCGCTCTTCTTTTTCAGGCCCGTCGCGGCGTATTGATCGGAACTCTTGCCGAACTTCGCGGCGATCTGCTCGCGCGCGCCCAGCACCCAGGCGTGCTGGGTCCATTGCAGGGCCACCTTGCGGTCGCGGGCTTCGTCGAGGGCCTGCTGTTTGAGCAGGTAGTCGGCCTCGGCGGCCTCCAGTTGGATGCGGATGCCTGTTTCGGTTCCATCCGCCGCCTCAGCATAGACCACGGATTTTTCGAATTCAGATTTCACACTGGTGTAGTCCGTCATCGCGAGGATCGCGGTGACAGCGTCTTTGTCTTCCTGCAACATCGCAGGACTCATCGGTTTCGTATTTGGGTCAGCCATAACGGTTGGTTGGTTGCGAACCGCATCCGGCACCGGACCATCCCAAAACAGCCCTTCCATATCCCACGCTAAACGTGGGTCATCCCATCGGGCTGGTTCTTCCTCTGTAGTCTCCGGCACTGGCATATCGGTTCAAGGTTGAGCCGCTTCAGACCACCGACCGCCCAACGGCATTCAAACTTTTTCCATTCGCCTTTTCGCCTCATCCCAGGCCGTTTACCCGCCGTCCATTCGCCTTGGAAAAGCGTCCAATGACCTGTTTGAGCCACGCATTCGACCTCGACGCCAGTCGTATTGAGTTAGGCGATCATCCAACTCAAATAGACGACCATCTAACAGAGTTAGACGCGCATCACAGTTCAATGGAGACACAGCAAACCTGATAGCACTGCCATCCAAGGTCGCCCATGCAAGGGTATTGACGCAGGCGTGCCTGCCAGCTTCAATGGGGGCCATCATGCTTCGCATCGGCCCACGCGTTTTTGAACTCGTCCGCAACCAAAGCGGACTCCACGTCACCCTTGATCCCCATGCGGCGGCGCATGAGCGGCAGCAGTGGCGGATCGAGGCGCATTGGGTGCCTGCGGATGAAGATCCCGGCGCGGACTGGACGGACAGCGCGGACGGCGGCTGGGAATACGGGCGGCTAGCCGTGAACCCGATCATGGGTTTCGCCGTTTCTCACTGGCACGAGCTGGACAAGGCCGTGCTGCTGGACGCCGGAGGCGAGGTCACGAACCTCTGCTTCGCCTCCTGGCAGAATTTGATCCACCTCGGTTCCGGCCAGAACCCGGCGCAGGATGTCATGCTCGGCAGCCTCCGCGTCATCCAGCGGGACGGTTATCTCCTCACCTTGGAAATCGACGGCGAGATCAGCCCCGTTGAGGGTTCGACCGTCCATGGCGATTTCTCCGCCATGATCGAGTTGCCCTTCGCCACCGTCACCCTCGCCGTGCCGCTGAACGCCGCCGATCCCCTCGCCACCGCTCAAGGCATCGCCCGCCGCGAACTCGGCCTCACCACCTTCGCCCGCAGCCACGTCCGCCGTTACGACCCCGAGCGCCCCACCTCCCTCAAACCCCACCGCAACAGCAAGCATCGGGTGACGCTGGAGCTGCCGTGGCGGGGAGAGTCCAAGTGACTTGATCAGCTAACGAAACAGAAAACAGAGGTGTTCCGCACCGCAAGAAGCGAGCAAGCCGCCGAGATGAAAGGGGGAGGCCACGGTTTCGGTGGTCTGGATCGCGCTGGTGGTGCAGGGCTTACGCATGAAATACACAACTGGCTGTGGCATTTAAGGAAACGCTGAAGATTTCGTTTATTTGGACCACAGAGACACGAAGAGCACAGAGGCTCAGAAGACAACCCCAGTGCTCTTCGTGTCTCTGTGGTCATCAATCAGTGTCTAGGTGAGTTCGAGAAAGGCGTTTCGAGTGCTTAATCGCTCGTGCGGCACAGCCGGGTGTTTGTGGTGGCGAGGCATGCCTTGGCAGCACTCGCATTGCCGTCTGGATGCTGGAGGAAGCGCGGCGGGCCGGCGTGACAGATGCGGAACTGCTCCAGGACTATCCCAGCCTCAACGCCCGCGATCTCGCCGCGGCATGGACCTATGTGGACACGCATCCCGAGGAGATCGAAAACGCCATCCAGGCCAGCTGTGATGCCGGGGTTGGGCTTGTTGCTCCCAGACGGCGCGGCTACGTCACAGGGGAGTGCTTCGAGCAGCCACTTGCCACTTTACAGCTTCGCTCTTTCCCCTAGCCTCCAAATCATGATCTCAATGTCGCACATCCAGCGTTACTGCGACGCGATTGCCGCCGCCTTCAAGCCGGTGAAGATCATCCTGTTTGGCTCCTATGCCTATGGAACGCCCACAGCAGACTCGGATGTGGACGTCATGGTGGTCATGCCGAAGGGTAAAAAGGCCACGCTCGACACAGCGGTGAAGATTCGCGAGAAAGTGCCCGCCAGTTTTCCGGTGGACGTGCTCGTGCGTGGCGAAACGGAGTTTGACCGCCGCCTGCGTGACCGGGACATGTTCACCGAGCAGATCACTCAAAAAGGAAAAGTGATGTATGAAGCCGTCCACGCTTGAATGGATCAAGAAGGCGGAGTCGGACTACCAGCTCGCTCTGACGCTGGCCCGGAGGCGGAAGACGCTCGTGCGTGATCAGGCTTGCTTCATGTTTCAGCAAAGCGCGGAGAAGTATCTGAAAGCACGGCTGGAGGAGGCGAACAGGCCCTTTCCGAAGACGCATCAACTCCAAGACCTCGTCACACTGACGCTGCCGGTGGAACCGCTCTGGTCCGCTCTTTTCGCCGCAGCGGGCCGGTTGAGCGTGTATGCCGTGGCGTTTCGCTACCCAGGCTACGAGGCCAATGCCACGCAGATGCAGACGGCCATGCAGGATGCGAAGGCGATTCGCAAGGAAGCGCGGCTTGCGCTGGGCTTGTGATCGCCTACGGAGTCGAACTGGCAGATTTCCCAACCCGCCTGAAGCGGGCAAGCCGCCGAGATGAAAGGGGGAAGCCATGGACTCGGCGGTCTTCCTGGCTTTGGAGGTGCCAGAGTTTCGGCCACAGCATCCGAGGAGGGGGGCCTGTCAATTTGTTGCACACTGACGTCGTTTCCCCAGCCGAATCGGGAAAGGCCGCCAAAGCCCGCGAGCTGCTCCGCTGCCGGGATCTGGCGCTTTCGGTGCAGGTGTTACAGGAGTTTTATGTGCAGGCCACACGTCCGAGCCGCCCCAATCCGCTGACTCATGATGAGGCCGTGGCCTTCATCCGCACTTGGAGACGTTTCCCGATTCAAGATGTGACCCTGAGCGTCCTGGAGGACGCACTCGCGATCAAAACCCGCTGGCAGCTCTCTTACTGGGATTCCGCCATTCTCGCCGCCGCACGTCAGGCAGGGTGCGACGAGGTGCTTTCCGAGGACATGAACGACGGCCAGGACTACGGCGGCGTGAAGGTGGTGAATCCCTTCAAGTAGGCTGGTTCAGCCGCATCCAACGACGAGGACAAGACCGCACACCTCGCCAAGCTATACTGCGCGTCTTCACATTTTGTGAAACGGAGGATTGGCCGCAGATTCAGGAAAACCGCAGATTACCAGACAAAAAACAATCGGTGGCTTCCCTGAATCTGCGGTAAAAATCACCAATCTTGATGACTCCAAGTATAGAACGCAACTCCGACGGCCATGGGTGGTCAGCATTCGGCGCTGAATTCGTTGATTTGTCAATTTGTTGCACCCTGACGTCGTTTCCCTTGCTTGCCCTTCCGTCCATGAGGCAAGCCCTGGATCGGGCGAAGCAACCGGCCTGCCGGAGACAGCACCGGTTACCGGCAGCTTGGTGAGCCAGGGAGGATCAGATCCCTTCCAACCGCCCCTTCTGGAGCCGGATTCTCCCTCGCCCTCATTGGCGCGCGGGCCGGGGCGCTCCTCGAACTCGGGGCCGCCCTCCCCGGCCCTTCAGGCCGAAAGAAGCAGGTCAGATTCCGTCGAAACCCAAGCCCACCCACCGCCTGAAGCGAGAAAGCCGCCGAGATGAAAGGGCGAAGCCACGACCTCTGTGGGCTTCCTGGCTCTGGCGGTGCCTGAGATTCAGCCAGAGCATCCGAGATGGGACATCTGTCAATTTGTTGCACACTGACGTCATTTCCCCTGACGTTGTTTTCCCAATGAAGAATCTCAGTCTATTTTCATACGACCATTCTTATCTGTGTTGCCTTTTACACTAACTTCTTTTTCTGGTGTGTTCGCAGGTTGATTCGTTATGCGTTGGATAGCCATTTCCACCCCAGCTTCCAAAACAGTCGTTGCTACTCGTTGCACATCCGGGTCATTGATGAAGTCATTTGTGCTTTTCTTTACATTGTCCCACATGCTCGGTTCGGTTTTTGCAGGAGGAAAAAGGCCTGGCCCAGTTTTGATGGTTATTGGACTGTTCGTCGGAGCTGGCCATGGCGAAGCAGGTTTATTTCCACCTGACGAAGAACCTATGCTGGCAATAACGACGGTCAGCAAACCAAGAGCAGACATCAATAAGATGCAAATACCTGTGACACGGATGGCTAAGCAGCGAACTGCTTGAACGTATATGCTCCATCGAAAAGGGATGTTTTGAATGCATTGGCAGAAATAAGGGATGATCCTACCGAGAATTGAACGTCCACTGTTTGATATGGCTTGAGTCCTTTGTCTGTCTTTGAGGTCGTTGATTCGACCGGTTAAAGCAGCTCGTGCTTTGACTCTCTGTGGCAATAGCTGAAGTCGGCAAATCAACCAAGTGAGTGCTTTTTTCATAGTGCTGATTATTTGAGGGCTGCACCCTAACGAGTCTCGGAGTGGGAACTCCATGCTGTGATATACCAAGCTGATACATGGCAAGCAATCATGAAATGACGGGCCACGAGTTTACCAAATCATCAAAACAGCGTGCTCCTAACAGTTTTGACACTGTTTTATCAATGGTCGTTTGGACTATGTGCTAAGGCCTCAAAGCATGGATCTCCATCAATAATACTTCACCAGGCCATCCTTCCACAGCGGCTTGAGCTGATCGATGGGGGAGTCGATCAAGGTAGTGCCGTTGTGGGAGATGTAGAGATACGGGTCGCGGGTAGCTTCGCCGATGATGGTGAGGCCGGTCCTTCGAAATTAGAGCGCACGACGATACGGTGCGGTCAGATTGCCCTTCTTGTCGGTGATTCCGGCTTCAAGGCAGGCCCGATGCACCTCGGCAGGCGTCATGCGGCGAAAGACCTCGGACATGTAGGCTGCCCATTCGTCGGTCATGTAGCCTTTCCACACTGGTTTGGGCGGCATGGGCTTGGAACGTGTCCTTGCAGCAGGCTGACGGGGCTGGGTGGCAAGTGCGGGCATGGCGTTACAGGATTGAGGTGGGGTGGAAGTAGCCGAGGATACAATCTGGATCGCGGACGGCAACCTGGACGTGGGATTTCATCCGAATCTCCGACTCAGCGAAGGCCGGAACGCCTTCTTGAAAGCAGCCTCGGACGGACTGGAAACTAACGCCTGTCGCGACTTCCAGACGTGGCAGGGCAAAGTTGATCACCGAGCAATCGAGGTCATGCAGCAGGCCTCGATTGTTTGGAATGACAAGGTCCGACTGCCTGCGTGTGTCCACAAACGCCTCGTGGGCTTCTGCCAAGGTCTTTGTGTAGCGCGTGTCGAGTAGATCGAAACAATTGCCAAGCTGGATCACCGCACCCAGCACGGCAGGCTTTTTGATCCGCTTCGGGGTTCGCTTTTTCTGCTCGAAGGCCCATTCGAGAGCACGCTCCGGTCCGAACTCCCAGAAGTAGATGCCGTAGCCGAGCCAGTCGTAGTCGTTTTCACTCTTGGAAAGAGGCTCGCCATTCCACAGCACCCGCTTGACCACCGACTCGTCACAGCCGTGGTAGGCGATGATGGTGCGCTGGTAATCGAAGTGCCGCATGACAGGAGATCAATAATACTTCGTCAGCCCATCCTTCCACAGCGGCTTGAGCTGATCGATGGGGGAATCGATCAAGGTGGTGCCGTTGTGGGAGATGTAGAGATACGGGTCGCGGGTGGCTTCGCCGATGATGACGAGGCCGGCTTTTTCGGCGGCGGCGACGTGTTCGGGGGCGATTTCGATGAGGAGGCGGCCGGGCGTTTCGCCGAAGAGGAGTTCGGCGGTGGTGAGGCCGCTGGCGGCGACGGGCATCTTGTCGGTGGCGATGCGGAGGCCGGCTTTGCCGCTGAAGGCCATTTCGGCGAGGGCGACGGCGAGACCGCCTTCTCCGATGTCGTGGGCACTCAAGATCGCGCCTTGCTTCACGAGGTCGAAGTAGCGGCGGTAGGCGGCCATGCTTTCGGTTTCGCAGAAGGACGGGCCGGCGTCGAGGCCGATGCCGCGGGTGTATTTGGCGACGATGCTGCCACGCAGACCGGCGCTGACTTTGCCCAAAACGGCGATCTTGCTGCCGACGCGGCGCAGGGAAGCTCCGACGACGTGTTTGGCGTCCTCGACGATGCCGAAGCCGCTGAGCAAGAGCGTGACGGGGATGGAGACGGGGCCTTCGTCGGTGACGAAGTAGTTATAGAAGCTGTCCTTGCCGCTGACGAAGGGGGCACCATACGCGATGGCGGCCTTGGCCATGCCTTTGGTGCATTCGACGAGGGCGCCGAGCTCGCGCTCGTTGTCGGGATTGCCCATGCAGAAGTTGTCGAGGATGGCGATGCGGTCGGGATTCGATCCCATGGCGACGAGCTGGCGCACGCACTCATCGACGACGGCGCGGCCCATGAGATGCGGGTCGGTCTTGCCCCACTCCGGCAGCAAAGCGCAGGCGAGGGAGACGAGTTGCGAGCTGCCATCGACGCGGATGACGCTGCCATCCTGCGGGGCATCGCCCGCAGCACCAGCGAGCGGTTTGAGGACGGTGTTGCCCTGCACTTCGTGGTCGTATTCGCGGATGATGGGCTCGCGGGAGACGATGGAGAAATCGGAGAGCAGGGTCTTGAGCGTGGCGGTCCAGGATTCCGGACGCACGGGCACGGCGGGCTGCACATCGGCCGGTGTGCGCCATTTCGCCCGCATTTCGCGGCGCGGGGCCTCATGCAGCGCGGTGACGTGCAAATCGCAGACGGTGGTGCCGTGGTGCAAAACTTTGAGCCGCTGCGAGCCGTCGGCCTTCGCGAGGACAAAGATCTCGGTCTGATAGATGTCGGCGAGCTTCTGCAGCTCGGGCAGATCTTTCTCGTCGATGGCGATGACCATGCGCTCCTGCGATTCGCTGATGAAGACCTGCCAGCTTTCGAGATCGGGTGCTTTCAGCGGCGCATTCTCCAGCCAGACCTCGCCGCCGGTCTCGCGGAGCATTTCGCCCGCCGCGGAACTGAAGCCGCCCGCACCGCAGTCGGTGGAGCACTGGATGAGGCCCTTCTCACGCGCGGCGAGCACAAAGTCGGCGACTTTTTTTTCCTCGATGGGATTGCCGATCTGCACGGCGGTCTGATCTTCCTCATGCGAGTCCGTGGTGAGCTCTGCCGAACTAAAGGTGGCACCTTTGAGCCCGTCCTTGCCGGTGCGCCCGCCTGCCGCGATGAGCAGATGCCCGGGCTTCACTTCCTTGGCGATGTCCTTGATCGGGATGATCCCCGCCGTGCCGCAGAAGACGAGGGGATTATAAATGAAGGTGTCGTCGAACTGGATCGCGCCATTCACCGTGGGGATGCCCATGCGGTTGCCGTAATCACGCACGCCGCGCACCACGCCACGCATGACGCCGAGCGGATGGATGACGTCCTTCGCCTTCAGATCTTCCTGCTTCGTGTCCGGCGGGCCGAAGCAAAAGACATCGATGGATGCCACCGGCTTCGAGCCTTTGCCCGCACCGAGGATGTCGCGGATCACGCCGCCGAGACCCGTATTGGCACCGGCATAGGGCTCGATGGCGCTGGGGTGATTGTGCGTCTCCACTTTCAGGCACACGGCCTTATCGTCGTCCAGCTTCACGAATCCCGCGTTATCGACAAAGGCGCTCAGCACGAAGTCGGGCTTGTCGGCCATGATCTTCTCCGTCGTCGCGCGGATGTAGGTCTTGAAGAGGCTATCCACCACTTCCTGCTTACCATCGAGCGTGTGGTAGATCATCGCATTGAAGATGCGGTGCTTGCAGTGCTCCGACCAAGTTTGCGCGATGACCTCCAGCTCCACATCCGTCGGGTCGCGCTCCTCTGCCTGAAAAATCTGCTGCACGACGAGCATGTCAGCCTTGGAGAGGGAGAGCTTCATCTTCTTCGACAGGTCGAGAAGCTGGTCAGCAAGGAGTTCGCGGACAGGGATGGTGCGGAAGACGGCGCGGTCGGACATGGGGGTAGGCCCTTCGATTTGGCGAGGAATCCGACCGAGGCAAACGCTCACTGCTAAATGCAGGCTGGGCGTGCTGCTGGATGAAAGCAGATGTGACAAGAAGGGGGGATCACTCTACAAGACAGAGGTTTTCCCGCTTAGCGGCCTTCCGCCCCGGAGCGCTCACGCGGTTCCGCTACGGCAGGAGCGTGGGGGCCTCCAAGCTCATGCGGTAGAACCTTATCGTGTCGCTCGGCGGCGTCGGGGCTTCGATCTCGGCACTGCCGGCGACGGGGAAGGTGAAGGTGCCGAGGCGGCTCCAGGCATCGAGGTCGGTGCTGGTCTCCAGATGGTAGTTCACGCCGGGGCGGACGTGGTTGAGACGCAGTTTGTTGCCGGTGCCGGCGATGCTCGGGGTGGTGATCAGGGTTTGATTGCCGTTCAGGGGGTTCGTCCCGGCGATGAACTCGAAGTAGTTGCTCTGGCCGTCGAGGTCGGCATCGCCGAGGGCATCGGCGG
>NZ_JBJXFV010000056.1:0-45468 GCF_046154365.1 Prosthecobacter sp.
ACGGAGACGGCCGACACCCTTCGCATCAGCCAGCGCGACAAAACGGTGCTCGAATACGTCAAGACCGCGAGGCCGGTGCCCGAAGGCATTGAGAAGCACTTCAGCCGCAGCGGCTACATTCATCCCATTTACACCCCGACCGGGCAGGAACTCACCGGCGACTATCCCGAAGATCATGCCCATCAACACGCGCTGTTCTTTGCCTGGACAAAAGGGGGCTACGACGGTCAGGAAGTGGATTTTTGGAATCAGGCGAAGGATCTCGGCCGAATCGAGTTTCGCGAGGTGGTGGACCGGAAACAGGAGGAGCAAAAGGTCTCCTTCAGCGTCAAACACGCGTTCATGGTGAAGGTCGGCGACAAGTGGATCGATGTGATCCATGAGGTCTGGACAGTCACCGTTCATCAAACCCCGGCGGACCATTTTCTCTTCGACGTCGTCAGCGTTCAGCGGTGCGTGACCGACAAGCCCCTGAACCTGGCCCAATATCACTACGGCGGCATGTCGATCCGCGGCAACTACCAGTGGCTGAAGGAAAAGGACGATCACAGCATCAAGCCGGGCGACTTGCAGTTCCTCACCAGCGACGGCAAGGACCGCTGGGCAGGCAATCACACCCGCCCCAACTGGGTCGCCCTCTCCGGCCGGATTGACGGCCAGGAGGTATCATCAGCCATCTTTTGCAGTCCAAAGAACTTCCGCGCACCCCAATCCGTGCGGATTCACCCGAACAAACCCTATTTCTGTTTTTCGCCCATGGTCGAAGGGCCGTTCAAGATCGCGCCTGACGAGGAATACATTTCACGCTACCGCTATCTGGTGACATCGAAGGCAGCCGACGTGAACCTGATCCAGAAACACTGGGACAAATACGCGGAAACCGAGAAGTGATGAATCGAAGCATTTGAGCGAGATTCAAGATGAGCGACACGTCCTACGCCGACGCCCCGCAACCGACGGCGAGGCCGCAAAGTGCAAAGCCAACCGCGCGGCGAAGAAGGCAGCGGAGGCGAAGGAAACCGTGCCGAAGTTCCTCACCGAGACGCTCCAAGGCACAGGCTGCCAGTGCGTGAAGCTCACCTTCTACAAAGACAACCACATGGGCGTTTATATCGAAGGCCGTCGCGGCACCGGAGCCTGGGAGTTCCTCGCCATCGACACCGAAAGCCCCTACATCGACCAACGCCCGCTGCTCGCCGCCGGAACTCCCGAAGTGCGCGAATACCGCATGCGATTCTGGGACAAAGGCACCCCCAACGGCGACTGGACCGATGTGGTGAAAGTGACGGTCTCGCCATAGGCGAGCCAGACAAGGAGATGGGGAGACGATAAGACAAGGAGACTGGCTCATCGCTCCCGCATCGGCCTTCGGAAGTGTCTCCTCTTCTCCCAGTCTCCAAGTCTCATTGTCTTCTGAACCGCCATGCCATTCGATCCTACAAAGCCCGCGAACAACTCGCCAGCTTCCAGCGCGGAGATGCGCAGCCAACTCACCTCGCTCAACGCCGACATCCAGCAACGAGCGACCTTTAACGATCTCAACAACGCCATCGCGAATGCCTTGGCCCAAACGAGCAACAACAGCAACGGCGTCGGCACACTCGGCCAAGGAGCCGATGGCAGCTACAACCAGAGTCAGATGCAGGATGTGCTGAACAAGCTCGATGAGCTGATCAATGCGCTGCGGCGGTAGATTTTCAGCGTGGTGACCGTTAAGGATCGTCCGTCACGACGATTGCCTTTTGCCATGCAGAAACTCCTCATCCTCCTCGCGACCTCGACGCTCAGTGCGGCTGCTTCGGACCTGCGTGGCTATCTGGAGACGCATTGCTTCGACTGCCATGTTTCGACTTCCAAGAAAGGCGGGCTCGATCTGGAAGCGCTGCCCATGCAGTACGATGTGGCGGAGCGTTTCGACGTGTGGGCCAAGGCGCACGACCGCATCGCCGCTGACGAGATGCCGCCGAAGTCGCGCCGCGAGCGTCCTTCCGGAAAGGAAAACGTCGATGCGCTGAAGCTGCTGGATGACCGCCTGCACGACGCCGATTCAGCACGCATCGCGAAGAGCGGGCGCGCACTTTTTCGCCGCCTTTCCGCGCAGGAATACGAGAACGCGTTGCGCAACCTGCTGCATCTGCCCAGCTTGCGCATCAAACACCTGCTGCCCGAAGTGGTGATGTCCGGCATGGTGGTGCGCAGCGTGCGGCCGATTTCAAAAATGCCGGTGGTGGCCGGATAGCGTCCGCTGAGCATGGCGATGCGCGAGGGCGAGCACAGCGCCTGCTGCACATAGCTGCGCTGGAAGACCATGCCGCGCTTCGCCAATGCGTCGAGGTTCGGTGATTTCACCGTCGTGTCGCCATAGCAGCCGAGCTGCGGGCGCATGTCGTCGCTGGCGATGAAAAGAACGTTGGGCCGCTCTGCGGCTAATGACGAATGCAGAATGACGAATGACGAAAGAAGGAGGAGAAGCAGTCGCATGGCACGATGGGTTGGCTGAGCCTGCTTAACGATGGGGGATTCTGCAAGTTTCATGTGGCCGTGAGGAAGCTGGCCACAATCGCCTTGCCGAGCCGCACAGCCTGCGATGGAATGCGTGGATGAATGTTTCTTTTTCATGGCGCGGTTTTTTGTTGGTCGTGTGTCTGGCCCTGGCCGCGTCGTGTTCTCGCGAGAAGACGACGAAAGAGCAGCGCTGGTCGTTTGCGGAGGAGGGTGTGGTGTTTGATGCGGAGTTTTTGCGGGCGCGGCTCAGTGAGTGCGAGCGGATTGGCCCCGGCGAGTATGGTATGGTGATCCGGCCGGAGAACATGCCGGTGAACAACAGCCCGTGGTTCGCCTTCAAGGTCAGCGCGGCGAAGGAACGGCCCATCGTGGTGCGGCTGCGCTGTCAGGGCGGCAGCGTGCGTTACCGGCCAAAGATCAGCCTGGATGGCACGCAATGGGTGACGCTGCCGGCGGAGGCTTATGAAACGGGACCGGGCGAGCATGAATGCACGCTGCGACTGGAAGCGGGACCGCAAACGCTATGGGTGGCGGCGCAGGAACTGGTGTCCACGGATGAAATGATGGCCTGGGCACGCACGCTGGAGCGGCTGCCGTTTGTGACGTACTCTCAGTTCGGCCAGTCTATCAACGGCAGGCCGATGTTTCGGCTGGATGTGGGTAAAACGGATGCCGCGCGGCATGTGTCGATCATTGGTCGGCAGCATCCGCCGGAGACGACGGGATCGCTGGCGCTGATGCGCTTCGTCGAAGAAATCGCGGGCGATTCAGAGCTGGCGCGTACTTTCCGGCAGGAATTTCATGTGCTGGTGATGCCGCTGATCAATCCCGATGGCGTGGACGCCGGACACTGGCGGCACAATCTGGGGCATGTGGACCTGAATCGTGACTGGGGACCGTTTGCGCAGCCGGAGACGAAGGCGGCGGCGGAGCAGATCGCCGCTTTGTCGAAGCCGGGACGATTGTTCCTGCACTTGGATTTTCATTCGACGTTCAAGGATGTCTTCTACACGCAGGCGGATGACGAACCGAGTTCACCAGCGGGTTTCACCGCACGCTGGTTGGAGGGCATTCAGAAACGTGTGCCTGAATACGCGGTGAATCGCGAGGCGTCTCCCACACCGAAGCCGACGACCTCGGCGTACTGGGCGCATCACACATTTGGCATTCCCAGCATCACCTATGAGATCGGTGACAACACGGATCGTGCCTTGTTAAAGCGTGTGGCGGCCAACGCGGCGCAGGAAATGATGACGCTGCTGCTGGAAATGAAGGATGCGAAGTGACGGCGCTTCACGCGCCTTGCAGCAGCTTCAAGGCATCACGCCCGCTCATGCCTTCGGTGACTCCAAGTTCACGAGCACGATCACTGAGCCGCACGATGGGTGCGGCGAGCAGTTGGTCGATGTCTTTGACGCCAGTGACGATGGCCACGGCATCGCCGACACGGTTTGCCACAGTCACATCGAAGTAACCGCAGCCGACGAAGCCGCTGGCGGCTTTCACCAGCAGGATATTCGTCTTTGCCGTTGGAATGTGGACGGATTCAAAGGTGATGCCGTCAAGGATCAGGTCTGCCATGGGAGTGTGTCGAGGTCGAGGTTGCCGCCGGTGAGGATGAGTCCGACGCGGCGTCCGGCGAAACGCTCGCGATGCGCCATCAGCATGGCGAAAGGAACAGCGCCTGAAGGTTCGACGACGATCTTCAAATAGCGCCAGATGAGCTGCATGGCCTCGAGCAGGACCATCATTTCAGCTCCTTGATCCGCACGTTGCGATACCACACGCGCAGTGCCTCGTCCTGGAAGGCGATGTGGCCGGCGTTGGGGCAGAAGGCGAGTTTGATGTCGTCGAGGATGGTGTCGATGACTTGCTCGCCATTGAAGATGACCTTCACGCTGCGGCCTTTGACGGTGATGGTGTAGCGGTTCCACTCACCGGCGGGTTTGACCATGTTTTTGGAGGGTCCGGTGCCGTGGACGATGCCGCCGCAGTCGTGGTGGCCGGGTTTTTCCAGGCCGTAGGTGTCAAGGATCTGCACCTCGAAGCCGCTCTTTACATGATTCTTCAAATCGCCGACGCGCATGAACACACCGCTGTTGCCCTTGGCATTGATCTTGAATTCGAGGTCGAGCGTGAAGTCGGCGTACTGCTTCTCGGTGGAGATGTAGGCGTCATAGCGCTGCCAGCCTTTCTCACCCTCACGCGGATGCAGCGAGAGGCTGCCATCAGGCTCGACGAGCCAGTTTCCGGTGGTTTTCCAGCCAGCGAGGTCTTTGCCATTGAAGAGCGGCACAAAACCAGCGGCATCGGCGGCGGGGTGGAGGTCTTCGGCGTGAAGGGAGCGGGCGAGGAGGAGGAAGGCGAGGCAGATGGTTTTCATACAGCATGGTAAACGCCGCGAGGAGGAAACTCTCTTGCCAAGAAGTTGCCAAGACATGAGAATGCCCGGCATGACCACCACCCAACGAACCGCGCTGAAAGCCGCACGCTCCGCGAAGCAGCCGCGCACCTCCGCCGAGGCCTACGCGCAGATGGACAGGATGCTGGCGGCCTCGGCGCAGATGACGACTTCGACCGCCCGGAGCGCGAGTGGCAAACCCTCCGCGAGTGGGCGCAAGACGGCGGCCTGATCCTGTCGCCGGATTTTCCGCCGCCATCGAGGATCGGCGGCCGCGAGCACGATGTGCGCTTCGATGAAGGCGAATTGCTGTGGTGGAAGTACACCAAGGCGCATCTGGCCGGCTATACCGTCGAGTTCGACTCACAGGCACAGCCGTATCTGCTGAATGCGCTGCCGTTGCAGTATCTTGAGCGCTTGCTGCTGCAAAACGAGGTCTTCGGCGATGACATTCGGCTGCAAGGGCTTTGGCAGGATGCCGCAGGCTGGCACATCGTCACCTCGCAGCCTGACATCGCAGGACGTGCGGCCACTTTGGATGAAATCCACGCCGGCATGACCGCGTTCGGCTGCCGCGAGCTGCCATGGCGCGGCATCGGCTATGAGAACTCGCTGGCGTTTCAGCTCGGAGAGATCGGCGTGTGGGACGTGCATCCGGCGAACATGGTGGTCACAGCAGCGGGCCTGCTGGTGCCCATTGATGTCATTATGACCGGCCAAATCCCCGTTTGACACTGCGGGGAGCCTTTGGCACATATGAACGCATCCTGATACGTTGATTCGTTCCATTTTACCCCAAACCTGAACCTAAAACACCCATGACTGACTACCTCGTCAAAGACATCTCCCTCGCCGAATTCGGCCGCAAGGAACTCGACATCGCTGAGAGCGAAATGCCCGGCCTCATGGCCACTCGCGAAAAATACGGCCCGCTGAAGCCCCTCAAAGGCGTGCGCATCACCGGCAGCCTGCACATGACCATCCAGACCGGCGTGCTCATCGAAACGCTGAAGGAACTCGGTGCTGACGTGCGCTGGGCCTCCTGCAACATTTTCTCCACTCAAGACCACGCCGCATCCGCCATCGCCGCATCCGGCACGCCGGTGTTTGCCTGGAAGGGCGAAACACTCGAAGAATACTGGGATTGCACCTGGAAGGCCATCATGTTCCCGAAGGACAAAGGCCCGCAGCTCATCGTCGATGACGGTGGCGACGTGACCCTGCTCATCCACAAGGGCTATGAGATGGAAAACGGCGACAAGTGGGTCAAAACCCCCTCCGACAACCACGAAGTGAAGGTCATCAAAGACCTCCTCCTCAAGATCGGCAAGGAACAGCCCGGCATCTTCCACAAGATCGTCAAAGACCTCAAAGGCGTCTCCGAAGAGACCACCACCGGCGTGCATCGCCTCTATGAAATGGCCAACGCAGGCAAGCTGCTCTTCCCAGCCATCAACGTGAACGACAGCGTCACGAAATCCAAATTCGACAACCTCTACGGCTGCCGCGAATCCCTCCTCGACGGCATCAAGCGTGCCACCGACGTCATGATCGCCGGCAAAGTCGGCGTCGTCTGCGGTTATGGCGACGTGGGTAAAGGCTGCGCCGCTGCCCTCCGCGGCATGGGTGCTCAGGTCATCGTCACGGAAATCGACCCTGTGTGTGCCCTTCAGGCCGCCATGGAAGGCCACCGCGTCATGCCGATCGAGGACACCCTCGGCGTCGGCGACATCTACGTCACCACCACGGGCAACAAAGACATCATCACCACCAAGCACATGGAGAAGATGAAGGACCAGGCCATCGTCTGCAACATCGGCCACTTCGACAACGAGATCCAAGTCGATAAGCTCAACACGATGAAGGGCGTCAAGCGCCTCAACATCAAGCCCCAGGTGGACAAGTACACCTTCCCGAAGGGCAACAGCATCTTCATGCTGGCTGAAGGCCGTCTCGTGAACCTCGGCTGCGCCACCGGCCACCCGAGCTTCGTCATGAGCAACAGCTTCACCAACCAGACCCTCGCTCAAATCGAACTCTGGGCCAGCAAGGGCAAGCGCAAGATCGGCGTCACCGTCCTGCCGAAGAAGCTCGACGAAGAAGTCGCGCGTCTCCACCTCGCCAAGATCGGCGTGAAGCTCACCAAGCTCACCCAGGAGCAAGCCGACTACATCGGCGTGCCCGTCGAAGGCCCCTACAAGAGCGATCACTACCGCTACTAAGCGCGAGCGAACAATTACACCCCCCAAGACCACGAGGGCGGCCAGCAATGGCCGCTCTTTTTTACGCCGCGCTCGCCAGCAAGGCCGCGAGCAGTTCATCCACTGACATGCTCGCAATCGCTGATGCTTTGTCGCTCATGGCATAGGGCAGGATCAATTCGCGGCCATGGAGCAGGGAGCCGCAGCTATAGACGACGTTGGGGACGTAGCCTTCGCGTTCGTTGCCTTCGGGGCAGAGCAGCGGTTCACGCAGGCGGCCGATGACCTTGGTGGGGTCGTGCAAATCGAGCAAAGCTGCGCCGATGCAGTATTTGCGCATCGGGCCGACGCCGTGGGTGATGACGAGCCAGCCGGCGGCGGTTTCGATGGGCGAGCCGCAGTTGCCGATCTTGACGCACTCCCACATCGCGGACGGGCGCAGGATGATCTGCGGGTTGCTCCAGTGGTGGAGGTTGTCGGAAAACATGATGAAGAGGTTTTCGTCATCCTGGCGCGACAGCATGGCGTAACGGCCGTCAATGCGGCGGGGAAAGAGCGCCATGCCCTTGTTCTGCACGGCGCTGCCGTTGAGGGTGAGCACGCGGAAGTGCAGGAAGTCCTGCGTTTCGATGAACTGGGGCAGAATGGCGCGGCCATTGTAGGCAGTGTAGGTGGCGCAGTACATGGCGGAGCCGTCGTCGTCGATGAAGCGAACAAAACGGGCATCCTCGATGCCGTTGGTCTCGTTCGCGGAGACGGGGAAGATGATGCGCTCGCTTATGGCGATCTTGGAGGAGAAGTTCAGCTCGTAGTTGGAGTCGGCGAGCCAGCGGAAGAGCTCCAGGGCGCGGCGCAGGTCGCGGCTGACGGGTTTCGACTCGCGGCGCACACGGCGCATGCTTTCGTCCAGTTCATGGAGGGTAAACACCTCCGCCAGCGGCTCCATCACGGCAGTCGCATGGACGCCCTCAAAACCCATCTCCTGGAGTTTCGCGATGAAGCGCCGCTTTTTATAAGTGGGATTGGGCACGATCTCGGGGACCGTGACGAAACGCGAGATTGGTTCCACGCTGATGGTGCCATCCGGGGCGATGATGCCGGTGCGAAACTCGATGGATGAGATGTGCCCTTCGCCCGTGGCGCGCAGGCTCATGATGAAACGCTGGCCGCCCTCGGGCACGCCGCTCTGGTCGGGATGCGGCACGATGGAGGGATTGAACAGCGCGGCGGACTCTAGGGCATACTCGCCGGAGAACAGCGCGCCGATGAGAAGCTGCCGCACGCGGGAAAGTGGCGGCTGCTGGGAGATCTGCGGGCGCACCCGTTCATAATGCACGAGCAGGACTGATTCGATGTCGAAGTGCCGGGAGGCAAATTCCACGAGGATCCCCTGCAACTGGGCATCGGCCTCCGCCTCGCTCAGCGCGAGTGCGCGGGTCAGGATGCTGGTGACAATCTGGGGCTTTCCAGGAATGAACGGGCGGATGATGACGCGCGCGCTATCGGGCTGGAAGGTCACATTGTGGCGGCGAATTTGAATGGGATTCATACGGCAGGCGGCAACGGGTCAGTGATCAAGTGTTCGGCGTAGTTCATTTCGGCAAGGGAAAGCTGAAAGGCCAGCGTGGACTCGGCGCCCTGATTTTCGTTCACACGATCGTGATGGAGGCCGTCACCGCAGCCGCCGGTGGCGGAATCATAGAGCGGAGTGCCCAGGTCGTTGCGGCCGAGGAACCATTCGAAGGCGCGCTTTGCCTCGCGCAACCAGGCGGCGTCCTGCGTGGCGCGAAACGCCTCCAGACAGGCGGAGACCATCGCCTGCGCCTCCACCGGTTGCTGATCGAAGTCCGCGCGCGCGCCATCGCGCTGGTAGAAGCCATTGCTGCCGATGGGCCGGAAATGGCCGGCCTGCGTCTTCTGGATGGAGGCCAGCCAGCGCAGGGACTTGAGGCCGATCTCAAAGGCCTCGGGATGCGGCATCCACTGACCGCTGAGGATCAGCGCCTGGCAGAGCCGCGCGTTGTCGTAGGTGGCGGTGGCCTCAAACCAGGGCCAGATCTCGGTGGCGCAATCGTTCCAGCGCACCACGAGTTTTTCCGTCAGCACGACGCGCGCCGCGTTGACGGCGGCATTGCTGGCGGACTGGCGCAGATACTCGTGGATGCCCAGCAGGGTGAACGCCCATGCACGCGGGGAGGTGAAGGTCTCCACCACCGCCAGTCCGCGCTCAAAAAGCTGCGCGGCGAGTCTGCGATGCCCGTCATTGCGTGAGCGTCCCGCGCCGGTGCCTGCCGCCCATAGCGCGCGCGCATGGCTGTCCTCGCTGCCGGCTTCTTCCAGCCAGCGGCGCTCATGGCTCAGGAAATTGCGGAAGCGCCCGCTGGAGTAATCCAGCGCGGCGGCGAGGAAGGCGAGGTAGCTCGTGGCGAGCTTCCCAAGATTTTCCGCCGGGGGCTGGCCGCCGAGTTCATCCAGCAGGTTGCACAGGATGAAGGCCCGCGCGTTGTCATCGGTGCAGTAGCCTTCGTGGAAGTTCGGCACATTGAAAATGGCGTGCTGGAAGATGCCGGTGCCGTCGCTCATGCGCACGATGTGGTCGAGGCGCAGCGGCGGCAGCTCGTAAGGCCGGATAGCGAGCGTCCAGCCAGCGAAGGCCGTGCGCGGCGTGGCCTTGCGGTCAGAGCGGGCATGTTGAAACGATTCGAGATAGCGCTGCGCCACGGCGGGCCAGATCATCTCGCGCCCTATGGCATAGGCATCGTGCCTGATCTTCTCCCTGAGCGGCGGATCGTCGAGCAGCCTGCACACGCCTGCGGTGATGGCCGTTGGATCGCGGAATGGCACGAGCACACCACGCCCGTCCGCCAACAGCTCTTGTGCGTGCCAGTAGGGCGTGGAAACCACCGCTTTCCCTGCACCAAAGACATACGCCAGCGTGCCGGAGGTGACCTGCGCTTCATTAAGATACGGCGTCAGATAAATGTCCGTGGCACCAATGAACTCCTTGAGGTCATCCAGCGACACGAAACGGTTGTAGAAGATCACATGCTCCTTCACGCCGCGCTCTTCGGCGAGTCGTTCGAGGCTCAGACGATAGCGTTCGCCCTCACGCGCCACGAGCTGCGGATGCGTGGCACCGAGAATGAGATAAACCACGTTCGGATGCTGCCGCACGATCTCCGGCAGCGCCTCGATGACATGTTCGATGCCCTTGCCCGGCCCGAGCAGGCCAAAAGTAAGCAGCACCTTGCGTCCTTCGACGCCGAACTGCGGTTTGTAGAAGCTGGAGTCCACAAACGGCATGTCCGGGATGCCGTGTGGAATGATGTCCACCTTCGCGTCCGGCACGCCGTAGGTCTCGCGCAGAATTTCCGCGCCTTTGTGCGCCATCACCACCACGCGGTCGCTGCGGCGCACGAGTTCCTCCATCACCTTGCGCTGCGAGGCATTGGGCTCGCGCAGCACGGTGTGCAGCGTGGTCACCACCGGCATACGCACCTCTTTGAGCAGCGCCAGCAGATGACTGCCCGCCGAGCCGCCGTAGATGCCGAACTCGTGCTGCACGCAGAGCACGTCCGTGTTGTTGAAGTTCAGAAAATCCGCCGCACGCCGGTAGGAGTCGAGGTCTTTCTCCAGCAGCTCAAAGCGCACGCGCTGCGGATACTCATAGCCCTCCACGCGATCATTGACCGCGCCGACAAAACAATCAGCATCGGGAGCCGCGCCTGCCACTGCTTCGCTCAGATCATGCGTGAACGTCGCAATCCCGCAAAGCCGGGGCAGATAGTCCCCAAGAAAGGCGATGCGCTTCGACGGGGTGGAAGTGCTCAGGATAATCCTCTCAAGTGCTGCGACATGTCGCAGCAGACAGCTTTGACCGCAGTTAAGCAACCCGGGTTCTGAAAAATCACTGGTCGCATTATCTGCCGATCAAAATCAAGACACCAGCGGCGAGGGCAAGGATCGGCACCGCGATGCTGAGCTGGCCGAGATTGAAGCCGAAGGCACCGCTGAGGCCCACGAGCAGCAGATAGATGGCAAGCAGGAGCATGCCGAGGTTTTTGGTGATGGTCATGGTGTTGTTGTTGAACCGTTGGTTGTTCGCGGCAGCTCAAGCCCGCTTCCCGCCTGCAACCAGCAGCAGGATGCCGCCGACCAGAGCAATGCCGCCAACGATCGGGGGCAGTGGGAAGGTATGAGTCTTTTCGGCGGTCACCTGAATGGGGCCGAGGTCGATGGCCTTCTCGGTGGTGGTGTAAGTGAAGCCTTGATACGCGAAGGCTACGACGCCAAGGATGATGAGCAGGATGCCGACGATGGAGGGTGTTTTCATAATATAGGATGGCTGGTGAAGCGATGGGTGATGTGCAGGAGCGCTGGTTTGGAACAGATTTTTTAGGGTGGCGGACGTTCTGATTTTTTCTTGCCATTCGGAGCAGGGTTGTCCCGGTCCCGCTGCTTCTCGCGCACCGGTGGTTGAGCCGAGGGCGGTGCTACTGGTGGCAGCGGAACGGGTTGCACGACTGGGGGTGGCGTTGGCACCAAGGGCGGCACTGGTGCCGCAGGAGCGGGTCTGAATTGAGGACGTTGTGATTCCGGGCGCTGTGGCGGCTGTGCTGTGGGGGGTATTTGAGGACGTTGAAACGGCCGCCCTGATTCGGGGCGAACAGGGGCAACGTTTGGCGGGACCATGGGGGGTGTCTGGGGAGGTTGCACGGGCCTGACGAATTCAGGACGCTGCGGAGTGGCTTCAGGAGGTTTGGGCAGCATGCGTTGCTGCGGTGGCACGATGTTCTGGTTACTAGATTTCCGCTCCACCTTTGGCGGTGGTACGTTTTTGGGAGGCGGATCGCTCATCTTGTTTCTGCCGCCTGGATTGGGTGCGTCGGCAGGGCGTTGGGAGCCTGGAATGGGTTCACGATTCGCGCCGGGAACTGATGCTGGTGGGCGGTCTGATACCTGCGGTCTTTTCTCAGGCGTCATGGGCGGTGCGTTTGGATTGCGCGGAGTATCGTTGCGGCTGGTGGTGGCTTTTGGCGGCTGTTCGACCGGTTGTGCGACGCGCACTTCATCGCGTGGCATTTTTGGGATCGCAGAGCGTTCAAAGCGTGGCTTGGATGGCAGTTGATCGGGCACGCTGACTTTGCTTTTCAGCCGTTCCCTCAGCGCGATGACTTCAGCGGGAGAGCCGGCATTGTTCCAGCCATGGTTGATCTCAGCTTTGCCGATTCTTTGGGATAACTTCGGCGGAGGAGCTGAAGCGTGGCCGCTGAAGGGCAGTGCGAGCATGCTCAACGAATCACCCCGCACCTGGGAGCGCAGATGGTCGGCGGTTTGGTGACGCGGATCGCCATCGAAGCTCTGGCGGCGGTCCAGTTTATAGCGATGAATGGGTGCGGTGCTCTGACGTGCCATCTGATCATAACCGGGTCCGCCATTGTAAGCGACGTTGTTGACGTAGGTGATGTTGGTGATGTTCGTCGTCTGATGAATGATCTGGAAGTTCTGCCGCTGATCGATGAACACAGAGTTCAGAAGCGGTGAGCCGAAGTTTTGATTTTCGACGAAGCGGTAGTTGTTGGGGCCGATGTTGTAATAATCATCCACCCAGCCGCTGAAGCCGATGGCACGGAGGAAGAGTGCCTCTGGTGGCAAGGGCGCCCAGCCGACGTAGCGTGGACTGTGACGCCATGAAACCCAGCCTGGCCCCCACTCGGTGCCTGGTACCCAGATCCAGCCGAGTCCATTCAGATTGGCCCAACGCCCATAGTGATACACGGCCCAGCCAAAGGGTTCATAGGAATCCCAGGTCCAGCCGACGTCGGTATAAACCCAGCGGCCGTTGCTGTAGGGCTGCCAGCCGGCATCGACATCATAGGGCTGCCAGCAGTAGCCATAGTCGCCCACGTCCTGCCAGCTCCCGTAGGGGGCGAGATTGTCATAAAAGAAATCCAGCGGGACCGACTCCTGGGCTTCAGCGGATGGCATGGCTGCGCCGAGAAACAGCGCGATGGCAAAACAGGACAGAATGGATTTCATGATGGGCAAAGATGAGGGGCGGGGCATCGCAGGACGGCACTTCAGATGACGCGGCGCCCTTGAATGACGCGCAACAGGACAATGATGATGGCGATCACGAGCAGGATGTGGATGAAGCCGCCGATGGTGGTGCTGGTCACGAGTCCCAGGAGCCAAAGGATGAGGAGGACGACAGCGATGGTGGTGAGCATGAGATGAATGCCTTTCTTGGTGATGGGAAAAACCGCCGACCGATGCGTTGCCGCATCAGCAGTCAGTTTCCGGGTGGTTTTAGTTCGTGGTGACGGCGGTTTCGACGGTCATGTTATTCACGACGCTCTTCACGCCGTTGATGTCGGTCACAAGCTTGGTCACGAGATCCTTTTGAGCGGCGTTTTTGGCAGCGCCACCCACGGTGACGACGCCTTCGGTGGTCGTGACGGTGGTTTTAAAAGCGTTCGTCGAGCGATGTGTGAGCAGGGCCATCCTTACCTGGGCGGTGATGGAGGCGTCATCAATCAGCTCGGCCCAGGTTTCCTTTGGCTTCGTAGTTGTCGCCGCCACCGTCATCTCATTTTTCACGTCTTTGATGCCGGCAACATCCTTGGCGTATTCGGCGGTCAGATCTTTCTGGGCCTGGCTGGCGGCTTCACCGGTGAGTGTCACCACGCCTTCTTTCAGCTCCACCTTCGTGTTATAGGCGCTGACGCTGCGATGAAACGCGAGCGTGCTCTTCACTTTCATGTAAAGCCAGGTGTCCGAGTTTGCCGGTGGGCTGGCTTTGACTTCAATCATGTTGTTCACGCTCGTGACACCCGGCAGACCGGCGACGGTGTCCTGGGCGAGCTGTTTGTGCGAGTCTTCACTGACGTTTCCAGTCAGTGTCACAGCACCATCCTTGGACTCAGTCTTGATCGCATCATCCACAAGGAAGGTTTTGAAGACATAGGAATTCTTGGCGGCGGCTTCGATTTTGCCGTCCATTTCGGACGCGCGCAGGGGTGACTGAGCGAGCAGCATGGCTGACAGCGTCAGGCAGAGAGTGAATGCATGGGGAATGATTGGTTTCATAGGCTGCATGCTAAGGTTCATGCTGCGCCGACGCGATGGGGTGTAACCCTACTCATGCGGCAATTTCGGTTGCTCATCCGCCGTCACGAACGAAGTGCCTGCATGATTCTCGATGCCACCTGCCAGCTTGACTACCAGACCATGGAGGACGTGCCAGTCATCTTCATGCTGCGTCCGCGCAGCGGCTGGGCGCAGTGGATCATGCGCGAGGAGTTTGACATCCATCCCCAGGTGCCGGTGGTCGAGTTCACCGATGTGTATGGCAATCTCTGCCAGCGCATGGTCATGCCGCAGGGAAATTTCCATCTCTCGGTACAGTATCGCGTCCAGGTCGAGGACAGGGTGGACGAAGATCCATTCGCTCCACTGATGCTGGTGCAAAACCTGCCCACGGATCTCCTGCACTACCTGTTGCCCAGCCGCTACTGCCAGTCCGACGAGTTGTCAGCGCTCGCCACGACCCTCATCGGCAACCTGCCGTCGAACTACCAGTGCGTCGCCACGATCCGCTCCTGGATTCATCAAAACGTCCGGTATGAACTCGGTTCCAGCAACAGCCTCACCACCGCGCTGGAAACCTTGAACACCCGTCGTGGTGTCTGCCGCGATTTCGCGCATCTGGGCATCGCCTTATGCCGTGCGATCAATGTGCCTGCTCGCATGGTGGTGGGTTTTTTGCATCAGCTCAACCCAATGGACCTTCACGCTTGGTTTGAGGCATTCATCGGCGGCCGCTGGTTCACCTTTGATGCCACCGAGTCCGCGACGCGAGGCAACCGCATCGTCGTCGCCTATGGCCGCGATGCCGCCGATGTGGCGCTGGCCACGATGTTCGGCCATTTTACGATGCAGAACATGCAGGTCTCGGTCACCGAGCACCAGCCACAATTCCGGGCATAAAAAAAGCGTTGCTGCCGACCGGCCTGGTCTGACAGCAACGCCGCAACTTCAAAGCAGCGGGCGATTAACGAGCTGCGCGTTCGATGTGTCCACCTACGTGTTCGACGTCTCTGCCGAAGCCTTGAAAGGTTCTGCAACTGGTGCCAACAACGGTCCAGAGCGCGGAGGCCAGGAGAAGAATGACAAGATGTTTATGTGATGTTTTCATGTGTTTGTTTGGTGTGGATGGTTTACTGACGGGCGATTATGCGGCGAGGGCGTCGCGGTATGCTTTGATGGCGGCTTCCACTGCCTCACGAGTTTCGCCCGTGCGCTTCTGGATGCGGCCCAGCAGCTCATCCTGCTGGCCTTCGATGAACTGGAGGTCATCATCGGTGAGCTTGGCCCACTTTTGTTTGAGGTTGCCCTTGATGATGTTCCAGTCGCCTTTGATTTCGAGTGTTGTCATAGGGCTGACTCTAAGGCGGCGGCTGGCGCTGAGGCTATGGGGTGTAACCCTACTGCCGTGCGGTCAGCTTTAAAAGCACAGCGGCCTGGCTCGCGCCAGACCGCCTGCCTGGAGTGGCGCGAGGTTAGTAGGACCGCGTGGTCTGGGTTTCCACGGTGGTGGAGAGGGGCGTGCGGGTGAGCGGAGTGCTCACGGTGGTTTCTTCCGTTGTCGTGGTGGTGGTGCCGCCATGGTGGTGGCGGTCATCGTCATCATCGTAGGTCTCGCAACTGGAGAGGGACAACAGGCTGGCAGTGGCAAGGCAGGAGAGAACAAGGTTTTTCATGAGATTGGTTCTGTGGGTGGTTATTTTTTCGTTTCGGTGGTGGTGGTCGTGGTCTTCTTTTCTTCGATCGTTGCCGCAGGCGGATTGATGATGACCGTTTTGTTTTCCACCTTGTCTGGCGGGTTGATGATCGTGGTGTTCTTCTCAATCACCTTCTCGGGGGTAGAGGTGTTGACGCGGGCGTCGCAGGCGACAAGGAGCGCTGCGGCGGCAGCAAGGATGAGGTACGTTTTCATGATATGCATAGTTTTGAGGGGTGAATTGTGGCTGGGAGTGCTCCCGTGAGACACATCCTGATCGAGGTGTGACGGAGCGTTAATTGTTCCTAGTGGTGGTCGTGGTTGTTTTGGTTTCAATGACCGGGACTGCGGTGACCACGGCTGTTCTCACGATGACTTTGTTAGCCACCAGCGTGCTCCCCACCCTAGTGTAATACACCGTGACCGGGAGGCCGGACTTCACCGTGTCTCTGGCAACCGGCGTGCCAGTTTCATCCACATAGGTCGTCGTCTTGCTGTAGGTGTAACGGAGAGGGTCGGGAGACGATTCCGTCCGGATGATGATCTGCTCCGGCCCGAACTCGCTGATGATTCCTGCTGACGTGGTGGTCTGGGTGGTTGCGAGCGTGGTGACTGGGGCGCTAATCACTGTGGCAGGAATGGCGACCACTGTGAGCGGGGCGACCGGGGCTCTTTTCACCATGATCTTAGAGGCGATCAATGTGTCTCCCACCTTGGTGTAATACACGGTGACAGGCAGGCCGGACGCCACCGCCGCAGCAGTGATGGGGCTGCCGTTTTCATCCACATAATTCGTCGTCTCGCTGGAGATGTAGCGCACCGGCTGTGTGCCTGCGGCGGTCTTGATGACGATTCCCTGCGGGCCGAACTCGCTGACGGTGCCCTCGGACGTAGTGGTCGTGCTGGTTGCCTCGATGCTCTGTGCAAGAGTGATGCTGGCGGTGATGAGCGTCGCTGTAATCAGCAGTGCCCCGACGGATTTGTGGATCAGTTTTTTCATGGCCCTGACGCTAGGTGCTGCGCTGACACCACACCATGGGGTGTAACCCTACATCCAGAAGTCGATCTCGTGGGAGCTGACACCGGGACTCAAATCGAGTGCCAAATGATGATGCAGCCAACGCAAAGCGGCCCACCGTTCGCCAGACCGCATGCAGCGGGACTCGTGTCCTTCGCGAGGGTTGAGATCAAACCAGAAACAACCGAACTTATTTCCGCATCGTTACATCCATGACGTTGATGGCGCGTGGTTGTGGCAGTGGCAGCGGTTTGATCCCCGCAGTGTTCGAGCTCCCTGGCGGGTAGATAATGATCGTCATGTCTTCCAGCTGCTTTTTCTTTCTGGCTGGCGTGTTGGCGACTGTTGGGTTCGGCTCGACCGCTTTGTCTGTGATCGAGGTGTTGACGCGACCGTCGCAGGCGATCAGAAAAGCTGCGGCGGTAAGGAGAATGGGTGTTTTCATTGCCGCGATGCTATTGGATCGGCTTCTGTCCTGCTATGAGGTGTAACCCTACCGTGCATGCATCTGGCATGCTTTAGGGTGCCGAGCTTGGTGTGGTCACTTGCTTGAGGCCTTCGGGAGTGAATTCAGCGTCGGTATAAACGACACCATGTTTGAGTTTGGAGCCATCCAGTTCGGTGGTGGAGTTGGTGCGCAGGTCGCTGATCGTCAGACCGGCTGGGACGTGACGTTGGATGTCATCGGTCACGACACGCCCAGAGTCGATGCGGCGTGTGAGCTGACCTGAAGCGAGATATTTCTCGACACGCAGAGGGACGATACGACGCGTATCCACCCAGGTGCGGACGCTGGCATGGCTGGAGCGCTGACCTTTGCCGGGTTTGGATTCGAGGATCTGGCAGCTCACGCGGTCCACGACTTCAGTGCCCACAATGTTCTGATTCTCCCAGGCGAAGAAGTTTTCGAGGACATCGGCATAGGACAGATCGCTGCCAAACAGTGCGTCCTTCATCTGCGAGCTGTTGAGCGAGCGCACGGTGTTGGGCGGTATGAAGATCGAGCCGGTGGCGGATTGATTCGCGGTTTTGCGCAGGAGTACCGATTCGCCGAGACGCTCTTTGGGCCAGAGGATTTGGTAAACGACCTCGGTGACGGCTTTGGTGCGGCGTTGCTTGATCTGAAGTTGCAGCGCGACCTTGGTGGCACCCTTCACATCCATCTTCAAGCGCACAAAGGACGAGCCGTCCTGCTGCAAGGCGCTGAGTTTGGCGGCAAGGTCGGTGGCTGAAATGGTAGGCGGGGCGGTATCGGCAGCGCTGGCGGAGAATGCGACGAGTGCGAAGGAGATCAGTCTGAGAGTGGGCTTCATGAGGATGTATTTGAGTGAATGTCAGCCTTGCATGGCAAAGCCGGGGGTGAGTCGTGAACTGCGCCAGGCAGAATAGAGGCCACTGATCACGCCAACCGCGACGGCGATGGCCACGGAGATGACCATGAGGCCGATGCTGAGGTCCGGCTCCAGCATGCCGCGGATCGAGGGCAGTTGCTCCATCAGCTTCACGCCAGCGGTGCCGAAGATCACGCCAGTGATGCCGCCGAGCAGGCCAAGCAAGGCCGACTCCCACAAGACCATGCGGATGATGCGAGCACGCTTCCAGCCGATGGCGAGCAGGATGCAGATCTCCTGCTTTCGCTCAAAGACGGTCATGAGCATCGTGTTCATGACACCGAGCACACCGACGATCACCGCGAGCAACGAAGTTCCCCAGCTCATGGCGCTGATGAAGCGATACGCCTGGCTGCTGCCAAGATGCTCGCCCGCCACCATGGCGCGGGCTTCCGGGACGACCGCGTTGATCTGCGCGCATAGTTTTTTCACCTCGTCTTCACTCATGCCGGGTGTGGCGCGAAGATCGATGACGTTGATCTTGCCTTCATTCCCCGAGATTTCCTGAAACAACGGCAGCGACAGGATCACCGAGCCGTTTTCCACCAAGGCACCGCCATCCACGATGCCCACCACGGACAATTCTTTGGCTTCGAGCTGAATTTGATCGCCGACTTTCTTCTTGAGAACCTCTGCCGCCGTCCGGCCTAGCACGACGGCGGGTTCCATGGCATCCTTGGGCATTCGCCCGGAGACGATCTTGAGGTTCTGCCACGAGAAGCCGCCCCACTCGCGCGAGGAAACAACCATCATCGAAGAATCCTCAATGCTCGTCAGATCCACGAAAATGGCGCAGGTGGCGGCAACATTGGGCAGGCTGGCGATGTGATCGCGCACGGCGATGCCAAAGGCCTTCGGCGTGAGCGTGCTGCCCATGTTGGTGACCACGATATCCGTGCCACGCGATTTCATGCCGGTCGCCCAGCTTTGCTCAAAACCCCGCGAAATGCCGACCAGCGCGACGACGGCCGCGATGCCGATGGAGATGCCCACGAGCGTGAGTCCGGTGCGCACGGGACGTCGCAGCAGGCCGCGCACGATGATGGTGAAAAAAGTCATGTCAGGGTGCGGTGGGAGTTGTTTCGAGGTCGGACACGATCAGACCGTCCTTCATCTGAATCGTCCGTGATGCCATGCGCGCGATGTTCAGATCGTGCGTCACCAGCACCAAGGTCATGTCCTGCTCACGCCGGAGCCGGATGATGAGTTCCAGGATGTGCTTCGTGTTTTCACTGTCGAGATTGCCCGTGGGTTCGTCAGCGAGGAGCACCGAGGGGCCGTTGGCGAGGCTGCGGGCGATGGCGACGCGCTGCCGTTCGCCACCGGAGAGCTTGGCAGGAAAATGATCGAGGCGATGCTCCAATCCAACGGACTTGAGCAGTTCAATGGCCCGGTCTTTCCGATCAGCGGCCGTCATCTCCGTTTCAAACATCGGGATCTGCACATTTTCCAGAGCGGTGAACGTCGGCAGCAGATGAAATGCCTGAAAAATGAAGCCGATCTCACGGGCACGGTAGGCCGAGGGATCTGGCAGATCAGGAAGTGAACTGCCACGATATTGCAGGATGCCCCCGCTAGGCACATCAAGCAGTCCCAGCATCTGCAGCAGCGTCGTCTTGCCACAACCGCTCGGCCCAATGACAGCCACAAAATCGCCATGGGTGATACGAAAATCCACACCACGCAGCGCCTGCACGCGCCCGTCATCGAATTCTTTTTTGAGCCCTTTGGCCTCAAACACACAGTCGTGGGTCGCGCAAAAGCCAGACAAGGGCACAGCGGTGTCCTTCATGTTTGAATGGGAGTGTTGGCTGCTCATGGGGTAGCTTTCAGGATTTTCATCACCGCCTGCACGGTTCCAGGTTTCTCCAGGCAGCCGTGTGGATAGGGCACGATCGTTTCTGAAACCGTTCCATTCAGATGCGAACTCCAGTAGGGCACGAGGCCATCGCTACCATGACGAAAATCAGCCATATGACGCGTGGCGATGATGGAATGAAACGGCACACGCACCGGGTGCTTCGACAGCGCAATAAAGTAAGGGTGCTTGGTGGTGAGATTCTGGACGCCGTCCACGCCCCAGGACTGAAACGTGCGCAAGGTGGGGTGAATGTAGGCAGGTGGCAGCGCCGTGAGCGCCTTCAATCGTTCGCGAGTTGTCTTTGGCACGAATAGAATGATCCGCACCAGTGTGCGCAGAAAATTGTTATCGGCGAGCACGCTGCCCTGATGCGGTGTGCTGATAAACACGACGGTGCTCACATCAATCTGGCGCTTGAAGAACAAAGCTCCCTTCACCATGCGTTGCGTTTTGGCATCGAGCTGACTTGCCGTTTTGGCTGGCGAGGCGGTGAAAAACGCACGCCAGAAGTCCTCAGCGGAATCAATCACTTGCATGCGTGCCAGCAAGCCGCCCATGCTGTGCCCAACGAGCACCATGCGGCCATAGCCGGCATTATGATGATCAGGATCGAGTTGATAGCGCGAGCGCTTGAGCAGTTCGCGAAGACGTGCGGCCGAGGCCGGGATCGGCAGCTTGGTGGGATAGATGAAGCACACCGGCTGATAGCGATGGCGCAGCTCAGGGTCGGCATACAGTTCGTTGACCGCGTTTTTCCAAACACTCGGCCCTGAGCGCATGCCATGCACGAACACGACCGGCACCTTGGTCTTGTCGTAGCGGTTGAGGAAAAACAACTGCGACTCATCCTCGCCAGAAGCCGAAGGGGACAGTCTGTGCGGTCCATTTGCGTCGAGACTGGCATCCGTCAGCGAGGCTTGCAGCGCGGCGGTGAGATTCTGCGCCAGCGGCTGAGAATGCTTGCCCACCGACACTGCTGACACTGCCAGCGGGTTGTAAAAGCGCAGCCTCGCCTCGGCGGAATGTCCTGGAACATTGGCCGGAAACTCCAATACCGCAGTGGCGGGCAGGTATTCACCGTGCGGAGGATGAAACGGCTGCTTCACACGACGCGGCTCATCCTGTGCCAGCACCACTGGCACGCCAAGTCCGCTACGTTCGACCACACGATCAAATCCGTGCAACTTCACGTCGGCAGCAGGCTGGCAATGCGCGAATTCCGACAATGCCAGTGTCTTTGATGAACTTTGTCGTGCGGGAGCATCGAACGTCAGCCGCCATGGCCGCGCTCCACTCAGTAGAATGTCTTTGCCCCATGCCGCAGTGCCTTCCTTGGCACGGAGGGACTGCACCACTTTGGCCACAATGCGATCATACTTCTTCAAAGCTTTCTGCGCAGTCGCCGTGCCCGGTTTTTCCTGCTGCAGCACCTGCCACGCCTGGTGAGCTTGCTCCAAACTGGCGTTGCGCAGCCCTTGGCAGGCCGGAAGCACGCTGGCAAAGATAACGATGAATAATCGCTTCATGACGGTTTGGCCGAAGTGTGCCATTGCGCACCCACGCGTGGATCCGCAAGGCAGCGGAGCACATCCAGCATGGCATGTCGATAGCTCGGGAAAGGCGGTCGCTCATCAGGGGTTGTCGGCAGCAGCTCCGCCGCGCGCTGGGGCAGTTCCGCGTGCGACAGGCCCACATGCAGATGATGCACGCCATGATAAGGCTCATGCAGCAGTGTGAAGGAAACAATTCTCCCCAGCCATCCTTCCGAGATGATATGGCGCGTCGCGCTATTCACCGTGCTGCCGGTCAAACCAACGTGTTCAACGTATTTGCGCCAGCTTTGCAGGTTCGCCGCCAGATAAGCCGGAGCCAGATACATCCACAAAAAATAATGCCACACCTGCCAGTACGAGACGGCGGTGATAATCCCGATCCATACGACGATCATCAGTGCCAGCTCTTTCCAGATGCGCCGCCGCACCTTCTTGCTTCGAATCGGCGAACCGGCACGCAGGAACGATCGCAGAAACAAAAACGGCGTGAACAACAGCCCGACGGTGAGTTCGAGGACCGCCGCGAGAATCCTGGCCCAACGCGGCGTTTGCGTGAAGACAAACGGCCAGAGTTCTTCATCACGCTCCGTGGCGAAGTAGGCGTGATGCGTTTGGTGCGCTGCCCGATACAGGCTGAAGCTCATGAAGCTGAAGATGCCCAAAAGCACACCATCGAACTCGTTGAAGCGCCGATTCCGCCTGAGCAGACCGTGAGTCGCCTCATGAAAGCCAACCGCCGCCCCATGCATGAGATGACTGGCCAGCAGCACCAGCGGCACAGCCCACCAGAGCGATGCGCCGCTGCGCAAAACTGCCACCAGCGCAATTTCAGTGAACAGAAAAAGGAACACCACGATTTGGAAAGCCGAGCGGCTCACCCAATGCGGTTCGATGGTGGGTGCGGTGTTCATCGCAGCGTGGTCATGAGGGCGGCAGTCAAGATTTCGGGGGAACGGCAAACGCCTGCGAGCACGGCGAGATACAGGCGGCCCACGTTTTGAATGTCTTCGAGGGAAAACTGATTCTCCCGGAACAGCCAGGCGACCTCCATGGCATCGCCTTCCTCGTTGATCTCGCAGGCGAGATTGAAACGGGCCGTGCCCGTGCAACGCATGCGGAGCTGGAGCGACAGGCCAGGCACCGCAACATCAGGAATCGGATGGTTTTGCAGCGCGAAACGCACTTCAAAGAGCGGATTGTGTGCGGACGATGTGGGTTCACCCAAGACACGCACAAGTTCGGCAAAGGGCATGGCATTGGCGAAGGACTCCACCGTGGTCTGATGCACAGTGCGCAGACTTTCCGCGAAGGAGCGCGTGCGATCAATCTGGCCGCGCAATGGCACGATGCCGGAGCAGTAGCCCATCGTCTCGCGCACGGCCTGCGTGCTGCGATTCGCCACTGGCGTGCCGACGACGATGTCATCCGCGCCCGTCCACTTCGACAGGGTGATTTGAAACGCGGTCAAGAGCGTGCTGAACAGCGTGGCACCATTGCGGCGGGCCAGTTCACGCACGGCGCGGCCAAGTTCGGCAGAGACTTGAGTCACGCAGCGTTGCAGTGTGCCGCTGGCAGGCTTGTTCCAGAGCCGTGGCGCTCCAGCGAGATGCATTTTCCAAAAAGCGGCACGCGGCTCCAGTTCCGCAGGCTGCCAGAACGCACGTTCGGCGGCACCCCACTGGGAATAGGTGAGCGGCACGGGCGGCAGGGCAGCGTGGTTGCCTCTCACGCCCTGCATGTACGAGGCGAACAAATCCTGTACGAAGACGCCCAGCGTCCAGCCGTCGGCAATGGCATGATGAATCACCAGCACCAGCACATGGTCGTCAGCGGAGCGGCGGAACACCTCGGCGCGATAGAGCGGGCCTTGCACCAGATCGAAGGGCTGGCTGGAAATTTCGCGCGTGAGTTCTTCAATCGCTTCCGGCTGTCGTTGTGCCGATGGGAGTTCATGAAAGCGCAACGCGGGCGTGCCGGTCTTGCGAATCATCTGCATGGGCTGGTCTTTGCCGGGCAGGATCGACAGGCGCAAGACCTCCTGCCGGTCCACGACTTTTTGCAGCGCGGCTTCACTGCCTTGTGGTGTCAGCAGCCCGCGCACTTGAATCAGGGCGCAGATGTTGTTCGACACATCGGCGGCGGGCATGGGTGATGCCTCCCACAACTCGCGCTGGGGGAAGCTCAACGGCTGGAGGCGGATCTCGCCGCTTGCCAGCCATTGTTTCAGACGTGCTCGATTGTCTTGGGACATCAGGCTTGAGTTTCCAGCACCCGTTGTTTGCCAACCGGCACCTCAACATCATCGAGCAGCCGGTCGATCTCCTCATCGGTGAGCGCTTCCAGGTCCACATCATCCGTTGGGACCGGTTCTGCGGGCAATGCAGGCGCTTTAGGCGCAGATGCCGCCGCGCCACCCATGTGTTCGGCGATCAATGTTGCGATCTGACCGATGGTGCGTGCACGCATCAGGCTGGCGGGCGGCAGGGCAACACCGATGGAGCTTTCAATCGAGTTCTCGATCTCGACAGCCATCAAAGAATCAAGGCCCAAGTCGGTGAGTGGCTGATCGAAACGCAAACCCTCGGGTTTGACGCGCAGCACCGAGCCCACGACATCGCGCACGGCCTGGCCGATGACTTCAGTGCGATCCGCAGGTGCGGCGGACTCGATCTTGAGCCGCCAGTCGCTTTTCGCACCGCTGGCTTCCGGTGCATCGACGCCTGCGGCGTAAATGCGCTCCAGCAGCGGACTTTCCTGGCTGCCACGGAATGACTGCCGCCATTTCGACCAATCCACTCTCAGCGCCATGGCCTGCGTGGCTCCGGCATTGAGGAAGAACTCCATGAGGAAGACCACTTCCCGCGGTGACAGCGGCGTGGTGCCTTGTCGTGCAAGATATTCGGCCACCCGTTCATTGCGGGCCACATAACCTTCACCGCCGAGCGCGCCCCAATTGATCACCAACGCTGGCAGCCCCATGGCCGCGCGATGATGCGCGAGTGAATCGAGGAAGGCGTTCGCCGAGGCGTAATTGGCCTGCGCTGAGTTGCCAAAGATGCTCGAGACGGACGAGAACATCACGAAGCAGTCCAAGCTCATGCTCAGCGTGCCTTCATGCAGCAGCCATGCGCCGTGCGCCTTCGGTGCCAGCACCGTGCGCATCCGTTCGCGTGTCAGCGCCGCCATCGGCGCATCATCAATCGCCATCGCCAGATGAAACACGCCTTTGAGCGGAATCTTGGTCGCCGCGATGTCCGTCAGCAGCCGCTTGATGTCTGCCGGTGCTCCGGCATCTGCCAGTGTCACCTGCACGTCCACGCCGCGTGCGCGCAGCTTCACCAGGAAAGCTTCTGCTGCGGGTGTGGTGGGTCCGTTGCGACTGGTGAGCACGAGATGTTTCGCGCCGCAGTCTGCCAGCCATTCGGCCACCACTTTGCCGAAGCCGCCGAACGCGCCCGTGATCAAGTAACAGCCATCTGGCTTAACTTCAAAAGCAGGAGTCAACGGCTCGCCGCGTCGCGCGACAAACGGTTCGGGGAAGGACACGATCACTTTGCCCGTGTGTTTGCCCTGCGCCATCAACCGGAATGCTACGTCAATACGGCAGGCCGGGAACGAGCGGAACGGCAGCGGATGCAGCGCTTTCTGTTCGACCAGCACGGCAATCTTTTCCAAGAGCTGGCGGGTTTGATCTTCATCGCCGCTGAAGATCGCGTCCATCGCGACCACATGGAACGACGCGTTCTTCCGCAGGTGCCACAGCGGGATGCGGCTGTTCTGATAGATGTCGCGTTTGCCGATCTCGATGAAGCGACCGGACTGAGCGAGGCACGAGAGACCCATCGGGATGGCTTCGGCGGCGAGTGCGTTCAGCACCACATCCACGCCTTTGCCGTTCGTGAGTTCCATGACCGCTTCCGCAAAGTCAGCGCGACGCGAGTCGATGACATGCTTCACGCCAAGGACGGTCAACAGCGCGCGCTTGGCCGGACTGCCGGCACTGGCGATGACTTCAGCGCCTAGGTGATGCGCAATTTGAATCGCCGCCATGCCCACACCGCCTGCACCGGCGTGAACCAGGACACGTTCGCCCGCTTTCAAGTTCGCCGCTGTCTTCAGCGCATACCAGGAGGTCATGAAGACCACCGGCAGTGTTGCCGCTTCTTCAAACGACAGACCCGCAGGGATGACACGCACATCGCCAGCCCGTGCCATCGAATACGTCGCGAGTCCGAATACGGCGAGACCAAAGACACGGTCGCCCGGCTTCACATGGGTGACACCATTGCCGACAGCTTTGATGATCCCGGCCACTTCATCGCCAAAAACGCGCGCATCGGCCGTTTCGGCGGGATAAAGCGCCAGCGCCTTGAGCACATCGCGGAAATTCATGCCTGCGGCCTTTACTTCGATGACCACTTCACCCGCACCACATGGCGGCAGAGAGAATGGCACCAAGCGTAGCGCGTCGAGCAGGCCACGTTCGCGGGATTCAAGCCGCAGCGGCACGGCGGGATCAAGCAACTGCTCACGCGACTGCAATCCGCGATTGATGCGCCGCACGTAACGAGCTTCACCTCGGAACGCGATCTCACGTTCGGCGTCTTCCTGCAGCAGCTCGTTCCAGAGCATGCCGTTGTCAGCAGCGGATGCCGCAGGCGGCAGATCAATGCCACGGCAGGTGTAATGGCTGTGCTCATTGGCAATCACGCGCATCAAGCCGATGGCAGGCCCTTGGGCCAACGCCACCATGTTGTTCCGCCCAACCGCCTGCGCGCCACGTGTCACCACATCAATGCGCAGCTTTGCCGCTGGATTGAGGAGTTCGAGCGCCTGCGTCAGATGAAACAAACCATCGGTGCCCAGCATCGCGGCGTCCTTGCCTGCGCCGGGTTCGGTTTCGTCCAGACTCCACAGGAAGACAAAACGTTCCGGTACATCGTCCGCGCATGATTGCAGCAGTTGCTGCCAGTCTTCGAGGGACTCGGCACGCAGAGCAAAGGCGTCGGTGCCTTCCGGCTCGAAAGGATTGCCACGATGAGCGACACGGCAGCGCACACCGCTTGCACGGAGCTGCACGGCGAGCTGATCGCCAAGACCGCCCGCATCCGCCAGCACGAGCCAGGATTTCTCCACCGGTGCATCGACCAACGGCGCTGCCATGATGACGGGCGCTATCCATGGCTTGCGCGCCATGAGACCGATGAGGCTTTCGCCGCCTTGTGAGCGGATCAGGCCGGACAACGATGCCGTCTCGTTAAAACCCGATTCGAGCAGCAGTTTTTGCCATTGCGAGCGTTCCAGCAACGGATGGTTTGGACGCAGATCGCGATCGGTGAAACGCCACCAGCCGCTGGTGAGGCCGAAGACGGCGTTCAACCACAAATGCGGTGTGGCGACATCGACGAACATCAAACTGCCACCAGGGGCCAGCAGATCGTTGATGTGGCGCAGTGCCACGCGCACATCGCTCACGGCATGAATCACGTTGGTGCCGAGAATGATGTCGAAGGAGCCGAGTTCGAACTCTTGTTCATTGCCCGGTTTCTCCAGATCGAAGGTTTTGAATTCAACTTCGGGGAAAGCCGCGAGTTTTTGCCGTGCAGCCGGAAAGAACGCGGCGGAGACATCGCTGAACACATAGGAATGCTGTCCGCGCTCGATCAGCGGCAGCACTTGGGACGCGAGTCCGCCGGTGCCTGCACCGATTTCCAGAATGCGCAGTCCGCGCCCTTCAGGAAGCTGGCTGGCGGCTTCTGCGACCGCCGCCGCGATGGCAGCGAGCCAGGGACTCGTGACGAGGCCGTCGCCGTAGAATTGATCGAGCAAATCGGCACCACCGCTGGTGAACAAGACCTGCACGGCCTCTTTTTCACCGCGCATGATGGGACCGAGATCGGCACACGTTGCGCCGCAGAGCAGCGCTTCGGGCAGATGGCCTGGATATTTCGCAATACAGGTGCTCAGCAGGCTTGCTGCGGAGTCCGCGGCCTGGATGAACGCTGGTGTGGTCCGGTAGCCAGCACCGTCGCGGACGAGCAGTTTTTGCAGCGCCAGATTGTCGGCCAGTTGCACGAATGACCGCTGCATGGAGTCGGCGATGCCAAGCGATTTTGCCGTGAAGCTGCCTTCCGCACCCATGACGCGCAAACCGCTCGCGACTTGCGCTGCGGTCAGTTCATCACCAGCGGCACTGGCGGCATCAAGGTTGTTCCGACCGCGCAGTTCGAGCACTTCATTGAGCGCATGCTGCGCGACGTCATGCAGGCGGCTCAAAACCACCGGTGCTGGTGACGTAGGCCGTGACCCGAGCGAACGTTTTTCCCACGCGACGTGGTAGGTCACATCGCGGCCTTTGCCAGTTTTGCCAGAGCGGCGTGCGCCTTCGACGCTGATGGCGCGGAAGCCATCAATGCGCACGCAAGGGCGGCCTGCCTCGTCATACAAGTCGATGCCGCCTTCGACAAATTCATCGTTGGCCTGCCTCACACCGGCACGCACCAAGCTGGATGCGCCAGGCGAACGCAGAAACAAGATGCGCGAAAAGCGCACGGGCAGTCGCAGACCGGCGGTGCGGCCTTCAACCGTCGCAGCACCGGCGGAGAAAATTTGCAGCGCGCCATCAAAGAGCACGGGATGCAGCGGATACTCGCCCGCACGATGCGCAATCGTCTCAGACAACGACACGCGACCCGCTGACTTGCCAGCGCCTGCCGACAGTTCGCGAATGGGCCGGAACTCTGCGCCGTAACGCAGTCCCATGTCGCTCATGTGGCCGTAGAAGGTGTCGAGACCGACATTGGGTAAAGCAGATGTCTCCCAAGTCGAGGTGGCGAAGGATGATTCAGTGCGCTCGCCGCGCATGGAGCCGACAACATGTGTGGACCATGAAGCGCCGCTTTCAAACCGGCTCTGAATGGTGAACGTGCGTTCCGTGAGATCATAAGTCAGCTCCAGCAGCAGCCCGGAAGGCGGATCTGGCAGGATGAGCGGCTTGCGGATTTCAAAATCTTCCACGACGAACGGCTTGCCCTCGAACAACTGCACGCCTGCCTCAATCACCATCTCCACAAAGCCTGCGGCGGGAAAGATGATGAGGTTTTCGACCTGATGGTCCTTCAGGAAAGCCATGTGGCGGCCATCGAGCCGCGTGATCCATGTTGGCGTGGCGCGTGACAGCCGGATGTCGAGCAAACCACGACCGCCAGGGGCCAGACGACCTTCGCGCATTTCGGCGGATTCATTCCACCAGCGGCTTTTGTCCCATGCATAGGCCGGCAGATCCAGATTCCGCCGTGAGGGCGTCAGTGCTTTGAAGTCGAGCACCACGCCAGCGAGATGGAGGTCCATCGCGGTTTCCAGCAGCGACTCATGTTCGCGTTCGCGACGCGTTGAGGCCAGAATGGTGGTCTTGGCACCACTTTCGGCGAGGCATTCCTGAATCGAGCGCACCAGTGCGGGATGCGCGCCAATTTCTAGCCAGGCATCGACGCCGAACTCCTTCAACGCACCAATCGCTGAAGCAAATTCCACGGGCTGCCGCACACCACTCGACCAGTGACTCGAATCGCAAGCAGCACCGTTGAGACGCTTGCCGGTGACTGTGCTGAAGCATGGCATGGTTTCAGCCTGTGGCTTCAGATCGCTCAGCGCTGCCTTCAAGGCATCCGCAGCGGGTTGCATCATCGCATGATGGAAGGGATGACTCACTTGCAGGAATCGGGCGAAGATGCCCTTCGCTTCCAACTCGGCGGCGATGACCTCCAATGAAGTCTTCAAGCCTGACAACGTGAGCGAACGCGGGCCGTTGAACGCGGCGATGCTCACGGTGCGGTCATGCTTGGCAATGACCGCCAGGGCTTCATCCGCGCTCATGCCAACGGCAAGCATGGTGCCGCCCGCCGCCGAGCATTCATCCATGAAACGTCCACGCAGGACGATGATCTTGGCCGCCTGTTCCAGAGTGATGATGCCAGCGACACATGCTGCGGCGACTTCGCCAACACTGTGACCGACAACAGCGGCAGGCTGTACGCCCCACGATTGCCACAGTGCAGCAAGACCCATCTGCATGGCAAAGATTGCCGGTTGCGAGACTTCCGTGCGCTGCATCTTCGATTCGGCCTCAGGACGGTTCAGTTCATCCATCAGTGAGAACTTTGCCCATGGTTTCATGGCCTTGTCACAGGCCTCGATCATGCGTTTGAAGACCGGCTCATGCTGCATGAGTTCGCGGCCCATGCCCTGCCACTGCGGTCCCTGGCCGCTCATGACGAAGACGACGCGTGCCGCTGCCTCACGGCGTGGTGTGAAAGCGGTGCGCATGCGCGGACCCGGCTGTCCCGTGGAGAAAGCACTGAGTTCCTGCACCATCTCGCCAATCGTGCGCGCTGTGAGTGCTAGGCGATGCGAGTGATGATTGCGCCGTGCTCCCAGCATGTAAGTGAGGTCCGGGAGCAGCGGCGAACTGCCATTCAACTTCGAATGGTCATCTAGCCAGATGCTCAACTGCCACGCTGAGGCACGCAGCGCCTCCTCCGAACGTGCGGAAAGCATCAAGGGCCAGGCGCGGTCCGCAGCAGGTGCCGCGTGCGAGATCGGCGGACACACCGGTGCCTCTGTCAGGATGACGTGCGCATTGGCACCGCCAAAGCCGAATGAATTGATGCCGGCCATGCGGCGGCCAAGCGTTCCTGGAAAAGGTTCCGAGGTGGTGGGCACGCGGAGCTTCAGCGCGGTGAAGTCAATGTGCGGGCTGGGCGTGGTAAAATGCAGACTTGCGGGAATCCGGCCATGCTTGAGCACCAGCGCCGCCTTGACCAGTCCGGCCACACCTGATGCGGTTTCCAAGTGACCGAGATTCGTTTTTACCGAGCCGATGATGAGCGGTTCATCCGCTTTCCGGTCTGCGCAGAGCGCTTCAGCAAGAGCGTGAGCTTCAATGGGATCACCCACCGCCGTGCCAGTGCCATGCGCTTCGACGTAGCCGATTTCCGATGGTTTGACGCCAGCGTCCACGCATGCATCACGCACCAGCCGTGCCTGGGCTTCAGGGCTTGGCAGCGAGATGCCATTGGTGTGGCCATCCTGATTCACCGATGACCCAAGGATCACCGCATGGATCGGATCGCCATCAGCGATGGCATCGGAGAGTTTTTTCATCAGCACCATGCCCGCGCCTTCGCCGCGCACGAACCCATTGGCTGCGGCATCGAAGGCCTTGCATTTGCCTTCGGGTGAGAGCATGCCGGATTGAGAAAAGCCGATGAAGCCGTCAGGTGAGATCATCACCGTCACGCCGCCGGCCATCGCTGATTTGCAGCGCCCTGCCAGAATGTGCTCACAGGCCACATGCACCGCTGTCAGCGCGGAAGAACACGCGGTGTCCATCGCGAGGCTCGGGCCGGTCAGATTCAGGCAGTAGGAAATGCGGTTCGCCGCGATGCTGTGTGCGCTACCGGTGGGCGTGTGTGCGCTGATGCCTGCGCGATCCGTGGCGGTGTGCTGCAAGCCCTGGTAATCATTGTGCGAAATGCCGACGAAGACGCCAACATCCGTGCCTTGGTCGAGATCGAGGACCATGCCAGCATCTTCAATCGCCTCCCAGGCCGTTTCGAGCAGCAGCCGTTGCTGCGGATCAATGTAAGGCGCCTCGCGTGGCGAGATGCCAAAGAACTGCGGGTCAAACTGATCGATGTTGTCGAGAAAGCCGCCACGCTTGGCGATGGTTTTGCCCACCAGTCCTGGCTCCGCATCATAGAAGCGCTCCACATTCCAGCGATCCGCCGGCACATCACCCACCGCCTCACGACCTTCTTCGAGCAGCTTCCAGAACGACTCCACATCCTTCACGCCACCAGGGAAGCGACAGCCGATCCCGATGATGGCAATACCCTCCTTGTTTGAAATGGGCAGTGCAGGCGAAGGAGGCGGAGCGGAGTGTTCGAGGGTGGGCATGTTTGATAAGGAAAAGAGTTCACGGCCCCGCTGCATGAAGCCGTCTTGCCGCTGGTCCACAGCGGTTGTGCCTCTCATTACCTGATGCCCCGCTGCATCGCTATGGGGTGAAACCCTACCTATGGAGATAATGATTGCTTGTTGGTCTCAAATGGAACGATAACAGGCGCATGTGTGGCATTGCTGGTGTGATGGACCTGGCCGGGAGGCGAACGGTGCCCGAAGGTGTGGTCGAACGGATGGCGCGGGCGCTGCTTCATCGTGGCCCGGATGAGGAAGGATTCTTTCGCCGCCCAGGGGTTTCGCTGGCGTCGCGCCGGTTGAGCATCGTGGGCCTGGCAGACGGGCAGCAGCCGATGAGCAATGAGGATCAAAGCGCGTTCACGGTCTTCAATGGTGAGCTGTTTGACCATGTGGAGAAGCGCGCCGAGCTGGTGGCGCGCGGACATCGTCTGCACACTCACTGCGACACGGAAATCATTCCGCACATGTGGGAAGATCATCAGGAAGGCATGTTTGAGCGGCTGCGCGGCCAGTTCGCCATCGCCCTCTATGAGGTGAATCGTCATCGTCTGACGCTGGGGCGCGACCGCTTCGGCATCGCACCGCTGTACTGGACGCGCCAAGGCGACTGGCTGCTCTTCGCCTCCGAAATCAAGGGCCTGCTGGCCTCCGGCATGGTCACGGCCAAAGCCGACCTGCACGGCCTGGATCAAATTTTCACCTTCGCCGCCATGCCGGGGCCGGCGACGTGCTTTGAAGGCGTGCAGCTCTTGTCTCCCGGCCATTATTTGCAGATCACGCCGGGCGAAAACGGCACGGCACCCGTCATTGCGGACCACGCCTACTGGGAAATGGACTTTCCGGATCGTGGCGACGAAAACATCGAGACCGACCCGCGCAAGCTGGTGGATGAGTTCGAGCAGTTGCTGCTCAACGCGGTGGACAAGCGCCTGCGTGCCGATGTGCCGGTGGGCGCGTATCTCTCCGGCGGTCTCGACTCCAGCATGATCGTGGCGATGGCCTGCAAGCTCAAGGGCACCGCCATCAACACCTACACCATCCGCGTGGACGATCCCGCGCTCGACGAACTCAGCGCGGCGAATAACACGGCCAAGCACATCGGCACCAAGCCGCCCATCGTGCAGGAGTTTCGTGCCAGCGACGCGCTGGCGACCTATCCGGAACTCATCCAGGCTGCCGAGTGCCCGGTGATTGACACTTCCTGCGCGGCCTTGATGCAACTGGCGCGGCGTGTGCATGCCAACGGCCAGAAAGTCGTGCTCACTGGCGAAGGGGCCGATGAATGGCTCGCCGGCTATCCCTGGTATAAAATCGCCAAGATCCTCGGCATCCTCGATCTCGTGCCGGGCATGCGGCTGAGCAACACGGTGCGCCGCGCGTTCCTGCGCTTCAGCAAGGTGCCGCAATATCCCGCCGCGTTTCGCCATCACCTGGAGGAATGCGTCGGCGGCCCCAACGCCTGGATTGATTCCTATGGCGTGCTCGGCCTTGCCAAGCTGCGCTTTTATGCGGAACCGATGCGCGAGGTGCTCGCGCACGCCCGGCCCTGGGCCGGACTCGGCATCAATCTCGAACGCGCCAGCCGCTGGCATCCGCTCAATCGCGGTCTCTGGGTCGGCGCCCGCGTCACGCTGGCCGGACACCTGCTACAGGCCAAGGGTGATCGCGTGGCGATGCATTCCTCCGTTGAGGTGCGCTATCCGTTCCTCGATGAAGCTGTGTTTGACTTCACCGCCAAACTCCATCCGCGCTGGAAGCTGCGCGGCTTCCGCGACAAACATCTGCTGCGCCTTGTTGCCGAGCGCTGGCTGCCGCCCGCGATTGCCCGCCGTCACAAAGTCATCTTCCGCGCCCCGCTCGACAGCTTCCACATCGAGCCCGAGCCGAAATATATCGGCGAGCTGATGAGCGATGAATCCCTGCGCCGCACCGGCTACTTCGATGTCGCCGCCGTGCGCCACTGGCGCAAAGCCTTCCGCCAGATGCGTCCCGGCTCCCTGCCGCGCCTTTCCGTGGAAATGGGGCTCGCGGCAGTCGTTGCCACCCAGCTTTGGCATCACACCTTCATCGACGGCTCGTTGGCGGATCTGCCGACTTCGGTGGTTGCCTCAAAATGATTCATGGCAGCTTCGCCAGGGCCAGGCGGCCGCGTTCCTTCAATTCAGGATCGTCATGCTCTTTGTTCGGCATGGCCATGCCTTGGGTGATGAACTTTCGCGCCTCATCGGTGCGCCCCATTTGTGCGTAGGTGCGGCCGAGTTCGATGTAGTGCCGGAGGCGGTTGGGATTGATGGCGATGGCCTGGTCAAAGCACGCCACCGCGGCTTCGTTCGTGGAGGTTGGCAGTTTGCCGTAAATGAGGCCGCCCAGAGTGCGCTTGAGCACGCCGATGTTAGCGAGCGCCTGGTGCCAGCGGCCGAGCACATGCCAGGCCACATCGTTGCGCTGATCGAGTTTGAGCGCCTTGTCGGCTGCCGCCTTGATGCGTGGCGAGGCATCCACCTGTTCTCTGGTGCCTTGAAACGGCAGCATCTTCCCATAAGTGATGGCGGGGGAAAGCTGCGCTTCAGAGTCGTTCGGCGCGAGCGCCGCCGCACGCCGCCCATAGCTCAGAGCACTGCCGCCGAGACGAAGTTTCTCTGCGCTCGTCGTGGCGTCGGTCATCAGATGACGGTACTGCCGCGCGATGCGCACCAGCAGGGGCACGTTCTGCGGCTCCAGTTTTTCCGCCGGCAGATAATACTCCAGCGCCTTGCCGGCCTGGAATTTGCGGTCAAAGACATCGCCGCTGCCCATAAGGTCGCTGGCGGACTGTGCCCGGACCGTTGCGCTGGTCAGCAGCAGTGCCGTGGCCATGGAGATGGCGTGGAGAAGAGAAGAGAGGTGCATGGTATTAGGATTTGGTTTCGATCAAGCGGCCCGCATTCAAGAGTTCCGCCTCGCTCAACCGCGGCCCCACCAGTTGCAAGCTGGTCACGGGAACGGTCTTGCCTTTGGCTGGCATTGCGATCGGCAGCGCCAGCGCGGGATTGCCCGCGAAATTCACACCCACGGTGTTCTGCATGTCAAACACCCGCCATTCAAACACGGCATCCGAGCCCCAGAACGGCATTTTAGGCGGCAGGCCTTGCAGCGTCGGCACGGCAATGAAATCCACCCGCTTGAAGACCTGGCGAAGATCACGCTGCCATGCGGCTTTCCGCTTCAGCGCCTCTTTGTAATCACCTTTATAATCCAGCTCACCCGAACTGATGACGAGCTTCGTCAAGAGGCTCACGCCCTTCTTGTCGGCATACTTTTGATCGTTCAGCCAAGTGTCGGCCAGCGCCACCACCTTCCCGTCCTTTTCCGCCTGCTGCCATTTGGCCTGAAAGCTCTTGTTGAGCTTGATGACCTTGAAGCGCTTGGCGGCCAGCACGTCGTCGAGGGCCTGGTCGATCGCGGGATCGGTGCCATCCAGGTACAGCCGCCCGATGGTGATGTGCCGGGCCGATGGTTTGTCGGCGACGGCCTGCTCATAGCGAGCCGCAAAGCCGCGCTGCAACAAATCCATGCCCTGCACCAGATGGTTCATGTTCCTGGCCATCGGTCCGACGGTGTCCAAATGTTTGGGTGAGATCGGAAACACACCCTTGGTCGAAACTAGGCCAAAGGTCGTCTTCAGGCCGTAAATGCCGCAGCAGGCCGCCGGCACGCGGATCGACCCGCCAGTGTCCGTGCCAAATGCCACATCTGCCATGTCCGTGGCCACCGCCATGGCCGAGCCGCTCGAAGAACCGCCGGGGATGACGTCGTTTTTGCCATCCAGACGGCTTCGTGGGCTGCCAAAAAAGCGGTTCTCACCGGAAACTGTCACGGCAAACTCCGTGAGATTGGTTTTGCCCACGATCCGCACCTTCCGTGCCCGCGCCAGCGCCAGACACGGCGCATCCCGCGCCGCTGGGGCGCTGGTCTTCGCGATATACTCCGATCCCGCCGAGGTGACCCGGCCTTTCATGTCGATGTTGTCTTTGACCGCCAGGCGCAGTCCTGCGCTGTTGGCAGGCGGCGGCCAGTAGGCAATGAAGGTGTGTTCACGAGCATACTTTGCCTGACGTTGCTGCGATGAGGAGCAGGCGCTGAGACAAATCAGCAGCAGCAACCTGGGAAGATATTTCATGCTTCGATGAAGGGTGCTGGCTGCCGCAGTGAACTCCTAAAAGTCACACAAAGCATGCCGGTGGATGTGTCATTGCAGTCCCAGCGAGCGCAGCAGGAGGGCGGTGATGGCGCCGGTCACTTGCTGGCCCTGCGACTGTTGGTAGTTGTTCATCGCCCGCATGGATTGCGGGCCAAATCTGCCATCGACGGAACCTTGATAGTAGCCAAGCCGGGCGAGCGCCTGCTGCACGCGGGCATCATCGGAATTCATGCGATAGGCGTCCTGGTTGTAAAAATCCCGTGGGATGGCACCATGGTTGGCAAAGTAGCGGACGTCAGGACGCTCATAGTAATAGGGCGAGTTGGGCGGCCCGTAATAGTAGCCCGGACCGGCATAGCCATCGCCCTTCGACAGCTTGAATTTCGAGCCAGGATGCGTGAGGTAAACTGGGTGGTCCTTATCCTTGAATTTGTTCCCTGGAAATCCGAAGGCAGGAACTTTCACGCCATTGTTACCTTGGTTGCCTGAATTGCCTTTGCCGGCTGAGTTGCCTGAATTGCCCTTTTCGCCTGAGTTACCCTTGCCCTTGCCGTTCCCGCCTTTGTCTTTGGCTTGGGTGGTTGGCGCAAGTGCCAGCACACCGAGAGCCGCGATGGTGGCAGCACTCAGGATTTGGCGTGAAATGATGGATGGTGTTTTCATGATGTGTTTGAGAATGGATGGAGTTGCTTAACGAAACAGGCCTTTGATGCTGCGGCTGAACTTGTTGAGTTTGCGGTCGAGATGGAGATCGCCCAGGCTGTTCATGCCTTGGTCCACCGCCTGCACGCTGTCTTCCGCCAGACCGGCAAGGCGCTGCTGGATGTCTTCCAGCAGACGCACGGCACGGTTACGCGGCGGCGCTGGAGCCAGCGCACGGGCGATCAAGATGACGGCGATGCCAAAACCCGCCGCCGCGAGTAGCGTGCCACCCGGATGCTGACGCACACACGTTTCGAGTTGGTTGACGGTTTTGGCCACGGCAGGCGGCAGGGGCGAGTCAGCGATAATATCAGGGAGAGGATTCACGATGGGATCAGGGGTGGATTTTTTTGACAGCAGAGTTCCATGGCCTTGGTGACGCCGAGGGAAAGCAGGACGGGGCGCACGAGCGCCGCGCCGACGACTGTGACCGTGCCGGCCAGAACCCTGGTCGGCAGCAGGTTGATGAGCAGCCCCACGCCGAGTGCGGCGGCCACTGCGGTGCCGGGTTCACGCCGTGCGAAGGCTTTGATGTCATCCAGCGTGCGCCGGAGGCAGAATTCAACAGGTGCGGCGGGTGATGGGTCGTTCATAGGAGCGCAACGTGCGCTCGGCCCGGCGCATTCACCATGGGGTGAAACCCCACCGCGCCAATCACTCCACACCACTGCCAAAGGTAGGGTTTCACCCCATAGAGGAACGCAGCGCCCTGCCGGACCCTCATCTTGGAGAGCCAGCCATTGATCACATCCGGAGAACTAACGCCATCACCACCAAACCTGCCCTGCCCACACCGCCTGCTGAAGCTGCAACGATGGGGACCATCGCCGAAGTTCAACGCAACGAAGCTCTTCTGAAGACGGGCGCGTTGCAAAACGCGATCCTCAACAGCGCCAACTTCTCCAGCATCGCCACGGACGAGAAGGGCGTGATCCAGCTCTTCAATGTCGGCGCCGAGCGCATGCTGGGCTACACGGCTGATGAGGTGCTCAACAAGATCACTCCAGCCGAGATTTCCGATCCGCAGGAAGTCGTCGCACGCGCCGCCGCATTGAGTCTGGAGCTGGGCACCACCATCGCGCCAGGCTTCGAGGCCCTGGTGTTCAAGGCCTCGCGTGGCATCGAAGACATCTATGAACTGACTTACATCCGCAAGGATGGCAGCCGCTTCCCCGCCGTGGTGTCCGTCACCGCGTTGCGTGACAACAAGGGCGGCATCATCGGCTATCTCCTCATTGGCACCGACAACACCGCGCGCAAGCAGGCGGAGGAGGCGCTGCTCAAAGCGGGAGCCTTGCAGAGCGCGATCTTCAACAGCGCCAACTTCTCCAGCATCGCCACGGATGCGAAGGGCGTCATCCAGATCTTCAATGTCGGTGCCGAACGCATGCTGGGCTACACGGCTGCCGAGGTGATGAACAAGATCACCCCGGCCGAGATCTCCGATCCGCAGGAAGTCGTCGCGCGTGCGGCGGCTTTGAGCGTCGAGCTATCCACGCCCATTACGCCGGGCTTCGAAGCCTTGGTGTTCAAGGCCTCACGTGGCATCGAGGACATCTATGAACTGACCTACATCCGCAAGGACGGCAGCCGCTTCCCCGCCGTGGTCTCGGTCACGGCGTTGCGTGACGATCAGGGTGGCATCATCGGCTATCTCCTCATCGGCACCGACAACACCGCGCGCAAGCAGGTGGAGGAGGAGCGCACGAAGCTCGACCAAAGTCTGCGCGATCAGCAGTTCTACACACGCTCGTTGATTGAATCCAACATCGACGCGCTGATGACCACTGATCCCTCCGGCATCATCACTGACGTGAACAACCAGATGGAGTCGCTGACCGGACGCTCGCGCGAGTCACTGATCGGAGCCCTGTTCAAAAACTACTTCACCGACCCGGCACTGGCCGAGGCAGGGATCAAGCGGGTGCTCAGCGAGGGCAAAGTCACCGACTATGAACTCACGGCGCGCGCCAAGGACGGCAAGGAAACCGTGGTCTCCTACAACGCCACCACCTTCCATGATCGCGATGGCGTGCTGCAGGGCGTCTTCGCCGCCGCGCGCGACGTCACGGAGCGCAAGCGTTGGGACCAGGCCCTGCGTGAGAACACCATCGAACTGGAGAAGGCCAAGGCCATCGCGGAGAAGGCCAACCTCGCGAAATCCGACTTCCTTTCCAGCATGAGCCATGAGCTGCGTTCGCCGCTCAACGCGATCCTCGGCTTTGCCCAGCTCATGGAGTCTGACTCGCCAGTTCCCACGGCCAGCCAGAAATCGAGCATCGACCAGATTCTGCACGCCGGCTGGTTTCTGCTGGAATTGATCAACGAGATTCTCGATCTCGCCGTGATCGAGTCCGGGCGGCTGTCGCTTTCATTGGAGCCAGTGTCGCTGCCCGAAGTCATGATGGAATGCCAGGCCATGATCGAGCCGCAGGCGCAGAAGCGCGGCATCAGCATGTCGTTTCCGAAGTTCGAGGCCCCCTGCTATATCAAGGCCGACCGCACGCGCTTGAAGCAGGTGCTCATCAATCTGCTGTCTAACTCGATCAAATACAACAAGGCCGGCGGCACGGTCGTGGTGGCCTGCGTTTTGAGCACCGGTGGTCGCATGCGCATCAGTGTCCGGGACACGGGCGCGGGACTTTCGCCCGAGATGCTGGCGCAGCTCTTCCAGGCCTTCAATCGTCTCGGGAAAGAAGCCGGCGGCGAAGAAGGCACCGGCATCGGCCTCGTCGTCAGCAAGCGCTTGGTGGAACTCATGCAGGGCGCGATCGGCGCGGAAAGCACCGTGGGTGTGGGCAGCGTGTTCTGGATCGAACTGATCCACGACACGGACCCCCATGCGGAATACATCAAAGCCGCCAGCACTTCGATGGCCGCCTCCCACATTCCGGCCGGCGCGCGCACCCGCCTCCTGCTGTATGTCGAGGACAATCCCGCGAACCTGAAGCTCATCGAGCAGCTCATCGCCCGCCGCACTGATCTGCGCCTGCTTACCGCGCAGAATGGCAGGGACGGCATCAACCTCGCCCGCGGCTATGTGCCGGATGTCATCTTGATGGACATCAATCTGCCCGGCATCAGCGGCATTGAGGCCATGAAGCTCATCCGGCTTGATCCAGTCACGGCGCACATCCCCATCGTGGCCCTGAGTGCCAACGCCATCCCGCGCGACATCGAGAAAGGACTGGAAGCGGGCTTTTTTCGCTATCTCACCAAGCCCATCAAGGTCAATGAGTTCATGGAAACACTCAACGTGGCGCTGGAGTTCGCCGAAAAGGCCGTCCAGAGCGAGGCGTTCATGGCTAAGCCGTAACGATGCAGTCAAAGGCAGTGGACGAAGACAGACTCAAACACCCGCAGGTGAAAGCTCGCGGCAGCGCTCAGCGCAAACCCAACTGCATGGTTACGGCTAAGGTAGAAGACGCGTTGGAGAATGTCGAGATCGTGTCCGTTCCGGGCACGTGATGCATGGTAAGATGGTGGATGTGGAGAGTTTCCTGCGGGAGGCCAGTCCCAACAACCAACCGGAGGTCGTTGCGAACCTCCGGCTGATCTTGATGCAAATCGTGCAGACTTATCGTGAACCGTGATCAGTGCGGCCTGACTTCGATCAGATTGCTCACATTTTCCGGCCTGCCTGCCTGCTTGGCGATCTCACCGATTTTGCGTTTGCCCTCGATGGTGTTGACGTGGCCGCGCAGGGTGGTCTGCGCGTTGACCGTGACGACTTCCACGCCTTTGGCATGCCCGGAGAGGCTGGGATCGGCCTGGATGGCCTGCTTGATGCGGCTGGTTTTTTGTTCGTCGCGGAAGTTCAGCCCCTGCGCCATCGGGATGGCGTTGCTGACAATGCCTTCCTGCGCGCTTTGCTTGGAATGGAGGCCCTTGTCGGCCTGCACCTCCCGGTTCACATAGGCTTCCTGCTGGAAGGATCTACGACTGGCGTCGCTCCACTTAAAGCTCGGCTCGCCCTTGAGTTCCGCCCGGGTGTTGTCCAGCACCAGACTGGTGTGTGCCGGAGTGTAGCGCAGCGCTCTGGGCTGGATGACGTGACTGCCGTTGCCACCCATGGCTTGAGTATCAGTCACGACGTGGGTGATGTGGCCCTTGGCAAAATCCATCATCAGGCTGGACACCTTGCCCATATACTGCCCCTGCGTGTTGTTGATTTGCATCCCCAGGATGGCCTCGGTGCGCTTGACATCTCCAAGCTGCAAAATCTCGGCATTTTTTTGGACTGCCTGGCCCTCCAGAAAGAACCAGGGCTGCAAACCGAAGTAACGGATGATCGATGCCACACGACTGCGATTGGAATAGGCCGCCACATCGGAGGTCTTGAACTTGGGAGCGGCATTGAACCGTGCCCTGCTCATGTCAACACGGAGCACTTTCTGGGCTGCATCCAGCGTGAGTGCGCGCGGCGGGATGGAGGTGGTCCTGCCACCGAAGCCCAAAAAGCCGCCGCTGGTGGTCACGACCACTTCGACCAAGCGTGCATTTTCCAGATCAGCGGTGATGAATTTAACCTTGCCGAGCCTTTCATTCTGCAAGTTCCAGACTTCCAGGCCGATGAATTCCGTGAAGCTTTCCTCCTGCCGGAACACATTCACGTTGGGTTTGGGCGTTTCGACTGCCTGCAGACAGAAGCATGACGCAGCGAGAACGCTGGTGATAAGGATAGGTTTCAAGTTCATGAGGGGCGTTCGTGTTGCCTTGGTTGGCGGCTTGTGGGTTGAGGATGCGCGTCGCAAAGTGTTTCTGTCGCAATGATCGTGCCGGCACCCCGCAGATGCTATGGGGTGTAACCCCACGAGAGGCTGCCGTGGGATCAGCCAGCTTTCACCGCGTCTTCATCATTCCGGTGTGAGCCGAAACGCATGGCGTAAACCCGGGTGAAAGCCGCGCCGAAAAACAAGATCTGCGCGGAGTAGAACACCCAGACCAGGATGATGATGAGCGATCCTGCCGCACCGTAGCTGGAGGCGATGGCACTGCGCCCGAAGTAGAAGCCAAGAATGAACTTCCCCAGCTCGAAGAGCACCGCCGCAATCACCGCGCCGATCCAGACATCCCGCCAGGTGATGAGCGCATCCGGCACTAGGCGAAAGATGAGCGCAAACAACAGTACGACGACCAGCAGGGAGATCGCGGCGTTGCCCCATTCCCACGGGCCGCCCAAGCCGGGATACCGCGCCAGCAGCCAGCCGCCCGCTGCGGCGAGGGCGGCGGAGAACATGAACGAGACGAGCATGAGAAAGCCCATGACGAAAACCATCGCAAAGGAGAAGACGCGCTCTTTCACCAGGATGAAGACCGGGTGGCGCTTCGAGGACACGCCCCAGATTTGATTCAGCGAGTCCTGCAATTCACCGAACACGCCAGAGGCGCCGATGAGCAGCACGATAAAACCGACGAGGGTGCCGAAGATGCCGGTGCTCTGCGCCGCAGTCTTCGTCAGGATCATTTCCATCATTTCCGCGCCTTCCGTGCCGACAAAGTGCCTGAACTGTCCGACAATTTCAGCGCGGGCGGCATTGTGCTCCACCACCACACTGACCAGCGACAGCACCAAAATGGCCAGCGGTGCGAGCGAGAAGACGGTGTAGAAAGACAGCGCTGCGCCCATCTTCGGCACGCGGTGCGCGTCCCATTGGCGGAATGTTTCTGCCAGGAGTGAACCAAAGGCTTTCATCATTTGTTATTTTTTAGCCGAAACTGGCGCGTCGGCTGGGTTGGTTGCAGCAGGGGCATCGATCATCCGGCCAGAACACTTCGAGAGCTGCGTGACGGCCTCAGCCAGTGAGACGACGACTGCATCCGCCCCCGAGGTGCGGAGGCGCTCGGCGGCAGTGGTCACGTTCTCCGTGGCACCCCACAGACCGACCACAATGTTCAGACGCGGCAGGCGCGCGCGCAGTTTCGCGCTCAGATGGCGGGCATGGACAATCGTGCTGGGTGCAACCACGGAAATGCAGACGGCGTCCACGGTGGTGGTGGCCGCCAGATCGATCAACTCACCGGTCATGAGAGTGCGCGAGGCGTTTTGCGCCTCGACGGCCGGCGGGCGCAGTAACTGCACCAGCATCAGGCCAGCCAACTCATCGCGCTCCGCATGCGCGGGGAGGCAGAGGATGCGGCAGGGCGGTGACCAGGGCGGCTCGACGCTTGCAGTCGCGACGGCCTGTGCCGCTTCCACCTTGGGTGCCGGTGTCGGCGGCCGGAGCTCGATCTCTCCGACGAGATCGCGGACGGATTGCAGCACTTCAAGGCGCTGCTCGTCATCGAGCGCCTCGCGCCGGCAATCCATCTCCACCGCACTGATCACCGGAATGAGGACGGCATCGTAGAGCGTGGTGGTGGAGTTCGTTTTGAGATAGGTCTCCACCAGCTCATCGGCCTTGTTCAGATCCTGCGCGAGCAGCCGGTAGTAGCATTCCTCGTGAGGTGCCAGCGCCTCCTCGTCGCTGAGCAGCACGCTGAGGAATTCCAGCTTCGGCACATGCCGCCCGATCACGACGAGACAGACCGTGAGGGGCGTCGAGAGCACGAGTCCCACCGGCCCCCACAGCCAGGTCCAAAACACCGCCGCGACGATGAGCGCGATCGGGGAGACGCCCGTGCTCGAGCCGTAGAGCCACGGCTCCATGACGTTGTTGCTCAATAATTCCAGCACGACGAACAGGCCGATGGTGAGCAGCGGCACCGTCCAGCCTGGCGAGACGGCGAGTGCGAGTATGATCGGGAAGGCGGCCGCGATCCACGGCCCGATGTAGGGGATGAAGCGCAGCACGGTGGCGAACGCACCCCAGAGCACGGCATTCGGCACGCCGATGAAATGAAGCCCGAATGCCACCGCAACGCCGTAACTGACATTCACCACCAGCAGCATGAGCAGGTAACGCGAGACGCGCTCGCCCGCGTCATCCATCGCGTGCGTGGTGGCGCTGATCCGGCCCTGACCGATGAGGCGGATGAGTCGGCTGCGCAAATCCTCGCGCTGGTGCAGCATGACGATGACCAGCAAGAGCACGAGCGCCGCAGTGCCCAGCGGGCCGAGCAGCGGCGCGATGATCGACTGCGCGACGTCCATCGCACTGGTCCTCAATGCCTCGACCTCCTTGGCGGGGGCGGCGGGCAGCGGGATCCTGGCCGGCTCGGGCTCGCTCGGCGTCGCGGTCACGACCGGCGCGGGGGTTTCAGCGCCAGTCAGGTCTTTCTTTAACTCCTCGACGGTGTCGGAGAATCGGGTAAACACGCCGCCCTTCGGGATTTGAAAGGAGCGCAGCTTGGTTTGGATGTTGACCTTGTAGTCGGGCAGTTGCCGGGCCAGATCGATCACCTGCCGGGTCAACACCCAGCCGGTGAAGCCGGTGACGGCGAACAGCATCAGCACGACCATGAGCACCGCCGCGATGCGCCCGATCCAGCGCTCCAGGCGCGTGACGATGGGGGCGAGCAGGAAGGTGAGCAGCGTCGCGAGCGCGAGCGGTATGAGGATGTCCTGCGCCAGATAGAGCGCCGCCATCACGAAGGTGGTGAGCAGGAGGAGCCAAGTCCCGCACAGCGCTATCGCGGCTGAATTCTTCGTCACTTGCATAAGTCAGCGTGGCCTAGCTGCGGCCTGCCGTTGCTCAGACCTTCATTCATCGCTGGCGGCGCTTCCGGCTTGATGAGTGTTGCAGTCATGAGTGGCAAAATTTGAGGTTGCTGCCGACGCGGCGGTGCTGACCGGACCTTGACTCAACGGCGCGTGGGGGTGGCGGTGATGCAGTTTGTCTGTGTGCTCATTTTCACCGTAGTGGACGCTAGGCCATGCGCCGACCCTGCCGCTATGGGGTGAAACCCCACCCTCGTCCGCTCAATGTCCGCAGCGGCCAAAACGACAGATGCGCGCCTCCGTTGTCATGACTTGGCAGCTGTTTTGGCCCTCCGAATTCGTTTGGTCTGAAGTTCCGCCTCTTTTTCCAAACCCAGCGTGTCCCCGCCTGCTGTGGCCAGCGTGGCGAGCCGATCTTGGAACTCAAGATCACGGCCCAGCGTGCGCAGCGCACGACTGACCGGCAGAGGCTGGGATGGGGATATGGCAGACTTTACGGCTTCACCCCAAACGCCGCGAGTTCCTTGCCTGCGCTGTTCGACACGCGAAGCGCGCCGCCAACCGGTGATGGAGTGCTCTCAATCCTCCACGTCATCGCTTGCCTGTTTGTTCGCCGCCAGAATGGCGGCAAGCGGATCGGGAGCAGTGAGGATTTCATCAGGCAATGAAAAGAGGCGGCGGAAGGCGCGCTGGCGTTCGGCATCCGCTCCGATGCGTTCAGGTTCCGGCGGGCGCGTGAGGTGCTCGTGCCAGCGCGAGACATCGCTGAAGAGTTTGTGGTAGTTCCGCGACCAGCGCGCGGCTTCTCGCTGCGCTTCATCCAGCCAGGCGATGAGGTCAAGACGGTCCACGGCGGCGAGGCGTGCCTCGGCCTTAGCGAGATCCTGCTCGACACCAGCGAGCAGCGAGTGCCAGATGATAAGGTAAACGGGTGAGTCTGCCGGTCGCTTGCCAGCCTTGTAGCACGCATCACACCACAGGGTATCCTTGATGATGCCGGTCAGCACGGTTGACCCGGACAAGACGGAGCCAATCTTGAAATGCAGCATGCAACAGTCGAAGTCCTTCGTCTGAAGCGAGGACTGCTCGGCACCGCAGTCGGGACAGATCAGCGGCTTCTTGAAATGGATGGTGTCGAACATTCCCATGCCCGAATGATGCGCAGAAACGCACGCCGGGACAAGGGCGTTCTCTGTTTACGATACGAGGGGCCGCTTCTTGAACCGTGACAAGGAAGTCAATGAGCCTCTGCGACCGTCCAGCCTCTGCGGTTAAAACCAGGTAACCGCAGAG
>NZ_JBJXFV010000077.1:0-2578 GCF_046154365.1 Prosthecobacter sp.
TGGCGAATCCCGCAGGCCAGGGCGGCGAGCCGAGCATCGCGGAGACAAAATCCGGAGCCATCCACATGATGCTGCGCACCAAGGACGGCCAGCTCTGGCGCTCCATCAGCCGAGACAAAGGCGAGACGTGGAGCGCACCGGAGAAGACCGGCCTCGCCTCCACGTCGAGCGCCTCCCACCTGCTCTGCACACGCGATGGCAGACTCGTCCTGACCTACAATCCCGGTCCTGATCCGCACCGGTTTCCATTGCTCATCCGCATCTCACGCGATGAAGGAGTCACCTGGAGTGAGCCGACCTTGCTGGCCGACCGACCAGAGAAAGTCGGCGGCTGGTCCATCTGCTATCCCACCCTCACCGAACTCGCAGACGGCACGCTCTTCGCCATCTGGGCACAGCGCAAAGCCACCAGCACTGAGCTGTTTGCCGACATTCACTCGGCACGCATCGTTTTGAAGAAGTAGGCCGCATGAAACACACGCTCTCTTTACTCACCACGCTACTGCTCGCCTTGCCGGCGATCTCGGCAGAGCCCGCAGAAGCCGCTCCTCCATTCGAGGCGATGCGGAAGGTCGATGCCCATTCCCACATGTTCGAGGATGATCCCGCCTTTCATGCCCTGTTCCGGCGACTGAACATCCAGACGGTCAATATCTGCGTCAATGTGGGTGGCAAGCACCTGGAGCGAATGCACGAGACGGCTTTCGACCTCTATCGCCAGCACCCTCAGCTTTATCCGGTCATATCGACCTTCTCACTCCAGGGCTGCGATGAATCGGGTTACACGGACAAGGTCAACGCCTGGCTCGGACAGACCTTTGAGCGCGGTGCGCTCGGCGTGAAGATTTGGAAGGAAATCGGCCTCACGCTCAAGCGGCCCGACGGCAGCTTCCGAATGCCGGACGATGCGCTCTGGGACCCGATCTACGCCTATCTCGCCAAGTCGGAAAAGGTGCTCTACGCCCATCTCGCCGAGCCGCTCGAAGCCTGGCTGCCGCTCGACAAGGACAGCCCGCACTACAGCTATTACTCCCGGCAAAAGCAGTTCCACTTTTACGGCAGACCGGAGATACCAAGCCATGAGTCGATCATGGTGGCGCGGGATCGCATCATGGAAAAGCACCCCACGCTGGTGGTCGTCGGAGCCCATGTCGGCAGCCTCGAACACGACCTCGATGCCCTCGCCAAGCGGCTGGATCGCTATCCCAACTTTTATGCCGAAGTCTCCGCCCGCACGAAGACTCTGGTCCGTCAGCCAAGCGAAAAAGTCCGCGCGTTTTTGATCAAATACCAGGACCGCGTGCTGTATGGCCTCGACGCCGGTTGGCAGCCCTATTTCCTGGCGCTGCCTCCGGGCGATGAGCGCCGGAATGCTCACTTGCAGCTCCTGGAGACGTCTTACCGCGAAGACTACGCCTATTACGCGGGCACGGGCCAGATCAGCCACCAAGGCCGCCAGGTCGAGGCGCTGAACCTGCCGCGTGCCGTGCTGGAAAAGTTCTACCACCAAAACGCCGAGCGCGTCTTCCTTCTGAAGGCAGCGTGGGAGCGCAAGTAAGCGGCCGCGAACCATCCGCCACTCCGAAGACGATTATCACTCCATTTCACAACCCACACCCAAGACCCATGATTCGACCGCTCCTCATCCTCGTCACCCTTCTCGCGCTGCCCGCCATGGCGGAGCCGCAGTTCATCGCTGAGCGGCAAGAGGGGCTCAAACTGGTGCAAAGCGGAAAGCACGCTGAGGCGGCGGCGTTTTTCGTGAAGCTGGCGGAAACGGCACCCAAGCCGGAGCAGAAGTCCGATGCGCTGCGGCAGGCGGCACTGGCCACCGCTCGGAACAAACAAGTCGACGAGGCGCTGCTGCTGGCGGACCGGATTCCGCTCAAACCGGAGTCCCACTTTGCCAAGGTCCATATTTACCTGGAGGCCAGAAAATGGGCCGAACTGCTCAAGGCGGCCGAGAGGCTCGATGCGAACACATGGCCGGACGCTTTGATTTATCCCACGTTCATGGCTCGCGCTCGTGCCCGCTCCGCCCTCGGCGAGATGGCGGCGGCTGAGGCGGATGCCATGCAGGCCATCCAACACTCCATTTCGCTGAACAATCAGGCCGCCGCCTGGCACCTGATCGCTCAAAACGCGCAACGCACCGGGAAAGATGGGGCCAAGGCGCTCGAAGCCTACGCCGAGATGATTCGCCTGAAACCCAGCGGCGGCTCATTCCAACGAGCGTTGAGCGAACGCGCCCGGCTGCTTTCCTCGCTCGGCAAATACGATGCGGCTCTGGCGGACCTCGCCGAGCTGGACAAAAGCACCCGCAACGACCCGCATTGGATCTGCACGGCTCTGATGAGCTATGGCGACGTTTATCGCGACATGGGCAACAAGGCCAAGGCCCGCCAAAGTTTCGAACAAGCCGCGAAAGTGCCCGGCGCTCCCGCCGTCCTGCTCGATGAAGTGAAGCAGCGGCTGGCTGAGTTGAAACCCTGACGATCAGCAAGGGCAGAGGACTGGACGGGCAGTGGAATGTTTTTCCCATCACCCTTTTCCCCCATTCCACTGCCCCACCATTCCT
>NZ_JBJXFV010000079.1:0-3493 GCF_046154365.1 Prosthecobacter sp.
GTGCCACGAACATGTTCTTCTACGATCTCGTCATGGGCCACCGCTGGATCATCGGTGGCGATGAATTGCTCGCTGGCTGCGATCATCATCGCGATGCCGCGCGCATTCCACTGCACGAGGCCACGCGGCTGCTGTTCAATCGCTGCTCGGGCCTGCTGTTCGCCAAAGAGCGGCTCATGCGTGATGCCTTCACCGCTGCGGATGCCGATTTCGTTGGCCGCAACCTCGCCAAGGCACAACTGGCGCTCGGTGACGTGATCCTGGCTTCACGCGGCCAGTATCACTGGAGCTGCGTGGAGCGTCAGCGCAGGCTGAAGGCCGACCCATCCTTATGCGCGCATCACGCTGCGGGCGTGGCATTCAAACTGCATCCACAACGGTCCATTCTCTCACGCAGTGAACTGCTCAAGCAACATGCGGCGCTCACCCAGCTTGCTGAAAAAGTTTTTCTCCAGCTCGAGAGCCGACGCTTGGCGCAAACCTTCCACACGGTCAAAAATTACGTCGAAAGCAGCATGAACAAATGCCCGGAGCAGCCGGTGTGGAAGAACGTGCTCGTGCATTGGAAAACACGCGGCGTGCCGCAGCGCATGACACGCTATCCGCGTGAGCATCTACTGCATGAGCTGGCGCTGCTGCTGTGGGACGGCAAGGTCGTGACGCCGGCGACGGTGGGCGCTTACGAGGCGCTGTGGGGCCGCTTCAACTGATTTGAGTAGCTTGCCGCTCCAGAGGCGAGTTCGATTGTCTCCAGGCGTTGCCACGCCCCAAAACTCGGCTCTGGAGAGCCAAACTACGAGGGAGATGCTGAAGCATCGTTTACCCTCACTTGCGGGCGATGTGCGCCTTGGCGTCATGGGTTTAACTACTCGCACCACACACCGCGCCATGAACATCCTCGTCATCTACCCCTACATTCCCTTCCCCATTGATCGTGGCACGTATCAGCGCGTGTTTCATCTGCTGCGCGCGCTGGCACGCGATCACACCATTGATCTGCTGGCACTGTCGGAAAAAGGCGAGCGGGTGGAGCACCGCGAGGTCTTCGAGCAATTCTGCCGCAACGTGACCTTTGTGCCGTTCGAGCATCCGCAGTGGCCGCGGTTGTTCCCGAATCGCCTCATGCATCCGCTGCCAACGACGATTCGTCACTGGCGCTTGCCCGAAGTGGCCGAAGCGATCCGCGCGAAGCTAGCGCTGCATAGCTACGATCTCGTGCATGTATGCGACATCGTGATGGCGCAGTATTTTCTCAAGGAGCACCGTCACATCCCGCTGAGCGTGGACCGCAGCCGCGTGGATCTGCAATTTCAAGAGGAGCAGCAGTCACGTCTGCCCCATGGCCTCAAATCATCGCTGCTGTTTCAGGAACAGATGTGGAAGCTGCGCCGCTTCGAGCAACTGGTGGCGCAACGCTGCGCGGTGCAGGTGGTGTGCGGGCCGGATGATGAAACCTTCATCCGCACGGAGGTCAGCCTCGATGTGCCGGTGCAGGTAGTGACCAATGGCGTCGATCTCGACTACTTCACGCCGGATGCCGTCAATGTGGCACGTGATGAAAAGCCGACGGTGATGTTCTGCGGCGCGATGGATTACATGCCGAACACGGACGCGCTGCACTGGTTCTTTACGGAGATGCACGAGCGGCTGCTGGTGCGCATTCCCGATCTGCGCGTGCTGATTGTCGGCAAAGCGCCGACGCCGCAAGTGCGCGCGTATGCGGAGCTGCCCGGCGTCATCGTCACCGGCGGCGTACCGGATGTGCGGCCCTATTATCGCCGTGCCTGGGCGCAGATCGTGCCGCTGCGCGTCGGCGGTGGCACCCGCTTGAAAATTCCCGAGAGCATGGCGGTGGGCACGCCGGTGATCAGCACCACCATCGGCGCACAAGGTTTAAATCTCCAGCACGGCAAGGACATCCTGTTAGCCGACAAAGCGGAATCGTTCGTGCATCAAACCGCCCGTCTGCTGGGTGATGCGGTGCTGCGCCAAAACATCGAGGAGCACGGCATGCAGACCTGCCGTGCGCGCTTCGGCTGGCCCGGTCTCGGACGGCAGCTCAGTGACTTTTATCGTCAGTCCTTCAATCCCGCGATTTTTCACCATGAACACAACTGAACACGCCCACCGCAGCGGCCCGCCGCTGTCCATCCTCGGCGTCCCATTCGACAATGTGACGACCCAGCAGACGCTCGACACGATCAGTGACATGATCGCCTCAAAACGTCCGCACTACATCGCTACGGCCAACGTGGACTTCACCGCGCTGGACATGCACGATGAAGAACTGCGGCGCATCCTGCTCAATGCCCACCTGGTCGTGTGCGATGGCATGCCGCTGGTGTGGGCCTCGCGCTGGCTGGGCAATCCGCTGCCAGAGCGTGTGGCGGGGTCGGATGTCGTGCCGAAACTGCTCGCACTGGCCGAAGTGCAAGGCTGGAGCGTCTATTTCCTCGGCGGACAAAAAGAAGTGGCATGGCGTGCGGTGCAGAATGTGCAGGAGCGGCATCCAAAACTGAAAATCGCGGGCATGATGTCGCCGGAGTTCAAGCCGCTGCATGAGATGGACCATGAGCGCATCTGCGCGGAAATTCGCGCGGCACAACCGGACATCCTGCTGGTGTCATTCGGCTGTCCCAAGCAGGAAAAGTGGATTGCGATGAACTATGAGCGTGCCGGAGCACCAGTGACGATCGGTGTCGGAGCCACGATTGATTTTCTCGCGGGCCACATGAAACGCGCACCGCGCTGGATGCAGCTTTCCGGCACGGAATGGCTGTTCCGCCTGGCGCAGGAGCCGAAACGATTGTTCAAACGCTATGCCAATGATTTTGCCGTGTTTGGCAGCGCCATCGGCAAGCAATGGTGGCTGACACGCGGCGGCAAACGCTTGCACGCGCAGCCAGACACTGCGGAGACAGCACATGCGCCCGAGATGCAGCTCTCCTGCGTGGCGGAGCTGCCGCTGCCAGAACGTCTCGATGCGACGGAGGTCGTGATGATCGAGCAGGCATGGATGGAACGCCTTGATGGCCCGGAGGAGGGCATCATCCTGGATGGCAGCGGCACGAAGTTCATCGACAGCACCGGACTGGGCTTTCTCATGCGCATGCAGAAGCGCTGCCGCGAGTCTGGCAAGCAGCTCGTGCTCGCCGCCTGTTCAATGCCAATGCGCAACCTGCTGCAAATGACGCGCCTGCACACGATCTTTACCCTGGCCGAAAACCGCGAGGCCGCGCTGTTGAGGGTACTCGGCGAACTGCGGGAGGATTGCCAGTCAGCGCATGAAAATCTGGTGTCCGCACCGGCACACCTGTCCTGGGCCGGTGAGGTGACTGGTGGCAGCATCGACGGCCTGTGGCGTGGCGCGCTAGGCGCTATCCACAACGCCGCTGATGCGGGCAGTCCGGTGGTGATCGACCTGCATGAGGTGCAGACCGTCGATAGCGGCGGCCTGGGGCTCATGGTGCGGTTGAAGAAGCATGCGACCAGC
>NZ_JBJXFV010000085.1:0-7342 GCF_046154365.1 Prosthecobacter sp.
TTGATGAAGCCGGAGTGATCTGACTGAGCACTAAGCACTGAGCACTTTTCCCCTTCACACGCATCGTGTCCTCTCCCCCCAAATCCCTCCTCGCGCGACTCTTCGCCTTCCTCACCAGCTTCGGCCTCGCCACGTTCACGCTGTCGATGCTGCTGCTCATCACCTTTCTCGGCACGCTGGAGCAGGCGGAGTACGGCCTCGTGGCCAGTCAGGCGCGTTATTTTGAGTCCTTCTTCATCGACCGCATCGACATCGGCTCCTGCTGGCGTGCGCTGGCGTTCGATGGGTATTGGGACATCGGCAATGTGACGCTGCCGCTCTACATCGTGCCGGGTGGCTACACACTGCTGGCGATCCTGTTCGTGAACCTGTTCTGCGGCGGCATCGTGCGCATCCGCAAGTCGCCGAAGACCATTGGCGTCATCATCTCGCACTTCGCCATCCTGTTCATGATCGCCGCTGGAGCGGTGAGCTACCACTTTGCCAAGGAAGGCAGCCTGGAACTGGCCGAGGGCAAGACGAGCGATGAGTTTCGCAGCTTCCATGAGCGCGTGATCGAGATCGAGAAGGTGCAGACCGATGAGAAAGCCAAACACAGCGTGCTGGTGATCGGCGCTGAGAAGTATCGTGACCTCAACACCGGCAAGGGCCGCACCTTCACGCATGCGAGCCTGCCGTTTGATGTGATGGTGACGAACTGGAAGCAGCACGCACAGCCGAAACGCGATGCCGACGGCAGCCGCAGCGATGCGGTGGACGGTTATTTCATCCAGGAGATCAGCATGCTGGATGAAGCGGGTGCCGCCCTGCCCGATGAGCAGCTTGCGAGTGCGTGCATCGTCATTGCGAAAGATAAAAACGGCGGCGCGGAGCAGAAGGGCATCCTGTGGGAGTTCGCCGCGGCTCCCTGCACCTTCACGGTGGGGAATGACAAGTATCTCGTCTCGCTCACGCACCGCAGCTACAAACTGCCCTTCGCCATCCGCCTCGACCACACCGAGCAGGAAAAACATCCCGGCACCGAGCGTGCCCGCCGTTTCACCAGCATGGTGACCAAGATCACCGGCAGCCGTGAAGAGAAGCGTGTCGTCACCATGAATGAACCCATTCGCAGCGAAGGCTACGCCGTGTTTCAGCAGACCTTTGACGACGGCGTGCGCAGCGGCAGCGGCGTGAAGCGTTCCGGCTTCCAGATCGTCGAAAACCCCTCCGACCACTGGCCGCTCATCTCCTGCATCATCGTCGCCGAAGGTCTGCTGCTGCATTTCCTCATGATGCTGGCTCGGTTCATCAAAGTGAACCCGTGGAAGTTCGCCCTCGGCCTGATCGCGGCGTTCAACGCGGCCTTTGCCCTCGCCATGTGGAAGCTGCTGTAACTCGCAAAACCGATGATGCTGACGATGTCTCCATTTCGCCCCTCACCCGACCTCTCCCCGAAGTCGGCCACAAACGTGACCCCATCTTCGACGGGGAGAGGGGATGCGCTTTCTGGCCCCTCTCCCCGCCGGACGTATTCGACAGCTCTGCAAGCCGCTTCGGGGAGAGGTTGGGTGAGGGGACAGCCAAAATTTCTGCCGCCGCCAAACTCCGCATCAGCTCAAGCGTGAACAACATGCTTACGATCATGAAAACTCTCCCTCTCGCTCTCATCGCCCTTCTGACGCTCGCAGGCGTCACGCCCGCCGCCGAACTGCCGCCGCTTGATCTTTTCCGCGACAAAGAAGTTACTGAAACCTTCGCCGCTATCCCCGTGCAGGAGTCCGGGCGCATTAAGCCGCTCGAAAACATCGCCAGCTATCGCCTGCTGCGTTTCCGTGCCCGCCGCAGCATCTGGCTGACCGACAGCGGCGAGATGGACGGCAAACCGCTCGTCGATCCCGCCACGCAGAAGCCGATCACCAAGGAAGGTGGCAAGCCGGTGAAGCTCTCCGCCACCGAATGGATGCTGATGAGCTGGTTCCGCCCGGACATCGCCAAAACGGTGCCGCTGTTCAAAGTCGATAACTCTTCCGCCATCACCGAGCTGGAACTCACCGCGAAAGCGAAGCGTGATCAATACACCTTCCTCGAAATCGAGCCCGCCCGGCAGTTGATGATGCAGAAGATGAGCGAATATCGCGAGATTCCTGCCAAAAAACAGACGCCTGAGCAGCGCATGATCGTCCAGCTCGGCGCGAACTTCCTGGACTACGAAATGATCACCGGTCACTTCGATTTCATCCGTTCGCCCGTCGGTGAGAAAGCCGCCGGCCTGCCTGCTGGGGTGGCGCAGCCGGTGCGTCTCTCGAATAGCCTCAACGCACTCGGCACCGCCATTCGTGGTGGCGGTCCGCCGATGCAGATCCCCTGGTTCCGTGATTTCGGCAAGGGTGCCCTCGGTGCCATGATGAGCGGTAATCCCGAGCAGCAAATCCGCCTCTTTCCGCCGGCCTCCAAGTCCGCTGAAATCTGGCACGGCCCGGGCGAAACAATTTTTCAGGCCATCAATGGCGACCAGGACGCCAGCGCCGAGCAGCTCGCCTGGCTGGCGCTGTATGAAGAGGTCTATCTGGCGCTGCCTGATACCGCCAAGTTTAAAACGGCTGCCAAAGCCTTGCTCACCAAGATTCAAACCGCCGCCTCAACTCGCGGCGAAGGCCAGTTCATCGCCCTGGAGCGGCATTCGATGCGTGCAGACTACTTTTTCTATGCGCAGTGGATTTTCCTCGTCGGTTTCATCGCTGTGGCACTGACCTGGGTCTCGCCGGGTTCACGCTTTGAGTCGATCTCGAAGCTGGCCGCTTGGCTGCTACTCGGTAGCGCCACCGCGCTCGCGGTGACCGGTGTGATCATCCGCTGCATCATCATGCAGCGGCCGCCGATCACGACGCTGTATGAAACGATCCTCTTCATCGGGTCTGCGTGTGCCTTGCTGGGCCTGCTGGCCGAATGGATCACGAAACGCGGCCTCGGGCTGCTCATTGCCGCCGTTGCAGGTGCCGCCTGCATGTTCCTGGCCATCCAGTTCGAGGCCTCTGAGGCCGCCGACACGCTGCAACTGTTGCAGGCCGTGCTGATCACGAATTTCTGGCTCTCCACGCACGTCCCCATGATCAATCTCGGCTACGCGGCATGCATGGTCGCGGCGCTGATTTCGATGATTTACTTCATCCAGCGGTTGTTTGGCAAAATCAAGACCGGCACCGATGAAGGCCGCTTCCTCACGCGTGTGGCCTATGGCTTCATCGCCGCCGGCTTGTTCCTCTCCCTCGTCGGCACCGTGCTCGGCGGCATTTGGGCGAATTACAGTTGGGGCCGTTTCTGGGGCTGGGATCCGAAGGAAAACGGCGCATTGATGATCGTGCTGATGTGCCTCGTCATTCTGCACGCCCGCCTTGGCGGCTACATCCGCGAGATCGGCCTGCACTGCTGCAATCTCGTGCTCGGCTGCATCGTGATCTTCTCGTGGTTCGGCGTGAACCAGCTCGGCGTGGGCCTGCACGCCTACGGTTTCACCGACGGCATCTGGCCGAAGATCTACGGCTACTGGCTCAGCCAGGGTGTGCTGCTGATCTATGGGCTGATTCTTGCGTTCAGTGAACGCAAACCGAAGACGAAGGCAGCAGTGAACGTGCTCCCCGGAAGCGAAGCGGTCGGATCGGACTGATCTGACCGATCAATCCGCTTTGCGATACGCCACGATGCCTTGCGCGATGCCTTCGGCAATGCGGGCGCGGTATTCACCGGTGAGCATGCGGGCGCGTTCCGTGGAGTTGCTGACGAAACCGCATTCGACCAGCACGGCAGGATTTTTCGTGGTGGCACGAATGACGTGGAAGCCCGCGCTTTTGACGCCGCGATTGGTCATGGTGGTTCGCTGCACGAGGTAAGCCTGAATGTAGGCGGCCAGCATGTAGCTGGACGAAAAGTGATAATAGGTTTCCGCACCGGCACCGCTGCCACCGCGGTTGTAGTTGTAGTGAATGCTCACAAAGATGGCGTTCCGGCCCCGGTTGCCTGCGGCGGAGCGGTCCTGCAGGGGGATGAACACATCGCGGCTGCGGGTCATAATGACCTTGAGGCCTTCCTTCTTGAGCAACTGCTCCACACGCCGTGCGGTGTCGAGTGCGAGGTGCTTTTCATAAACATAGCCGATGGCCGCGCCACGATCATGTGCGCCATGACCGGGATCGAGAATCACAGTGTCAAATGCCCCGGCCTTCGTCGTCAGAATCAAAACCGCCGCCGCGAATCCAACAGCAGCCGTGAGCAGGCGGTTGAAAGAGTGGTGAATGCGAATGGATTTTGGCATGTGATTCAAAACAGGTGACGGAAGCCGCTGAGCATTCCGGTAATCATCAATCACACAGTAAGCGAAGAAGCAACGAGAGGGAAAAGTTTTTTGCCTGCAATCAGCAGTTGCGACACAAAAAAACCGCCGGGTGGTTCACACCCGGCGGCGCAGCAGATTCGCTGGTTTAACTCATCAAGGATTGCCCAGCGGGGAAGGCGGCAGACCACCGGGCTGACCCAGTGGGGGCGGTGGCAGGCCGCCGGGTTGACCGCCGAGCGGTGCAGGCGGCAGGCCACCGGGTTGGCCACCGAAGGGTGCAGGTGGCAGGCCGCCGGGCATACCAGGCTGGTTTGGATTTTGGTAAGAGCCTGCGCCCCCGCCAATGACGATATTCAGCACACGCTGTGGAATGCCTTGGGAGGCCTGCGTGAATAAGTCCATGCCGCCAGCCATGGGTTTGGGGCCGACAGTCCCCTTTTTTCCACTCAGCGCCTCGACCGTAACACTGCCGTCATTGCGACCGATGATGATCTTGCCGGAGGGCCAGGTGCGGCCGGGCTTGATCTGACCGGCGGCATCAGCACTCCACTGTGGTGGCCAGCCGTTGCCGATCGGGTTTTCAAACACGATAGGCATGCTGCCCTGGGTGGTGTCGGTCTGCCCGGCGGTCATGGCCCAATGGTTTTCTCCTGGCATAAGCGCTGCGCCATAGCCAGGGGCCTGGCCGATGCTGTTGTTGTCAATGGTGTTGTAGCCGGCCGGGCAGCCGAAGATCTTCTCATCTGGAACGATCTGTTCTTGAATCAGATATCTAAAGGCATCGTTGGACGAGGCGGCAACGCCGCCTGTCATCGGATTTGCCACCGAATCAGGGTACGAACTGTTGTTGTCCTTGGAGAACTGCTTGAGCGAGATGATGATCTGCTTGCAGTTGTTGACACCTTTCATCTGGTTGCCTTGCGTCTGGACCAGGTTGAAGGCGGGCACGGCCAAGCTCGCGAGAATCGCGATGATCGTGATCACCACCAACAACTCGATCAGAGTGAAGGCGTGGTTGCGTTGCGTTTTCATAGTATGAGTGCGTTTATGGGTTGGTTATGATGTTATGTGGTCGCAGGCATTAACCTGCTGCCACCTCAATTAGACCCAACCGGCGGTGGAAAGGCGAGAAAAAAATCACGCTAGGGCGATGAGGCTCACTTTGGCCTCATGGCAGAGGCGAAAGACCTCGTTTTGGCTCAAAATCAGCGTCTTGCCGGCCTCCACAGCGATCAAATCGACCCCCGCACCCACAGCAGTGCGGATCGTGTCTGGACCGACGACCGGCACGTCGAAGCGCATGTCCTGATTCGGTTTCGACACCTTCACCATCGTCGCACCACCACGTCCGAGGGCTCCACCGCGCTTCACGGCCTCGTTGGTGCCTTCAAACGCCTCCACGGCCAGTACCGTGCCGTTTTTGACGACCACGGTCTGCCCGATGTCGAGTCGGCTGCTTTCCTTGGCGATTTTAAAGCCGTATTCCGCGTCTTCTTGCCGCCGTTTCTTGATCTGTGGCCCCGCCACATGACCCGCTCCGGGCATCAAGTCTTCCAAGAACGTCGTCGCTGACAGCAGCGTGATGCCGTCCTTCGCCAATTCATCGCCGATGGCCCCAAACATCGTTTCCGCATTTCGTTGTTTCAAACGCGCCAACATCATCAGCGTGCGAAAATCGGGCCGCAGGTCGAACAGGTTCTTCGGCGCGATTTGTCCCACCATCACCGTTTGTGTCACGCCTTGTCTCTTGAAGAACGCAATCATCTTCCCGAGCTGCCCCACGCGAAACCACTCGATGGCATCGACCATCGTCGCCAGCTCCGGTTTCGTCTCGTTGGTGAAAGCGGCACCGACGAGTTTTTTCACGCCGGCCTTGCGTGCCGCCGCCACGAAGGTCTCGGGATAGATGCCGTTCCCGGCGATGAGGGCCATGCAGTCCAGGTTCACGCTCATGGCATCACAAACTTGGGGCTTTGCCGCATGAACGTGCTCGGATTGTCCCAAGCCACGCGTTGCACCATCGCTTCGCTCCAGCCGCGCTGGCGCATGGCCTGCATCGTCTTCGGTACGGCCAGCGGATCGCTGATGCCCCAGTCACAGGCACTGTTCATCCAAATACGCTCGGCCTGGCGGTGCTCCAGCATGTCGATGGCACGGTTGGGAGTGCATTTGCTCTCGGGATAGAGCGTGATGCCGGCCCAGAAGCCGTGGTCGAGCACATGGTCGATGGTGTGCTCCTCGACGTGATCGATGATGACGCGCTCCGGCGTGATTTTGGAGAAGTTTTTCAGCGCATCGACGATCAAGCGCGTACCCTTGAGCTTGTCCTCCAGATGCGGCGTGTGGATGAGCACGAGCTGGTCGTAGTCCTGCGCCACCTGCACATGCTGCTCGAAGATTTTCAGCTCGTTGCGGCTATTTTTGTTCAAGCCGATCTCGCCAATGCCCAAGACGCCCGGTTTGTCGATGAACTGCGGGATCAGCGCGATCACGTCCTCCGCCAGTTTCAAATCCTCCGCTTCCTTCGGGTTGATGCACAGCCAGCAGTAATGTTTGATGCCAAACCTTGCCGCGCGTTTTGGCTCATACTCGGTGATCTGGCGGAAGTAGTCGTAGAAGCCGTCAGCGCTGGCACGGTCAAAGCCGGCCCAGAACGCCGGTTCGCAGATCGCCTGGCATCCGGCGATGGCCATGCGCTCGTAGTCATCCGTCGTTCGGCTGACCATGTGACCGTGGGGTTCGATGTATTTCATGACGAACCCTCCCGAAACGCGCCGACGGCACCCTGCATTGTCGCTTTGGCAATGGGTTCCGTGCTCGGATCGCTGAAACTCAGTAGCACTTCTTTCGCACGCTGCGGCTCGTTCTTCGACAACAACGCGATGGCGTGTTTGAGCGCCTGCACACGAAAATCATCGGCCTGTCCCGCACGCTGGGTGCGGTCAAGGAAGGCGGCGAGGTCGATCAGCTTCGAACGCGAGTCCATGAAGCCCAGATCGACCAGATTGACTTGGGTTGGGGGTGTCCAAT
>NZ_JBJXFV010000122.1:0-55473 GCF_046154365.1 Prosthecobacter sp.
GATGCCAAATCTGGGCGATAATCCTCTTTGCCTCACTGTCAGTGTCTCCAATGCCTTTCGGCTGTGTGGGCTTTGATGCCCGGAATAAGGCTTGCCTTCTATTTATTTAGGAGGCCGTCTCCAATGCCTTTCGGCTGTGTGGGCTTTGATGCCGATTCCATTTACAGATGGTCCGACGAATCGTAAGCTTGTCTCCAATGCCTTTCGGCTGTGTGGGCTTTGATGCCTTCAGCCTACAAGGCCTGGGTCGGAAGAAAGAGAAAAGTCTCCAATGCCTTTCGGCTGTGTGGGCTTTGATGCCTCCATCGACAAACTCTTGGGACCTTGTTAGTCCTCCGAGTCTCCAATGCCTTTCGGCTGTGTGGGCTTTGATGCCCACGAGTGGCACGCCGACCTCGGCAAGTTCGTCTCGAGGTCTCCAATGCCTTTCGGCTGTGTGGGCTTTGATGCCCGAGCGTCCCGACCGAACAGCTAACCTCCCCCGAGGGGTCTCCAATGCCTTTCGGCTGTGTGGGCTTTGATGCCAACACGGACCCTGTCGTCACCAAGCCCTCACGTCCCTGTCTCCAATGCCTTTCGGCTGTGTGGGCTTTGATGCCGTGACGCCCCGATCCACGTCTGTCGAAGCCCAAGGCCAGGTCTCCAATGCCTTTCGGCTGTGTGGGCTTTGATGCCGCAAACGCTTGGCAGTCACACTGTCGGTGGTCCATTATGTCTCCAATGCCTTTCGGCTGTGTGGGCTTTGATGCCGCCGGCTACAGTGGCCAGCCTGGCTACGCGCAGCAGGCGTCTCCAATGCCTTTCGGCTGTGTGGGCTTTGATGCCCTTGGGTTGTCGCGCTGGAAGTTGGACGGCCTGTCGTGTCTCCAATGCCTTTCGGCTGTGTGGGCTTTGATGCCATCAGCGTCGCCGCGCTGTTGTTCATCGTCACACTCTTGTCTCCAATGCCTTTCGGCTGTGTGGGCTTTGATGCCGAGGGTTCAGTGCTTGCCTCAACGGAATGAGTCGTGGTCTCCAATGCCTTTCGGCTGTGTGGGCTTTGATGCCTCCAGACCTCGATAACCCCCAACTTCAAACCTGTCCACGTCTCCAATGCCTTTCGGCTGTGTGGGCTTTGATGCCAAATGTAAGGCATTACACACAAAATGAGCACTCAACTCGTCTCCAATGCCTTTCGGCTGTGTGGGCTTTGATGCCCATGTTGAAATTCTTCTGCGACTTGGTCAACATCCAGTCTCCAATGCCTTTCGGCTGTGTGGGCTTTGATGCCCAGCCGACCCGCGAAACGTCACGGAAATCGAGTCTTGTCTCCAATGCCTTTCGGCTGTGTGGGCTTTGATGCCCTGACCCGGCATTGTTGGCAACCTCGGCGGCCGGAACGTCTCCAATGCCTTTCGGCTGTGTGGGCTTTGATGCCGGCGGCTTTCTTAGCGGGTTCTTAGCGAGCGTCATGGTCTCCAATGCCTTTCGGCTGTGTGGGCTTTGATGCCGCTGATCTCTGTACACTTTGTTCGACACTGATCAACAGGTCTCCAATGCCTTTCGGCTGTGTGGGCTTTGATGCCCTGAGAAACCTGAACCTTAACTTAAAAATGAAAGCCACCTGTCTCCAATGCCTTTCGGCTGTGTGGGCTTTGATGCCAAGCCCGAGGATGTATACTCGGGCGAAGGGAGAATTAGTCTCCAATGCCTTTCGGCTGTGTGGGCTTTGATGCCTTACCCCGTCTGCGTTGTCAATCCATCAAGCATTCCATGGGGTGAAAGGTCAGGTCCATGTCTGAAGTCAGGCGCATGGATGCGGGAAGGTGTTCTTGCCTGCCAATAAATTCGGCAGGAAGGCTGAATTCATCAGCCCTGCCGCCTTAGGTCAGGCCTAACCTAGATTCGCGGCCTGAGGAGGCCTGACCTTTGTTCCACGGCAGAGCTGAGATCACAAAATGAAGCGCTCACGCGAATGTGTGAGCACCATCGTGCGCCCCGAGCTGCGTCGTCGCGGGGCGCAACTGCGGTCAATGACATAGGCTGCCAGCGCATCCTTCTCGACATTGATCTCGTCCTGCAATCGCTCCCACAACTGTTCAAAGCGCGCCTCCTCCAACCAGCATTCAAACAGGCTCTTCTGCACGCGGATGCCGTAGTCCGCACATGCTTCAGCGACACGGCGCAGACGTTTGGGATCAGCAATGTCATAAGCGATAAGTCGAAGCATGGTTTCGGGAACGAAGGGAGTGAGGCTGCTGGTCTCCGGCAGCAAATCGGACCAAGGATCGGGTGTCACGAGGATCAGTTCATGATGAAAGGACGAAAGGAGGCGGCATCATCCAACGCCATGCGGTAGCTCAGCACAGTGGCCTCGATCTGCTGCCGCAGTGTGGTGCGATGGGCGACGTGCTCGCTGTGAAACTCACGCGTGGTGCGCCGGTCGTACTGCTCAATGACGGTTTTTCTGCCGCTGGCGGTAAGGTAGGTGCCGCCATCCCGCTGCTGAAAGTCGGCGGGACCAAGCATGCGGTGGGTGAACAGCCGTAACGCCGTCGCCTCCAGCACGGCAGGACGGAACGGCTCCATGAGATCAAGCGCGAGCGACCAGCGACCATTGGCAGTCACATGCAAATGGCCGAGACCGGGATCAATCCCGCGCCGGTGGCAGGCCGCGAGTGTTTCACCATAGAGAATGCTGGAAAGATACGAGAGCACAGCATTGACGGGATTGAGGGGTGGGCGGGTGGAGCGGCGTTCGAAAATGAACTCCGCAGGCAGAAATGCCGCCCATGCAGGCCAGTAGAGTGCGGAGGCAGCACCTTCAAAACCACGCAAGGCGGCCACATCGCTAGTGCGGTCGGATTCCTCAAGGATGGCGGCAATGCGATCCAAAATCACACCCACTTCAGGATTGGGCCGCGTGTAATTCAAACGGCTCAAAAGCCGGCGCTGGTTGCGCACCTTGGCCTGCAACAACGCACGGGTGATGACCGTGGCGAAGGTGGCATCCTGCGCACAACGATACTGCTGAAGACGCAAGGCGGCATGTGCCGTAGTGGCGGGAATCATGGTGCCGAGCACGTCCCCACGCCAGTCATGGACCATCACAGGAATGCTACGCCGCAGCGCCTCGCACAAGGCGGGGAAGGTCAGCCGCACATCTTCGGCGACGATGAGACGTTCAATCTCCGCCAACGGGAGGTCCACCGGCGGCGGAGTAACACTGGTCATGTCATCTGCCGGTAGAGTGACCTCAAGCCGCTCTGAGCGCAGACGGATGATGGCACCAGGGGTTTCGATCCAGGCGTTGGGCATGGGTGTGATGACAAAAGTGTGAGTTACAGACGGAAACGGAAATTGAACGGGCCGAGTGTGATGCGTACGGCCTGCAAAGGCAGTCCGCGTCGCCCACGCCCCCAGTCCAAGCCGATGCGCACCCAGCGGCGGGCAAGTGCGCGGGCGATCCAGAGGTGCATGGTTTGCAGCCACTGCGAGTGCTTGGTCCGTGATGCCGGGTTCCCAGTTGTTGAGCTGCTGCCCGGTGCTTTGGCGGCACCATCGTAGGGTATGCGGACTCGGACCGGTGCGGGGGCGAAGGCGCTGCTTTGATGAGCGGCGGCGAATTGTGTCAAGCGCCCGCGATCCTGCGGACACTCGGTGATGCCGAAGTGGGCAAGCCAGCCGGTGAGGTAGTCGGCGGCGGTGCCATCATCCTCACCCACCAGAGCGAAGGCGGCAGTATTGCGACGAGACAATTCAAGCTCCAATGCAGACCAGGATGCCCGCGATATTTTTCTGCGCCAAGCTCCCTGGTTGTCTTCGAAGAAACTGAAGCCAAGGAAATTCAGTTCGCTGAGAGGGCCATGCGTGGTCTTGGATTCATGGAGCACCAGGCCGAGTAGTTTCAACCTCTCAGCCACCGCCTGCTGCCAGTGCGCCGGAGTGTGGCCCGGTGGCAGGAGGATCACAATGTCATCTGCATAGCGGACAAATGGCAGTGCTTGCTCGGTGAGCCACAGATCGAGATTGTGCAGAACCCCGTTGGCGAGCAGCGGCGAGAGAGGACTTCCTTGTGGAATCCCCGTGCTCGTGGGCTGCACACGACCGTCGGCAAAAACACCGGCAGTGAGGATGCTTTGCACCAAGCGCAACGGCTCGATCTCATCAGCCACACGTTTCACGGCACGCAGCGCCTGCGGATGAGGCACCGAGTCGAAAAACTGTCGGATGTCTAGATGCCATGCCGTGGTGGCCGAGCTAGCATGGGCTTGGGTGACGAGATCGGTCAATGCCTCCCGTGCTCCCATGCCACGCCGGTAGGCAAAGCTGTGTGCTGAAAAGCGTCTCTCCCATAGCGGTGTCATGACCTGAGCCACGGCCTGATGCACCACGCGATCCATGACGGTTGGGATGCCCAAATGTCGTAATCCACCATCAGGCTTGGGCACCGAAACACGGCGCACCGGCTGCGGCTGCCAGGTGCCCCGTCGCAGGGCTGCATCCACTGCTTTCCATTCCTGCTCAATACAAGGTGTGAGATCGCGGATGCTCACACCATCAATGCCGGGAGCACCGTTGTTGCGCCGCACCTTGTCCCAGGCAGCCAGTGCGTTGTCACGAGCCAGGATTTGCGGCCAGAGGACGGATGTCGAGGTGCTGGACGTTGATTGGCTGCGGGAGAAATGCCAGTCATTCATGGGCGTGAGAGGGGTCAGCGCAGTTTGCGGATGAATAACCGATTGGTGCCGTAAGCTGCGGGCATGGCGTGAATGACGTTCGCCCCCTGATTGAAGCGGATGTGACGTTCCCCGCCTGGGAAGGTCTGCGGCGCGAAATGATCCGCGCCAAGACTGACGGGTCCGTCGGTCCAGACCTCCACGCAGTCGCCATGCACGTTGATGTGATTCCACGCACCCTGCCGGAGCTGAATGACCTGCGGTGGCGGTTCAGCAGGAGTAGTGAAACGTGGGGTTGGTGTCTGCTCCAGTTCCCGCTCTTGCTGAATGCGCAAGGAGACATCACGACGCGCAGTGTTCGCCCTTTCGGCGGCTTCTTCCTGTCGTTTGGTTTCTTCCTGCTGCGCAGCCAGACGGTCTGCCGCAGCCTGTGCCTCCGCTTTGACTTGATCACGCCGCGCTTCTTCAGCCAGACGGTTTTGTTCTGCCAGTCGTTCGGTTTCGGCTTGCTGAGCTGCCAGGCGGTCTGCTGCGGCCTTGGCCTCAGCCCTGGCTTGCTCTAGTCGTGCTTCCTCGGCCAGGCGGTTCTGTTCTGCCAGTCGTGCCTCCTCAGCGGCACGTTCTTTACGCGCTTGTTCCAAGACGGCTTCTGCCTGTGCCAGCACAGCTTTGCGCTCGTTGGCTGCATGTTCCTGCTGCTGTTTCAATTGCTGCTGTTTCTTGGCTTCGGCGTCTGCCTCACGCTGGAGGCGCTGCTGCTCGGCTGCTGCGGCAGCTTGGGATACGCGTTCGGCTTCTTGCGCTTTGTCGGCCTGCTCTTTCAGCCATTGCTTCCATTCACGATGCACTGCCGGGGTGACAGGCTGAATGGGCGATCCATCACTTGGGCGTGGGCCACCACGCACGTTGCAGAACCACCAGCCGCCGGAGTCTTCCTGCACACAACCAATGAGACCGTGCGGCTCGATGCTGCCATCCTCGGACTCGTCGAACCAGGCGACGGTAGTGGGATCAACCTCACGCACTGGATACATTTTTTTACCCACATCCGGTGCCAGCAATGGCAGTCCCAGCAGACCGAACAACAGCGCGCTTTGCTTCAAACTCGGGCGCAAAGACGGCATTGGCAGCAAAAAATAACACAGGCCGCGTATGACCATGCCCAGGCTGCTGGCACTGCAAATCAGCGTCACATAGTTCACCAGCTTCGTGGCACCCGAAGACAGGTCCAGACGACGAACGACACGCCCGAGAGGGTCCATCAGCTCGCCCTGCACATGGTTGATGACCAGCAGGCGTGTGAGGATGAAGAGCAACAACGCTCCCAGCAGGCCGAAGCAGCCCAGCCCCAGCATGCGCAGCCAGGGATGACGACGCACCGCCTCAGCAGTGACCAGATCGAGGATTCTGGTTTCGACTCTGGAGTTTTGTTCAGGCTGACGAGTAGCGGTAGAGGCGTGAGTAGAGAGGTAGTCGTTCATGGCCGTGAGTGTGTGTTAAATGTGTGGTCTTTGCAGATGAGCGGATGTCCGGTGATGTCGGCGGTCACTGACGGTCACGGCTACGTTTGAAAGCCTCCTCAATGGACTCCCAGACATGCAGGAGACCGACGAGGACGACGGCGAAAGTCATGAGGGACTTCAGCCACGAGAAAGCATGACGCTTGATCTGAGGGAGGCGGGGTGTGTGCATGGGGGAGCAATACCCCAGGCATGATCCACCTCATATATTCGGAGAACCCGAGATGTCCGCGTCGCCTGCGCCTACTCCAGGGTGATCAGTTCGACGGGCAAGGTCAGGCTGTGTTTGCCATCAGGAAGATGCAGGGCCAGTGCCTTGCCTGTGATGCCTGCTTGAATGAGCTTTGTCTTCAGTGCCGAACGTGTTTTTGTGAATCGCGCTCCTTCGGCATCGCCCAAGGCTTTGATCCGTTCCTCTAAAAAAGCGCGGCGATTTTGGGGTGCCCTCGTTTTCTGACTGATGAGAAACTCGCGGTAGGCATCGGCACACTCCACAGAACGGTCAAATTGAATGCTCTCAATGGCGGATTCAGCCAGGAACCACAAAACATAAAACTCCGTCTTGCTTATGTCGAGGGGGAGTGCGTTGACTTCGGCGGTGAGCGTGGCGGGATGAAGAACAAGGCTGGAGATGGCAGGCGGTGCCAGATTGACCACGGCATTTCGGCACATGGCGACGAGTGCGCCAAAGGTGGGCGGCTCGTTGAAGCCGTAACTGCCAAAAAGCTCCCGCAGCGGTGGGAACTGCACATCGGTAAGGACGAGTTCCGCCTTGCCAGCTTTGATCAGCGTGCCTGGTGGGCCGAGCTTGCTGGGGCGGGTGCATTCCAGCTCCTGCACGGGCTGCTCAGGCCAGTAGAACATGGGGCGGGTGCCGCCATCGTAAGGCTCACCCACGAGCACATGCAGGATTCGGTCGCGCGGCCCGCCGAGCACGGTCATGGCGGCGTAGAGCAGGGCGCTCATGGTCTTAAAGCCGCCGGAGATGCTGGCAAAGACCTGTGTATCTGGGCGGCCTACCCAGTTCCAGATTTCCTCAACGAGGCAGTCACCCACGGCCTCCGTCTCTGCCAACGTGTCCATGCGGTCGAGCGGGATGCGTTTGCCGCCGCTCTTGCGGGTGAAGACACGGATGCGGTCCGCCGTCTCGGCAAAGTCGAGCCGGGGATCGCTCGCATGGTCTTTGCCGAGGAGTTGCTTCCGCAAAGTCAGCCACAAGTCATCGGGACCGAAGAGTTGCTCCTTGAGCTTCTGTTCTCCCGTGAGGGTGGTGAGGACGATGATCTTGTCAGGAATCACCGGCTGCTCCGAATGCTTCGCCAGTGCCCAGATGGTCTCGGTCAGCACCGCAGGCGAGAGGCCGGTGACGGCAATGAGAATGGTCTGGGGCGGAGCGGTGATGGGTGCTTTCGAGGCTGAGGATTTAGGCTTGGCGGGCATGGATAGAGGGATGGCAAGGTTGCGAAGAAGGGAAGTGCGGAAAGTTGAGACATGGGATTCATTGCCCCTTCTGCAAAACGGCGATCTGCATCTTGAGGTTCTTTATTTGGTTCTCAAAATCCAGTTTCTCAGTGCGAAGTTGTCCCGCCTCCTTTCTGAATTTTGCGGCATTTTGCTGGGAGGAATTGAGGTCGCGATTCAGCGCTTTGATCTTTGACCTGAGAGTTGGCACTTCGGTTGAAGCGGGGGCTTGCCGAGCCTGGCTGCTATCGTTTTGCACCTGGAGGATTTCCGGAAGTGAATCACCATCATCGGCAAGGGGCGTCCATGCGATGGTTATCGGGTCATCGAACAGCCCTTTGCTGAACGCGGGAGTAGCATGGTCTCCCGCATCCTCGTAGCCCGTATGATCGTCCGCCCATATGCGATTGATCAGTGCCGCCCCATCCTCTCGCTCTTTCCAGGCGACGTAGATCTCCCCGTTGACAGCTTTCCAAATATGAAAAGCCGGCTTGTTGCCGGGCCGGTTGAGGTTGGTGAAATCTCGCTCGTGATCAATGATGTTGAGATAGGCACGGGCGTCCCGCTGACGTGCGCGGATCATGCCGGGAAGCTCGCGGAGCTTGCTGCGAATACGAGCTGCGCGGTGGGAAGCGTTCATTGCCGCATTGGCTTCAGGTGAAAGGAAAATAGGCTGGGTATCCAGGCCGAGAAATTGAGCGAGGGCATTGGGCACGACCAGATCATCAGACACCTCAAAGAGCCACGGATGCGCCAGAACCTCGTCCTGCTCAGTAGCGGTAAGCTTGGGAAATTCCTGGGTGCGTTCGACCGCACGCGCGAGCACGCCCAGTGCCTCCTTTTCGTCCGCTGAAAGGGCAATAGGAATGGGTGGAATGATGTGAAGGGCAGCCTGGCTGTCCTCGTGAAGATAGGCCGTGGAGTAGCCCAGAAATGAACCCGCCACATAGCCAAGAGAAGTCATGACCTTATAACCACCTTGAGGAGCAAAGCAGGCAAAGGAGGGGTCCACCTCCCGCAGTTCATTCACCACTTGATGCATGAATGCTCCCAGCCCTGCTTGTAACGCGCGCTGATTGGAAGTGTCCAGACCTGCAATTGCCCGCAGACGGCAAGTAGCACCAAAGGCCAATTCCATCAGCCCGGCCACGGCCTGCGCGGAAATGCGGCCCGAAAGCGTGTCTGTATGCAGAAGCACCACGGTGGGTGCATCGTGCAACCGGTCCATGCCTCGTAGTGCATGCAGGAGTGAATACTCGGCACTCACAGACTTCGGGTCGGCTTCTACGGCTGCGAGGGCTTCTTTGGTGGAACAACACTCCCGGGCATGCTGCTCTGCCTGTTCAGTCGAAGAACCTTCTTGGAGGCCGGGGTTTTGCTGCCTCTCCGGAAAGATGAGTGGTCCGGGACTGGCGCGAAGCATGCGGCCCAAGGCATTGCGTTCACTGATAGCAGAGATGCCTGCGGTGATAACGAGGTGCGAAAACTCTTTCATGACGAAGGTCGCGATGGGAGATGAGATGGCGGAAGTCAGGCTGTCCGGCAACCGGTTGTTATGCGTCGCCCGCGTTGGTAGGATTTTTTCGTGCGCGCAATTGAAGTACAAATGACTGGAAGCCGAGCGCCTGCGCCTCCAGACGCTCGCGCATGGCGGCATCCATGATGTGTCCGCCATCCTCATCCAGGAGATCATCCACGGCAGGCATGAATACGCGCTGCGGGAAGATATGCGCGTTCCGATAACCAAAGATCATCTGCAATTGCTCCACCGCGCGGAGTGCCCCCCAGTCGCCAGCAGCCAGCCCCACAAAACACACCGGACGGCGTTCAAAGCTTTCCGGGAACTTCAGAAGGTCGATGAAGTATTTCAGCACGCCGGGGAAGCTGCCATTGTATTCCGGAGTGACAATCACCAGCCCGTCCGACTCGAGCACGACATCCGCGAACTGCCGCTGGAACTCCGCAGGCTTCCGGGCGTAGCCGTCTGGGCTGAAACACTCCGCAGGCAGTTCTTGCAGGTCGAGCATGCAAGTGGCCGCTCCTGCGCTGGTGTGAAGGGTTTGCACTAGGCCGGCGACCTTTCGGGTGTTGCTGTCCGGGCGGTTGGTGCCGCTGATGATGGTAATGAGGGGTTTCATGGGTTCATGGGGGCGTCGGGATTGTGAGATCGGCTACTTCGAAATCGTCTTCGGGATCGTAGGGCGGCCATGTGGCGCAGGCAAAACGCAGTGGTGAAGTCCCAGGGTTTGCAATCTTATGCACCGCTCCGGGTGGGATGTTGATGGTGTCCCCCGGGCCGACTTCCACAGCCTCATCGCCAATGGTCATCTGACCCGCGCCTTCGGTGATGAAGTAAATCTCCTCCATCCGACGGTGGTAATGCGCCGGGCTTTCCGCACCTGCATCAATCTCCACGAAGGCAAAACCGAGCTGCGTCAGAGCACTCATCACGGGGGAGCAGGTTTCGAAAACCGTGCCGTAGCGGTCATCCCGCAAGCGGCGGGCGTCGGCGGCCCTTACGAGCCAGGTTGGTGTGGAAGATTGCATTGTGTGGACGGTAACTAGGATTGAAGACGGTTGAACTCCCTGGCGATGTTAAATTCGGTTTCAAGTTTGTTGATCGCATCGGGCACGATGCCTGAGCGGCCATCATAGTCTCTCGCTGCCATACGCACGCCAGCCACGAAAAGCAGGGTCATGATCAGATCAGCCGCCTGGTCCTTCATTCCTGAGAAGCCAGTGAAGTTCACGGGCATGCCGTCGGCCAGCAGGATGATTTTTCGATCATCCGGCGGCAGCGTATAGATGGTGCCAATTGGGAGAGGCTCCCCGCCAGCCTTCTCCAAGAAGTCATGGAGGAACGGCTTGGGTTCGGCATCCAGCCGGTCAAGGCATTCAAGATCAATCTCCACCTGCTCAGAGGATGCGCTTGCCAGATAAGTGTTGTGTTTGAGCGCCGCGATGACATCGCAATCAATCGTCAGGCACCCTGCGGTGCCAATCACAAGATCGGCCCCCTTCACAGCCTCTACGGGTGATTGCACAAACTTGAACCCCTTGTTCTGGGTGTGAGCGCGCGCGGGTGCGTCTGGAGAACACACAGTCACACGGGCGTGGAATTGAGCGAGGATGTCCGCCACCCTTTCGCCGATGGTCCCAAAGCCGAACACGGTAACCTCCATCCGGGCCAAGAAATCAGGGATCATAGCATCAATGCTCTTCACGATGGCACCACTGACATGATCCGGCTCGAAATCGCGTTTGGTGTGAGACTCGGGCAGGAGCAAAACTGGGAATGGCTCTTTCTTGCCCGGGTTGTCGCTGCACCATTTCTCAATTTTTCGCTGGCCGCGTGTTGTCTGTTCCACGACTCCACGCACCCGTGCCGCCAGGGCAGGCCGTGCAAGCAAATCCATTGTCCAGTAACACCCGTCTTCAATCACCACGATAGGTTCGTTTCCGTGAGCATTTTCGATCTCGTCAAGCACCACCTTCCGTTCTGACACGGTGTTCGGCCCCACTCTCACGCCCTTGGCTCGCAACCAGTCTTCGATGCGCCGCTTCTGCGGGTAGGGATAGTCCTTGTAAAGCGCAACTGTCATCTCGGGCTGCATTCCCAATCCCAGCAGTCCGTCCACGAAGGAAACCAGATTTGACAGGTAGTGCAGCACGATGAGCACACGAGTGCCGCGAAATGGTTGTTCCCTTTTCCAATCTGGATGCCGGGAAAAGTATCCCAGCAGTGGCGTCCGCTTCACACTGGTGCGCCGCAGTGCCTCACGGGTGTCATCGGACGGAGAACTCGGGTCGGCAAGGGTCACTTGTTCGGCCTGTGCTTCCAACAAACGGAGCCGTTTCATGAGGGCATCCACCGATGCCTCAAGGGAACGCACGTCGTCCCCCTCGGTGGTCAAGACCTCGCCCAGTCGCGGGAAGGGCGCGTCCACCAACTCCAGTTTGATTTGATCCCGCTCCACCGTTTTGACCACTACGGCGTCGGCGGACCTGTCCTTGAGTTGCTCGTAGCAGCCGATTTGAGGGTCGGGGAAAAGAAATCTTGGCCGCCAAATGCCCTCGTCAAGGCCGTCGCTCACCAACACATGTGTCAGCCTGTCCTGAAGACGTCCGCAAACGGTGAGTGCTGAGGCCAGTGATGCACCCATCGTCTTGCGCCCGCCGGCCACGGAGGTGATGACGCGCTCCGCGCCGCGTGAGATGATGTCGCGCAACACCCGCAAAATGAAATCACCCATGACATGGGTCTGCACGGTGGAACGGATGTCCTGCAAGGGTTCTTCCGCACCAGCCTGATTCGGGGCGGTCGGCACGAGTAGGTCCCGGTCACGGTCAAACAGAACCCGCCCGGCTACGTCCGGGACGGTGTCTTGTAGTTTCCCGATCAGGACCGAACGCAGGTTTTCCCACTGCTTGTCATCGTTGAAAAATGCCTGGAGAATGTTGTCACGTCCGAATGTCGTGGTGATCACCACGACACGGTGCGGCATCACTGGCGGTTCCTCATGGGCTAGTGCCCAGACGGTCTCGGAAATGACGGGCACAGCAGTGCCAGCTCCCATGAGCAGGATGGTCTGTCCAGCGAGCGAGTCGCCTTTTTTGTCTGCGGTGTTCATCGGTAGGATGTGCTCGGGGGCGTTAGGTCTGTCAATCACTCTGCCGACGAATGGCAACCGGATGGGAAATCAATGCAGAGCACCTGCCAGCCCGTGATGGCCTGCGGCGGCACCTCCTGCCCGATCTGAGGACGGAAACCGGGGGCGTAGTCCGGGCTGAGCAGCCAGACTTCCTCAAAGCTCTGACCGTCGAGGCTGGGGAGCAGGTCTGCATCCAGCGTAAGCGCAGGGCGCGGCGTGGCGGGGCGCAAGTCAGCGCAGGCGAGGGTGCTTGCCAGCGCCACCGTGTTCTCATGCCCCCATGCGGAGACCCAAGGCCGCTGATGCATGACGGTGAGCAGTTCGCCCACACTGCGCGGTTCGACCTGCATGGATCGGCGCACGAGGGAGAAGGGAAAACTGTTGCTGATGAGGATGGGAGACATGGCAGGCGGTGAATGACGAATGACGAATGACGAATGACGCAGGACGAAGGGTAGCGGGCGAGATGCGGATGTGCAGGCGGGCGGAGGTCCGGGGATGTTTCAGCGTGTAGGCGCATTCGCCAGAATGCGGGGTTTGGAGAATCGGACGGGGGCCTCCGCATTCTGGCGAATGCGCCTACCGGGGTGGGGCGGATGGTCCTCCACCTGCCGAGTCTGGGGCAGCGCGGTGCTGCTGGATGAAGCGCTCCACCGCATCGGTGCCCAGGCTCTCGATCAAGATGCCGAGGACGTGGAGTCGCTCGGTGTCTGACCAGAAGAGTTTGCCGCGAATCATCTCCATCTTCTCCGGCATGTCTGGGTGGTAAAACCGCTCGCGGACCTGCTCGATAGGCAGGTCTGCGGGGTGAGGGGTGAAGTGCCAGGGGGTCATAAATCAGATGATTCGGGCAAGGGCTCATAAGTCAGAGTAGCAAGGCTAGTCTGGTTCAGGTCGGTTGGGCGTCCGATGGCGAGAAGGGTGAAGCGGTCATCTACCCAGTCGGGGCGCAGCAATATGGTGCTAGCTATCCGCTGCCTGCTGCCCGCTGTGCCGAAAAGGAGATTTTTATTCGCCACGATCCCGCGCTGTTCCCGCAGCCAGCTTCCTGCTTGGCGGAAGAGATCCCTCCATTCGCGCGCCTCCTTTCCTGGGACGATGCGGGCCTCCACATTCTGATTTCCGAGAATGGAATTCCATAATGTAGGTCTCTGGCAAGCCTGCCCGTCTTTGCTCAGTAGAGTGAGGGCTCCAAAGCAACGGCGGGATCTTGTCCCGAGGGATCCGAGCCAGGAAAAAACTTCCATCGTGCGGAGGAGTGTCGTCCAATCGGCTTCTGTAAGCCTCCCTGCCTGGAGCAAGATGTGAAATTCGGTGCCAGCGGGCAAGGCGGAACGCCTCACATCCTCTTTGTTGGCTTTCCCCTTATCCCAGCGAAGATTGAATGCCAGATACTCGACAATGCCACCCTGGGGGTGGAGGTCCAAATCGTGGGCACTTTGGGGTTCAACGATTGGTGTTGGCGCATCAAGGATGCGGATCAGAACACCGGAAGCGTGGCCGGAACTGCCTGCGGCGGCACCGTAAATACGCTCTTCAGATGCCCTGTCATAGCCAAGCAAACGATGCCACCAACGGAGCAGGCCGCGAATGGATGCCTCTCGCAGTTCCGCAGTGGCCTGAATTTGGCCCACGGTTTTTGGCTGTGCACCAGCAATGAGTGCAGGGGTGAGAAACTTCAGTTGGAAAATAGTGCGCTTCATGAGGTGGAGAGGATGTTTTTGATGCGGTCGAGCAGCACTTTCCCTTTGGGCTGGGTGAGAAAAGGGTTCCAGAAGGGATCACGCGTGTTGATCAGGGGGAGCTGTTCGGGAGCCAATGCCTGAAAGATGCGCAGCAGCTCTCCATCATTCTGAACCTTGGAGGCTTTTTGGATGAATACATTGGCTGAGAATGGGTTGAGCTTCTTGCTACCCCAAGTCTTCAGAAAGGCATCCGATTCTGGTGGTGGTGGGAGGAGTGCAGCGGCGACGTTTGTCGGAGTTTCGGATGGAGAGGAAAGCGTCTGGAACCATCCATACCCTGCATTCGTCTTGGCTCCGATACCAAAAATCTCCAGGCCGTGGGCGAGGTAGCGGCGGGCATGGATGAGGTGGGAGTCTTGGGCGCGTGGCGTGGGGTGAAGGAGGAAGGCCCAGGTCTGGCCTGGAGCGATGGCGGGAAAGATGATGGGGACGGGTTCTTCGGTGTCGGGGGCGTTGCCCCATTGCTGTTGCCATGAATCGTGATCGCGCTTCCATCGCTGCCATTTTGGATCGGACTGTGGCAGATCAGGCTCTTTGGGTTCCTTATAATACTCGCCGTGATGGCAGGTGATGACATCAAGGTCGATGCCGGGGTCTTTGTCCCAGGGATAGGCGGGGAGGAAAGAGATGCTGCCGGCAAAGTGAGGAAGACTCTGCCAGGGTTTGTCAGATTCTTCGGGAGTGATGCGCAGATGCTCGCAAAGACGCTTGGAAACGGACTGGCGGATGACTTGCCACTGCTCACCGCAGGCCCAGGCGAAGTCGGGGCGCTTTTCTTCCCATTCTTTGTCGTTTCTGATGTTTTCGCGGCCTTGCCATTCGAGGTCGCTCCAGCCAAAGACGAGGGCGACCTCAACCAGCAGGTCGGCGGGCAATTGGAAGCCTTCGATGAGCGGGCTGAGGGGATTGGCGGCATCTCCGGGCTTGAGAACGCCCGCAGTCCATTCCTGAAGGGCGGACAGAATGGCGCGGCGGGCACAGCCTTTGACGGCGCTGCCTGGGATAAGCGGGATGCCGCTGAGGCGGTCGAGCGTGAGGCCGCCATTTTCAAAAACGCCACCGGCCATGCCGACCATGAGACGGCTCATCTGGCGGGCGAAGAGGAGGCGGGGGGATTTTTCACCCTCCGGCCCGGCGAGGGCGAGGGCGAAGCTACGCCATGAGGGGAGCTTGCGCGGCTCAATGCTGCCACTGCGGATGGCCTCGGCATTCCGCCGTCGCCATCCCTTGTCCTCGGGACCGTTGGGGAAATCTACGTAGCGTGTCCCGGCCAGGCTGCGGGCCAGAGAGTCTGGCGGCTGGCTGGAGCGTAGTCGGGAGAGCGCTGTTCTAACGCTGGAGGTGCTGAAAATCATGGCTGCGGTGCTGCGGCTGGCTGTTTGGCAAAGCGCTTGAGGTAGCCGAGGAAGGCCAGGGCCTCATCGGTGGCGCGGCGGAGGGTAAAGGCATCACAGCGGGGACTGATGAGTTCATCACGGAGCGATGCGGCATCAGGCTCACCCCGCTGGTGAGTGACGATGCCGAGTTGGTGAAGGTGGTAGGCGATGGCACTGGAGACTGCCCACCATTGGGCGCGGGGGTTGATGCGGCCTTTTTCGAGGGACTTTTCCATGGCGAAGGCCAAGGTGGCGAGCAGGCCGTTATTGACGATGAGACCGGGGTAGCCAGGCAGGCAGTCGCCGTCTTTCTCCTGCTTGCGACAAGTCTGGGCTCTGGCGAGGGCGTGCGCGGCGCGGCTTTGTTCGAGATGAGTGATGGGCATGGCCGAAAGGAGGGATGAAGGGGTTTAGACGAGCTGGGTGGTGCAGAAGCCGAGGCCGGTGGTGGCATCGCCGCCGACTTGCAGGAGTTTCGGGTCGTGAAACTTCTCGAGTGCTTTGGGGCGCAGCTCGGTGAGGACGCTGTAGAAGAGGGTGTCGGCAGGGACGTTCTCCTGGTTGAAGAGCTTCTGATCGGCGGCGGCTCCGGTGGCGTCGTCGATGCTGACATGCTGCGCTACCTCGCAAGCTGTGCGGGCGTAATGGGCCAGCATGTCATCGCTGATGAGGCAGAGGTGGGTGGGGCTGAGTTCGGTCCAGAGGGAATCGGAGATGGCCTTGAGGAGATCATCTCCGGGTTCGAAAATGCCTTTGTGGTCGAGGGCGTAGTCTTCGAGGACGATCGGGGTGCCGAGCTGGAGGTCTGGTGGGCCGTAGATGTCTGTGCCGGTGGGTTTCTGAGCTGGCAGGGTGGCCGTTTTGCCCGTGTCGCGCTTCCAACGCTCCAGCAGGAGCGGGCTAGTGACCCAAGCGAAGCAGCCTTTAGCGCTGCGGACCGGGAAGGCAAGCAGGCGGCCCTCGGCAATGGAGAGACTGCCGGACTGGTGCTTGAGACCGGTCTTTTCATCCACTTCATGGTCCTGGCGTCCAAAAAGCTCGGTGCCCTCGGCGTTGCGGAGGCTTTTGGGGCGGTCACTCAGGTAGAGGTCAGCTAGCACGCCTTTGAGCGAACTGCCAGGAATGATCGGAAAGCCGGTATGCCGCTCGCGCTGGATGGGTTGGTCGATGGCACCGACGCTGGCTCCGGCTCCGACGTGGAGGGGCGTGCGGGTGAAGAGGTAGAGGATTTTAGAGTTCATGGATGATGGATAAATGGGGATGGATGATGTGTCAGAGAGACGGATGTCCGGGGATGTCAGGTGGGGATTTGGCCGTCGTGGAACTGCCAGGTGCCGCAGACGCCGAGGCCGAAGCCTTTCTCCCCCATGAGGGTGCTTCTGCGGTTCTTGATCGTGGTGAAGTCTTCCTTGCCGTGCCAGTTGAGGGCGGCGGCGAGTTTTTCAGCGGCATCCTTGGTGGTGCAGGTGAAGTAATAAACGCTACCAGCGGGGACGGCGAGATGGGTATGCTTGGCTCCGCCTTGGATCTCCACCACATCTTGGTTTGGCAGGGCGTAGCCGGTAACAGGGATGGGCTTGCCGGTGAGGGCGGCGACGAGGGTGGCTGTAATATTGGGAAGCGCGGCGACACGCCTGCGCCAAGTTTCGCGGCCCTCTCTCTCCCTGCGTGCGGTGTCGCCCAATTTCAACATGACCCGACCGTTATCTGCGTGCTCACGCGCTTCTCCTTTATCGCTGTCCCAATCAAGAAACACCCAATTGGGAAGCCAGCCCCCAGGATGTGGATTCATTGGGTTGCCGTTTTTGTCTTTGTCTGGAATGACCGGGAAAATAGCTGGGGTGAGGAGCACCCACTTGACGAGCCAGGTGGATTTCTCTCCGGCATCTTTGCTCTCAAAGCCGTCCGTTTTGCCTTTGGGCAGAGGCACGGGGGCGTGGTGATGGCTTTCGACGGTGCAGCGGCGCTGTTGGCCGCCGACGATGACGGGGGTTTGGCTACCGTTGTTGGGGAAGAGGGAGATGATGAGATCCCGTTTGTCGTTGGGATCGCCGTTGATTTTGTCCTGAGATTCGGCGAGCAATCCGAGGCGGCCTTCGGGCTTCAAGCGCAGGTAGTGGGCGGAGTAAAAGCGCTCGCCGTCCTGGGTGCCCGTGTCGGGATTCATGCCGATGCCGTAGCTGAACTCGGTGTCGGCGAAGGCACTGTCCTCATGGTAGGCGGGTTTTGCATCGACTTCGACGGTGCCGAGGTAAGTCTCCCAAGCGGCAGCGTTCCACCAGGGAGAAGGGGATTTCTTGGTGGGACCACAGGTGTTGGCGATGGCGAGTTTCAGCGGAGGAGGAAGGCTTGAGTGCTCCTGCGTGAAGCCTTCTGCCAAAGGCAGGAGGGTGGGCTGAGTGGAGTCGTTTTCGTCCTTGTCGATCCCGGCATCCAGCGGGCGGGGAAAAAGCCAGGCTTCCTTCCCGTCCTTGTCCTTGATGACAGGGAAAGGCCCGGCGGAGACGAGGGAGCCGAACTTGCGGACGTCGTTGATACGTTCACCATCGTTACGGTGATGATCGTGTCCATGGAGTCGGGCACCCGATGCCTTTTCGAGATCGGCCCGATGCAATGCGGCGTGCAGGGCGGCACTGGCGACGGTGGGCAGGGGCCAAGCGGCTCCGTGACCGCCGAGGCTACCGCCCATGGGGCGGCCATCGCGGAAGAAGAGAACGTCAGTGGGCTGGAGCAGGAGCGTGTTCATGCGGCGGTGGGTTGCTTTTCAGCGGGAGCAGGTTTGGTGCGGTCGGCAAACGCGACGGTGGTGCAGAGGGCGATGACCGAGGTGAGGAGTTCCTGTGTAGCGGACTGTTTTGAAGGTTTGCCGATGGCTTTATCTCCCTCGGCACGGGCAATGAGGATGCCATCGAGGTAAGTCATCAAGGGGGCTGCCAGCTCGCGGGCGAGGTCTTTGGAACCCTGCCGCTCCGCCGCATGGGCGAACTCGCGAGCGATGAGGTCTTTCGCAACATTGATGTCCGTGATAGCATCCTGCTGCTTGGACAGGCCAGAGTTTTGTGTGAGGTAGGGGGTGAGAAGCTGGCAGACTCTGTGGGGGAACTTGGCTCTGAGGCCGTCGGGTTTCAATCGCTCAGCGATGGCGCGGTAAAGTTCCAAGCCCTTGCTCTCCCACTTGCTACCCCAATGGGAAATTTCGCCACTGCGCTTCATGAGCGTGATGGAGAAGGCGGGGCGCCCGACGGTGTTCTTGGCGCGTTTTTCGGCCTTCTGCGCTTCGCGGATGAGATCCTGCAACGGCGAGTGGATGTGGGCGATGGCGATGCCGGCGGAGGCATCGGGTTTGTCGCGGATGGAAGGGGTGTTCGTGGTCGCGTCTTGGAATGCTTGGCGTAATTCAGCAGCGATTCCAAGCGCCGCATCCGCCGGGACGAGAGCGACGACGTCATCACCACCCGCATAGATGAGCTGGCCTTTCCAAATCCCCTGCTTCTGATCTTCCAGGGGGCCTTCCACGATCCTGCGCACCTCACCGAGGGCGAAGTTGGAAAGGGCTTTGCTGAAGTCGGAGTGGTGCTGTTTTAGTGCATTCTTATCCGGCCAGAAGTCGCCATTGACCCAACGTCCGATGCTGTCGCCATCGAAAGCGATGGCGGCAATGTATTTCTCTCCGCCGCTGGTTTCATCTGGAGATCGGTTGTCATCGTGCTCGTCAGTGCGGGCGGCGATGGCGGGGATGGAGCGAATGGTAAAGTCCTTCGAGCGTGTCTTGAGTCTCGGGTTGTGGGCGTAATTGAGATAAGCCAGATGCCAGCAGCGCTTGATGATGGCGATGGCTCCAAGGTAGTCCGCGTGTTTGGCAAACAGCGAGGCATAGGCTTCGTGAATCGTTTTTTCTGAAGCCACCTTTAGAGCTACCATCTTCTCTTGATACTCCGTGCCACCGACAAGCGCCTCCTCCTTGCCGCTGAGGCTGTCTTTCTCAGTCGTCAGCCGGTTTTTTCCCTCTCCAACCACAGAATCCCAAGCATGAAAATCCCGTGTCTGCCGCACGGCATCAAGGAGCCAGCCGTTGTGCTGGTAAGCTGCCAGATAAGAGGCCGGGGAGTCATTCGCCAGCGGGGTGACTTGCCAGGCGATGGACAGGTGCCGATCTACCTGGGCGAAGAAACGTTTCTCGGCTTCTTGTGGTAGGCCTATCTTGTCACGCTGGTCCCACACGGCTTTCACGATGGCCTGCCATTCAGCTTTGATGGCATCTCTCACTTTTTCGGCCAGGCCTTTCGGCAGAGCGATAGTGATCTTGGCGATGAAGATGTTGGGCAGGTTGGGAACGAGAATGCCTTCGGCTTCGGGATTCAGTGGGTGCTGCAACGGCTGGCTCGCGAGGTTGGGGAAGATCAACTCCGCACCCTGCGGCAGCGCCTTGATGCCCGCTGCCACCAACCAGCTCAACAAATAGCTGCCGCTCCAAAGATCACGCGTGCTGCGCGCCTGGGCGATGAAGTCCTGCACGGGGCCGATCTGGAAGCGCAGGAGGTGAGAGGTGGGTGTGCTCGGGGCCATGCGGACAGGATAAGGGATGGAGTCGTATGAGGGAAAGCGACCGGATGTCCGTGGACATCTTTGGGATGAGTGCATCAAAACAAGACGCGGAAAGAAAATCAGAAGCTGATTCGCGATGCAATGGTTATCTCACTCGTACGAAAAAGAAAAAATGCCAGGATTGCGTGCGCGGGGTCAGATCCAGATCGGATGGTGTCGTCACCGCGCTGAATATCCGCTTGCTCGTTTTCGCCGCACGAACGTTCGCCAAAAGGAAAAATCTTTTGAGCATCACCAAACACGCCGGGTCAAAATGCATCGACTGCCATGTGGCCGTCCTGTTTGACGGCCCGCTTCCGAGTGACACGCCCTCTTTGTGTGCTCAACAATTCCAACACCTGCCGGTGCGAACGCGATGGCTTTTTTTGACAGCGGTGCCGCCTTTGATGCGGACAGTTTTTTCGATGAAGGGAACGTCGCGCCAGTTCCGGCCTTCAAACCTATGAATGCGAAAATCAAACTCGATATTACTGACAAGGATGAAGTGGCGACGCTGACCGTCTCCACCCGCCATACCCAGGCGATGGCTGAACCTGATGCCGCCGCTTTCTTCACCACGCCGGTCCCCACGGCCGCAGCGCATGCCGCCGCCCACGCGGCGGTGGTGAACAACCTGAACCTGCGCAGCACCCTCAAAGCGCAGCTCACGTCCGCCGAGGAGGCGGCCCCAGGCCTGCTGGCGATCCTGAAGGACACGCTGCGCTTCCGTGTGACGTATGTGCAGCTCGCCGCGAAGGGCGATCCTGCCAAAATCGTGCTGGCAGGCTTTGATCTGGCCGCCGACCGTGCGCCTGTGGGCGATCTGCCCGCGCCGATCAACTTCGAGATCGGCACCAGCAACACCCCTGGCACGCTGAAGCCCCACTGGAAGCCTGTGCCGGGCGCGCGTTCCTACATCCTGGAGTTCGCGGAACACGCCACACCGCTGGTGTGGGCGCAGGTGAAGGTGACCACGACCTCGCGCACGGAAGTGCCGGGTCTGACCTCCGGCAAGACCTACGCCTTCCGCGTGCGCGCTGTCGGTGCCTCCGGCGAAGGCCCCTGGAGTGATGAAGCCGTAAAGATGGCTCCATGAGGAAAGTCGTCGAGAGCTTTAGCTCGCTTTGGTTCTGGTCGGCGTCGTTCGATCTCCCAATCACGAGCTAAAGCTCAAAACTACTTTGGCGACCCGCCTGACCTTGAACGAGAACGAGAACGAGGACGAGGACGAGGACGCTTCAAGGGCCAGCCACCGTCAACCACTGTTCCGCAAGCCATTCTCCGTAGCAACACTGCGAAGGATGAATCGTCAACAACTGCAAACCAACGTTAACCGGCGCTCCGCGCCACACGCCATGCCCTACGATCCCACCTTTCCTGCCCAAGGCATCAAACTCAAGTCAGCGGAGTTTCGTGCGCAGTTCAACGGCCTCAAAGACTTGATTGATGCCGTGCCCGCCGGGCCGCCCGGCAACGATGGCACCAGCGTCACGGGTGCGGTGATCGACAATACGACGACGCTCAATCCTGGTGATGCCTCCCAAGCCAGCGTGAGCTGGGACGGCGCGAACGTGCGCTTCACTTTTGGGATACCCAGAGGTCAGGACGGCGTGAGCGCCACGCCGGTCACGAGCTTCATGGTGGATGGTGTGAACACCTTGAATCCCGGTGACAATGCCACGGTGCAGACCAGCTTTGATGGCGCGAACGTACGACTGCTGTTTGGCATTCCGCGTGGCAATGACGGCACGAATGGCAGTAACGGGTCTGATGGCGGTCAGGGGCCGCCATTCACGAACTTCGTCGTCGATGGTGTCAACATGCTGAACCCTAGCGATCCAGCGAGTGTGCAGACGATGTTCGACGGCAGCGCGGTGCGGTTGATCTTCAATCTCCCGCGTGGTTTCACCGGCAATGACGGCGGCACCGGTGCGCAGGGATTGCCTGGCGAGGTGACGAATGCGCAGCTCAGCAGTGCCATCGCTGGCACGAGCAACAACAGCAATGCGGTGGGCACGTTGGACACCGCCTTCACCAACGATCCGCCGACCCTGGCTGATCTGGAACTCATGCGAGCGAAGATCAATGAGCTGATCAATGCCTTGAGGAGGTAGGGGAGGGGCGCGCATGATGCCGCGAAATGCCACGTCGTCCAGTCGCGCGGCGACTGGAGTTCTGTAGCCACGTTCGCCAGAACGTGGATCAGCGTATGAACGGAGCGCGGGGCATCCGCATTCTGGCGAATGCGGCTACGGGCTACTTCGGCAGCATCGTGAGATACTGGTCGTTCATCTGCTTCACTTTGGTGCGCATCGGCTCTAGCTGGGGCTGGAGCTTGGCGAGTTCGGCGGTGATCTCGACGAGGGCCTTGTCCTTCTCAGGGATTTCTTTGGTGGCGGCGACGATGGTGGCTTCGGCGTCGGTCTTTTTCTTCTTGGTGCCTTCGACATCGGCGATGGACTTGGTGACCTCAGCTTTCTTGGCATCGACGACTTTCTGTTCGGCGTCGAGCTTGCCGTGAGCGGTGGCGAAGGTCTGTTCGAGCGGCGGCAGCGCGGTCTTGGCGGCGGCGATGGCGGCGTTGATCGGGGCGATCTTGGCGGCGTAATCTTTTTCGATGGCGGCAGGCGCGGCTTGCTTCTCGGCGAGAGCTTTGCCCTGCGCTTCGATTTCTTTGGCGATGCTGTCGCGTTGGCCGCGAATTGGCGCGGCGATTTTCTCTGCGCTGGCGAATTCGTTCTTGGCGGCGACCTGCTGCTGCTCGGTCTGCTTGGCGGTGTTGGTGGCCTTGGTCACGAGACTGGTGGCGGTGCCGTTGGCGTTTTTGGCGGCTTCAAAGGCTTGCGAGACGGCTGCTTTGGCGGCTTTCTTGGCTTCAACGTCCTTCTGAGCGTTGGTTTGTGACGCAGTGACATCGACGACAGCTTTCTGAGCGGCGGTGAGCTTGGCCTTCGCATCGTTCAATGCGGGTTCAGCAGGGGCGGTTGGCTGGTTCTTGGCCTTGAGGTCGGCGATCTGCTTCTCGGCACCGGCAACGGCGTTTTTGGCAGGCTGCACGGCTTGATTGGCCTGATTCAGTTTCGCACGAGCATCGGTGAGAGCTTTCTCAGCGGCCTGCGTGGCAGCGGTGGCGGGAGCGACGGCGGCTTCGGCTTTCTTGAAGGCGGCGGCCTTGGCTGCGGCATCTGCGGTCGCATCGGCGAGCGCTTTCTTCGCAGCGGCGAGGGCGGTGTCTTTTTGGGCGAGAGCGTCCTGCTTGGCTTTCACGGCTTTTTGAGGCGCATCGAGCTTGGCGGCGACTTCGTTGAGTTTTTTCTTCAAGGGGTCGATGGCCTTGGCGATGTCCTCGGCGGATTTCTTCGCGGCGGCGATGCCGTCGTCCTTCGCCTTGGTGGCGGCGGCGAGTTCGGCTGCCTTGGTGGCGAGGATGGCTTTCTGTTCGTCCACTTTGGCTTTGGCAGCGCCGTCAGCGGCACGCGTGGGGGCGATGGAGGTTTCGAGCGCGGCGAGTTCGCTCTGGAGCTTCTTCATCGTCGCTTCGTGGCCGGGAAGGGCGGCGATGGATTCAGCGATGGCTTTCTTCGAGGCTTCGATGCGTGCGGCGGCGGCGACTTTGGCTTCTTCGGCATCTTTTTTGGCGGCGGTGAAGTCGTTGAAGTCGTCTTCGAGTTTGGCGAGTTTTTCCTTCTCGGTGAGCACGCCGGTGTTGAACTGCGCGGCTTTGAGCGCGGTGGGAACTTTTTGCAGGATGCCGATTTCATCGCTGGTGGCTTTCGCGGTGGCCTGGGCGGCGGCGAGGGCGGTTTTGCCTGCGGCGGCATTGCCTTCGGCTCCTTTGATGCGATCCGGGCCGGCTTTGACGAGAGCGGGCAGCTTGGGCAGCTCGGCTTTCTTTGCAGCGATGCCGTCGGCGGTGGCTTTGATCTTGGCGTTGGTGTCGGTGATCAATTTGTCGAGATCAGCCACGGGAGCGGGCGCAGCCCCGAGTTCGGTCTTCGCTTTGGCGATGGCGGCGGCGAGTTGATCGGCTTTGGCTTTGTTGGGGGCGATTTTTTGCTGCGCGGCCTTCGCGGCGGCGAGTTTGGTCTCGGTGTCTTTCACTTTGGCCGTGAGAGCGGCATCGCCAGCTTTGGCGGCGAGTTCTTTCTTCGCGGCTTCGAGTGCCGCGTTGATGTCGGCGATGGCTTTGTCGGCGGCAGGCAGTTTGGCGGCTTCGGCGGCGACTGGCGCGAGTTCTTTTTCCTGCGCGGCGATTTTGGCGGAGCGCTCGGTGAACTGCTTGATGGCGGCGGTGCGTGCCTCTTTGTCCTTGGTGGCTTTAGCGAGAGCGGCTTTCGAATCGTTGAGCGCTTTCTCATCGGCGGCGATTTCACCGGGCAGGCTTTTGCTGCGGGCCTCGGTGGCGGCGACTTCGGCACGCACTTTGGCGAGGGCTTCATCACGGGCTTTGGCGTCGGCTTCGGCGGCCTTGATGGCAGCCTGAGTGGTGGGCAGTTTCGTGGTGAGTTCGGCGATGCGCTGCTCGGTCTGCACGATGCGCTGGGCGATGAGTGGCGGGTTGCTGACGTAGCGGCCGGTTTCGGTGAGGGCGGTGACACCGAAGTTCCACTGGATGATTTCGCCGCGCCAGTTGGCGGAGATGGCGGACTTGGAATCGTAACCGGCGATGACCTTGGTGACAAGATCTCCCTGGCTGGGGGCTTCGCCGAGTTTGGTGCCGTTGATGTCCCAGGTGCGGACGAGGCCGTCGTTGCCAGAGGAGACGAGTTTGCCATCGGGCGTGAAGGAAACGGACTGCACGCCGCCACCATGCGCGGCCCATTCCTTGACTTTTTTGCCTTCATTCATCTCCCAGAGCATGATCGTGCCGTCCATGGCGCAGGAGGCGAGGATGTTGGAGTCGGAGCGCCAGGCGAGATCGACGCAGGAACCTTTGTGCTGGCCGAGAATGTAGAATTCGCCGCCGCTGTCGGCTTCCCAGACCATGACGTTGCCGTTGCGGTCGCTGGTGGCGAGCAGGACACCATCGGGGCTGAAGGCGGTGCCCATGACCCAGTCGGTGTGCTTGGCGATGACGTATTCTTCCTCACCGGTGGCGGTGCTGTAGCACTTCACTTTCTTCGACGGGCTGCCGATGACGATGCGCTTGTGATCGGGGCTGATGTCGGCGGACATGACTTGGTCGAATTCTTTGCCGACTTCGGTGATGCGTTTGCCGGTTTTCACATCCCAGACGATGGCGTGACCATTTTTGCCGGCGCGTCCGCCGCCCATGATGAGCAACGAACCGTTGCGGCTGAAGCGCAGGCTGCGGGCGTAGCCTTCGGTGTAAGGGAAGATGCCGGCGAGCTGCTTGGTATCGGTGTCGTACAGCAGGATCTGCTTGGGCGCGGCGAGTGCCATGAGCGGTGCCCACGGGCTGGCGGCCATGGCGGTGACGGCGGTGGTGCGCTGCGTGACGACGACGGGTTCGAGCAGGACGTTCTCCGGCTTCGCGATGGGGCCTTCAGGTTTGCCGCTGGTGATGGCGACGGCCATATCGACCTTCGGCTTGGCCGATTTCTTGGCGAGGCTGCTCTTGGTGTCGAGGATGCCGCCTTTGATCCACGCTGCGATGAGGTCGAGATCTTTGGGGCCGAGCGGTGCGCCTTCTGGCGGCATGAAGGGTTCTTCTTTTTTCGCACAGGTGCTCCAGATGCGGCTGCTATCGACATTACCGGGATCAACGACGGCACCACCACCACCACCGGTCATCAAAGCGCCAAAGCTGGTGAGATCGAGATCGCCCTTCTTTTTATCGGGGTTGTGGCAGGAGAAGCATTTGTTCTCCAGCAATGGACGAATGTGGTCCTGATAGGTGATTTTTTCGGCAGCATCCTGGGCATGCAAAGATACAGCGGCGAATGCCGCACAGGTCAGCGAGAGGGTGGTTTTGGACATCATAGGGGGATGATGCCCAGAACTACGTGCGCAAGTGGCGCGGCCTTTCGCTGCGGTCGTGATGCTCAGGCAAAGATTTCATCCACATTCACCGAGATGCCGGTGACAGGATCGGTGAGCACTCCAGCGGTGGCGCTGAGCAGAGGCGCACCCTTTTGATAGATGGAGATGACGCGCACGCTGGGAATGATGAACCAGACGCTGGGCACGCCAGCGGCGAGCAGTTTGTTGATCTTGGCGGTCATTTCTTCGAGCGTCTGGCTGGGGGAGATGATTTCGACGGCGATGAGCGGCACGGTGGTGACCCAGGCGATGTCTGCATCGAAGTTGTTGCTGCTGCGCGGAAAAACACAGAGGTCTGGGACCACGCGCCAGCCGTCGAGTTCCAGGTTCAACTCGCTCATGGTGCGAAAATCGCGGTGCTGAGCGAAGGCGACACCGAGATTGAGCTGAACGATGGCGTGGTTTTTTCCAGGCATGGGTTTTCCTCTCTCTTGGAGATAAAGAGCCGCCACATCCTCTTGCTGGATGCTGGATGGGTCGGGTGCAGGGGCGGCAAGGACTGCGGTGCTCATGGACTAGATTACTTGGGCGCGCGCTTTTTGGCAACGAGCAATCCCTGGCTGCGGCTGCTCATTTCCCCAGCTTGTAGATGACACCATTCCAATCGAGCACGAGCAGCTCCCCGGCGGCGTTGGCGCAAAAGGCGGTGGGCTTCACCAGAACCGTCGGCTTTTTCTTGGGGTCGTTGGCTGGGGTCTGCGGGCTGGTGTAGAGCAGGGTGTTGCTCAGTTCCTTGCCGGTATCGTCGGTTTTGAGCGCCCAGATTTTGCCGAGAACGAAGTCGCCGTAGATGTAGGCACCCTGGAGTTCGGGCTGTGCTTTGCCGGTGTAAACGATGCCGCCGGTGATGCTGAGACCGTCGGCGTGGTTGTAGGAGTGGATGGGTTCGATGAATTTGGCGTCGGCGGGCGGGGTGTCGGTGTTGAGCTGGAAGGCGGCGGGGCCTTCGCGGAATTGCCAGCCGTAGTTGCCGCCGTTGGTGATCCAGTTGATCTCTTCCCAGATGTCCTGGCCGACATCGGCGCACCAGAGGTGGCCTTTGGCGTCGAAACTGAGGCCCCAAGGGTTGCGGATGCCGTTGGCGTAGATCTGCGGCAGGGCATTGACGCCGCTGGCATACGGGTTGTCGGCGGGGATGCCGTAGGCGTTGTGGTACTCGCGGCTGTTGACGTCGATGCGGAGGATTTTGCCGAAGAGCGTGGCGTTGAGCTGGGACATCTTCAATTCGCCGTTGCGCTTCGAGTTGTCGCCGACGCCGATGTAGAGGAAGCCGTCGGGGCCGAAGAGGATGTTGCCGCCGTGGTGGTTCCAGTTGATGAGCGGCACTTCAATGAGCACGCGCTCGGTTTTTTCGTCGGCTTTGTCGCCCTCGGCCTTCATCTCGGTGACGATGAGGCGTTTCGGCTTCTGCAGCGTGTAGCAGAGGTAGAACAGGCCGTTGTCTTTGAACTTCGGGTGAAAGGCGAGGCCGTTGAGTCCTTCTTCAAAGAGGCCGTCCTTCGCCTCCATGCCGCGTGGGGAGAGATCGAGGAAGGTTTTCGCTTCGGTACCTTGCTCGTCTTTCGGCAGGATCAGAATCTGGCCGCGCTGGAGAGCGAGGAATTCGCGACCGCTGCCATCATCGGGGATCACCACGGCGATGGGCCGCTCGGTGGTGAGCTTTTCATAAACGCGGGTGAGTTTGTGCGTGTCGGCAGCGAAGGCGGTGGACGCGACGAGGGCGAGGCAGAGGAGGGAGCGCATAGGTTCGAGATAGTCAGTCTATGCGGGGCGAGTCTTGCAGGGCAATGAAGATTTTTAGCTGTTGGAGCGTTGCCAAAGTTCCAGTTGCCATCAAGCGCTGAAGAAATACGATTTGCGACATGAGCCTGGAAACCATCATGCAAGAAGCCAGCAAGCTGAGTGACGAGGATTCGCGTCGTTTGTCTGTCTATCTGGTGAGCGTCAGGCGTTCACGCGAGGCAGGCTACGCTGAAGAAATGGCCCGGCGTATTGACGACAAAGATCCCAAGAATTGGGTGACGATTGAAGATCTCGACCGTCGCTACGGGTTTGAGTCATAAGCGAATACCGGCTGCTGATTGCGCAGGAGGTGCTGGACTTTCTCGATGGGCTGCCGCGACGCGAGCGACTGAAGTTGAGAAACCGGTTTCTTTAGATCGCCGACGCTCCGGGGCATTTCGCCGAGTTTCAGGAGCGGGACAGCGTGGATCGCCCGCTGGATGTCCACATCTGCGGCAACTACGCGGTGACGTACTGGTGGGATTTTGCGGACCGTGATGTGAAAATACTCAGGATGAGGCTCGCAGATCGTTGACCGATGCGTGCCGATGAAAGGCAGGAAGGCCATGCCATTGCAGCCTGCCAAACCCTCACGGCACCAGATCGGCCTTCAGCATGAAAAATTTCTTTCCCGCGCTCTGTGGCACGCGCACGCGGCGCTGGGTGAGGGTGCCGGCCTGGGAGACGAATTCGCTGGTGGCGTCGGTCCAGGTGGTGAGGTCGTCGGAGAGGCGCGGGGTGATGATGAGATCGGTTTTGGCGCTGTCCGTGGTGTAGTCGAAGAAGACTTCGCTGCCGGCGGGCTGTGATGACAGGGGCTGTGTGCTGTCGTGGACGAGGGGGGAGCCGCCGAAGGCGTATTCGTGCAGGTTGCTGCGGCCGTCGCCGTCGGAGTCGATGCTGGGGCCGGTGATGAAGCCGTTGCCGAGCTGATTGGTGGGGAAAAGGCCGTTGAGCCATTGCGCGTAGGGCGGTCCACTGGCGAAGGTGGGGGTGTAAGTGATCGAATCGAGCCAGCAGGCATCGAGGCCATCCACCACGGCTTCATTTTTGATGTAGCGCCAGCGCAGCAGGTGCTGACCGGCTGGTACATTGAAGGTCTGCTGCGCCCAGGGGAGGTTGTTGCCACTGCTGTTGCCGCTGATCTGGGTTTGCACCGTATCGTCGATTTCGAAGCGGAAGAAGTCACCGTTGAGTTCAGATGAAACCGTCCACCAAAAGGAAACGCTGCCTGGGCCGGTGACGGGCGTCTCAATGACGCTGCTGCGGCTGTGATCGAGAAAAATGGGGCTGATGAGTGCGTCGGCGCCATCGATGGTGCGGCGGTTCTGCAAGGGCCAAGCCTGCGCGCTGGGCATTTGCCAAGTGAGGTTGGGATTGTCGAGTGTGTTGCCGAGGAGTTGCTGTACGCCTTGGACTTCGACTTGATCCACATACAGGCGGTCCTGGCCGGTGCTGGCGCTATCATCCTTGGTGTAGTTCCAGCGGGCGGTGTGAATGCCGGGCGGCACATAGAAGCCGAGCAGCCGCCAGGCGTGGAAGCCATCGCTGTACCAGAGTTCCTCGCCGTCGATGGAGAAGCGGAAGAAGTCGTAGCCCGCCTCGGAGTCGAGCTGAAACCAGAAGTTGACGTAGGCGGGGCCGGTGATGGTGGTTTCGAGCCAGCTTTGCTGGTTGTTGGTGATGTCACCACTCTCAGCGGCATCGCTGCCATCGTGCGTGCTGGTGGCGGGGACGACCCACGGCACGTTGCCGCCGGTGGTGAAGATCAACTGCGGTGAATCCAGGGCCTGGGCCAGCAAGGAGGCCGTGGAGCTGACATTGAGCACGAGCGTCTTGGTGTCCGTGCCGTCGGCGTTGGTGGCAGAGAGGGTGATGTTGAAGGTGCCGGTCACCGTCGGGATGCCGCTGATGGCACCGCTCGTTGTGTTCACAGTGATGCCAGCGGGCATGCCGCTGGCGGCGTAGCTGGTGGGCGTGTTGGTGGCGCTGATTTGGTAATTGAACGGCACATTGAGCACGGCCTGCGCCGCGAGGGTGCTGGTGATGACGGGCGGCGTGGGCAGGCGCGCGCCGATGTTCATGACGAGTGTCGCATTGCCAGTGCCAAGGATGTTGGTGGCGCCGAGCGTGACGTTGAAGGTGCCCTGCTGTGTCGGTGTGCCTTGGATGAGGCCGCTGGCGCTCAGACTCAGTCCACTGGGCAGTCCGGCGGTGGAAAAGGTCTGCGGATTGTTGCTGGCGGTGATTTGATAGCTCAATGGCGACTCGGCATTGCCGCTGATGCTCAGCACACTGCTGATCACCGGCGGTGCGGTCGGCGGTGCGGTGTTCGCGCCGTAGAGCGTGAGCGTGGCGCTCGTCAGGGTGCCGAGATTGCCGCCGGCGAGGTCGCTGACCTTCACACTCCAGTTGCCAGCGGCACCTTCGCCCCAATGCCGCACGGAGGAGAAGGTCCAGTCCATGTCGAGATTGGCATCGCCCGTATGGTTGACGAACAATTTGCTCACGGTGCCGCCGGGCGAGGTGAGCGTGATGTTCAGGTCGCCACGCTTGCCGTGTGTGGCGGCGATGTGCAGTGTGGCGTGCTCCACCCGCATGAAGACGGAGCCTGGCACGGTGAAGGTGCGCGTCACGCCAGTGGTGCTGCCGTCGGGAATGGACAGAGCGAGACCCGTCTGGGCGATTTGCTGCGTGGTTTGCGGGCCGAGGTTCGTCCAGCCGGCGGCCAGCGCCACGGCGGCCTGTGCGTTGATCAATCCAGCGCCGTAGTCGTGATTGAAGTGATAGCCGGCGCTGTTGTTGATCCAGTCGGCATGCGTGGGATTCACCTTGGTGGCGCTGCGCAGCAGGATTTCCTTCACATCCCGCCAGCCGAGATTGGGATTGCTCTCCAGCAGCAGAGCCACGACACCTGCCGCCAGTGGTGTGGCGGACGAGGTGCCGCCAAAGCTGTGCGTGTAGCCGCTGTTGGTCGTGGTGGTGGTGATGCCGCGATGGCTGCCGGTGATGTCGTTCGATGGGGCGCAGATGAGCACATTGGCGCCCGGCTCGGAGTACGCGCTGCGCCCGCCGGTGTCGTTCATCGCGGCGACGGCGATGGTGTAGATGGAGTTGGCGTAGCCGTCGTAGTTGGAATTGTCCGTCACATCGCCGCCGTTGCCCGCCGCCCAGAGCCAGATGGAGCCTTTGCCGCCGCGGCCGGTGCTGGCACCGTTGGCGAGGGCCTGTTTCACCAGCGGTCCGGCATCACGCAGATCCCTGCCGTCATCACTGGGGCCCCAGGAGTTGCTGTAGAGCTGGATGAGGTCGTTTCTCCAGGTCAAAGCCGCCGCTTCATCCGCATCGCTGACGGCGGCGGCGATGAGGCGCAGGCCGACGAGCGTGGCGTTCGGCGCGGAGCCGGAGGTGCCCGTGCCATTGTTGCCTCTGGCACCCGCCACGCCCGCGCAGGCCGTGCCGTGCGTGTCGGAGCTGGGACTGCCGGTGGGATCATCCGGCGTGCCATCATTCCAGTCATGATCGTTCACCGTGTCCGCATTGGGCGCGAGGTCGGGATGTGCGACCTCCAGGCCATCATCTACGATGCCGATGCGGATGCCGCTGCCCGTGTAAGTGTCCCAGGTCGTCGTCACATTCACGTCGATGCCCGCCGTGCCCGGCGACTGGCCGGTGTTGCGCAGATGCCATTGGTAGCCGGGGTTGGCGGCGTTGTAAGAGAAGAAGGTGTCGTTGGGAATGAGCCGCCGCTGCTGCTGCCGCGCCAGTTGCGGCTCGACCGAGATCACACCGGGCAGCGTGCGCAGCGTCTCCAGCACCGCCAGCGCGTCGCCGGGGCCTGGCACCGTCAAAAGGACATATCCAGGCGCGTAACGGGGCTTTTCAGTGCCCAGCGCATTGATCTTCAGCGCCGCCGCATTCAGGTCAAAATTTGCCGCCACCTTCACCAGCACCTTGCGTGTCACCACCCGGCGGGAGCTTTCGTCGTGCGGTTTGCCCTGTTCATAGAGCACGATGTCCTGCTTCACGCCCGTCGCCGCCTCGGTCTGCTTCGCCTGACGGCGTGCTTCGCCGAAATTTTTGACCGCTTTGGCCATCTTCGCGGCCCGTTCTTTGCCACCCGACGGTTTTTCCGCCAATTCATCCAGCGCCACGTCAAAACGCCGCTTTTTGCCACCATCTTCGATCTCGAAGTTCGTGCGCGCGTCAATGGCGGACGGCTGTTGCGCCGCCGCCAGCGTGCAGAATGACATGGCGAGCAGGAGAAGGAGTCGTTTCATGAAGCGGGCTGCTTGAGACAGGTAGCGGCTGGTTTGGATCAATCAAAACACAATTCCGCCTTGTCCGTGCCCGTTGACCGCTGCGGCAAACCATTTACCATGCCCGCCCCATGAGCACCCCCACCGCTATCACCCCCACCCGCGACAAAGATTTCCCCGAATGGTACCAGCAGGTCGTGCGTGCCGCCGACATGGCGGAGAACTCCGAGGTGCGCGGCTGCATGGTGATCAAGCCGTGGGGCTACGGCCTGTGGGAAAACATCCAGCGCCAGCTCGATGCGCAGTTCAAGGCCACCGGCCATGTGAATGCGTATTTTCCGCTGCTCATCCCGTTGAGCTATCTCGAAAAAGAAGCGCAGCATGCCGAGGGCTTTGCCACCGAGTGCGCGGTGGTCACGCATCATCGCCTCGAAGCGCAGAAACAGCCGGATGGCACGATCAAGATGATTCCCACCGGCGAACTGGCCGAGCCCTTCGTGATTCGCCCGACTTCGGAGACGATCATCGGCGCCGCCTTCGCCCGCTGGGTGGAGAGCTACCGCGACCTGCCGCTGCTCATCAACCAATGGTGCAATGTCATGCGCTGGGAGATGCGCCCGCGCCTGTTCCTGCGCACCGCCGAGTTCCTGTGGCAGGAAGGCCACACCGCGCATGAAACGGCCGAAGAGGCCATCGCGGAGACACGCACCATGCACAAGGTGTATGAGGATTTCCTGCGCGACCATCTCGCCATCCCGGTGATTCCTGGCGAGAAGACGGAGCGCGAGCGTTTCCCTGGCGCGGTGCAGACTTTCACCGTCGAAGCGATGGTGCAGGACAAAAAGGCCATTCAGGCCGGCACGTCGCATTACCTCGGCCAAAACTTCGCTAAAGCCGCGAACATTCAGTTCCTCGGCCGCGACAACACGCGTCAGCTCGCGCACACCACCAGCTGGGGCGTCAGCACACGTCTCATCGGCACCGTGATCATGGCGCATGGCGATGACGACGGCGTGATCATCCCACCACGCGTCGCGCCAAACCAGATTGTCATTTTGCCCGTCACGCCGAAGCCGGAGACGCGGCAGGAAGTCATCGACGCCTGCGAAGCGCTCGCCCAAACGCTGCGCACACAAACCTTCGGCGGCGAACCGCTGCGCGTGCATGTGGACAAGCGCGACTTGCAAGGCGGCGCGAAAAACTGGGAGTGGATCAAGAAAGGCGTGCCGATGCGCCTCGAAATGGGACCGCGTGACATCACCAGCCGTAGCGTGGCTGTGTGCCGTCGCGATCTGGGGCCGAAGGCTAAGGAGTTTGTGCCCAAGGAAGAGTTCATTCAGTCGGTGCAGGAGCGTTTGGGCGAAATTCAGGACGCTCTGCTCGCTCGTGCCACCGCACTGCGTGACGCCAACATGAAGAAGCTCGAAACGCTCGAAGAATTCAAAGCCTACTTCGCTGAGAACTCCGAAGGCGGCTTTGCCCTGATGAACTGGGCCGGCAGCAGCGAGGATGAAGACACCTTGAGCAAGGAACTCAAGGTGACGATCCGTTGCATCCCGCATGGCGATCAGTTTGCCGAGGAAGGGAAATGCTTCCTCACCGGCAAGCCGAGCAGCCGTCGCGTGATCTTTGCGCGGAGTTATTGAGGCCCTCAAATCATGGGACGCATCCGTCGGCATGGCTATGTGATCGAGTGGTTCATCGGTGACCATGATCCACGGCATGTGCATGTCTATGATGCCAAGGGTGGCTTCATGGGCCGATTGAATCTAAACACGCTGACCGGGCATGAGGGCTGGAATCCCGATAAAAAGCTGCTAAAGCTGATCACAGAACTTCAAAAGCAGGGCCGACTATGAAAATCGCCGTTCAACTCAAAAAGCCTTTCGGCAAGGGAACCTTTTCTCGCGTCAAGCATGCCCGCTATCTTGGCTGGGAGGACGCTTTTGATGTCGAGTTCGAGGACGGTCTTTGTTTTCTGGAGCCACATGCGACGATTCGCAAAGCTAATCGTATTTCCACCAAGGCGGTGCCGGTTCAGGTCGAGGTGGACGAAGAACTCCGCAGTCATTTCATCGTGACTTATGACACGGGCGAGGTTGCCGAAGTCTCCTGGTCATTCATTCGTGAACTGCCGCCAAAGACAGCGAGGAAATAATCCTCACCGGATGAAGTAGCTTAAGTTCTCCAGCTCCACCGCCAGATCGACGCTGTTCACCACGACGTGCTCCGGCACGTCGAGCACCGTGGGCGAGAAATTCAGGATCGCCTGGATGCCGTGCTGAACCAGATCATTGGTCACGGACTGGGCGTTGTTGGCCGGTACGGTGAGGATCGCCATCTTGACGTGATGGCGAGTGATGAAGGTGGCCGCTTCCGACATATTGAGCACTGGCACCTTGAGGCTTGGCAGCTTCTTTGGGTTCAGATCGAACGCCGCCGCGATCTCGAAGCCTTCTTTGCGAAACCCGCCGTAATGCAGCAGCGCCGAGCCGAGATTGCCGACACCAACGAGGATTACCGGCTGCAGTTTATTCTGCCCCAGTACATCGCCAATGGTCGTGCTCAAGGCATCCACATTGTAGCCGAGGCCACGCGTGCCGAGCTGCCCGAAGTAGGCCAGATCCTTGCGCAACTGCGTGGACTTCACCCCGGCGGCCTTCGCCAGCGCGGCGGAGGAAACCGTGTCCACACGGTTTTCACGCAGCCGGTGCAGGCAGCGCTGGTAGATCGACAGGCGGTAGATCGACTTGCGGGGGATGTCTATTTTGGTTGGCACTTGTGAAATTTCACCCGGATGTGCCGGAAGTCAAACAGGCCAAGCTGACACCCATGTCACCGTCGCGGCCCTGCTTCCGGCGGCGGTATCTGCCGCACCGGTGCCGCATCCGGGATGCGCTGACCGGCCGGGAGATGCAGCTTCTCCTCCAGCATCTTCAAGAATTCGATCAGGCCCGGCGTGACTTTCTTGGCATCATAGAGCCGCTTCAAAATGGCGTAACCCTTCTGCCACGCGTCAGGGTCATTCGACTGCGCATACGCGTAGGCCGCAAACCGCTCCATGTAATTCAGGCCACCGCATTGAAACGAGTTCCAATACGCATCGCCCGCATCCTTGAACTGATAGGTTCTCTTGGCATGCACCTCCGCCAGTTTCTCCCACAAGCGCGGATTGCGCGGCAAAAAGCGCAGTCCTTCCTCCAGGATGGCGACGCCGCGTTTCACATGGTCATGATAAAGCTGACCCCGCAGCGCCGGTTTCAGCTCCTGGTTGTACAAATAATACGACGCCGCGTTGTAAGCCATGTGCCACGCTGCTTCCTCCCAGTAACGCGAGTTGCGCGGCTGCAGCCGTGTCACGAGTTTGTAGAGGCTGTCCACCTTCGCCCAGTTCACGTATGTGAATTCCACATGCGCGCGCAGTTGAAATATGCACGCCGCCAGTCCGCGCAGTCCGCCCAGTGATGCCGCAATACCTGCCTGCCCGAGATCTTCTCCCACGCCGAGGCGAATCGGCTCCTGCAGCATTCCCTGCGTCCGCAATTCATGCGTCACATGCTGCTCCAGCGGCAGTTTTACCACGCCAAAGAGCAGCAGCACCGCCAGCGCTTGGAGTTTTCGGTTCATAGCTCCTTCTCCGCGAACACCAGATGGGTGATGAACATGTACACCGTCACATAAATCGCCGCGAGGCTTGTCATGTTGAGCACGGCGGCCCACGGCACGATCTCGCCGTTCACCACGCTGTCCACGATGTCGAACTGTGCCAGATCAGGGCAGATCGCTGCCAGCAGCAGCGCTGCCGCACGGCCAGTCATCCCGGAGAGATTCGGCGTGAAGAAGAATTCGCGGATTAGCGCCTCGCCGTGGCCGATGATCGTGACACAGAAGGCGATGACGATGGTGAACAGCGTTGAACTCGCGATGCTCGATAGCAGCAGTGCCACGGTGGTCACTACGGTTGCCTTCAAAAAGATCGCCCACACCGCCCAGTGCAGGTTCCAGGTCAATCCCTGCCTTGCCACGATCTCACGCACCTGCGTCACCGCTTCCGCCGAATCCATTTTTTCCATGCGCAGATGGTTAACGGCCTCCTCAAACAACAGCGATTGCCGCATCCAGAGAATCAGGCTCAACACCGCATCCATCACGATCAAGCCGCCGCCGATCAGCATCAGCACGCCAATGAGTTTGCCGAGCAGGTAATCAAAGCGCGGCACCGGCTTCGACAGGATCGTGTAGAGCGTGCGATCCTCCAGATCTTTCGGCAGCAGCAACGCCGTGGAGACGACGCCAATCACGATGCTGAAAATTTGCAACGCACCCAGCGTGACGCTTTTCAACAAGCTGAGCTGCTGCTCGGGATTGATGACGGAGAACGCAAAACCCGCGCCGACCGCCAGCAGGCAAAACAGCACGAGAAACGCGAGAATCTTCATGCGGATGAGCTGCGTCACCGTCGCCATCGCCATGGTCCAGACACGCTGCGGCGAGAAGCGCACTTTGGGCGTCTTTGCGGCAGCAGAACTGATCGTGGCGTCGCTCATGGCTTTTTCGCTTCGTTCGTGGCTTCGAGGAACAGGCGTTCCAGCGTCGTGCGCGGATGACCGCTGCGCAGCAGGCGCGTGTCACCGCCGGCGGCCTGCACCAGTGCGTCAATCTGCGCGAGCAGGGCCGGGGAGGCGTTCTCGATGACCATCTCGGTTTGATTCTCCACCGCGATCAAATCCTCCAGCCGCCCTTCACGCACCATGCGGCCATGCGCCATGATGCCCACGCGGTCGCAGACCTCCTGCATCTGCTCCAGCAGGTGCGAAGTGACGAGCACCGTGATGCCACGCGAGCGGAACTCGATGATCAAATCACGAATCTTCCGCGAACCTGCGGGATCAACGCCTGCCGTCGGTTCATCGAGCACCAGCAGGCGCGGCTCGTGAATCAAAGCCTGCGCCAGACCGAGCCGTTGCAGCATGCCTTTGGAATATCCGCCTACGCGTCGTGTCGCCGCATCTTCGAGGCCGGTCAGCGCCAGCATTTCGGAAGCACGCTCCTTCAGCTTTGCGCCACGCATGCCGCACAGGCTGCCGTAGAAGTGCAGGGTTTCACGGCCGGTGAGGTGCTTATAGAAATACGGGTTCTCCGGCAGAAAGCCCACATCGCTGCGGCTGGCCACTTCGGTGCTCGGCACGCCAAAGATGCTCGTGTCGCCCTCGGTCGGCTTCAGCAGGCCCAGGATGACCTTCATCGTTGTTGATTTGCCCGAGCCATTCGGGCCGATGAGGCCATACACCTCGCCCGCTTTCACCGTCAGCGACAAATCATGCACCGCACGGAACGCGCCCTTAACCAAGGAGCCTTTGAAGACCTTGCTCAGATGATTGACGGAAACAGCGGACATGGCGGCTAATCACTCACAATACTGAATCCGCGCAAGCCTGTCTCCGCAGGCACCACTTTCATTTCACGTTCCTTGATGTGCGATGCCAGACTGCTCTGCTGGATGTCTTCGAGAAACGCATCCAGTTCATCCGCCTCAAAAGCCTGCGCCATGAGATGCACACGGCCATCGGGCAGATTTTTGACCCAGCCTGTCACATCGAAGCCGGAAGCGATTCGTTTCGTGCTGTAGCGGAAACCCACGCCTTGGACGTGGCCTTTATAGAAAACTTGTTTGGCGGTCATCATTTCATCAAAAGCTTCAATGCGGTGAGTGCCTGTTCGTTTGCCACATCAATCAACACCACGCCCGCGTCACTGCGATTGCGCTGCAGGCTCACAAACCGGCCCTGCGCCGTGAATTCGGCTTCGCCCCTCGTCTCGTAGCGTTGTTTGAGCGAGTTCAGCATCGCCTTGTAAAACGCATCGGCGGAGGACTTGTCCATGAACAGCGTCTGCCATGCCGCATGATCGCGTTTTGCGCCGCCATCCGCCGCCCAGGCGAGAAATCGATCCGCCACGAGGCCGCGTGTGCCGAGCCCTGCGTCTTCATCGTTGTTGTAGGTGCGCAGGGCCGTCACGCAGACGAATTTGCCGAGGCGGTCATCGAGAAACGGCAGCGCACCATTGAGCTTCACGTTATCCAGCTTGATCTCCACCGGCGCAGGCCGTTCAGGATTCAAATACACCTCGGGTTCGATCACTTCCGCTGTGCTGATCGGCGGGCGGCTGTAGGCGGCGTTCAACTGCGCGAAGTTTCCTGCGCTGTGCAGTGTCTGCGCGAAATCAAAACCGCGATTGAAGGGAAATAATGCCATCTCGCGGAGAAACGCCGGCATCGGCACCTGATTCAGCGGATGATCGGGATCTTCGGACGGCAGATCGTCCTTTGGTGCTGAAGCCGGGTTTTGCAGCGAGTGCAGGAAGCGCGTGAGGCCTGCATCGCCTGAGATCAACGACTCGCGTGCCAGTCGCATGTCCGTCGTCAGCGGTCCGTGCTGTGGTTGAAACAACGTGCTGCCGTACTCACGCAGCAACTGGCCGAAGGCGATGCCCATCGGCTCGTTCGAAGTCACCGCCGGGCCAGATGCCGTCGAAGGATCAATCGTGAGCATCGTCTCCGACTCCGCGTCATACCAGCCGCCGAGCTGGCGTGCCAGCAACGCCGCACGCAGCGGCAGTGGATCAACTGCCTCAGGAATCCAGCCGAGCGCCGCGAGACCGCGTGTGAGCTTCTTCGCCTCATCATTCGGCTGCTGGTGCTTCAACCATGCCAGAATCGCCTTCTCCACCTCCTCCTGGCTCACCGTGGTCGTCACCATCGGCAGCGCGTGCAGCTTGCGCATCTTCATCATCTCCAAACCCATGCCGACGAAGTCCGGGGCCACGCCATCGTCCTTCATGTCGATCTTCGGCACGTTCTTCATGCCCAGCGTGCCGAGCTTTTGCAGCAACTGCGCATTCTCATCCTTCAGCGCATCATTCTGGCCTTGCAGGTACTCGATCTGCCCTTGCAGCAGCACGATCTGCTTCTGCAAATCTTCTGCTGTGCCGTTCGTCACGTCGATCACCTTGATCGGCGCCGCTTCCGGCTTCGGTGGCTTCACTCCCGTCAAAAAAAACGCCACGCCACCTCCCAGGGCCAGGAGAATGACCAGCAATGCGGCGGGGTTGAGCTTCATGCATCACTCATAGAACAGCCCGCCGATCATCTCCAGTTTTCTCGTTGGACGTGGTCAATTTCGCGCCACCATGCCGCATGCAGCACTGGCGCTTCGGTCCCCACGACCTCGATCTCACGGATCGCGGCCTCATCATGGGCATCGTCAACGTCACGCCCGACAGCTTTTCCGATGGTGGCCGCTACCTCGACACCGGCCGCGCCGTCGAGCATGCGCTCACATTGATCGCCGAAGGGGCCGACATCCTCGACATCGGCGGCGAATCCACTCGCCCAGGCGCTGAACCTGTTGAAGAAGCCGAAGAACTCCGCCGCGTGCTGCCCGTCATTCGTGCCGTACGTTCACAAACGCAGACGCTCATCTCCATCGATACCATGAAGGCCGCCGTTGCCCGTTCTGCACTCGACGCCGGAGCCGACATCATCAACGACGTCACCGGCCTGCGTGGTGACGCCGCCATGCTGCGCCTCGCCGCCGCATCCAACGCTGGCATCGTCGTCATGCACATGACCGGCACGCCGCAGACCATGCAGGCGAACCCGCACTACGACGATGTCGTCACCGAAGTGCGCTCCTGGTTTGAAAACCGCCTGCAACTGCTCGAAAAAGAAGGCGTCGCCCCCGAACGCGTCGTGCTCGACCCCGGCTTCGGCTTTGGCAAGACGCTGGAGCACAACCTCACCCTCATGCGCGAACTGCCGCAGCTCTCCGTCTCAGACCGACCGCTCCTCGTCGGCGTCTCGCGCAAATCCATGATCGCCAAAGTGCTTCACTCCGATGCCATGGAAGACCGCTTCTGGCCCACCATCGCCCTTAGCGCCTACGCCCGTGAACACGGTGCCCGCATTGTGCGTGTGCATGACGTGAAGCCGAATCGTGAGGCGCTGCGGATGATGGAGGCGATTCTAGGGCCGACTATGACGCGTGAACTGGCAGAACAGTGTTATGTGGGCGATGCTGCTGGCCCCAAGTTTGACTCACTCAAGGTCATTCAAAGCCTCAAGTCATGATCGTCTCTGCTGGAGCGAGCAGCTCCAATCTGGTGATCCAGGCGTCGAAATGCTGACAACGCTGTCTCAGCGCGTCCAAGCCAACGACCTCAAGCACGTTGATGGCACCACTTTGATCATTGGCTTTGTAGCGATCATAGCCAGGTATCCTTCGTGCAATTCGATTCGATGGAGAACCTTGCGGCGTGTGGTTGATCGCCTCGACGTCGGGAAACGCGGCAATGTCCTGCGCGAGTTGTTGAATCTCATGCCCCTTGTCCAGGAAGAGCGTGCCAAGAGCAGCCACATCTGCGAGCAGGAGGGTTTCAAACTCATGTAAGGCAAGATGTGGAATGAAGCGCGGTGCGCCAAGTTCATTTGCGACTTCATGTATTTTGCCTTCAAAGAAGGCCGCCTTGGCATGGTGATCTCTGAGCGTATAACCGTCGGCCCGGCCTGGAAAATCACTCGGCAAGGCATAAACATCCATGAGGGTTGTGATCCATACCTCGGGCTTGCCACGCCATTGCTTGATCAGGCGTTCGAGATCATTGCGGTAGGGCTGAAAGCTTGCTCCTCCTCCTTTGTGGACTTTCCCAGCTTTTCGATCTCGCCGCGTGGTCACCATGGGAGCAAAAATATCAACACCATGACGGCTCAAATGCGGAGCCAGCAGACGCTTGACGAGATTGGCCTCCGAGAAGCCCTCGACGAGGCAATACACACTGACCCGGCTCATGGTTGTGGCATGCCTCCGATCAGGTTTTTGTCCCACAGCTCACCGACAGAATATTCCTCCATCCAGACCTTTAGATTATCCGGGTCAGGCTTCGACAGCGTGGTCTCACCATTCACCCGGTCCACGACGATCAGATCCTCCAGTTGGAGATGATCCACCAGCGGACTAGACTGGGTTGAAACGATGATCTGGCACTTCTCCTCAGCCAGTCTGAACATGCCAGCCAGCACGGTGATGGCAAAAGGGTGCAATCCCAGCTCCGGCTCATCAATGATGATGGTCGAGGGTGGCTCCGGCTGGAGCAGCAGTGCGGCAATGCAGATGAAGCGAATCGAGCCATCTGAGAGCTGGTGGGGATAATAGAGCTTCGGGGAATAGCGCTCCGTCCAGAGCAGTTGCACCTGACCGTTGTTGTCCGGTTTGAGGTGAAAGTCACCAAAGAACGGCGCCGCTTGCTGAATATGCGAGATGATCCGCTTGTAATACGCTTCGTGCTTGTTGCGCAGGTGTAGCAGGAAAGGTGCGATATTGCCGGCATCGGACCATAGGCGCTCATGATCAATCGCGTTCTGTGGACGCATGAGGGCCGCTTTGCGGCTGGTGTTGTGAAAGTGATACACACGCCAATCACTCAGCGCTTCCAAAGTCCATAGCTTGCCTGCGACGCTTGCGTCTCCTGGCACCAGACTTTCGAAATGGCCCGTCTTTCCATGCCAGTAAGATGACTTGCCAAGATAGGGCCCTTTAAATGTCGCTTCCTCTTTGGCAAAAAACATCCGACCATCATCCGAGGCATGCAAAACCACTTCATAAGTGTTGCTGCTAAACTTTAGGAAGACGCGGATCTCAGACGTCGTCTCAACACCTCTAAACAGAAGGGTGTCAGCCCCACCCTTTTCGGCAACATAGTGCTGCAATCCCACCTTGGGATCCATCATGGCTCCCAGCATCTGGAAGAAGCTGATGAAATTAGATTTGCCCGCTCCATTGCTGCCGATCAACACATTGAGACCCCAGTTCAATGTCAGTTCCGGCAGCTTTCGTATCGAACGAAAGCCCTCCAGTTGAATTGCTGTGAGTGGTTTGGGTTTAGGCATATTGGCTCCTGAATAACAATGGCAAACGCTGGCATCATGCAGCTACCAGGCATGCCTGCAAAGGTGAAGTTTGGACGTGATCTCTGGCTCCGAGAAGGTGATACAGGCTGGACGCCCGTATCACAACTCACTCTCCAAAAAACGGAATCCCCAGCTTCTTTGCGAGACGTTTTGGCCGGCGCATCGCTTCTTCCATGCGTTGTGCTTCGTCGGCTCCACGCAGGTCTTTGCAATCCGGATGCGCTTCCGGTGCGTCGATGAGGCCGAGTTGATTCAGCACATGCGCGGTGCTGTGCTTGTAAGGCGAGGCGCTCATGCGGTCGTCGAGACGGAAGACGAGGTCTTCGAAGGATTGGAAGGCTTCGAAGAGCTTGTACACGCGCGTGTCGAAGCGGCCGGTGCCGGTTTTGATTTGCTTGTCGGCCACGCTGTCGAGCAGCCACATGTCGCGGGCGGCGCAGATGAGTGGGCAGGCGCTGACGCCCGCGCCGATGAGCAGCGGCAGGCCGAGCTTGATGGCGGTGGCGATGCCGTAGTCGTCGCCGCTGTGCGGGGAGAAGGGCAGGTTCAGGCCTTTGCACATGGCGGCCCAGTAATGGAAGTGCGGTTCGTCGAGTGTGCTGACTTTTCCACCGACATAGGTCGGATGCAGAGCGATCTCATGGAACAGCCACGGATCAAACGGCGTGGCCCATGGCACAAAGGACGGCTCCAGCGCATGCGCGATGCCGGGACGAATAAGATGCTCGGCGATTTTGAAGTAGGCGTCGCGTCGCGGCTCGTTCTCCAGCGTGTTCAGCAGCTTGCTGGTCATGATCATCATCTCGCAGTTGTCATGCTCCTGCGCGATGTCGAGCAGCGGCCAGTAACGCTCGGCCTTGAACGCGGTGTCGTTCTCCGCGCCACGTGCCGTGACGCCAGCGATGAAGCGTTGCTCGGGAAACTCAGCGCGAAAGCGCTTCAGCACCTCGGCGTAGAGGTCGTTGCTGAGATCGAAGATGTAACCGGTGTCCGCATTGAGCACGAAGACCATCTCGACGCCGTAATGCGCGGCGCATTGCTGCATCCAGCGCACGCTCTTGTTAAAACCATCCCAGTCGGGCTTCTGATCCTTGAACGGCAGCAGCGTGGCGACGCAGAGACGCGCCTTGGTGGTGTGATCGATGAGTTCCTCCTCGCTCGTATAGGCCCAGACCGTCTCGTTCCAGGCGGTGGACGGTTTGAGGTCGGCAGGATTGGAAATGAGGGCGCGGATGTCAGGCATCCGGCATGTAGAGCATGACAGGGCCGAGGGGCCAAGACGAATTCCGAATGCCTGAGATCGGAAATTCTGATCAGCGAACGATCTCCAGCGTCCCCGCCGCCCCCGCAGGCCAGTTCGCGCCTTCCTTCACCCACTTCGTGAGGATGGCATACTCGTCCTTCGTCAGTCGTTCACCGACGGCGGGCATGACGCTGACGTTTTGATGCGCGGAATGGACATTCGCAATGAGCAGGCTGTTTTCCGGGTGGCCGGGCACGATGTAAGCACCCAGCGCCCCGGAACGCATCGCCTGCGTGCGGTTTTCGAGGCTCATGTGGCCGGGAAGCGCCTTGCGGTTGTGGCACATCACGCATTTCCGTTCCAGCACTGGCTTCACATGCGCCACGAAATCCACCGGGCCGGTCTTCGCGGCGTGGATCGCCTCCTTGCTCAGCACATTCTCGCCCATCGGCTTCGTTTCCGGATCAGGCGGCGTGGAGCACGAGGCAAGGAGGGCGCAAAGCAGAAGAGCGGCAGAAGATGATTTCATAAGGCGACTCAACAACGAATGATGCTGCATGCAATGCGCCAGTGTCCTCATTTCTTGAACGCCTTCTCGGCCTTCACGCCTTTGCCTTCGTTTTGCAGCTTGTCGAGCCAGACGGCCTTGTTGCCCGAGTTGCTGGCGTCGAATTTGCCCTTCACGTTGAAGAGATAATCGTCCTTGCTCATCGGCTTGCCTGAGGCGGGAGCGGCGGGCTGCTGCGTGGGCGCGCCGTTCGTCGGCGACAGCACGGGGGTGCGCTCCGCGACCTGCGGTGGCATCAGGCTGTCGGCGCTGCGATGAATGGCGTAACGATTCTCACCGAGCTTCACGACGACGGTCGCATGACCGTGGATGTCGCTCGCGCTGAAGGCACCGCGCGGATCGGTGCGGCCTTTCTGCGGCTGCGTGGTGCCGCTGCTGTCGTAGGCGGCGATGTCGGCATCGGCGACGTAGGCGTTGCGCGTCGTGTCGCGCACCTGCACGCGCACGCCGCCGTTGATGGCGTCTTCGTGGACCTCCAGGTCGAGCGTGGTGAGCAGCACGATGCCGCTGGTCATCTGCGAATCGCCCCGGCAGATCACCAGATACGCGCCTTCGTCTTTGAGCGGCAGCTCGATGCTGCGTTTCTTCCACGCGTAATCGAGCCCATCGCCCAGCGGCACCTTCATCTCGGCCTGCGGCGTGATACCGGAGAGGTTCACGCTGCTGACGCTGCTCAGATCCTTCTGCCGCTCCTGGAGCTTCATCAAATCGACGCGGTAGATGAGCAGCGCGGCCTCCTTCACGTTGCGGTGGTCGAGTTCGAGCTTCACCGGTTGTCCCGGCTTCACTCGCGTGGCATGCGGCAGCTTCACGCCCTTCTCCTGAAGCACGGTGATGGACTCACGCGCATCATCGAACTCGTCCTTTACCTTTTCATACCAGCGGATCGCCTCGGCGGCCTTGCCCTGTGCGTGATGAATCTGGGCAGTGATGTAGCGCGCGTTCGGCGCGTCTTCGCTGCTGCCTGCGGCCACCGGAGCGGCTGCGGCGAGCGCTTCGGGGAATTGATACTGCCAGAAGCGGCCGAGGGCGGTCATGTAATGGAAGTTGTTCAGGAAGCTGCTCTTCGTGAATGTTGTCGCGGCGTTTCCGGCGGTGGTCACGACGCTGGCGTAGTCCTTGAGATCAAAGAACACATTGGCGAGGCTGAACGCCGCATCGTCGGCGAGATCGTCCTTCGCATGCAGCGTCACAAAGCGGCGCAGCAAATCACGGCTGCGCTCCAACAGTTGGTTTTTCGTCCATTTCGCCGCGCCGGGCCGCAGCGGCACGCTTGCCGGATTCGCCGCCATTTCCTGGAAGCGCTGAGCGAGGCTGAATGAGGCCAGCAAACCGTCCGCGCCGTTGGGATATTCCATCCACAGGCTGGTTTGATGCTCGGCGCTGCCGGGGAAGTCACCGGCGGCTTCGAGTGCGGCACTCACGTTCGCATCGCTGACGAAGCTGCTGTCCATCGTGGCGCGATACACCAGCCACGCGCGTTCAAACTCGCCGATCTGGCGGTAAGCCACCGCCACTTTCAAAATTTTGTCGAATGAGATGACGATGTCGGGATGGCGTTCGCTCAGCGCCTCGAACAGCTCCACCACCTGCCGCGCGTCCATCTTGTCGCGTGTGGTGTGAATCCAGAGCAGCATGCGGGCGATGTCACGCTCATTGGATTTCAATCCTGCGTCGTTGCGCACGGCTTCGAGATGCGGCAGGGCGGCATCCAGGGCGTTTTCATCGAAGAGCAGTTTCGCCAGCACCAGGCGCTCATAACCATTCATCACATATGGGTCAGGGGAGGGCTGGCCCGGCTCCAGAATAGTCAGTTTGCCCTCGGGGCCGGCATTGAAGCGGGTTGGGCGGCAGGCATCACGCACGCGGGTGTGCGGGATGTGATAAGTGCCTGGATGCAGGGCGATGAGATCGTAGCTGATGTCCGTCATGACATCCGTGGAGAAGTGACGTGGAATGAACCACAGCCGCAGCATGCCAGGCAGTTGCTCCACGCGGGCCGCACCACCCACCAGCGAGTCCGGCACATACATGCAGCCGCCGGGCAACGGCTCATCAATGATGACGTAGCCGTTCTGCACCTGCTTCGGCGGCCCCAACTCCAGATTCACCCGAATACGCTGCCCATGTGCTGCGATGCGCACCGGAGAGCTTCCCGGCGCATCAATCGGCACATCATGATGCCGCAAATTCTCATGGAACCAAGAACGTCGCACCACCGAGGGCAAATCAGCGACGCGCACGGCTTTCACATCGACCGGCTGCTCGTTGATGAAGGTCGTCAGCACGATGGGCGTGCCCTTGTTGTCCTTCCAGCTCAGGCCGAGATGAATCTTGCCGTCCGCGCCCGGTTTGGGTGTTGGGATTTGAATCGTCTCACCCGAACCGACGTTCCGCGTCTCGCCATTCAGCGTGAGCTTCATCTCCTGCGCCTCCGGCGTCTGATGCATGCCGCTGCTGATGAAATGTTCGGCCAGCGCCGCTGTCCAAAGCCCCTGCACGGCCGACTGCGCCCCCAGATCGACGCCCAGCCGCTGCAGCAGCGCCTCCGCCGCTTTCTTGGCCAAGGCGGAGCTAGGTTCCGTCTTCGCCGCCGCATAAAGCACGATGGCGGTCGTGTCGTTATCACTGCTGAGGCGCGAGGTCGTCTTGCTGCCTGTCCACGCCGGATTTGCTTCGAGCGCCTTGAGTAGTTCCTTCGCCTCATCGACCCGATTCATGCGCTGGAAGGCCGCTGCCAGCCACGCGAGCGCCGGATCGTTCAGTTTGGTCCGGTCGCGATACATGCGGTTCGCCACCGAGAAGTCCGCCTCATTCACGCAGGCCAGCGCATGTAGAATGACCGCCGCTTTGTCCGGTTCATCGGGTGGAATGATCGCCAGCGCCTTCTTCAAATAGGCCGAAGCCGTCTTGATGGCGTCGTTCTCGACTTCAAAGCCAAGCGCACGCGCTTCAATCAAGGCCCACAGGCCAAGGCTGGTCACGACGCTGTCATGCTGCCAGGCCACGTCCTGCCAGGTCCAGCCGCCGTCGCGCTGGGTGATCTGAAGCTCGGAGATCAGAAGACGCATTTGTTCTTCGTTCGATGCTTTGCCAGCACGAGCGGCGGAAACGCGCTGCAACAAGCGACTGGCGGCCGTTTGCGACACGGACGGCATGCTTTGCAGCAAGGCGAGTGGCGAAGCGAGCACGGAGACTTGCAGGCGTTGAGCTGGAACCGCTGCGATCAATGCTTCGCCCGAAGCGGCGAGGAAATTCGCGGCATGAGTGAAGTGTGTTTCGCCGGCAGGCGTCACGATGAAATTCGCCGGCAGCGAAATCACTCCTTTGGCAGTCTTGGCAGATGCGGTGGCGATGCTCAGACCCGGCGATGCGGGCGCAGTGACCGCATCAAAGAAAACTTCAACGGTGCCGTCCGGCTTCAGGGTCACGCTGCGCTTCTGCATGCTGGCGGCTTCGAACGCAGCCTCCGCAGTCGTTTCACCTGCGGGCGCACCGTGGAGCAGCATGCGCGGCGTGAAGGTGTCGCCGGGACTGAGCGCATGGGGTGCCCGAACCTCGACATCAAAGTCGCGTTTCGTGATCATCTCCTTCTCCGCCTGCCCAACATGCGTCGTGACCGTGCAGCCACGGCTGGACAAACGCCATGCACCACCGACGCCGGGTGAGGTCACGCTTACCTTCACCTTGCCAGAGGCATCGGTGACGAGCGGGCAATACCATTGCGCATCCGGCGCGAAAGGTTTGCCGTGGTTGGGATGACCGTCGGCGGTTTGGAACAATCTGCCGATCATGGGAATGTCGTTAAGCCGCCTCAGTCGGGTCACGGGTTCATTCAAATCGACATAGCGATCACGGGTTTCAAACGCAGCCGGTGTCGTGGGTGTGTTCACGGCCCAGCCGCCGCTGATGGCGCCGGAAAAATTCAGAGTGTTCATCGTTCCACTGCCATTCGTCACCAGCACGCCACTACTGCCCAAGGCCACGGTTTGCCCGAGTTGCGGCAGTTGCGGCGGATCAAACTCGGCGGGGTAGGTGAAATCTCGCTGCACAAGCACTCGCGCACGTTGCTGATTATAGGCTGCCTGATTGTTCCAAGCACCGCGTTCGCGTCCCTCCATCTCGCGCAGACGTTCGACATGTGACGGCGTGGTGTTCGTGCTAGCGATGACGTTGCCGGATTCGTCTTTGGTGAGGACTTGCGAAGCGGCGCGATGCTCGAAACCGGCGTTGCTGCTGATGCGCAGGCTGGTGGCATGGCGCAGGCTGCCGTGGAAGAAGTCGTCGATGCTTTCGGTGTCATCCGGGTATTGCGCAAAGAGCGCGGCGCTGGCGAGTGCGAGGCTCAGCTCGGCGGCGACGGGTTTGCCGTTCGCATCGGTGGTGGTGAGCGTGATCTCGGTGGCAGCGCCGGGTTTCACGGGCTGGGCGAGTGTTTGAATTTCGATCTTGAGCGGACGTTTCACCGCGAAGCCACGGCGGGCGCTGTGCAGCTTGTCGCCGTCGAGGCAGGCGATGCTGACCTCGAAGTGCGGCCAATGCGCGGTGGCGACGGCGACAGGCAGGTCATTGTGCCCCGGAGCGAGCTTGATGATGCGATGCTCGATCATCTCCTCGCCCGCGAGCGTCACGAGCGCGAGTGGCGCGGCGATGCGGCTGTGAGCATCGACCTTGAGCGCGGCTCCTTCGTTGACCTCGTCATCGTCGCTGAACAAGCGCAGCTTCGTCGTGTCCTCGGGGCCGGAGGCTTGCACATGGGTGGTGATTTCCACCGCGTTTCCGCGTGCGTCGGCGGCTTGTGCGTGAAGCTGGTGCTGCACGGCGGATTGCAGCACCACGGTGGAACTGCCGACGCCGGTGGTGGCATCGGTTTCGATGACGAACTCAGCGATGCGCGCCGGTGCGCTGGCATTGGGGATGTAAACGAGTCCTGGCAGGCCGGAGAGCACGGGATTCGCCAGTTGCGTGTCGAGACGTGAGAGCGTGACCTTCACCGATGTCGCAGCCGGTTTGCCGCGATGATCGAGCGCCTTCACACGAATGAGCGCAGGCTCGTCCGTGAGCGCAGGTGCTGGCACGCGGTCCCACACGAGCCGCAGTCCAGCGCTCAAAATGGCGACTGTGTGCGGCACGTGGCGGCGGCGTGCGGGCAGTTCGGCGTGGAAGGACACAAAGCCGCCGGGTTGAAACGCGGTGGTCTCCTGGGTGAAGGCGAAGATGCCCTCTGCATCGGTTTTGCCTTCGAGGAGCCGCCCGTCCGGCATGCGGAGACGGACGGGCTCGTCCGCGAGTGGCGCACCCCACGAATAGCTCACGCGCAACGTGCCCTCGATGTGGTCACCACGGAAAACGGCCTCCGGTTTGGTCTCGATGACAGCGCTGATCTCCTCGATCTCGAATTCCTTCACCTCAAACCAAGCCGTGTGTGATTCATCGCCCTCCACAGCCTTCGCGGTGATGCGATAGTTGCCGACCGGCGTGCTGGCAGGCAGGGGGACGCTATGCGTGAAGCTGCCGAAGTCGCCGAGCTTCGACTTCATGCGGCGCAGCACCCGCCCGCCATCATCCGTGATGCTGATGTCATACTCGCGGCCCACGGGAACGCTGTAGGCGCCGTCCTGCACGTCGCGAATGATGCCGCGGAAGTGGACCGCATCGCCGGCGCGGTAGGCGGACTTGTCGGTGTAAAGGAAACCGCGTCGTGACAGCGCCACGCTGTCGCGATCCGTGCCGCCGCCGGTGATTTCCTGCGTCATGCCGCGAAGATTGAGCCGCTGGATCGCCACACCGGCATCGGTGAGCACATGCACGCAGAGATCGGCTGCCTCGCGGATCATTTCGCCACGCAGACGAAACACGCCATCCTTCGCCGTGCGGCCCTGGCCGATGATTTCCTTGCCGTTGCTGATCAGCACTTCCGCATCGGCCACAGCGCTGCCTTTGACGCGATCCTGCACGAACACGAGCGCCTCCGTCCACGCCGACTGCACGATGAGGTCGATGTCGCTGCGGATGACGATCGTGCTGGCCTGCCAGTCTTCGCCTTCGACGCGGATGAGGCACACGCCGGGCTTCGCATCGTCAAACGGCACGTCGATGGCCTGCTCGATGGGTTTGAGCCGCGTGTAACCGGTCACCGGCACTTCCCAGGTTTTGTCCGGCTGGATCAAATCGATGTCGAGCGAGCCGATGCCCGACTCACCATCCAGGCGATGCCGGCTGCGGAAAAAATCTTCGAGATTGAGCGTGTAGCGCGAGACCTTGAGCTTTTCGAGGTTGCGCACGTTCACGCGCACCTGCGCGGCTTCGTTCGTGCGGAAGGTGCGCGGCGTGCGCAGCGCCAGCGAGCGTTCCGGCATCATCGCGGCACGTTCGGCGGCCAGTTGCTTCCAGCCGCCCCAGTTCAGACGCTGAAACGTGTTCAACGCATCCTCATGCCGGTCCAGATGCTCAGCTTGAATCACGCCGGTGCGGTAGAGCACGAGCGAGGCCTCCTCGCTCTGCGGATGCTTGATGATGAGCCGCGCCCACTCGGCGATGGCGCTTTCAAACAGCGGCTTCGCACCCTCTTTGGCCTTCAATGCCGCCGCATAGTGCCACTGGCCGTTCAAGAACAGCAACTGTGCGCAACGCGCATCGAGCGGATGCGCGGCGATGAAGGCATCGAAGCGCTTCGTGGCCTCGTCGCGGTTGTCTGTCGCCACGGCTTCGAGGCAGAGCTGAAACTCCGCCTCAATAATCCGCGCCTGCGCCTGCTGCCAGAGGCCGCCATCAGGATGTTTGGCGATGTAGCCGCGCCATTGCTCGATGGCCTGCGGATAACGGCGTGCGGCGAAATGCAGTGCGCCGATCTGGAAGAACGCCATCTGCCGCCATGACTCCAGACGCTCCGCTGGTGTGCGTTTGTCCATCTCGTTCGCGGCGGGTGCGGGCCAGTCGGCACGATCGTAGAGCGCCTTGCAGGCTTCGATGGCCTCATCCGGCTTGTTTTGACCGATCAGGGCCTGCACCAGCGTCACCGCCGCCTCGGCGGATCGCGTATGCGCCGGATACGCTTTCAAAAAGGCCCGTAATGCCGCGACATGCTTCACGGGGTCGCCGGGGGTGAGCATCGTGCCCTGTTGCAACTGCAGTCGCTGAAAAGTGCCCTGCTGAACGTCTTGAACGTCCTCGCGAGTTTGCGCGATCTGTGGAGGATCAAATTCACGGTAAGCAGATGCGCCGTGACTGCGGCACAGCAGCCATTCCAGTTCGCCGATGTCCGGCTTCGTGCCTGCGGCGAGCGGTTTTGCCTGCCAGAGCTTGAGCATGTCCTCGGCGTAAACGCGTGAAGCATCACTGGCACCGTTGACGAGCAGGCTCTCGATGAGCATCGCCCGCACTTCCCAGCGACGCGCGCCGGTTTCCTTGGCGGGAGTCTTCGGCGGTGTGCTGCCGGTGAGGCCACGCCAGTCGGGATCGAACTCGCGCAGATACGCATCGCACGCGGTGGGGAACTCCTGGTGCTTCAAGATGCGCCGGATGATCGCCGCTGATTGAAACAGCAGGTTCTCACGCAACGTGGGCCCCGTTTCGAGTTCGAGCGCCTTGCGGTACAGCGCGAGCGCTTTCGCGTGGGCATCACCGCTCACGCTTTGGCCTGGCACGGCCGGTTTGGTGATCTCCTGTGCGAGGGTGACGAGCGCTGCGGCCAGGGTTTCTTTGCGCGTCGTCGCAAACAGCCGCGTGGCTTCCGCGCTGTAAATCGCCTCGGCCTCTTGATGCCGTTTCAGCTCGGCGAGGCACTGCGCTTTGAGAAAAAGTGCTTTCCGCTGCCACGCATGACCGGCGGGCACCGCGTCGCAGTCAGCGATAGCTCGGTCGTGCATTTTGGACTCGGCCCAGGCGACAGCGCGGAGGTAGTGCGCGTAGCCGGCGTCCTTTTCAGCGCCGATGGCTGTGTCGGTGAGCTTCACGGCGGCCTCGGCATAGCGCTGCTGTTGCAGCAGCAGGCTGGCGTCTTCGACAGGACCAGCGTGGAGTGTTTGAGTGAGCGCGAACGCGAGGATGAGGATGGTGTGGTTGTGCATGATGCCTCCAATGAATGAGGCATTATGCGCATCTTGTGTTGCGCATGGCAAGGCGCATGAAGTAGAAGCATTCAATTTACGCTCCGTTTACAATCACACCAACTTCCCATGAATCGCCGCCACTTCATCCATTCGGCCGCCGCACTGCCCTTTATCTCTGCCATCGCGGCGGAAAAGCCGAAGCGGCTCGTTTTGCGATCATCGTGGCAGACGGTGAACATCGGCGACATCGCGCACACACCGGGCGTGCTGGCGCTGTTGGAAAAACATCTGCCGGATGTGGAAGTGCGACTGTGGCCGAGCAATCTGGACAACGGTGTCGCGGAGATGCTCGCGGCACGTTTCCCGAAGGTCACGGTGATTCGCGGTGAAGCGGTGAAGACGGCCTTCGAGGAGTGTGACTTCCTGCTGCATGGCTCCGGGCCGTCGCTGGTGGCCGAAAAAGATGTGGTGAAGTGGTCGCAGGCCACGGGCAAACCCTACGGCGTGTATGGCATCACGTTCTCGGGCCAGCAGGCGTCCAAGGACAAGTCTAAGCCGGTGCCGAAGACCATCGATGTGCTCAGCGGCGCGAAGTTTGCCTATTTCCGCGACTCGGTGTCGCTGGAACTGGCGAAGAAGATGGGCTGCACCTGCCCGCTGATGGAGTTCGGTCCCGATGGTGCTTTCGCGGTCGATTTGAAGGACGATGCGAAGGCGGAGGCGTTCTTGAAGGCGCATGGGCTGGAGGAGGGCAAATTCCTCTGCTGCATTCCGCGCATGCGCAACACGCCCTACTGGACGCTGCCGGAGAAAAAGGCGGCGCTGGATGAAAAGAGGCACGCTCGTAACGAGGCGATGAAGGATCACGACGGCAAGCCGTTGCTCGATGCCATCGTGAGCGTGATCAAGAACACCGATTTGAAGATCCTGCTCTGCCCGGAGGACAAGACGCAGATGAAGATCAGCAAAGAGATGCTCTACGACAAGCTGCCGGAGGATGTGAAGTCACGCGTGGTCTGGCGCGAGAACTACTGGCTCACCGACGAGGCGATCAGCACCTACCGCCGCAGCGCCGGCCTGTTCGGTCACGAGATGCACAGCCCGATCATGTGCATCGGCAACGGCATCCCCGCCATCGTGTGCCGCTGGGCCGAACAAACGAGCAAAGGCTTCATGTGGCGCGACATCGGCCTGAATGACTGGCTGTTCGATCTCGACAAGGACGACGAACTCGCCCGCGTTGCCGAAACCGTGCTCGCCATGGCAAAAGATCCCGTCGGATCGAAGGCGAAAGCCGCGAAGGCGCGCGACTTCGTCATGGGCAAGTTCGCTGCCAGCATGGGTGTGGTGAAGGGCCAACTGCCAGCGTGAGTCTGCAATGACGGCGGCAGGCGTCGCGTTTATCTTCTGCTCATGAAGCCGACGCCTTTGCTTGCCGTTTTGCTGTTCGCCGTCCATGCGAATGGCGAGGACGGCATCGCCTTCTTTGAGGCGAAGATTCGTCCGGTGCTGGTGAAGCATTGCTATGAATGCCATTCGGCTGAATCCGGCAAATCGAAGGGCGATCTGATGCTGGACACGAAACAGAGCATTCGTGCGGGAGGCGAAACGGGTCCGGCGGTGGTGCCGGGTGATGCCGCGAGGAGTCTGCTGCTCTCGGCGATCAAGCACAGTGATCCTGATCTCGAAATGCCGCCGAAGAAGCCGCAGTTGCCAAAAGCGATCATCGCGGACTTTGAAACGTGGATCAAAGCCGGCGCGGCTGATTCGCGTGAATCGGCGGTGAAGGCGGCTGAGCGTCCGCCGGTGGATGTGGAGTCGGGGAGGAAGTTTTGGAGCTATCAAAAGCCGAAACTGATTGCTGGCAGCATTGATGGATTCATTGAAGCCAAATTGAAGGAGAACGGGTTGGTTCCTGCGCCTGAAGCGGAGCCGGTGGTGCTTCTGCGGCGGCTTTACTTTGATCTCATCGGCCTGCCGCCGACGCCGGAAGAAGTGGCGGCATTCCTGAATAGGTCACATGCGTCCTATAAGACCTATGAGCAAGTCGTGGACGAGCTTCTGCGCAGCCCACGCTTCGGCGAGCGCTGGGGCCGCCACTGGCTGGATGTGGCGCGCTTTGCGGAATCGAATGGCCGCGAGTCGAATCTGGCTTTCCCGCATGCGTGGCGTTACCGCGACTATGTGATCGACGCGGTGAACGCGGACGTGCCGTTTGACCGCTTTGTCACCGAGCAGATCGCAGGTGATCTGCTGCCGGCGAAGGACGATGCGGAACGTGCGCGGCTGCTCATCGCGACCGGTTTTCTCGCCTTTGGCCCCAAGGGGCTGAATGAGATGAGTCCGGCGCAGTTCGCCGCAGACGTGGCCGATGAGCAGCTCGACACGGTGACACGCGCGGTGATGGCCAGCTCGGTGGCCTGCTCGCGCTGCCATGATCACAAGACGGAGCCGTTCAGCATGGAAGACTACTATGGGCTGGCAGGCATCTTCAAGAGCACGCAGACCTTTTACGGCAACTGGATCGACTCCGAGAACAACAACCACGGCCACCTCATCCGTCTGCCTGATCTTCCTGGTCAGGTGATTCCGAACAAACCGTTGACGGCAGAACGCGTGAAGCAGCTCAAAAACGATCTGGCGAAGCTGAACCAGGAGGAACAGGATCAAAAGGAATACGCCATCAAGGCGAAGCTCGAAGGCCGCGACATCAGCGGCGAGTTCCACAAGCTGCTCACCAACGCAATCCGCATCCTGTGGACGCGCGGCGGGATTGAAGGCCAGCTTGAGACGGTGGATGACGCCGGACGCGCCCTGCCGCTGTGCATGGGCGTTCAAGATGCCAAACGCATCACCGACTCGCAGCTTTATGATCGCGGCGAGATCGCGCATCCGGTGAAGGCGGTGCCGCGTGGCTTTCCGCGTGTGATCGAGGTCCAAGGCACGGTTCCAAAGCAGCAAAGCGGCCGTCTCGAACTCGCGCAGTGGCTCACCAGTCGCGAAAATCCGCTGACGGCGCGTGTGATGACGAATCGTGTGTGGCGTCATCTGTTTGGCGCGGGAATCGTGCGCACCGTCGATAATTTTGGCTTCAGCGGCGAACGGCCAAGCCATCCTGAGCTGCTGGATTACCTCGCAGTTCGTTTCATGGACAATGGCTGGTCCGTGAAGACGCTCATCAAGGAGATCGTGATGTCGAAGACGTATCGGCAGGGGAGTGGTGGAGTGATGGAGAAAGGGAGTGATGGTCAGCACTCCAATACTCCATCACTCCAGCACTCCGCAGCGAATGCCGATCCAGACAATCGCCTCCTCTCGCGTGCGAACAAACGCCGGCTCGATGCCGAGGTGATTCGTGATTCGATGCTGGCCGTCTCCGGCGTGCTGGACACTTCGCGCAGGCCGGGATCACTGGTGTCGGAGCTGGATGGCCAGTCGGTCTCGCTCATCGGCTTCAACACCAAGCTGCCGTCCGATCTTGATGGATCGAAGCGTCGCTCCATTTATTTGCCGGTACTGCGGGATCACCTGCCCGACGTGCTGGAGCAGTTCGATGTGGCGAACCCCAATCTCGTCACGGGCGACCGCGATGTGACGAACGTGCCGC
>NZ_JBJXFV010000125.1:0-2981 GCF_046154365.1 Prosthecobacter sp.
CGTGGTGAAAATGGCGCCGCCATTGCCACCGCCGCCATTTTTGATGAAACGGCAGTCGTGCAAGGTGAGCGTACCCTCATTGTTGATGGCCCCTCCCTGCCCCGAGCCGATGCTGGATGCCAGCGCCTCGGCGGTGAAGGTGACGCGCATCACGCCGACCACCGCTCCGGCTTTGATGCTGAGCTTTCGATAACCTCCCTGCGGAGAATGCAGCGTGATGCCCTGCGGCAGAGCGGAGGCATCCAGCTCAAGGTTCTTCTCGATCACCAGCTCTCCCTTTGTGGCGTCGAGAGTGATTTTGCTTTCCCTTCCGAACACCGAAGGATCAAAGGTGATACGCGCTCCCGGTGCGGCATCCCGCACGGCTTCACGCAGCGAAACTCCGCTGCTTGTGGTGCCTGGCGGATCAAGTTCATCCTCGGCGGTGGTCACGACATGCCTGGGCGCAGGCCACCAGGCATGCAGGGCAAAAGCCACAGCGGCACAGGCAGCAGTGGCAAGCACGACCTTGATCCAGGGAATGGCCCTTCGTGGCTGCACGCTGGCTTTACCGTTCAACCAAGCTTCCAAATCATCCGCCAGTGCGGCTGCCGTGGGGTGGCGGTCTGTGGGCCGCTTCTCCAGGCACTTCATCATGATCGCCGCGAGATCGCGGTGTGGTGTGCGCGGCGCGGGAGGCGCTTTCTCGGCCACCTGCTTTAACAGTTCGATCAGGTCTTCCGACTGAAACACATGCCGGCCCTCCACCAGCTCATAAAGGATCGCGCCGAGGCTGTAGATGTCCGTGGCGGGCGTGAGTTCGCGACCGCCGCCACGCGCCTGCTCCGGACTCATGTAGTGAGGCGTGCCCATCGCCATCCCGGTCATCGTCAAACCAGACTCCATGCCGATTTTGCGCGCCAGGCCGAAGTCCGTGATGTGCGGCTCACCGGCGGCATCAATCAAGATGTTCCCCGGCTTCAAATCGCGATGCAGGATGCCCTTGGCGTGCGCGTGTTGCACCGCGCGCGCGACTTTGACCATGAGGGCCGCAGCTTTGCGGGGATCTGCCTGGTACTCTGCGATACGAAACTGCAGCGTGCCGCCCTCGACGAGCTTCATGCTGAAATACGGCTGCCCCTCATGCGCGCCGACCTCGTAGATCGGCACGATGTTTGGATGGTCCAACGAGGCTGCCGCCGTGGCCTCCGCACGCAGCCGCCGGGTGTCCACCTCCGTGGTCAGCAGCGGCCGGTCCCGCAGCATCTTCAGCGCCACCACACGGTCCAGAGACACCTGCCGCGCTCGAAACACCACGCCGGAGGAACCGTGGGCGATTTCATCCAGCAGCACATAGTCGCCGAAGTAACCGACCTTGTCTCCCGCGACGGGAATAGCGACGGATGTCGCTAGGGTCTCGTTCAGTTCCTGAAAATTGTCCGGTGCAGCGTCCGATTCCAGCATCGCCTCGATGCGCTTCAGTAGCCCGGCATCGTCACCGCATGCCTCCTTGATGAAGCGGGAACGCTCGCCGACATCCGCGATCTCCTGGGCTGCGAGGAAGATGTCCTTCTGTCGTGAAATGGAGGAGCTGGGGGAGGGCATGGCTGGCAGGTGGAGGACGGATGAAATGCAGGTCGAAAGTCGAAAAATGGCATCGTCAGCAAGATATGCCCCGTCACGGATTCAAAACGGCAAAAAAATCAGGTCAGCTCGGTCCGCAGCCAGGCGCGCACGAAGGTCCACTGCCGGTGCAGCTCCCGTTCTTCGATGCCGGTCATCTCCGCGATCTCCTGCCACTTCAGCCCCACGAAATAGCGCAACCCCACGACCTCGGCGAGGAACGGCTCTTCTTTCGCCAGCCGTTCCAGCGCCTCATCCAGCGCCAGCAGCTCCTCCTCGGGCGCGGGCGCGGCGATCTCCACATCATCCAGAACCACATGCTCATGGTTCCCGCCACGCTTGAGGCGGTGTTTGTCACGCGCGCGATTGATCAGGATGCGCCGCATGGCCTGCGCCGCCGCGCCGAAGAAGTGCCGCCGGTTTTCCCAGCGCGGAGCGGCGTCTGTGGCCACGCGCATCCACGCCTCATGCACCAGCGCCGTCGCCGTCAGCGTCTGCTGGGCATTGGCCGCCACCATTCCGCGGGCCAGCTTGCGCAGATCATCATAGACCTGCGGCAGCAGCTCCGAGGAACTGGCATCGGCATTGGCAGGCGCGAGATTTTCGTCCATGAGCAAAGAGTGTCCGCATCGCGCACGACTGTCAATTCACGGAGCCGTCATCTAGGCGCACTCGCCAGAGTGCGGGGATTGTTCGCTTCGATGTCGCCGCTCCTCGTTCGCGTTCTGGCGAACGCGCCTACAGGGCGTAGGCGCACTCGCCAGAGTGCGGGGATTGTTCGCTTCGATGTCGCCGCTCCTCGTCCGCGATCTGGCGAACGCGCCTACAGGGCGTAGGCGCACTCGCCAGAGTGCGGGGATTGTTCGCTTCGATGTCGCCACTCCCCGTCCGTGTCCTGGAGCGCGCGCCTACCTGTCTCACGGCTTCGCCGGAATCGTCGTGCTGTCCTTCGGCGGATTGCGACCGATGAAGGGATGCTGCTCCAAATCGAAGACCTGACCGCTGATGGGACCGCATTCGTCAGCAAGCAGCCACGCGGCACACGCGGCGATTTCTTCAGGCCAGAGGATGCGGCCAGCGGGGGCATAGACTTTCGGCAGATCGGCATACCAGTCGTCTTTGAGGCCGTGGGAACGCTTTCTTTTCGCCTCGTTTTCGGTCAGCACCCAGCCGGGATTGATCTGATTTACGCGCACGCCGTCTTCGCGCATGAGCGTATCGCCCAGATTGCGTGTGAGCGTCATGAGAGCGCCTTTTGAGACGCTGTAGGGCATCAAATTGGGCTCACCACTGTAAGCGTTGACGCTGCCGATGTTGATAATACTGCCGTGCGACTCGCGGAGATGCGGCAACGCAGCACGGATGAGGAGGTAAGGCAC
>NZ_JBJXFV010000135.1:0-24005 GCF_046154365.1 Prosthecobacter sp.
CACCTGCTGGCCAGCACCGCCCGAACTAGAGCGCTGATGAACCCTCGCCCTGCCCTCCAGTATTAATTGCCGCCCAACAATGCCCGGCAGGGTCCAAATCCGAAATCATTTTTGCGCTCTCGTCTGAGCAGGCCGTGAACGTAGGCGATGAAGGTGCGGTCATCCGCAAGGGTGGCGGCGTGCAGCAGGCGCTCCTCGACCTCGCGTCCCTGTCGGAGGTTGTCATAAACGAAGGCGAGGGAGACGGCGATGCTCGGCTCACGGTCATGGATGGTATTCTTCGCCTCGGTGAGGGCTTCACGGGCCTGCTCGAAGAGGCCACGGGACATGAGGTAGGTGCCGGTCTCGGCGAGTTCGAGCGCCTTGGTGCGGAGGGGATGCTTCAGGGTTTCGTGAATGTCCTGCATGATGCTGGACTGGCGCATGAGCATCCAGACGGTCTCGGTGTGGTTGCGCAGAGTTTGGACCTTCAGCTCAGCCAGCTCATGGTAGGTGAGGAGCTGGGCGGCGGTGATGGCACGGCGGGTGTGCATCTGCTCGGTGCGGACTTCGAGCAGTTCGTTCTTCAACTCCTGCGTCTGCCGCTTGATGGCTCTGGAGAGGACGCGGTTGGTGTTGAGGCTGGCGATGAAGATGGAGCCGGTGATGGCCGCCGTGGACTGGAAGATGGTATGGCCCAACTGCGCGCCCACGTCCTGGAAGACGGCGGAGAGGTGCTGAGTGTTGTCGAACATCTGCCGGCCGAGGAAGGCGGTGTTGTCCGCCATCTGGCGTCCCAGGGCCTGGCCGACCTTGAGGGTGGTGTCGCCCAGATGCTGGCCGACGGCTTCCATGGTGCCTTGCAGATGCGCGGTGTTGCTGGCCATCTGTGAGCCAAGAGCCTCGCCCACCTTGAGGGTCGTGTCATTGATGCCCTGCCCGACATTGACCATCGTGTCAGCGAGGTAGTTGGTGCTGTCGGCGATCTGGCCGCTGATCTGATTGCCCATTGCATCAACGTGCGAGTTCACTTCAGCGAAGCCCTGGGAGAGGTCGTTGTGCAGGCCGGAGAAACCATCGCGCATGGTGTTTTGCATGCTGCTGAAACCGTCGCGCATGGTGGACTGCATGCCGCTGAAGCCATCAGCGAATGTGTGATCGAGGCTCTTCATGGATGTCCCGAATCCTCGCGCGAAATCCTGCTGGTCGGCGAGAGAGCGAGCCGTGATATTGACCAACTGTTTCGACGGCGGAAGATTGCCGAAGATCGGGTCGGGGTAGTCATACATCATGTCGGCCATCTGGGATGGAGGCTAGTTGCCTGAGGCGCGGGTGGCAAAATCTTTTTGATCCGCCGCAAAGAAGGGCTGTTGCTCAAGGATCGTATGGAAGGGGAGCCAATACATGATGAAATGCCTGTGATGCATCGCGATCACGCGATGTATTCGCGAAACAGGCCGCCGAAGACGGCGCCGATGCGCCAGAAGCTTTCGTGGCGGCCGAAGTGGCCGTCGCTGTACATGACGATGGCGTAGCGGGTGCCGCGGTAGTCGAAGAAGAGGCCTTCGTGCTTGTAGGGGCCGTCGGTGCCGGTCTTGCCGCCGATGTAGGTGATCTCGGCGGGCAAGTACCAGCGGCCACGACCGAATTGATTGCGGCGGCAGGCTTCGAGGAGCATCTCGCAGCCGTAGTCGAGCTTGTAGTTCACGAGGCGCTCGAAGAATTCGGCATAGAAGCGGGGGGACTGGCCGTTGCCGCGGATGGGCACGTCGGGGAGGCGGTATTTCTGCTCGAAGTACTGCTCGTCGGCGGCGCTGAAGCGGCCGAGCATGGCATGCCAGGAGGCGTTGATGCTGAGGTCGCAGGCATTGACGATGTGCTGGAATTCCTCGCGGGTGAGGTTGCCCTGCTTCGATTCGAGTAGCACGGCGGAGACGGCTGGTTTGGGCATGGAGGCACCGGTGAGGACGCGGTCGGCCTGGAATTCGGCGAGGTAGGTGCCGGTGCTGAGATTTTTGACGGCGTAGCCGAGGCGCGGGTCATGCTTGATGCTGGCGTAGCCGCGTTCGAGTTCGGCTGTCCACGCCATGCCGTAGGCGGGTTTGGGGCCGAAGCGGAAGGTGGCTCCCGAGACGAGGAAGCGCTGGTTGTATTCGCGCAATGCAGCGGCACGTCTGCCGGAGACGAGGAAGGGAGCGCCAGAGTGTGTGCCGGTGGATTGTGAGACTAGGCCGGTGCGGCGGACTTCCTGCAAATCGGGCAGGATGCAGCCGGTGAGGACGGCGGGTGCGGTGCAGAGCGCTGAGCGGAGGATGTCGCGACGTGTGTTCATGGCGGAATGGTGAAGGTGCCACCGCAGGTGGTGGCGATTTGATTGAGCAACGAGGGTTTTTCGAGATCGATGGATGGCAGTTCGCCGATGCTGATGGTGTGGATGCGCGTCTGGAATTTGGTGTGGATGCGGGCGGCGAGTTCGAGCACGTATTGCGGTGTGCCGTCGCTGGGCTGGCCGTCGCTGAGGAAGTAGATGGCGTCGATGTTGCCGTCGGGCAGCATTTTGGTCAACGCATGGGTTAGCGCCTCGCACATGGGTGTGCCGCCGTCGGCCTGGATGCGCTCGATGAAGCGCACGGCCTGCTTGTGGTTTTTTTCGGTGTTGGTCTCGATGCCGCGTGCTGGGAAGCAGGAGTCGATGTTCGCGCCGAAGGTGATGATGCCGTAGCGCAGTTTGTCCGACATGTTTTGCATGGCGGTGAGGAGGTTGCTCATCTGCGCCTTGAGCCTGCCGATGCGATCGTCCTGCGTCATGCTGCCGCTGACATCGAGGATGAACAGGGCACCCTTCGCTTTGAATTCCATGCCGTAGAACGAGCCCATGTTGTTCATGGCGGGATCATCCAGCGGTTTGAGGAGTTTTTGTGTTTTGAGGTAGTTCGTGTAGTCGGTCTTGGTGAGTTTTTTCCATGCGACGTTCGCGCCTTGCTCGATGAGCCAGGCCTTCCATTTGTCCACGTCGGTCGCAAAACCCTGGCCGGTGAGGCGGTAGAGCGCGCACAGGGCGATGTCGTCGATGGCATCATCGCCAAGATGCGGCAGGAGCGCTTCGACGGCCTTGAGGTTCTGCATGCTGCCGAGGGCTTCTGCGGCGCAGGCACGCATGACGTGGGCGCAGGCGGGATCGAGCATGGTGGCGATGCGGGTGACGACGACTTCGGGATTGTCGGGGAAGGCACCGAGCGCTTTGGCAGCGAGGGCCACATGCTCGGGATCGCGCACGGCGGCGAGCGGGCCCTTGACCTGGGTGAGCATGTTCCAGAAGAAGGTGCGCGCTTCCAGCAGCCCGATGCCGGCGAAGAACATGAGGGCATCGTCATCACACGAAGGGTGTTTGACCAGCCAGTCGGCCAGTGCCTTGCGGCCTTCGCCCGCAGGCCAGGCGGTGACGATTTCGGCGAGCCGCAACTTCATGCCGGTGCCAACTTTTTTGTCACTGACGATGCTGAGTACGGCATCGCCCGTCAGTTTGGCGGCGGGCAGGTCTTTCAGCAGCGTGAGGGCCTCTTGATTGCCGATGCGTGCCGCCCGCACGATGGTTTTGAGTTGAGCCTCGGTTTCATCCGCAGCGTTCACACCTGCCGCGAGCAGGGCGACGGTGACCGCGCAGAGATGAAGGACACGAGGCATGGTGGGCTGGTTTTTCAGCACGAGGTTATTAGCTGCTGCTGCTATGCCAAGCCTAAAATGTTGCCATGGCAGGGCGAGAGGGGCTATGAGTGCCACGCAGGAGTGCTTTTGGGTCTTTCGGAAAGATTGGAAATAATCTTTGACAGAGATGCCGAGCGTCCTACTCTCGCGCCACTTTTTCGGTATAAGAGCCGGGGCGTACTATCTCCTGACATCAGTCTGCGAGATTTGCATTCCCCGGTTTTATTGTCGAAAGAGGAGGAGGTCTCTCACGAGACTGCCGCCGGTTTGCTGTTATAGCTCAGTGGTAGAGCACGTCCTTGGTAAGGACGAGGTCGAGGGTTCAAGTCCCTCTAACAGCTCCAGTGGCGCATTGTGGGGATCTTCGAAACACGACAAACGAACCAGTCCCAAGCGCACCCCCTCAACTAACTCCACCCATGGCTAAAGAAGCATTCCAACGCAACAAGCCGCACGTCAACATCGGCACGATTGGCCACGTTGACCACGGCAAGACCACCCTGACCGCCGCCATCACGACCGTCCTTTCCAAAAAGGGATTCGCGCAGGCGAAGGCTTATGATCAGATCGACGCGGCTCCTGAAGAAAAGGAGCGCGGCATCACGATCAACACCGCCCACGTGGAGTATGAAACCGATAAGCGCCACTACGCGCATGTCGATTGCCCCGGACACGCTGACTACGTGAAAAACATGATCACCGGTGCCGCCCAGATGGACGGTGGCGTTCTCGTTGTTTCCGCCGCTGACGGCCCAATGCCCCAGACTCGTGAGCACATCCTGCTTGCCCGTCAGGTCGGCGTTCCAGCCCTCGTGGTGTTCATGAACAAGGTGGACATGGTGGACGACGCCGAACTCCTCGACCTCGTCGAGATGGAAGTGCGCGACCTGCTTTCCAAGTATGACTTCCCAGGTGACGAAATCCCGATTGTGAAGGGTTCCGCACTCAAGGCCCTCGAAGGCGATCCAGTGCATGAGGCCAACATTCTCAAGCTCATGGACGCCGTGGACAGCTACATCCCGCTGCCAGAGCGCCCGATCGATAAGGACTTCCTCATGCCAGTGGAAGACGTGTTCGCCATCGAAGGTCGTGGTACCGTCTGCACCGGCCGTATCGAGCGTGGCATCATCAAGAAGATGGGTGAAGTCGAGATCATCGGCATCCGCCCGACCGCCAAGACGACCGTCACCGACATCGAAATGTTCCGCAAGCTGCTCGACGAAGGTCGTGCGGGCGACAACGTCGGCCTCCTCCTGCGTGGCACGAAGAAGACCGACATCGAGCGCGGACAGGTCATCGCCAAGCCCGGCTCCGTGACTCCTCACAAGAAGTTCACCGCCGAGGTGTATGTGCTTTCCAAGGACGAAGGCGGCCGTCACACGCCGTTCTTCAACAACTACCGCCCGCAGTTCTACTTCCGCACCACGGACGTGACCGGCAGCGTGAAGCTTCCTGAAGGTGTTGAAATGGTGATGCCTGGTGACAACGTCTCGATCGAAGTCGAGCTGATCACCCCGATCGCTATGGAAAAGACCATCCGCTTCGCCATCCGCGAAGGCGGCAAGACCGTCGGTGCTGGCCGTGTCGCCACCATCCTCGACTAAAGTCCGCGCAGTTCGTTTGTCTCGAACCCCGCCGGGTCTGGCGCACAGACCTGGCGGCGGTTTCGTCTCCTCACCGGGACGGAGGAGACCGCGACTTGCCAAACTGTCATCCATCGTTATCCATTCCGGGAAGCGTTTTCGCTAACACACAGGTCAGTAGCTCAATTGGTAGAGTAGCGGTCTCCAAAACCGTTGGTTGTGGGTTCGAGTCCCTCCTGGCCTGCCAGCGAACATCCCGAGAATATTTTCCCCGAAAGTCGCAACGCTTCACATGAGCCGCATCCGCAAATACATCAGCGAAGTCATCCTCGAACTCAAGAAGGCCACCTGGCCGTGGGATTCCAAGGAGAAGGGCTTTGCCAAATACCGCGAACTGAATGAATCCACGGTGGTGGTCTTCATCGCGATGATCCTGCTCGGAGCCTTCGTGGCCGCGTTCGACATCAGCTTCAAGTGGGCCTTCGAGGCCGCGCAGAAGCTGGGCATGTAGTCTTCATTTTCTCAACCCCTCTTTCCCCCGAAACCTTATGGGAGCCATCCCTGCACCCCGCGATCAGTGGTTCGTCATCCACGTCCGCTCCGGCCTTGAAATGAAGGTCCGTGACAGCATGCTCCGCCGTATCGAAACGGAGGAGATGGGGGACTATGTCTTCCAGGTGCTCGTTCCCATGGAACGCGTGGCCGAAGTGAAGAAGGGCAAGCGCTCTGAGAGCAACCGCAAGTTCTTCCCCGGCTACGTCATCGCCAACTGCCATCTGCTCGACGAACACAACCGCCTCGTCGATAAGACCTGGTATTTCGTCAAGGAAACTGACGGCGTCCTCAATTTCGCCGGTGCCAAGGACCATCCCATCGCCATGCGTGCCAAAGAGGTCGAGGCGATGCTCTCCCAGGTCCGCGACAAGGACGACGGTGCGGTGCCGAAAATCGCCTTCAACCTCGGCGATACCGTGCGTGTGGCCGACGGTCCCTTCGAGAGCCAGAACGGCATCGTCGAGGAAATCGATCCGGTGCGCGGCGTGCTGCGCGTCTCCGTTAACATCTTCGGTCGCTCCACTCCGGTCGATCTCGAATACTGGCAGGTGGAAAAGGCATAAAGCCGCCTGACTCATTTAATTTCATCCCCAAGCAAGCAAGGAACACAAACACATGGCCAAGGAAATCATCAAACTCATCAAGCTTCAGATCAAGGCTGGAGCCGCCAACCCCGCACCGCCCATTGGCCCTGCTCTCGGTCAGGCCGGTGTGAACATCATGGCTTTCTGCAAGGAATTCAATGCTGCCACCGCGAAAGCTGGCGGTGACGTGCTGCCCACTGTCATCACCGTTTACAAGGACAAGAGCTTCACCTTCATCACCAAGCAGCCGCCGGCTTCCAACCTCCTGAAAAAGGTGGCGAACATCGCCTCCGGCTCCGGTGAGGCCAGCAAGAAGAAAGTTGCCAAGATCACTAAGGCCCAGCTCCTCGAAGCCACCAAGATGAAGCTAGCCGACCTCAACACCACTGACCTCGAACGTGCCTCCCGCATCATGGCTGGCACCGCACGTCAGATGGGCATCGACATCGCCGACTAATCCCCCAACCCAAGCAGGAGAACGTCACAGTTCGCCACCACTGCACACCCACCATGCAAAAGAGAAGCAAACGTTACAAGAAAGCCGCCGAGATGGTTCCGGCAGGCAAGGTTTTCACGCTTGAAGAAGCGGCCGACCTCCTGCGCAAACTCCCTGGCACGAAGTTCAACCAGACTGTCACCCTGTCGTTCCGCATGGGTGTCGATCCGAAGAAGAGCGACCAGATGGTGCGCGGCACCTGCCCGCTGCCCCATGGCTCCGGCAAGACCGTGCGCGTCGCCGTGTTCGCCCAAGGTGCTGCTGCTGATGCCGCCAAGGCCGCCGGTGCTGACATCGTCGGCAACGAAGACCTCATCGCCAAGGTGAAGGAAGGTTTCACCGACTTCGACGTCGCCATTGCCACTCCCGCAGCGATGAATGAAGTCCGCAAACTTGGTAAGCAGCTCGGACCGCGTGGTTTGATGCCCAATCCGCGTACCGGCACCGTCACTGAAGACACCGCCGCCGCCGTGAAGGCCGTGAAGGCTGGTCGCGCTGACTTCAAGCTCGACAAGAATGGCAACATCGCCTCCTCCGTCGGCAAAGCCTCTTTCGAGGTGAGCCAGCTCGCCGAAAACGCCACCTCGCTCATCGAAGCCGTCGTGCGTGCCAAGCCCGCCTCCGCTCGTGGTCGTTATGTCGAAACCATGACGCTTGCCGCCACCATGTCGCCTGCGCTCCGCATCGACGTGTCGAAGTACATCAAACTCTAATCCACGCAGCACTGACACATGAAAGCTGAAAAGACATTGCTCATTGATGACCTGCTGCGCCGGGTCAATGCCTCCCCGTTCCTCTTCGTCGTCGATTACACCGGCCTCAAGGTCGATAAATTCGCCGAGCTGCGCAAGCGCCTTAGCGCCGTCAGCGCGGAGATCCACGTCTTCAAAAACAACTTGGTGAAGAAAGCCGCTGAAAAGGCCGGCTACCCGGGTGATTTGAGCACCCACCTGACCGGCCAGAGCGCCTACGTCACCGGTGCCAAGGACGTTTGCGCCACCGCAAAGATCTTGAAGAACTTCGCCGCTGAATTCGAGAAGCCGGTGATGAAAGTTGGCGTGCTCGACGGCAAGCTGCTGGATGCCAGCGCCGTCAAGGTTCTCGCTGATCTGCCTTCCCGTGAAGCGCTCCTCTCGCAGCTCCTTGGCGTGTTGCAGGCTCCTGCCTCGGCACTTGCCCGCGTGCTTAAAGCCAAGGCTGATTTGGAATCCGCCCCGGCCGAAGCTGCGCCTGCTGAAGCCGCTCCTGAAGTTGCGCCTGTTGAAGCAGTTGCTGAAACCGTTGCTGCCTAACCCACCCCAATTTGACCAGATGGCCCGTCACACGGCCTGAATACCTAAACACCCAATGGTTCCTCGCCGGAGCGAAAGCTTTTGCTCTTAAATCATCCGCAGCTGCGGAGCGCGGCGACACCGACACACTAATATGGCTGACCTGAATAAAATCGTTGAAGAACTGAGTGGCTTGACCGTCATGGAAGTCGCTGAACTCGTGAAATCCCTCGAAACGAAGTGGGGCGTGAGCGCTGCTGCGCCCGTGGCCGCTGCTGCCGCCGGTGGCGGTGGTGCCGCTGCTGCTCCTGTTGAAGAGAAGACCGAGTTTGACGTCATCCTGACTGAAGCCGGTGCCAACAAGATTGGCGTCATCAAGGAAGTCCGCGGCGTGGTCCCCGGCCTTGGCCTTGCTGAAGCGAAGAAGCTCGTCGAGAGCGCTCCGCAGACCCTCAAGGAAGGCGTCAAGAAGGAAGAGGCGGAAGAAATCAAGAAGAAGATGGAAGCCGCCGGCGCCAAAGTTACGATCAAGTAACCTCACGTTCCTCCTGCTCTTTGCTGCGTGGCGTGCGCTTTCAACAGCCAGCGCCACGCGGCCCAGAGTCTCTCAAGTTAGTCCAGTCCAATCCCCCGTTAGTTTCGTTTCATCGCATGCCCGCACCCGTCCGTGACCTCCTGAACTTCCGCAGCCAGCGCTGCGGTTCCGGGGTTGCTCGCGGTGTGGCGGCTGCTGTACTCCATTTTTTCGGCCTGAGTGCGGGTTCATCCCCGGTCTCCGGCTGTTTCATTTTCGCAACCATTGTGTGTGAGGCTGGGCTGGCCGCCTGACCTCACCGCTGTTGTTGCCACGCGGAATTAACCCCTCCGCATCCTGCCCCCGCCATCGCCCCCTAAACCGCCTCATCTCTGCCTTATGTCCCAGCGCACCAACTTTGGCAAAATCCACGAAGTCGCCGAGCCCCCGAATCTCATCGAGATCCAGCTCCGCTCATACGAGGATTTCCTCCAGAAGAACATCACCCCCTCGAAGCGCAAGGACCTTGGTCTTCAAGCCGTGTTCCGGGAAGTTTTCCCGATCACCAGCTACGATGAGAAGATGACGCTCGATTTCGTGCAGTACGAAATCGGCGATCCCAAGCTCTCTTCCCTCGAAGCCATTCATGAGGCCGAGACTTTCAGCGCCCCGCTGTATGTGACTTATGAGTTGAAAGACGAGGCCGGTGCGAAGCAGGAACGCGTGTACATGGGCGAAATCCCCCTCATGACCGTGCGTGGCACGTTTGTTATCAATGGCGCCGAGCGTGTCGTCGTTTCCCAGCTCCACCGCTCCCCCGGCATCTGCTTTGAAACCTCCCAGCACCTCAACGGCCGCTGGTTGCACGGCTTCCGCATCATTCCTGACCGCGGCACCTGGCTCGAAGTGCAGTTCGACACAAACGACCTGCTCTACGTCTATCTCGACCGCCGCCGCCGCCGTCGCAAGTTCCTCGCCACCACGCTCCTGCGTGTGATCGGTTTCCCCACCGATGAGGATATCCTCAAGCTGTTCTACGAAATCCAGGACCTGAAGCTCAAGGACAGCATTTCCGAAGAAGAAATCGCCACCAAGATCCTCTACAAGGACATCCTCGACGGCGAACTCATCGTCGCCCGTGCCTACGAGCCGCTGACCTCCGGCGTTGTGCGCCAGCTCATTCAGCTCGGCATCAAAACCATCAAAGTCGTCACCGCCTCGCCGGATGATCTGCTCATCACCTCGCTGCGCAAAGACACGGCGAAGGACGAGGACGAAGCGCTCAAGGAAATCTACCGCCGCCTGCGTCCGGGCGATCCGCCCACCACGCCGAATGCCCGTGCGCTCGTGAAGCGCCTCTTCTTCGATCCGAAGCGCTATGACCTTACCCGTGTCGGTCGCTATAAGATCAACCAGAAGCTCTCGCTCAAGGTCGATACCGAAATGCGCATCCTCACCGCCGAGGACGTCGTCTCCGCGCTCCGCTACCTGTTCCATCTGCGTGAAGGCCAGGGCATCCTCGATGATATTGACCATCTCGGCAGCCGTCGTGTGCGTGCCGTGGGTGAACTCCTCGCCAACCAGTGCCGCGTGGGCTTGTCCCGCACCGAGCGTCTCGTCAAAGAGCGTATGACCTTGTTCGACGTGAACATGGACACCATGACGCCCGCCAAGCTCGTCAATCCGAAGGCGCTTTCCGCCGTCGTGCGTGACTTCTTTGGCCGCAGCCAGCTCAGCCAGTTCATGGATCAGATCAATCCGCTCGCGGAACTGACCCACAAGCGTCGTCTCTCCGCTCTCGGACCAGGCGGTCTGAATCGTGACCGTGCCGGCTTTGAAGTTCGCGACGTTCATCCGTCCCACTATGGCCGTATCTGCCCGATTGAGACTCCTGAAGGTCCGAACATCGGTCTGATCAACTCCCTCGGCAGCTATGCCCGCATCAACGAGTTCGGCTTCATCGAAACGCCGTATCGCCCGGTGAAGGATTGCCTCGTCTCCGACAAGATCGAGTACCTCACCGCCGATCAGGAAGAGAAGCACTACATCGCCCAGGCGAACAATCCGATCGACGATAAGGGCCGTTTCAAAGGCAACAAGATCACTGTCCGTTATCGTGGCGACTTCATCGAAATCGAGCCTGAGAAGGTCACGCTCATGGACGTGTCGCCAAAGCAGCTCGTCTCCGTCGCCGCCGCGCTCATTCCGTTCCTGGAACACGATGACGCCAACCGCGCCCTCATGGGTTCCAACATGCAGCGCCAGGGCGTTCCGCTTCTCGAAGGGGAGTCACCGCTCGTTGGCACCGGCATGGAAGGCAAGGCCGCGCGTGATTCGCGCTCGGTCATCGTTGCCGACGCCGGTGGCACCGTCGCCGCCGCGACCGCTGACGTGATCATTGTCACCAAGGACGGCAATCTGCCGATCAAGGACGAAAAATTCCTCGAGAATCCCATCAAGTCGGTGCAGACCGATGAAGACAAGGGCACGCACGTCTATCCGTTGCGCAAGTTTGGCCGCAGCAATGCCGGCACCTGCATCAACCAGCAGCCGCTGGTGAAGCGCGGACAGAAAATCAAGAAGGGCGATGTCATCGCCGACGGTCCTTGCACCGACCAGGGTGAGCTTGCCATCGGCAAGAACATGCTCGTCGCCTTCATGCCTTGGAACGGTTACAACTTCGAAGATGCCATCACCATCAGCCGCCGCGTGGTGAAGGAGGACATCTACACCTCCATTCACATCGAAGACTTTGAAGTCATCGCTCGTGACACCAAGCTTGGACCTGAAGAAATCACGCGTGACATCCCGAACGTCGGTGATGAAGCGCTGAAAAATCTCGATGCCCAGGGCGTCGTGCGCATCGGTGCGGAAGTGAAGCCTGGCGACATTCTCGTCGGCAAGATCACGCCGAAGTCCGAAACCGAACTCGCCCCTGAAGAGCGCCTCCTGCGTGCCATCTTCGGTGAAAAGGCCGCTGACGTGAAGGACACCTCCCTGCGTGTGCCTTCCGGCTGCACCGGCATCATCATGGATGTCCGCATTGCACAGCGTGGCCTCGGCGCCGACTCTGAGAAGGAGAAACTCTCTCCTTCCGAGTACAAGAAACACATCAAGCAGATCGAAGAAGACTACCGTGCCAAGAAGGAAGACCTCACCGAGCAGCTCACCGAGCGTCTCTCTGACATCCTCCTCAATGAGAAGATCCCGCTCGACATTGTGAACGGTCAGACGGGCGAACCGCTCGTCGGCGCGAACAAGAAGATCACCAAAACGATGCTCCGTCATGTGGCTGAAAGCTACGACACCATCGAGATCGACCCGAGCCCGATCCGCAACAAGATCTTCGACATCATCCAGACCTTCGAGCAGAAGTTCTCGGACTCCGACATGGAACGTGAGCGCAATCTCGACAAAATCGAGAGCAGCGAAGAAACCGCCGACACCGGCGTCGTCAAGCAGGTGCGCGTCTTCCTCGCCAGCAAGCGCAAGCTTTCCGTCGGTGACAAGATGGCCGGCCGCCACGGCAACAAGGGCATCGTCGCCAATATCGTGCCGGAAGAAGACATGCCTTTCCTCGAAAACGGCACTCCGGTGGACATCGTGTTGAACCCGTTGGGCGTGCCATCACGCATGAACGTGGGTCAGGTGCTCGAAACCCACCTGGGTCTCGCCGCCAAGGCTCTCGGCATGAAGATCGCCACCCCGGTCTTCGACGGTATTCCTGAATCCAAGATCATGGAGTACATCAAGGACGCCAAGAAAGTCCCCGGCTACGAGTGGATGGGCCTCAACGGCAAATCGAAGCTCTATGACGGCCGCACCGGCGATTCCTACACGCTCGACGTCGTCGTCGGCTACATTTACATGCTCAAGCTGAACCACCTTGTCGCTGACAAGATTCATGCTCGTGCTGTTGGTCCTTACTCGCTCGTCACGCAGCAGCCTCTGGGCGGCAAGGCCCAATACGGCGGCCAGCGTTTCGGCGAAATGGAAGTGTGGGCGCTCGAAGCCTACGGCGCGGCTTACACGCTGCAGGAACTGCTCACCGTCAAATCCGACGATGTTCAAGGCCGCACGCGCATTTACGAGCAGATTGTCAAAGGCGATCACGCTCTCGAAGCCGGCACGCCGGAGTCGTTCAACGTTCTCATCAAGGAAATGCAGTCCCTTGGCCTCGACGTGAAGGTGCACAAGCGCTCCAACGCCAACGCAGATGCGGAAGCCCTCGAAAGCTTTGCCACCTCGGCGGGTGCTTAACCCGTCTTCCCCCAGCAACCCAGCGCAAAAACCTGCCACCCATCTCCACACATTATGAATGCTGACGCGAGCTTGAAAGAAATCTTCGGGGAACCCCAAACCGGCGAGGAGTTCGACTATGTGTCGATCTGCATCGCCTCTGCTGACCGTGTTCGCTCATGGTCCTCCGGCGAAGTCAAAAATCCGGAAACCATCAACTACCGCACCTTCAAGCCCGAAAAAGGCGGCTTGTTCTGCGAGCGTATCTTCGGCCCCACCCGTGACTGGGAGTGCGCCTGCGGCAAGTACAAGCGCATCAAGCACAAGGGCGTCGTCTGCGACCGCTGCGGTGTCGAAGTGACCCTCTCCCGCGTGCGCCGTGAGCGCATGGGCCACATCGAACTCGCCGTGCCGGTGACGCACATCTGGTTCTACAAGTGCATGCCTTCCCGCATCGGCCTCATGCTCGACATGACCGCCCGCTCGCTGGAACGCGTGATCTACTATGAAGACTACATGGTCGTCGATCCGGGCAGCACGCCGCTTCAGCGCGGCCAGCTTCTCACCGAAGTCGATCTGCGTGAAGCCGAAGAACAGTACGGTGCGGACGCCTTCCGCGTCGGCATGGGTGCCCAGGCCATCCGCGACATCTTCGCCCAGCTCAATCTGGCTGATGTCACGAAGGAACTCGAAGAGGCGATGACCAAGACGCGCTCCAAGCAGATTCGCAAGAAGCTCGCCAAGCGCCTCAAGCTTTGCGCCGGTTTTGCCGAAAGCCACAGCCGTCCAGAATGGATGATTCTCGAAGTGCTGCCGGTCATCCCGCCGGATCTGCGTCCGCTCGTTCCTCTCGAAGGCGGCCGTTTCGCCACCTCCGACTTGAACGATCTCTATCGTCGCGTCATCAACCGCAACAACCGCCTCAAGAACCTCCTTCAGCTTCGCACGCCGGATGTCATCATCCGCAACGAAAAGCGCATGCTCCAGGAAGCTGTCGATGCGTTGTTCGACAACGGTCGCCATGGCCGCCCGGTCACCGGCGCGGGCAATCGTCCGCTCAAGTCGATGTCCGACATGCTCAAAGGCAAGTCCGGCCGCTTCCGTCAGAACCTGCTCGGCAAGCGCGTCGATTACTCCGGCCGTTCCGTCATCGTCATCGGTCCTGACCTTTTGCTGCACCAATGCGGTCTGCCGAAGAAGATGGCGCTCGTCCTGTTCGAGCCCTTCATCATTCGCCGTCTCAAGGAGATGGGCCTCGTTCACACCGTCCGCAGTGCGAAGAAGATGATCGAACGCCGCACGCCGGAAGTGTGGGACATTCTCGACGAAGTCACCAAGGGTCACCCCGTCCTCCTCAACCGTGCGCCGACGCTCCATCGTCTTTCGATCCAGGCCTTTGAGCCGAAGCTCATCGAAGGTGAGGCCATTCGCGTGCATCCCCTCGTTTGTACGGCCTACAATGCCGACTTCGACGGTGACCAGATGGCCGTTCACGTCCCGCTTTCCATCGAAGCGCAGATGGAAGCCCGCTTGCTCATGCTCGCGCCGAACAACCTGTTCAGCCCTGCCAGCGGCAAACCCGTGATGAACCCTTCGCAGGACATTCCGCTCGGTTGTTACTTCCTCACCTACCTGCGTGAGTTCCCCAGCCACGAGAAGGCGAAGAAGGGCGATGTGGAAGGCCGCATGCCGTCCTTCAACGACGCCTCCGAAATCGAGTTCGCCATCTCCGAAGGCGGCCTTGCTGTGAACGACAAGATTCGTTTCCGCAATCCCGACTACAAGCTGCCGAAGCGCCCGTATGGCGACCCCAGCAAGGCCGTGATCGAAACCACCGCCGGTCGTGTGCTCTTTAATGAGACCTGGCCGGAAGGTCTTGGCTTCATCAACACCACCGTCGGCAAGAAGCAGGTGTCCGACATCATCTGGCGCTGCTTCCAGACCGTGGGCCAGCGCGAGACCGTCCATGCCCTTGACCGTCTCAAGCAGCTCGGCTTCCGCGAAGCTACCCGCTCCGGTTGCTCCATCGGTATCACCGACATGGTCATCCCGACGGCCAAGGCCGCCGGTCTTGAGAACGCCTACAAGCAGATCGAAGAAATCGAGAAGCAGTATCGTCGTGGTATCATCACGCACGGTGAGCGCTATCAGAAGATCATCGACATCTGGACGCAGGTCGGTGAAATCGTTGCCGATGAACTCTTCCGCACGTTAGAACACAACGAAGGCAAGAAGCATCACAACCCGCTCTACGTCATGGTAAACTCGGGTGCCCGCGGCAACCGTACGCAGATCAAGCAGCTCGCTGGTATGCGCGGTCTGATGGCCAAGCCTTCCGGTGAGATCATCGAACGTCCGATCACCTCGAACTTCCGTGAAGGTCTGAGCGTGCTTGAGTACTTCATCTCCACTCACGGTGCGCGTAAAGGCCTCGCCGATACCGCGCTGAAGACCGCCGACTCCGGCTACATGACCCGCAAGCTCGTCGATGTGTCCCAGGACGTCATCGTCACCGAGGAAGATTGCGGCACCGTCAATGGCATCACGCTCGCCTCCATCTATCAGGGCGACGAAGAAATCGTCGATCTCAAGACCCGCATCTATGGCCGCACCAGTTGCGAGACCATCCACGATCCGGTGGACAAGAGCGTCATCATCAAGGCCGGCCAGATGGCCACCGAGAAGGAAGCCGCCCACCTCATGAAGATCGGCGTCGAGAAACTCAAGATCCGCTCCGTCCTCACCTGCGAAAGCAAGCGTGGCTGCTGCGCGAAGTGCTACGGCCTCCACCTCGCCACGCATCGCATGGCGAAGATCGGCGAAGCCGTCGGCATCGTCGCCGCCCAGTCCATCGGGGAGCCCGGCACGCAGCTCACCATGCGTACGTTCCACGTCGGTGGTGCTGCCATGAGCTCCTTCAAGCAGCCCTTCATCAACACCAAGAACGCCGGTACCGTCAAGTACACCGACATGCGTGCGGTGACCACCATTGAAGGCACCTGGATCGCCCTTACCAAGAACGGCATCATCTCCATTCATGACGAGGAAGGCCGCGAACTCGAGAGCCACAAGCTCGTCGCGGGTGCCGTCATCGCCGTCGAAGACGGTGGGAAGGTCAAGAAAGGCCAGCAGATCGTCACTTGGGATCAGTACAACGTGCCGATCATCACTGAGAAGGCTGGCAAGCTGGAGTTCCGTGACATGATCTCCGGCATCACCATCACCAAGGAAGTCAATCAGAGCACCGGCAACGAGGAAACCGTCGTCATCGAGCACAAGGAAGACCTCCATCCGCAGGTCGTCGTCGTGAATCCGAAGACGCACGAGGTGCTCGCCAGCTACACCATTCCCGCCGGCGCTCACTTGAGCGTGAAGAACAACGAGAAGGTCGAAGCCGGCACCACGATTGCCAAGACGCCGCGTAAGGCCTCGAAAACGAAGGACATCACCGGTGGTCTGCCGCGTGTGGCCGAACTCTTCGAAGCCCGCAAGCCCAAGGATGCCTGTGAAATCGCCCGCATCGACGGTACCGTCGAAATCGGCGGCCTCGTTCGCGGCAAGCGCCGCGTCATCGTCACCGACACCAAGACTGGCCAGCAGGAAGAGCATCTCATCCCCCGCAGCAAGCACATCTTGCTCTTCAACGGCGACCACGTCAGCAAAGGCGACCAGATCACCGAAGGACCGGTGGTGCCGCATGACCTCCTTGAAATTCTTGGCCCGCAGGCTCTCCGCGAGCATCTCGTCAACGAAGTGCAGGAAGTGTACCGTGCCCAGGGCGTGGAAATCAATGACAAGCACGTCGAGATCATCATCCGCCAGATGCTGCGCAAGGTGAAGATCACCGATCCGGGCGACACCGAGTTCCTCTGGGGCGATCAGATCGACCGCGGCGAGTTCGAGAAGGAAAACAACCGTGTCTCCGAAGAAGGCGGCAAGCCTGCGGAAGCAGAACCGGTTCTTCTCGGCATCACCAAGGCCTCCATCGAGACCGAATCCTTCATCTCGGCCGCTTCCTTCCAGGACACCACCCGTGTGCTCACCGAAGCCGCCACCCTCGCGAAGTCCGACTTCCTGCGCGGTTTCAAGGAAAACGTCATCATGGGCCACCTTATCCCTGCCGGCACTGGTTTCATCACCAACCGCAACTTCGAGCTCCACGAGACCGAGAAGCCCGTGCTTCCCGTCCGTGTCCGCGAAGACGAAGAGGAAGCCCTCACCGCGTAATCCGCGTCCTCAGCCACTCAATCCCGCCTCCCTCGGTGCCAGCCGTCGGAGGCGGTTTTGCGTTCGGGTTAAGGCGTCCGTCTCCGTCTCGTCCTCCCAAAGCACCGCGCGGTTCTGGCAAGGAGCAGGACGAGCCAGTTGCAGCACCGAACGAGCCAGACAAGGAACGCGCTGATCGGGGCGGACGACTGGATGCGTCAGGAGCATGAAGGAAGGTGACTGATGCAGCCTCAGACATCCTGACCTCCGGCGCTTCTCGTACCGTGACGAGGAATGTCAATGATCCTCTGCGACCGTCCATCCTCTGCGGTATATTTGTATTGAACCGCAGAGGATGGACGGTCGCAGAGGAGAACCGGCTCACTGAGTTTCCTCTGGGGTAAGGATGTCTGAGCCTCCGATGCCCATCCGTCGCTCTGAGCATGAGGACGATTGAGATACCTACAGCTTCAGCCGGAACACGTCCTTGGCCTTCACGCTTTCGGCGAAGGCGGTGAGGAGCTGGATGGTGTGCTCGACATCGTCGAGGTGGGCCATTTCGACGACGCTGTGCATGTAGCGCAGGGGCAGGGACACGAGGTGTGGCGAGTCAGCGGGATTGGCGGCGGAGGTTTGTGGCCTGGCGATGGCAGCTTGCCCGCAGGGGTTCGATGAGGGCCAGCCAGTGGCTGCGTTCGGGTTCCCGGAGATCAAGCAGGTATTCGACGATCTGATCGACGTCGCTGACGGCCTGATCGAGGAGGGGGAGGATCTCGGGATTTTGTTTGAGATGCATCATGGCGTGGAGGCGATCAGCGCAATGGCGAAACAGGTGCCCAGCGAGGGTAAGGGCGGATTGATGCACGACTTCCCGCAATGTTTCCGGCAGATCCTCGGGGTTTTCAATGCCCTGTTTCCGGGCACGGGACCAGAGGCGGGCGTGGTAGCTCTTCAGGTAGAGAATGAAGTGGTCCGGATGCTGATCCATCCAACGGTTAAACTCCTCATGAAATCTGAGGTGAGGATGCCGGCCGAAGATGTGGCCGGTGGCGGCGTGGAGATCTTCCAGCGTTTCCCGTTCTTCGTCACTTAACCGCCAATGGTTGCTGATGCAAAGGCGGCGCGGTGGTCGGCGGTGCCGAGGCGGCTGCGACGAAGGATAACGGCGTTTCATGGTCAAGGCTCCCAGATTGAATTTCGGGAATGTTGTCATAAGTCCGGTGCTGATGTCGATTCTGAAAAGAGCAGGGACAGAGAGCGATAGAGTCAACGGGAGTGATGGAGACTGCGAGAGGGCAGCGAACGCGCCTACAGCTTCACCCGGAACTCATCCTTGGCCTTCACACTCTCCGCGAAGGCGGTGAGGAGCTGGATGGTGTGCTCGACATCCTGGAGGTGGGCCATTTCGACGACGCTGTGCATGTAGCGCAGCGGCAATGAGACGAGGGCGCTGGGGATGCCGCTTTGCTGGTGGAAGATGACGTCGGTGTCGGTACCGGTGCTGCGCGATGAGGCCTCGTGCTGGACGGGGATTTTCTCTTGCTCGGCGACTTCGATGAGGCGCTTCACGACTTCGACGTGGTTGGCGCCGCCGTGGGTGAGGCTTGGGCCGCCGCCGAGCTTGATCTCGCCGTGTTTTTTTTCATCGACGTGCGGGGTGTCAGTGGCGTGGGTGACGTCGAGCACGACGGCGACATCCGGCATGAGGCGGTGGGCGATCATGCGCGCGCCGTGGCCGCCGATCTCCTCCTGCACGGCGTTGACGGCATAGACGGTGGTGGGCAGGCGGGATTTGCGCTTGGCGAGGCGGGCGATGACCTCGGCGATGATGTAGCCGCCGAGGCGGTTGTCCAAGGCACGGCCACAGAGCTTGTCGGGGCCGAGTTCTTCGACGCCATCCGCATAGACGGCCGGATGGCCGACGCGGATGCCGGCCTTGGCGACTTCTTTGTCGCTGGAAGCACCGATGTCGATGGCGAGTTCATGCACCTTCGGGACTTTCTCGTCGGTGCGGTCGCGGATGTGGATGGCAGTGTTGCCGATGACGCCGCGCACGGTGCCTTTGTCGCCAAAGATATCGACGCGACGCCCACGGGCGGTGGCGACATCACTGCCGCCGACGCGATCGACGAAGATGAAGCCGTGCTTGTTGATGTACTTCACCATGTACCCGATTTCATCGGCGTGGGCTTCGAACATGAGGCGGCGTCCGTTCGTGCCGCCATCGAGTGTGGCCCAGGCGCTGCCGTAGGCATCGCTTTCCACGCGGTCGGCGAATTTGCGTGCGTAGGCGGCCCATTTGCGCTGGCCGCGTGCCTCAAAGCCAGTGGGGCTGGGCGTGGAGAGGAGATCGAGGAGGAAGGCTTTGGAGGAGGGGGACATGGGGAAGGGAGGCGAACATTGAACACTGAAGGTTGAACAATGAACATTGAATGATGAATGGATCAGCGGGCGGTTGGGGTTGGAGATTGAGTGTTCAGCGTTCGATGTTCAGTGTTCATCGAGGTACAATGCCGAGGTAGTTGCGCACGGTGCTCCAGCCGGGGTCGGAGTGCTCCTGGCCGTCGGCGGTGCGGTAATAGAGGGCGGAGGAGTGGCCGCCGTCGAGGTTGAGGGCGCGGTGGATGTTGAAACCGGCGAGGCTGCCCGGCTGGGCGAGGATTTCCGCGAGTTCGCCGAGGCTGATGTTGCGGGCGAGGCCGAGGAGCCAGCGATGGCCGCCGTCGGTGGCGATGAAGGTGCGCGTGGTGTGCTTGCTGCGTTCGAGATTCGGCACCGGACGACCCGCATCGACGAGACGTGGGCCGGCTTGCAGCAGTTCGTGGGCGCTGCTGCGGTTGACCTCGGCGTTCCAGAGTAAGCGTGGCTGTGAATCGACGACAACGGCACCGGTGAGGAGTTTGTTCTGCTGCCAGGCACCGGTCTTGCGACCATTGGTGATCATGAGGCCCATGGGCCTGAACTGCGGCGTGAAGAAGCCGCCGTTCACGCCGGCGATGGCGTTCGCACGACGCAGGCACTCGCTGATCTTGCCGCCACCGGACCAGTCTTCGGGCTGGTCGATGACTTTGAGGTCGTAGCTGCGGCTGTCGAAGATCACGAACTGCATTTCGACGGAATGAACCGTGGTTTGATGCAAGGACGCGCCGCCGATGAGAGGCTGGCCTGCTTTGGCGGAATCGATTCGAGAGGGATGTAAGGCAGCCTGGTTTTGAATTGGTGCGGGTACTTCGTCCCACGATGGGTAGCGCGGTGCCAGGGAAGGTGGGTTCGGATCGCTTTCGACCGGCGTTGCTCGTGGTGGCTGAACACAGCTCGTGAGGGCGAGCGCGGCCATGATGGCGAGGCGATGCATGCGCTCAGAGGCGGGTGGCGAGCTTTTTCTTCATCGCGGCGAGAGCACGCGCACGATGACTGAGCTGGTTCTTCGTTTCAGCGGGAAGAACGCCGAAGGAATCGGTGAAGCCATCTGGAACGAAGAGCGAATCATAGCCGAAGCCGCCTGCGCCCTGCTCTTCGAGCAGGAGATGGCCCGCGACACTGCCGTGCGTGATGTGCAGCACCTCGCCACCGCGGGCGAGGACCATGCAGCAGTGGAAGCGGCCGGCGAAGCGTGAGTACATCGCCTTCTTGGCGAGTTCGACTTTGAGCTTGGCGCGATTGTCCGCAGCGTTGGCGGTTTCACCGGCATAACGGGCGCTGCGCACGCCAGGAGCACCACCGAGGGCATCGACTTCGAGGCCGGAGTCATCGGCGAGCACGAGCATACCTGGAGCACCACGACTGCCGCTAAGGGCCTTGATGATGGCGTTGGCCTCGAAGGTGTCGCCGGTTTCTTCATCGAGCGTGATGTGGGGATGAGCGCGCAGATCTTCCACCTGCCAGGCGCGACCGAGGATGGCGGCGACTTCTTCGGTCTTGTGGGCGTTGGAGGTGGCGAAGAGGAGGGCGGACATAGCATGCGAACATTGAACGCTGAACATCGAACATCGAACATCGAACATCGAGTGGTCGAGTGGTCGAGTGGTCGAGTGGTCGAGATCGAAAGGACCGAGCAACCATTGTAAACCACTGTCAACCACCGCAAACAACTGCAAATCTTCGTCAATGCATCAGCGGTTCGAGCAGGCGCTCCTCGGTGATGAGGCCGAGGGGGGCCTGGCGTTCGTCGATGACGATGGCAAGGCGGCGGCCTGATTTGCGCATGCGCTGCAGGGTGTGCAGAGCGGACAGGGTGCCAGGAATGGCATCAAGCGTACGCATGTGCTGCCGCACGAGGCGGTCGGGCGGGATGGTGGCGGGCAGCTCGGTGGTGTCGAGAACGCCGATGAAGCTGCCGTTGTCACCAAGCACGGGCAGCAGGGTGCAATTCTGCTCGCGGGCGATGATCAGCGCGGTGCTGAGTGTCATCTCGGCGGCGAGGGCGATGCTGCGTGCGAGCGGCTGCATGAGGTCGGACGTGCTGAGCTTCTTGTAATCGAGCATGCGCTCGATGAGATGCGTGGCGGTGGCGGAGAGTTGGTGCTGCGCGGTCAGTTCCTGCGCGAGTGCCTTCAAACCGTCACGACCACGGTTCTGGCGTGCGACGTTGGGCACCACGATGGTTTCGGCGGACGGTTTGGCGGCGGCGATGGTGCGGAACAAGGGGCGCGCCATTCCGACGAAATGCACGAGCGGTGAAACCGAGCGCAGCGAACGAAACGGATAACGGCGGAAGAGTTTCTTGGGCATCACTTCGAGGCCGATGAGGAACACGGGCAGGGCGAGGGCGAAGGCGAGCGCATAACCCCACAGGCTGGCATTGCGCACGACGGGCAAGGCGATGAGCACAAAGGCGCAGAGATTGGTCATGTGATTCGCCACCGTGATGCAGCCGATGAGCGCATCGCGATCTTCGAGCAACGGCAGCAGGCCGCGTGCGCGGGCATCACCTTCGTCGGCGGCATGACGCACGCGCACGCGGCTGACGGCCAGCACTGCGCTCTCCAGGCCGGAGAGGATGAAGGACAGGGCGAGACAGAGAATGAGCAGGAGCCAGGTCATGGGGAAAAGCTGAAAGCTGAAATTTGAAATCAGAGTTCGGCGGATTCGTCGGCGGGCTTGGGTTTGAGGCGCAGTTCGACTTCTTGAATGCGGGCGCGGACGGTGCGGCGGACCTTGATGTCGGCACCGGCGATGGTGATGCGCTCGCCGGGTTTTGGCACATGACCGAGCTGGTTGAAGACGAGGCCGCCGATGGTGTCGATGCCGCCGACGTCGAGTTCGATGCCAAGTTCCTTTTGCAGATGGTCGAGGCGCGTGCCGCCATCGAGCAGGTAGCGACCGCCGCCGAGGTCGCGGATTTCGGCGGATTCACCATGCCAGGGTGCGGCTTCATAGAGCAGCCAGTCGGCGATTTCACGGCGGGTGATCATGCCTTCGAGGCCGCCGTATTCATCGGCGATGAGCACGGGCTGACCGCCGCTTTGCAGATGATGGTCGAGGGCTTCGAGCACGGGCATGGTCTCGGGCACGAAGGCCGGGGTGCGCAGCAGCGTGCGCCAATCCGGGCGGTTGGCGAGCTTCCAGGCGCTGGTGTCGATGACGCCTTCGACGGAGTCGGGAGTTTCGCCATACACGACGACAAACCGGCTGGCGGATTTTTCGAGAATGGCCGTGGCTTTCTGCGGCGCGTCCGCGCTGCTCATCAGCGCTAGATCGACACGTGGGATCATGCAGTCGCGTACGGTGAGTGCCTCAATATCAAGCGCCTCATGAATCATGGCGCTCTCATCGCTGTCGAGCAGGCCCTGCTCCTGGCGCATTTCGACGAGGGTTTCAAATTCGTCGCGCGTGACAGGCAGGCGCATCTTCACATGACGGGTGACAAATTTTTGCAGCAGCACATCGGTGGCATGATCCGCAAACGCGGCGAGGGGGTCGAGTACGTTACGCAGCGGGTTGAGCAGACGCAGGCTGCCGAGCAGAACCACGGAGGGTGCGCGTGCGGCAAAAAATTTCGGGGCCATATCACCTAGCAGAACCGTTGCCAAGAATAGCACGGATGACGTGATCCAGGGATTCCAGCCGAGATAAAGCAGCGGGCCGGTGACAATCCAGAGACCCAGTGCGGCGAGGGCGAGATTCAACGCGGCGGAGAGCAGCAGCGCACGGTGCAGTTGCGCGAAGGGATTCGCGGTGATGGCGCGGAGTTTGCGCGCCACGGCACCTTCGCCGGCGGCGAGAAGCTGTGCCTCCACATCTCGTGCGCTGTGAATGGCGGTTTCCGAGGCGGAGACGACCGCGAGGATCAGCAGGAGATTGAGGTAGATCAGGGCGGCGACGAGCAAGGACATCGAGAGGAACGCCACAGTGTGGGCGGTGGCGACGTGGAGGGTCAAGGTGTATTACGTGCCGGGCACCCGCCGTCTCACCCGCAAACATGAAGAAACAAGGGGGGGGGTGACAGGTCAGGTTATACTGCCCGTCCTCATGATTTGTGATTCCCACAGATTCAGGCAGGCCCACAGATTGGTTTTCTGATTCAGGCAATCTGTGGGCCTCCTTGAATCTGTGGGAGAAAAAGGTTTTCACCAATCTTGATGACTCCAAGTATCATTGAGTTCCATCACCGAGTTCACGGAGAGACACAGAGGTCTCAGCCGTAACCATGCAGTTGGGTTTGCGCTGAGCGCGGCAGCGTCCTGGAGTGCTCCAGCCCTCTGGAGCTTTCCGCAGGCCCGGGGACGTTCGAAAGCGCCAGAGGACTCTGAGCTTTACCCACAAGTATTTCGAGAACCGAAGCGCCGCCAAGCCTCGGTGATGGCGTCGAGTTGGTGCAGGCCTTGCCAGAGGACTTGGGCGCCTGGGTGCCCGTCGCCCTTGCGGCCCAGG
>NZ_JBJXFV010000136.1:0-28270 GCF_046154365.1 Prosthecobacter sp.
AAAGTAGGACGTTGCCAGATTAAACATCACCCCGCATCTCGCAAGAGATGCGGGGTTTTTTGTGCCATGTCATGACAAGCTGCAACTGTCGTATAACTGGCTTCGAGGCGGGCATCATTCGCTACGATGCTGCTCTTGTGCTTCACTTCAAATAGACTCGCACCTACTTGCGATCCAGCGACAGGACGAAAATCAAGCGTCCATCCTTCCATGGTGGGCCACCGATGAAAAGCGGGCTGCCGGCACGCAAAACGGCATCGCTTTTGACCAGCACTTGTTGTTCCCGCCAAACCTGTAGATGCAAATTGACTCCGTTTTTGTCCGCCGGCCCTTTGGAATCGATCTTCATGAACAAATCCCGCGAAGGAACGACCCAGGACTCATACTCGCGGAAAATATCCTGTTGATGCTGGCCGAGAATTTCGAAATGCTTGAAGTGGAAAACTTTGGCGAGCCGCTCATTTAACTTCGGCAAATGAGCAGGTGTCTGCTCGCGTGCGCCAGTGAGCTGCGCGGTATCGTTGGTGGCAAAAATGAGGGCGCCCCAGACGCGGCCATCAGTCGCAGGCTTGATTGCGGAAAGTGACTGAGGCGAGGCGGGTGGTTCCTGTGCGCAGGTTGCCGCGCACAGGCAAAGCAGACACAGAGCTGGCAGGTAGGATTTCATCCGCGGGGGGCTTTGGTCCAGATCAGTGGAGTACCAACTGCGTCGCGTGAAATCATGAGCAAGCGGGCACCTGTAGCATCGTAAAGCGTAGTTGAAGCGAATTCGGTTTCTATTTCACTGCGTTGAGCGCTGATTCCTGAAATCTTTTTCTTCGCAGGCACAGCATCAAGGCCATCAAGCATCAAGACGGTGGCGTCTGCAGCTTCATCATGAAAAGTGTGGGCGCGCACATGGGTGTTGGGTGTGTACGAGCTGAGGATGGTGCTTTTGGTTGGGGCGTCTGAAGCAGGGCGGAACAACACAAAGCTCAACACGGCCAGCGCCACGGCGCCTGCTGCCGCAAACCACGGTTGACGCAGCCAATGGAGCAAAGTCGCCCAGTCTAGCGCTGCCGATTGCTTTGAACGTGGCTCGTCAGCTTCCATTTGCGAAATACGAACCTGGATCTGCGAGTTAAAAAAGTCCGCATGTGGCATTTTTATTTCAGCAGACAAATGGGAACGAAGAGTTGCGCTCAATGCGCGCAGTTCCTGTGCTTCCTTGGCAAGCGCCGGATCGTGTTTAAGTCGCTCCTCAAACGAAGCTCGCTCCGATTCGTTTATCTCGCCATCAAGCCAGCGAGTGAGATCATGATTTTCAGAGGGTGGTTTCATAAACGTCTTTGAGTTGTTCTTGAAGTTTCTTGCGTGCGTAAAACAGGCGCGACATCACGGTGCCGAGCGAACAGGGGATCATCTCGGCGATTTCGTCATACGCGAGTCCTTCAACTTCGCGCAGGACGATGACCTGCCGGTGTTCGGGTGACAGCTTGGCAATGGCCGCCTGGATACGTTGGCCGACTTCGGCATTGCGCATGGCCATATCGGGAGCGGGGTCACCTTTCGGGGCGGTCTCCGCACCTGCCGCTGCACGGTGGGCGGTGTGTTCGTCATCGAATTCGCCGTCGCCTTGGATTTTCTTCTTCCGCAGCCAGTCATAGCTGACGTTGTGGGCAATCCGATACAGCCAAGTGTAGAACCCAGCATCCAGCTTGAAACTTGGTAGCGCACGCCATGCCTTGATGAAGGCTTCCTGGGCGAGGTCCCAGGCTTCGGTTTCGTTCTGGATGAGATGATAGGTCATGGCATAAATCCTTCCACGATAGCGAGTGACGAGAACGTCAAAAGCCCGTGTGTCGCCTGTTTGGCTGCGTTTAACCAAGTCGATGTCAGGGACTTCGCCAAGGTCAGGCGCGGCTGAGGCAGGCATGGATTGGAATGGCAGAGGATTGACGGTTTGGACCGGAGATTTATTCGAGTCAAAGGCCGTTTGGGACGAAAAAAGCACCGCGTGTTGAGTCAGGGGACTTTCAAGCTCTGCCCTGGACGGATCAGATCGCCGCTGAGATCATTGGCGGCTTTAATCTTCGCCACTGTGCTGCCTTTCTTTCGTGCGATGGCGGACAGTGTGTCCCCTTTGGCCACGGTGTACTTTGATCCGGAGGATTTTTTGGCGGTCGATTTCGCAGGTGTGGACTTCTTCTTCGTCGAACTGTTGGAAGCGACCGTCTTTTTGGGAGTGGGGGAAGGGCTGGTCGCTGTTGTCTTCTTCGATCCGCTGAAAGCGTAAGGATCGGCTGGCGGTTCAGGCTGTACTGGAGCCATCGGAGCCGGTGGTGTTTGGTACTTGGGAGTGGACGCCGCGTAGCCGCTCTGGCCTGGATACGGGTTGTAGTGGCCGTCGTTGCCGTAATTCGAGGCGTATGGATCGCTGCTGCTGGATTTCTTCATGTTGTCACAGGAAGCCAGAGCGAGACAGGAGGCTGACAGGGCGATGAAACGAAATGCAGTCATGATTTTTGGGATATTCCGGCCTACAAACCTCATTGGCAAGCGACCACCGCACTAATGAAATCGGGCGCAGTCTTTCTCAATGCCAATTTTGCCGCCTTTGCGTCCGCGTTGCGATTCGGCGACTTGGGCGAAACAGAGTGCTGTCCAACCTCGTTTTCGCATGCCCGGCAAATCTTCCGACACAGACCTTGCCAATTCGCCTGCCATTCCCTAGCTTCAAGCCCCACCCATGAAAATCGGCTTCAATCTCCTGCTCTACACCGGCCACGTCACCGAGGCGAACTACCCAGTCATCGAAAAACTCAAGGCCACCGGTTACGATGGCGTTGAACTGCCGATCTTCGATGTCAGCAACCCGGCGCACTTCAAAAACATCGGCCAGGTGCTCAAGGACAACGGCCTGCAATGCACCGCCGTCACTGTCCTTCCCGACGAGGCGCACAACGCGATCAGCGTCGTTGCCGCCAATCGCCAGGGAGCCATCGATCATCTGAAGCGTGTGCTCGAATGTGCCCACAACGCCGGTGTGCAGACGCTTTGCGGCCCTTACTATCAGGTGCTCGGCCAGTTCACCGGTGCATTCCCATCCGAGGCCGAACTCGCCGGTGCCGCTGAAGTTCATCGCGCAATCGCTCCCGTCGCCCAGGCCGCAGGTGTGAAATGCGCCATCGAAGCGTTGAATCGCTTCGAGGCCCATCTGCTCAACACCATGGAGCAGGCCGCCGCTTATGTACAGCGCGTCGATCATCCGAACTTCGGCACGATGTACGACACCTTCCACGCCAACATCGAAGAAAAGAACCCGATGCAGGCCATCGACACTGTCTTCGCCACCGGCAAGCTCAACCACGTCCACATCTCCGAAAACGACCGTGGCACTCCCGGTCGCGGCCACATCAACATCGTGGAGCAGATCAAGCACCTCAAAAAGATCGGCTACGACGGCTGGATGACCATCGAGGCCTTCGGCAGCGCCCTGCCAGATCTAGCCGCCGCCACTCGCGTCTGGCGCGATTTCTTCCCCAGCACCGAGCAAGTTTACACCGAAGGCTTCGCCCTCATCAAAAACGCCCTCGCCTGATTCAAAGCCCATCCATCAACCCAATCACCCACATGAACACACCAACCACCACCCCGGCAGCGCCCACATCGCGCCGCCAATTCATCGGCACCACTGCCGCCGCCAGCGCCCTCACCGTCGCGCAATCCGCCTGGGCCGCAGGCAGCGATGAAATCAAAGTCGGCCTCATCGGCTGCGGCGGTCGCGGCTCAGGCGCTGCTGGCCAGGCCCTCAGTACCTCGCAGTCTGGCATTACACTGCATGCCGTCGCCGACGCCTTCAAAGAAAAGGCCGATGGCGCTCTCAGCAACCTGCGCAACAAGAGCCCCGACAAGGTGAAGGTCGATGACTCCCGCGTCTTCGCCGGTCCCGATGCCTACAAGAAAGTCATCGACTGCTGCGATCTCGTCATCCTCACTACGCCTCCCGGCTTCCGCCCGTATCACTTCGAAGCTGCGGTGAATGCCGGCAAAAACATCTTCATGGAAAAACCTGTCGCTGTCGATGCCCCCGGCGTGCGCAAGGTGCTCGAAATGGCCAAAGTTGCCGATGAAAAGAACCTCAAGGTCGTCGTCGGTCTTCAGCGTCGTTACCAGAACTGCTACAAGGAAGCTCTCACCCAGGTCAAGGAGCAGGGTATCATCGGCGACATCACCGGCGGCCAGGTTTACTGGAACGGCGGCGGCATCTGGTTCCGCGACAAGCGCCCTGACCAGTCCGAACTCATGTATCAGATCAACAACTGGTACTTCTTCACCTGGCTCTGCGGCGACCACATCAACGAGCAGCACATTCACAACATCGACGTCGCCAACTGGTTCCTCGGCGGCCATCCCGTCAGCGCCCAGGGCATGGGCGGCCGCATGCAGCGCACCGAGGCCAAATTCGGCCAGATCTACGATCACCATTACGTCGAGTACACCTATGAAAACGGTGTCCGCATCAACAGCCAGTGCCGCCACCAATCTGGTGTCTCCAACGCCGTGCGCGAAGAATTCACCGGCACCAAAGGCAAGCTCTACCTCGACAACAGCGGCCGCTGCTACGCCAACAACCACAAAGGCGAAACCATCTGGAAATACCGCCCCGGTGGCAAAGACGTCGGCGATGCCAAGGGCAAGGCCGCCAAGCGCCTCGATCCCGATCCGTACCAGACCGAGCACGACACCCTCCAGGCTGCGATCCGTGACAACACGCCGCTCAACAACGCCTACTACGGTGCCGAATCCACCATGACCGCCGTCATGGGCCGCATGGCCACCTATTCCGGCAAGGAATTGAAGTGGGACGAAGTCCTGAACTCCAAAGTCCAGCACATGCCCAACATCATCACCCCCGAGTCCGAGCCCCCCGTCAAACCCAACGCCGAAGGCTGGTATCCCATCGCCATCCCCGGCAAGGACATCCCCGGCGCTCCCGTCGTCTAATTCAAGGCAACTCATCAGCCCCGGCTCGCAGCGATGCAGCCGGGGCTTTTTTGTAGCTTCGATTGGCAATCGAAGCCATCCCGCAACAACTCCGAAACCTGCCTGCTTGGCATGACTTCAAATCAGCCCCTCCAATCTCCGGTTTCCGTGCATTCCGTGTGTTCTGTAGGCCAAATCAATCCATCCAGCCAAATGTCTTGCCAATCCGCCGTTCCATTCGCTACAACCACACCGTCATGAACACCAACCGCCGCACCTTCCTCACCACCTTCGCCGTTTCCGCCGCCACCACGACGCTTTTCTCCCGTGATTGGAGCGGCAACACGCCCGAGCGCTACCCGGACCCCGATGTCATCGTGCTCGAACCCGAGTTTGAAAAACTCGTTCAGGGCAACGCCCCCATCCGCCGCCTTCACACCGGCATGCTCTGGGCCGAAGGCCCCGCCTGGAACGGCAGCGGCAACTACCTTGTTTTCAGCGACATCCCCAACAACGCTCAGATGCGCTACCTGCCCGAAGACGGTCACGTCAGCGTGATGCGCAACAACGCCAACAACAGCAACGGCAACACCTTCGACCATCAAGGCCGCCAGATCTCCTTCGAGCACGCCACTCGCCGCGTGGTGCGCTACGAACTCGACGGCAAGATCACTGTCCTTGCCGAAAAATTTGAAGGCAAGCCCTTCAACGCGCCCAACGACGGCGCCGTGCATCCTGATGGCTCCATCTGGTTCACCGATCCCGGCTACGGCAGCATGATGGATTATGAGGGCAACAAAGGTGAGCTCTTCCTCAAAGAATCCGTCTATCGCATCGACCCCGGCGGCGAGATCACCAAGATTACCGAAGATCTGACCAAGCCGAACGGCCTCTGCTTCTCCCCCGACTACAAAAAGCTCTACGTCGTCGATACCGGCGCGCCCAAAAACATCCGCGTGTATGACGTGGACGGCACCAAGGTGAAAAACGGCAAGGTTTTCGCCACCAACAAAGGCCAGCTCGCCGAGCCCAAGGCCAAAGGCAACTCCGACGGCATCCGCTGCGACATCGAAGGCAACCTCTGGGCCAGCGCCGGCTGGATCGGCGACGGTTATGACGGCGTCCATGTCTTCAACCCTGAAGGCAAACTCATCGGCTTCATCAAACTCCCCGAAACCGCCAGCAACCTTTGCTTCGGCGGCCCCAAACGGAACCGTTTGTTCATCACCGCCAGCCAGAGCCTCTTCTCGCTCTATGTGAACATCCGTGGTGCGCATCATTGCTGACACGTAGGTTGGGTGTGGCGACAGCCCGCCCGACTGTTTGGGCATTCTCAGGCCATTTCGTGGTCGCAAAGCAGACGGGCGGGCTGTCGCCACACCCATCCTACGTCCCGGCATCCTTGATCTCAGGCTCCGCAGACGCTAAACGAGCGCATGGATGAATCCTACACCCAGCGCTTCGGCGGCATCGGGCGGCTTTACGGGGCTGCAGCGCTGCCACGCCTTGCCGCGGCACACGTCGCCATCATCGGTGTCGGCGGTGTCGGCTCCTGGGTCGTCGAAGCGCTCGCCCGCAGCGGCATTGGCGCGCTGACGTTGATCGACATGGACGACGTCTGCATCACCAACACCAACCGCCAGCTTCCAGCGCTCGCGCACACCATCGGCGTGACCAAAGTCGATGTGCTGGCCGCCCGCGTGGCCGAAATCAATCCCGCCTGCCGCGTGAACCGCGTCATCGAGTTCCTCACCGAGTCGAATGTGGATCGTTTGCTCGTCACGGACTTCGATTTCGTCGTCGATGCCGTCGATCGCACCTCGATCAAGGCTCTGATCATCGCCAAATGCCAGGCACGCGGCATGCGCGTCATCACTTCCGGCTCCGCCGGCGGTCGTCGCGATCCCACCGTCATCAAAATCGCCGATCTCGGCCATGCGGGGGCCGATCCACTGCTCCGAGGCGTGCGTCAGAGCCTGCGCCGTGAGCATGGTTTCGCCAAAAGCGAGCAAGGCCGCCCTGTGACGATGGACATCCCCTGCGTCTTCTCCACCGAACGTCCCATCTACCCGTGGGCCGACGGCTCCTGCTCCCTCGAACCCGAACAAGGTGCCGAAACCGGCCTCCGCCTCGATTGCGCCGCCGGCTTCGGTGCTGCCACGTTTGTCACCGGCACGTATGGCTTCATGCTCGCGGCGGAAGTGGTGCGACGGATGGTGCTAGCATAACATGCTTGGTGCCTTTTCTTGAAATGTCTTGCCCCTATGGGCCATTAATTGTATGCAATTACAGCAAACATTTTTATGGCAAAGCGATACAACTATGATGCGAAAGGCAATTACCGCGGATTCTCAACAGCCACTCCACCAAGTTCGAACGATGGTTGTCTAGAACTCGTTAAATCTGTCGCTGTAGGTTTTGGGATCTGTATTCCTGTTGGTCTTTACATTAAACTGTTTGAGTATTCACCACTTATTGGTGTGGTTTGCAGTGTTATTGCATTGGTGATTTGGATCTCTGTCGATGAAAGAAAAATCAAGAAGAAAGAGGCTGCTAGGCTTGAGTTGGAGCAGAAGCACCACGCTGAGCAGCTTGAGCTGGAGCAGAAGCAGCATGCTGAGCAGCTTGATGCGCAGCGTCGATACGAATCCGCACTGCAAGAGCGGGAAAACCTACGGCAAGAACTGGAGCAGCTTCGCCTGATGCCAACCTCATCAAGCGGCAGCATCTCTGGAAGGCGCATTATTCGACAAATCAAGATGGTAGTGGCTGATAACCACCGGGAACGCGATGCCGCCGAGCTGGCATTTCTGCGGCAGATCAAGATTGCAGGTGGAAATGCTGTCATCAATATGCGCATTCGTCGCCACAGTGGCGGCTATGTTTCGATTCAGGGGGATGCAGTGGAACTTTAGGAAGGGATCATTTTGATCGAGGCATATGCTTGGCATCCTTCTGAATATGTGAGCGCGGGAAAATGACTGTCCCTCACCCGGAGATTCACCTGCTTGAGACGACCTCAGACATGAAGGTTGTGGAATCAATGACCCTCGTCCGAGGAACTATTCCTGGGGCAGCAATACTGCGGAATGATTCAATGGTCGTGTTCAAAGCCTTAATGGTCCCGGTGTCATTGGTTACGAGTGTGTCGCCGCGCAAGATATCCAAGTGCAGAGAAATACATGCGTCCTCGCAGTCGTTGGTATCCACGTTGCTCTCTGTGCCATTTGCTATGTAGCCCAAGGCCCGACAATTGATGTATCCCATGTAATTGTAAACTGAGCAGATGACCTTTAACATCAGATTTTCATCGGGTTGTCCGATGTCAGCCTCATACGACTTGAAGAGTGAATGCGCGCTTTTCCCAATTCGCCAGGCGATGTCAGCTTGGGAAAGTACCTTTGCTGGAAGCTGTTGGAATTCCGTCTTGAGTTCGGCGCAGATCTTTTTGATCATCTTGACGTATTTGGCTTCTTCATCTGCAAGCACTCGCACTGCACGGGCTGTCATGTCGTGAGGATTTCTTCGTTCACCTTCCGATGTGACCACGTCGGTTTCGTAAAAGTTCTTTAGGGAGTCGCAGGAAGCTAGATTTTTCAGGGTCTGCCGTATGACATCCGGTTCTCCGAATCGGGTAGGGTTCGCCAAGTCTTCGACTCCCACGGAATTGGCGTGCGCTGCAAAAGGATCCTGCAAAATATCAGGAATCATGCATTTCAACAAATTGCCTTTTTGTCTAGCGAAGTTCCCGTCTCGATCTTGTTCGTCCAAATGGCACAAAAGCTCATAAAACGTCAAAGGAGAAATTGCGATCCCTATTCCTGAAGGCAGATCGCTCAGGACTTGCCCGCGGATCCCCCGAATGGCAGAAGTATCAAGGATATACATATGTCGAATCGAGAAAGATGCCTGGCAGCTCGGGTCTTAGCGGAAGCGGCACACAGGCTGATACAGTTGATGGGTTTCACTTCTACAGCTGCTTGTTGCTGCGTTCTCACGGAGGCAGCAGGGGCATAAGGAACTCCCAATGCTCAAGATGAGGCCTTGGTCTTTTTCTGCAGGGCGGGCTTTCTCCGGCGGGCGGGTCTGGCGATGAAAAAGCTGTTCCGATTACCGAGTACGCCGGTGAAATGCTCCTCGGCGGCGGCGTCGAGCTTCAGACGTGCGACGAGGTCGGCTTTTTCTTCCGGGGTCAACTGGCTGAGGGGCTTTTGCATGGCAGAGATTAGTTCGTTGGCTCTGCGGTTTCAAGCGAATCGACGTTCGCCTTCCAGGCTGGCCGCGAGCGTGACGATGTCTGGACGCTCGAAGGCAAACTGATCCTCCACGGACCGTGAAAGCTGCTGCTCATAGAAGGGCGCGGAGTCGCGGGTGGCCTCGCCCCAGACACGCTTACAGCCAAGAGCGCGAGCGATCATGCAGGTGGCGCGCAAAATCTTGATGCCCACGCCTTTGATGTTCACGGCTCTGCCGCAAATGCTGGGATGCACAAAGAGAAAGTCGATGGTGAGATGATGACACCAAGTGCGGCGGACCATCGCGCCACCGAGGCTGGCGGGAAACCAGTCGGCGGTGACTTTCAGCTGGAAACAGAACTCACCCTGCGGATCGGCGGCGATCATTCGCTGGAGGTCCGCCAGGGTGAGTGCGGCAGCATCGGTGTCGCGGTAGTGACGCCAGCGTTTGGCGGCGAGCAGGGCAAACTCGCGGGCATCGGCGGCGCGGGTCTGCATTGCATAATCATCCAGGCTCGGGACACGCCAGCGGGTGGTGGAGATGACATCAGCATTGTCCGCAAAATCGAGCGTCACATCCGCCGGTTCGTCATTGTGGAAGACGGCGAACGTGATGGGAAGCGGCGACGACTTGGAGGGCATGGCTTGCTAAGGAACGTGCGATGGATTCATTTCTCCACCGGTTTGCCGGCTTTTTCCCAGCCGCTGAAGCCTTCGTCGAGGTGGATGAGGTTGGTGAAGCCGAGTTTTTCGAAGGTTTTCAAGGAGCGCGTGCTGCGACTACCGGACTGGCAGTGGACGAGGGTGGGCTGGGTTTTGTTGAGTTTGGCGAGCTGGGCCTCGAAGTCGGACGACATGATGTCGATGTTCTTCGCGCCTTTGATGTGGCCGTCTTTGAATTCGTCGGATGTGCGGACATCGACGATGACGACTTTGCCTGCGGCGATGATTTTCGCGGCTTCGTCGGCTTTGACGTGTTTGGCTTTGTCTTCAGCGAAGACGAACGCGGGAATGAGCAGGAGGAGGGTGGTGAGGAGATGTTTCATGAGATGGGAGGTCAAGAGGTCAACGGTCAAGAGGTCAAGGAGTGGCGCAGTGGACTTCAACGGGCATGCGGGAGAGGCGTTGGTAGAGGCGGCGGCGGGCGAGGATGGGCCACCAGCGGTAGAGATAGATTTCGAGCGGCCTCCACATGGCGACCCAGCCGATGATGGTCAGGCCTTCGTGGACGACGGTTTGCCAGTTCTCTTCCGGTGGGGTGAACAACGTGGCGGCGAATTCGCAGAGGGCGAGGAACGCGAGCCCCACGAGCAAAGCGGCCCGGCCTTCGCGCATGAGACGCTTAAACTCACGCAGCACCATGTCGGCGCGATACTCGAAGTAATGTGCGACGGAGTCGGCGACGAGGTTTTGCACGTCGGCAAAATCAGCAGGATGCTTCGCCAGATGCACGAGGAGCTTCAAGTCATGCTGCTTGGGATGCTCCTGCGCCCAACTGACGATGAACTCCTCGGCATCGTGATCCAGATCGCGCTCATGGAAGGGCGAGGGGTCCATGGAGTTGAACAGTTGGTTCAACTCCGTGAGTTTGACCTCGATGAGTCCGGTCATGGGGTGGTGGCGGAGGTTTGACAAGTGGCGGAGCCGGAAATGACGAATAACGAATTTCCGAATGACGAAATAATGACGAACTCCGAATGCCGGAAGTAGTCTGCACACGCTGTGGCGGGACGAGTTTCGGACTTGGGCATTCGGGCTTCTTTCGTCATTCGGATTTACTCATTCGTCATTTGCCGATTGCGGCAGCGTAGCCCTTCGCCACTTCCGCCCAGTTCACCACGTTCCACCACGCGGCGATGTAGTCGGGGCGTTTGTTTTGGTACTTGAGGTAGTAGGCGTGCTCCCAGACGTCGAGACCGAGGATCGGGGTGCCGAGATCGGCTTCTTCGACGATGCCCTTCATGAGCGGGTTGTCCTGGTTCGGCGTGGAGGTGACTTTGAGCTTGCCGTCTTTCGTGACAATGAGCCAGGCCCAGCCGGAGCCGAAGCGCTTCGTGCCGGCGTCGCCGAACACCTTCTTGAAGTCGTCGATGCTGGTGAAGGTGCTCTGGATCGCGTCGCCGAGCTTACCTTCGGGGCCTTGCGGGCCGCTGCCGGCGGGTGCCATCCATTTCCAGAACCAGGTGTGGTTCACATGGCCTCCGGCGTTGTTGCGGATGGCAGGTTGTGAGGCCGCTGGGAGCGATCTGATGTCGGTGATGAGTTCCAAGGCATCGGTTTTGCTGATGCTGGCGGCTTTGAGCGCATCGCCGAGCTTGGTGATGTAGGCAGCGTGATGCTTGCCGTGATGAATGGTCATCGTCAGGGCGTCGATGTGTGGCTCCAGCGCTTCGGGAGCGTAGGGCAGGGGAGCCTGGGTGAGATCGAGCGCCCGGCTGTTGCTGGGGACAAAAAGCGAGCCTGTGAGGGCGGCGGTGCTGGTGTGGATGAATGCGCGGCGGTTCATGAGGATGGATGTGGTTTGAGTGCAGGGCAGGATACGAAGCCGGGCAGGGGGATGTCACTCTTAAAGTGATGCGTGCAATCCTTTGAGCGCCGTGCTAGCCTGCGCGCGTCATGGCCGCCGTCACCCATCCCCCCGAGTGGACCACTCCACAGTCCTCCTTTCGCTCACGCGACGATTGGAGCCTGAAATGGTGGATGATGTTCGCGCTGATCCTGTCCGTGGTGTTTCACATGGTGCTCGTGGTTGGTTTCGATTCACTGGGCATTTCGGCGGTGACGCCGGCCAAGCCACGCGAAGTGCCGGAGCGCATCCTCTTGAGCGAGCAGGCGATGAAGGAGCTGCAGGCGGTGCAGCAGATCCCGGAAACCATCGTGCCGGGCAATCTGCCGGACATGAAGGCCTTTGAGCCGAAGCTGGATGATTTCGACAAGCTGCAAGAGCTGCCGAAGAACCAGGAGATCGACCTCACACCGAACGTGAAGGAGATCACGAACTTCATCCGCGCGAACGATCCTGGCGATGGCGCTCCCGGTTCGCCAAAAGCGACGGACATGGCCAAACTGCTCGCGCCACAAGCGATGGCCGCGCCTGACATCGCCGCTGAGATGGCCAGCGTGCGGCGTGATGTATTGTCGAAGCCGGTATCGGAAAAGCAGATGCTGCTTGATGCTGGAGCGCTCGATCCGGGTCTTGGTGGCAAGATGGACAGCGGCCTGCTGGATGCAGTGAAAAGCCAGGGCACGGCGACCGCCGCAGGCGCACGCGTGAAGGGTTTCAGCAATCTCGATGATCTCCTCGGTGGTGGTGGCAGGATTGGCGGCAGCACCGCACCGATCCTGATGCCCACTGACCTGCTGTTTGACTACGGCAGTGATCAACTGGCCGAAGCGGCCCGCCTCAGCCTCATGAAGCTGGGTTTTCTCATTCAGAAGAATCCAAACTCACTGTTCATCATCGAAGGTCATACGGACAGCTTTGGTGGCGAGGATTTCAATCTCGAACTCAGCGTTCGACGTGCGAACGCTGTCGTGAGCTGGCTGCGTGAGTCGCTCGGCCTCGGCAGTGATCGCATTCAGGCGATGGGCATGGGCAAATCGAAGCCGATCGTCAGTGTCGCTGGCACTGTTGAGCAACAGGGCCTGAACCGCCGCGTGGAGATCAAGGTGCGGCCGAAGAAATAACCCACCTCACGTTAACCTCGCAGCACGCATGCCGGTCAAAACCGTGTTTCTGCATCTCACCAGACTTTGGCTGCGCGGCGGTCGCTGGGTGGTGCTGTTTGCGAGTCTGGTGTTGTTTGCTTGGTGCTATGTGCAGGCGTTTCAGCGGCAGGGGCCGACTTGGGACAATGTGTTTCCGGAGCACCAGCGGATGTACCTGAACGCGGCCATCGAAACGCGGCCTGATCTGACGCCGGATTTTTCCAAAAGCGTGTCCCAGCCGCTCAACGACTGGCTGCCACATCGCACGGATGGCCTAGTGCGCCCGCTGTGGCCCTGGCTGGCTGCATGGAATGTCGGGGCGAAACAGCCCAGGTCTGCGGGCTTACCGAGTGCGGCGGACCATCATGTGCTGCGATCCGGCAAGCGCTGGCTCATGGGGCTGAGCCTGGGCTTTTTATTGACCCTCGGGCTGGCGGCGGCACGAGCGTTTTCAGTTCCAGCGGCGTTGCTCACGATATTGACCATTGGCTTTGGCGTGTTGCTGCCATCGATGGCGGAGTTTTCGCCGGATGTGCTGTTCCAGATCTTGTTTCTGCTCACCTGGGTGTGCTGCGTCGCGGCGTTGAAGCGCAATTCGCTGTGGCTTTATGGCATGATCGGCTTTTTCTCCGCGCTGGCGAATCTCACACTGCCCTCGGCGACGACGCTGGTCCTCGCCTTCATCTTCGTGAGCACGCTGCGCTGGCTATGGGGCATGATCCTGGCGTATTGGTCGCAGGAAGGCGGCACGACGCTCTGGGTGTGGCGCAATCATTGGCTGGGCATGATCCTGCTCGTCGTCTGCCACCTGATCACCGTGGGGCCGATGCTGTCGCACTCGAAGGAGAAGCTGGGCGATGCCGCGCCGTTTTTCTGGCGCTGGTTTGATGATGCAGACGCCATGCGTCAGTGGACGACCGCGCATCAAACCCGCGAGTCATTGCAAGCCGTGCCTGCGGGCGAGCTGCCGAGCTATGCGAACTACCTCGAATCACACGCGCCTGATGCCGTCAGCGAGCGTTTGCGGCAGGGCGGCATGAAAATGATCGAAGCCGTGCTGCAATGGCCGTGGAGCTATAACTCGCTGCGGCAGGAGCGTGGTATCTTCGTGGCTGTTCTCGCCGCAGTGCTGATTCTGCTCATCCTGATCGTCTGGTTCGTGGCGCCGCGAGCGGCACATGCCGGTCAGGCGCTGCACCCTGAGACCGCACCGCTGGTGTTTTTCACTGTGCTGGCTTTCGTGGTCTGCGCACTCGATTTCGGCTGGGATCTGCCCGTAATGACCTGGGGCAGTCGCCATCTCGCGATATATCCGCCGCTGGTGCTTAGCCTGCTCTGGGCCAGCGAGGCGTTGGTGAATCGCGCACGGCGGCGGCAGATGCGGCTGCCGGTGTTTGTCATGTATGAGGCGATTCTGTGGTCGCTCTGTGCTCTGGCGGTTTTGCGCATGATCGCGGTCTTGCAGCCGGCGGCTTTCGCGGCATGAATGCGCGCCCCGATTCATGGCCGCCCCCAAACATCGCTTCATCCTCTGCTTCGACTTTGATGGCACGCTCGTGCATCCAGAGAGCGATCCGGTGTTTCATCCCGGTCTCGGGCAGATGATTCAACTGCTGCGTGCTCAAGGCGCAGCATGGGTCATCAATACAGGCCGCAGTTTAAGCCAGACGATCGAAGGGCTGGCGCAGCACGGCATTTACTCCGAGCCGGATTTCATCATCGCGCAGGAGAGTGACATCTATAAGCCCGGCTTCTTCAGCCGCTGGACCGATTACGGTCCCTGGAACCGCCTAGCACGCCGTGCGCAGGAGCGTTTCGCCAAAGATCACCAGCCCTCACTTCAAGCCATCAAGCAGATGGTCGAGACGCAGACCAATGCCTCCTTCCTGACCGGCGATTCCGGCGACATGGGCATCGTCGCCTCAAATGACGCCGAACTCGACGGCATCTGCGCCTACATCGACACGCATGCCCGGCAGTTCCCCGACATCGGTTATCACCGCAATGGCATCTACCTGCGCTTTTCCCATAGTGGTTACAGCAAAGGCACAGCGCTCAGTGAGCTGGCACGCCTGCTGGGCCTCGATTCGTCCGCCTGCTTTGCCGCCGGGGATAATTTCAACGACCTCAGCATGCTGGATCAACGCCACGCCCGGATGATCGCCTGCCCTAGCAATGCGGTCGATCCGGTGAAGCAGATCGTTCACTCTCGCGGTGGCTTCATCGCCACCCGCGTCGCCAGCGAAGGTATGATGGAGGCGCTGACGCACTATTTCGGCGGCGCACCGGCCCCGACGGCGTGAATTCACGCGGATGATATTCGCGGCAAGTTTTCCCTTGCCGAACCGGGGCAGGTGTGGAAACCTCCGCGCCCCTGTTCCGGGGACAGCAACACTTTTCAGGTTATGGCATACGCAATCATCAAAACAGGCGGTAAACAGTACAAGGTCTCCGTGGGCGACAAGCTCGACGTGGAGAAGCTCGAATCCGCCGAAGGCGAAACAGCAACTTTTGACCAGGTGCTCGCCGCCGGCGAAGGCAGCAGCATCACCGTCGGCGCTCCCACCGTCGCAGGCGCCAGCGTCTCCGCCAAGGTGATCAAGCAGCACAAGGCCGACAAGGTCACCACCTTCAAGTTCAAGAAGCGCAAAGGCTTCCATAAGACCAAAGGTCACCGCCAGCCGCTGACGCTCGTGCAGATCACCGCCATCAACGCCTAACCCCTTCACCACTCCCCTCTTATGGCCCATAAAAAAGGACAAGGTTCCGTCAAGAACGGTCGCGACAGCCAGAGCAAGCGTCTTGGCGTCAAAAAATTCGGCGGCGAAGCCGTCATCGCAGGCAACATCATTCTCCGCCAGCGTGGCACGAAGTGGGTTCCCGGTCTCAACGTCGGCATCGGCAGAGACCACACCATCTTCGCCCTCGTGGACGGCAATGTCCGCTTCGACAAGGATGGTCGCCGCGTGAACATCCAGCCGCCTGCTGCCGCGCTTCAGGCTTAACCCGAAGCACAGCCAACTTTTAAAGGGCGCGGATCACCTCCGCGCCCTTTTTCATGCCCTAAATTGTCTATTTCCTACTTTACACATCGAGAATCAGGTGAATACTCCGCGCCCCGCATGAATCCCGACCAAATCCAAGCTCTCAACGACGATCTCAAAGGCAAATCGCCCCAGGAAATCATCCAGGCCGCCCTCGCTCATGCCGACGGCCAGGCCATCGTCACCACGAATTTCCGCCCGTATGAAGCCGTCATTTTGCATCTCGCCACGGAGCAGGAGGCGGGCATCCCCATCCTGTGGGTCGATCACGGCACCAATCTCCCTGAAACCTATCGTTTCGCCGAAAAGAGCCACGCACGCCTCAGCCTCAACTTGAAGCCCTACCTGCCGCTCATGACCGCCGCGCACTGGCTGGCCCTCAATGGTGGCCAAATCCCCATGCCGGACGAAGTCGAACGCGTCGAATCCTTCAGCCGTATCATGAAGTTGGAGCCCTTCGAGCGCGGCATGCGCGAACTCGCCCCGAAAGTCTGGATCACGGCTCTGCGCAAAGAACAAAACCCGCAGCGTGCCGCCACGCTTCAGCCCTTCATGTGGGACGCAAAATTTGAATGCCTCAAGGTGAACCCCATCCTCGACTGGACGCCCGTCGAGATGGATGCCTACCTGCTCGAACACGATCTGCCGAACGAGCGCACCTACTACGATCCGGCCAAGGGCGACGAAAAACACGAATGCGGCCTGCACGCCAAACTCGTCACCGACAAAGCGTAAACGACGATGCCTGATCTGCCGCCCGACTTCCTGCTCTACATCGCCGCCGGCTTCGTCGCTCAATTGATCGATGGAGCGCTCGGCATGGCCTATGGCGTCAGCGCCTCCTCGCTGCTCATGGCCCTCGGCGTGCCGCCAGCGGCCACCAGTGCCACGGTGCATGCGGCGGAGTGCTTCACCACCGGTGCCTCGGCCATCTCGCATCATGCGTTTGGCAATGTGGATCGCTTTCTGTTCCGCCGCTTGCTCATCCCCGCCGTCATCGGTGCCATCATCGGCGCATACCTGCTTTCCTCCATTGGCGACGTGCTCAAACCCTGGGTCTCTGGCTATCTCCTAATCATGGGCATCGTGATCATTGCCAAAGCCTTCGTGCAGGTGCCTTCGCGCAACGTCACCACCCATCTCACGCCTCTCGGCTTCTTCGGTGCGCTTGTCGATGCCATGGGCGGCGGCGGCTGGGGCCCGATTGTCGCCTCCAATCTCATCGTGCGTGGCAACAACGTCCGCATCACCGTTGGCAGCGTGAATGCCGTTGAGTTCTTCGTCACCCTCGCCGCGAGCATCACCTTCCTGCTCACCATCGGCCTCACGCATTGGAGCATCATCATCGCCCTTGCCATCGGTGGTGTCATCGCCGCCCCGTTCGGTGCCTGGGCCGCCAAACACATCCCGCACAAGCCCTTCATGGTCGTCGTCGGCGTCCTCGTCGTCGCCCTCAGCACGCGCAATCTCCTCAAATTCCTCGCCGTCTTTTAATCTCAAATCTGAAATTTAAAATCTCAAATTTACATGGCCATCACGCACCTCCAGTTCCTCGAATCCGAAGCCATCTACATCCTGCGCGAAACCGCCGCACAGTTCCAAAAGCCCGCGCTCCTGTTTTCCGGTGGCAAAGACTCCATCGTCATGGCCTGGCTCGCTCGCAAAGCCTTCTATCCATCGAAGCTGCCCTTCCCGCTGCTCCACGTCGATACCGGCCACAACTTCCCTGAGGCCATGGAATACCGCGATTGGTTCGTGCAGGAGATCGGCGCGACCTTGACCGTCGGCCTCGTGCAGAAGTCCATCGACGATGGCCGCGTGCAGGAAGAAAAAGGCCACAACGCCAGCCGCAATAAGCTGCAAACCGTCACCCTGCTCGATACCATCGAGGAGCATCAATACGACGCCTGCCTCGGCGGTGGTCGTCGCGATGAAGAAAAAGCCCGTGCCAAAGAGCGCTTCTTCAGCCACCGCGATGAATTCGGCCAATGGGACCCGAAAAACCAGCGCCCCGAGCTTTGGAACATCTTCAACGGCCGCAAACACTTCGGTGAGCACTTCCGCGTCTTCCCGCTCAGCAACTGGACCGAGATGGACATCTGGCAATACATCCGCCAGGAAAACATCCCGCTACCCAGCCTCTACTTCAGCCATCAGCGCAAAATCATCGAGCGCCACGGCCAGCTTCTCGACGCCAGTACCGGCATCATTCCTCTGCTCGATGAAGAAAAGCCCAAGGTTAAAGAAATGACCATCCGCTTCCGCACCGTCGGCGATGCCACCTGCACCGGTGCCGTCGAATCCACCGCCAGCACCATCGACGAAATCGTCGCCGAAGTCGCCGCCGCCCGCCAAACCGAACGCGGCACCCGCGCCGACGACAAACGCAGCGAAACCGCCATGGAGGACCGCAAAAAAGAAGGCTATTTTTGATTTCTTAATCTGTGCTAGCCTGCGCTTATGACTGCGACCATTCCACTCCATCACGGCACCTTCACGCTTCCCGAGTTTTTCACGGCGAAATTTGGTTTGAAGAGTGATGACGTCATTATCATCGAGGACACGCCCCAAGGCATCCTGTTGAAGCCTAATCGTATTGAGTCCACCCGTGTCTATTCCGATGAGGAAATGACACAGTGGGAGTCTGAAGAGCGTGCGCTGGAACCGCATCGTCAGTGGCTGGAAGCTGAACTCGCCAAGGTCTCGAGGGACGAATCACGCTGGGGATCATGAGGCGAGTGTTTCTGGATGCCAATATTCTTTTCAGCGCCACCACACCTGGCGGCTTTATTCGTGATCTCGTGCGCTGGATCATCACTTTCGCGGAGGGCGTGACGAACGAGTATGCGCTGGGGGAAGCGCGAAAAAATTTGGGGATGCGACAGCCTGGTCGATTGCAAGACCTCGAACTGCTCGGCAAAGAACTCCACATCATTAACCACACAGTCCCGCCGCCTGATGTCGATCTGCGTGCCAAAGACATCCCCATCCTTGTTGGGGCCATCGCGGCTAAATGCACGCATCTGCTCACTCAAGACCAACGGGATTTTGGTCCTTTCTTCGGCCATACAATTCAAAGCGTGCTGATAACCAGCCCCAACCGTTTTTTGTGGGAGATCCGACAATCCGAAAAGGAGCAATTTGAAGCCATCCAGCGTGAAGCCGCCTCCAAGCTGACTCAAAAACTCAAGGATGCTGCTTTCGACGAAATCCGCGCCCTGGATGCCCCTCCGCTCCCTGGCGACGAAATGCCCGAAGCATCACTATGAACTCTCTCGCAAACGCACTTGCCTATGCGATGGCCTATTTGGGAACCGTCGCACGAGAATCCGAAGCGGACGAAGATAATGATGCCGACGCGCTGGAATCAATCGCGGCAGAACTAGCATCGATTACTCCGAGAGAACGCCAAGCTCTTCAAGACGCGGCTAAGTTAGCCATCTCCAGCGAAGAAACGTCTGAATCACCCAATTACAGCCTCATCAATGGCTGCAATGATGTACTCGAACATCTCAAAGAGACCGAAGACTAAACTCATTTTTTACCATGGACCTCCTAGTCAACCCCACCGAATCCTCTCTTCTCCGCTTCACCACTGCTGGTTCCGTCGATGACGGAAAGAGCACATTGATCGGACGCTTGCTCTACGACTCGAAGTCGATCTTCGAAGACCAGCTTCTTGCCGTCGAAGAATCCTCCAAGCGTCGTGGCGATGCGCATGTGAATCTCGCACTGCTCACCGACGGCCTGCGCGCCGAACGCGAGCAGGGCATCACGATTGACGTGGCTTACCGCTATTTCGCCACGCCGAAGCGGAAATTCATCATCGCGGACACGCCTGGGCACATTCAATACACGCGCAACATGGTCACTGGGGCCTCCACTGCGGATCTGGCGATCATCTTGATCGACGCACGCCTCGGTGTGATCGAGCAGACAATGCGGCACACCTATCTCGCGTCACTGCTGCGTATTGGGCACATCGTTCTGGCCGTGAACAAGATGGACCTCGTGAATTTCGATCAGGCGGTCTATGACAAGATCGTCGGCGACTTCCAAGCCTTCGCCAAAGGCCTGGACAATCTCCCGCAGGTCACGCCGATCCCGATGAGCGCGCTCAATGGCGACAACGTGGTCGATAAATCCGACAGCACACCGTGGTACACCGGCCCGTCGCTTCTTCAACATCTCGAAACCGTCCAGGTGCATGCCGAAACGGCCGCCGATGAAGCGCGCTTCGCCGTGCAGTGGGTCATTCGCCCGATTTCCGACCGCAAGGACGCCAAACTGGGCAATCTGCACGATTACCGTGGCTTCGCCGGCCGCATGGCCAGCGGCACCTTCCGCGTGGGTGATGACGTGCTCGTTTATCCCTCAGCGATGAAGTCGAAGATCACCGGCATTCACACTTACGAAGGCCCGCAGCCCGAAACGACACCGCAACTCAGCTACAGCATCACCGTGGCCGATGAGATCGACACCAGCCGCGGCGGCATGATCGTGAAGGCGAACGAACCCACTCAAACGAGCCAGGAATTCGACGCCATGATCTGCTGGTTCGCCGACAAGAAAACCCTCAAGCCCCGTGGCCGCTTTCATCTGCGCCATACCACCAACGATGTGCGAGCTGTCGTCACCGACGTGCTTTACAAAGTGAACATCAGCACCCTCGAAAAGAGTGCCGAGAACAAAGAGTTCGCCCTCAACGACATCGGCTGCATCCGCATCCGCACCGCCGCGCCGATTTTCTTCGACCCCTATTTGAAAAATCGCACCACCGGCAGCTTCGTCCTCGTCGATGAACAGACCAACAACACTGTCGCCGCCGGCATGATCCTCAAGTCGCTGACTGATGCTGGTGACGAAGACGCGGAAGTGGCGATCTAAAGTGCGAAACAGGTTCATGGCCGCGTAATGGTGCGCAGCCATGATTTACGACGGCATCCTTCTCGGCTCCGGGCACAATGCGCTGGTGCTCGCGTGCTATGCGGCACGCGCAGGCTTGAAAGTGGCCGTGGTGGAGAAAAATGACATCGCAGGCGGAGGTTTGGCGACGGTGGAGCATCCGCCGACCTCCGGCTTCAAGCACAACACGCATTCGTTCTTCCATCGTGGCATCACGGCGATGCCGTGGTATCGCGACTTGGAGCTGGAACGGCATGGCGTGCGCTACATCGAGCCGGAGCTGAATGTGGCGATGATTTTACCAGAAGATCGCGTGCTGGAGTGGTGGACCGACTTTGAGAAGACGTTCGCGTCGTTTGCGGCGACCTCGCCACGCGATGCGCAGCGGCTACGCGAGTGGACGGAACGCTTCCGGCCCATCGTGGAGCAGATCATCATCCCCGAAGCGCAGAATGCGCCGCTGCCGCCGGAAGAACGAGTGGCGAAGCTGAAGCAGACGGCGCTCGGGCGCATGCTGCTGGAAGTGCAGGCGCTGTCACCGATGGAGTTTGTGATGCGCGAGTTCGAGCATCCGGCGGTGCAGGCGGGTTTGCTGTTCTTCAACGGCCTGCGTGAGGTCGATTTGCGGCAGAAGGGCTTCGGGCATTCGATTCCCTCGTTGCTGGCGAGTCCGCGCAAGGCGCAGATGTGCCTCGGTGGTTCGCGCAAGCTGGCGGAAGCACTGTGCGCTGATTTGCGGGAGCATGGCGGCGAGATTTTCACGAACTGGCAGCCACGCTCGATCCTGACGCGCAACGGCCGTGCCTGCGGCGTCGAATCCATGACGGGAGATCGCATTGAGGCCTCGCAGTTCGTCGCGAGTGGATTGAATCCGCAGCAGACGTTCCTCGATTTGATTCCAGCGGATGTCGCTCCGGCGCATCTGCGTGAACGGGCGGCGGGTTTTGAGTACAACCTGCTCGCACCGCTGTTCGCGCTGAATTTGAACCTGCGCGAGCCACCGCGTTATGCTGCGGCGGAAAAGCATCCTGAATTGAACCAGGCGTTCATGATGACCCTCGGCCTGGACGATGTGAATCAGTTCCACGACATCGTCACCGCTCACGAACGCGGTGAAATTCCACGCACGGTGATGTGGGGCACGTGCCCGACGCAGTTTGATGCCTCGCAGGCTCCCGCAGGCCGGCACACGGCCTTCATGTGGGAAAAACTGCCCTACGCACTGCATGGCGATGCGCGGAACTGGGATGCGCACAAGGAACAGCATGGCCGCGAGATGCTGACGCTCTGGCAAAGCTACGCGCCGAATTTGCGCGAGGCCGTGCTCGACAGCTTCACCCGTAGCGCTCTCGATACCGAGCGCCTGCTGCCGAACATGATGCGCGGCGATTTGCTGGTGGGATCGTTCGCCAACGATCAAATCGGCTACCATCGCCCCTTCAAAGGCGCGGGCACCTACCGCACCGAAATTCCCGGCCTCTACCTCTGCGGCGGTTCCACGCATCCTGGCGGCAATGTGACCGGCCTATGCGGCTTCAATGCGGCGAAGGTGGTGCTGGCAGACGCATCTATCTCGCCCCTTTGAGCAGATTCAGCCAACTATTGCGCACGACTCTTTTGATCGGCGGCCTGATAGGCTGCCAGTAACTGCGCCACGCTGCGTTCCCAGTTTAGTTCCTGTGTGAGACGCTGATGGCCGGCGGCGGCGATGGTGGCGCGGCGAGTGGGATCATCGAGGAGGTCGAGGATGGCATCGCCGAGTTTCTCCGCGCTGTTTTCCATGACATAGACGGCACCGTCGCCGGCGGAAAAGCGGCCTTCGACGGTGCCGAACATGACCATCGGTTTGGCGAAGGCCATGTATTCGAGCACCTTGTTCATGGTGCAGTGGTCGTTGTAGGCGTTGATGGGATCGCAGGCGACGCCGAGGTCGATGGTGCGCAGGGCGCGGCAGAGGAACTCGTCGCTGACACGGCCAGGCATGTTGATGTACTCCTGCAAGCCGAGTTGGTCACGCTGCGCGAGCAGTGCGGCATGTTCGGGGCCGGAACCCATGAGGAGGAACTGCACATCACCGCGTTTGCGCGTTTTGACGATGTGCTCGGCGGCCCGAACGAGGTAATCGACACCGTCGGCATTGCCCATGACGCCGATGTAGCCGACGAGATGCTGTTTGCCGGCACGCAACGCTTCATCCGGCTGCGCAGCGGTGTTCATGCGGCTGGGAGCGGTGCGCACGATGAAGGCGCGATCTTCGCGCAGCTTGCCACGCTGTTTGACGGCACGCAGCACGCTCTGATTGGTGGCGATGACGACGTTGGCGAGGGCGAGCGTGCAGCGTTCGGCAATGCGCACGGCCCAGTACATGAGGCCGCGTTTGCCGAACTTGGCCTCGAACATCTCGGGCCACAGATCATGCACGTCGAAGACGACTTTCACGCCGGCGAAGAGCTTGAACGGCAGGGCGACGAGGAAGAGCAGATCGGGCGGGTTGCAGAGATGGATCACGTCGAAACCGCCGCGTTTCCAGGCTTTGAGCGCACAGGTGAATTCACCCCAGAGTGCGGAGGCGTATTCGGCAATGAAGCCGCCGAGTGAGCCGGCCTCGCCACTGATCCAGTGGCGGTAGATTTGAATGCCTTCGAGCACTTCCTCCGCCTGCGTGTAGCCGCGCATCTGCGGGCAGATGACGGTGACGGCGTGTCCGGCATCACGCAGCGCACAGGCTTCCTGCCACACACGCCGGTCGAAGGGCACCGGCAGGTTTTCGACGAGGATGAGGACGCGCATGGTTCGCAAAACTAAGCACCAGGGGCGGCCTTGGTCGCACGTTCTGTCTTGGAGAGCCAGATGTCTTTGATGGGCAGCCCGTCCTTGGTGATCTTGCGCATTTCGGGGTCAGGTTTGCCGCCGCCAAAGATGTCGCCGGTGTCCTTGAGGGTGACGAAAATGATGAAGCCGAACAGCATCAGCGCGCAGGCGGTCTGAATGTATTCGAGGATGCGTCCTTGTGCCGGTTTGCGACGAATCGCCTCGGCGGCGGCCATGGTGATGTGACCTCCGTCGAGCACGGGGAAGGGCATCATGTTGAGGATGGCGAGGTTGATGTTGAACACGACGCTGAACCACAGCACGAGCTGCCAGCCATCGGGATGCTGGAAGAGCTTGTAGTACAGCCGGCCAACGCCCACCGGGCCGCTCATGTGCGCGGGACTGAGGTCTGACTTCGGGGAAAACAGCTTGGTCACGAGGTTGCCCATGTGCCGCACCGCATCGCTGATCTGCTCATACGGCGTGGGATTGCTTTCCTTGAGTCTGCCGTCGTTGTCCCATTCGATGCCGATCATCAGTTTGGGTGCAACCCGGTTGGTATCATCCGGGAAACGGGGAAGCAGGCTGAGCTGGATCGGCTTTTCATCACGCAAGATGTCGAGTGTGATCGTTTTCTGCGGGTTCTTTTCAATGTACTCTGCCAAATCGGCAATGCTGCGCAGCGGCGTGGCATCGGCTTTGAGCACGAAGTCGTTGGTCTTGATCCCGGCTTCATCGGCAGGAGTGTTTTCGAAAACACGGGCCACCATGGGTGTCATCTGGCCTTCTAGGCCGACGGAGCGTAGATCCGGGCGCTTGAAGATGGAACGCCACCAGGAAACCGGTACGGCTTTTTCTTCGGACTTCGGCCAGGCTTTGGGATCGACATTGAATTTCACCATCCCCTGGCCGGGACGCTCCACTTCAAAGGCAACGGTGTCGCCCTCGCTGGCGACTACGCCCCAGCGCACGCTGTCCACGAGACCTTCGAAGCGTTTCACCGGCTGGCCGTCCACGGTGAGGACTTTGTCGCCAGGGAGGATGCCCGCCTTGCTCGCTGGGCTGTCTTTGGCGACGTAGCCGACGACCGTCGTGGTATGCGACTCACTCTGCGGCTTGCCGACCATCCAAACAGCCACGGCAAACACGCAGGCGAGCAGAAAGCTGAACAACGGGCCTGCAACGGCAACGATGGCCTTGTCGAGCGGAGTGATCGTTGGGAGTGGTTCAGTGCTGGTTTCACCTTCGAGGCCGCCCATGGGCGCCATTTGCGGCAGGGCTACGAAACCGCCCGCCGGGATGCAGCCGAGGCCGTATTCGACGCCGTTGATGGTCTTTTTCCACAGGGGCTTGCCGAACCAAATGTAGAATTTTTCAATCTTCAGCCCCCGCCAGCGTGCGGCGAGGAAATGGCCCCACTCGTGGACGACGATCATGAGATTGAAGACCAGGATCACTTCCAGGATGAGGATGATGAATCGGAGAATTTCACCGAAGGTGCCGAGGGAGGAAAGCCATGCCATAGAGGGGGAGGGAAAATCAGGCGGAGCAGCGGCGGGATTGCCGGTGCATCGAAAGACAAGGCTGGAAAGCTAACACCCCCCCATGACTGGCGCAAATGATGCGGGAGGTTTGTGTGCTGAAGTGCGGATTATTTGATCCCGGCCTGCCGCGTGAAATATTTGCCATTTCGCTATCTCGCACGTATCCAAATCCACCCTCTGATGATGCTGATTCGCGCCGCTTTTCTCCTGTTTCTGCCTTGGCTGATGATCTCCTGCCGCACTGCCAAAAGCGTGCTGGGGGCGGTCGATGTCAAGCCCACGGGCTTCCTGCCGCATGCGGCGGAGCTGAAGGAAGACCGCAAGCGTTCGCCCTTCATCGGCAACTGGTGGAACAAGGATCCGCGTGTCCAAAAAGCCGCCGAACAGGTGAAGTCGATCTACATCGCCCCGGTGGTGGCGGATCAACTGCGGCCGATGCGGCAGAAATTCACCAAGCTCGAGTTCAGCGACAAACGTCGTGAAGAAAAGATGAACAGTCTTCTCGTCTATGCCCATGAGAAGTTCGTGAGCGCCTTCAAATCCAACAAAAAATCGCGTTTCGCCGTCGTGGACACGCCTTCGAAGGAGGCGATGACGCTGAAGCTGTCCATCATCGAGTGGGAGCCGAACACCTACTCGGGACTGGCGGTGAGAGAGGCGGTGGATCTGGTGACGCTGCCGATGGTTGGCAGCATGTTCGCCAAGCCTGCGCGCGGCATGATCGCCATTGAGGGGGTGCTCATTGAACCGACGACCGGGAAGTCGTTTTTCGAGTTTGCCGACAAGGAGGAGGCCAGATCGCTGCTCCTGTTCTTCCCGCAGGAGCTGTTTCCCACGGGGCAGGCCAAGTATGCCATCCGTGAATGGGCGCGGCAGTTTGAGAAACTCTTGAGCACGCCGACCGACAAGCGGGTGAAGGACAGTTGGCCCTTCCAGATCATCGCGTTCTGACACGGACAGGCGTTTGTGGGAGGCTCTCCCCATAAAAATCACACCCACTCCAGTGCAGCTGAAATTTTCACCCGCTGGCTGAATGATTCGTGATTGCCAAGGTCGGAGGTTTCGTGCGCTACTGCCAAGCGTAGCTCTATTCATCATGAAAACGCCTTTTCTTCGACTCGCCGTCATTCTCCTCGTTGGTGTTTCACTGACACTGACTTCCTGCCAGTATCCCTATTACAGCATGGGGCCCAATCAACGCTCCGGCACGCTTTATGGTGCTGCTGGCGGTGCCCTGCTGGGCGGACTCGTCAGCCATCGTCATCCGCTGCAAGGGGTGCTCATTGGTGGCATCCTTGGCGGCCTCGCTGGGAACGCCATCGGCTCCAGCCGCGACCGCTACTACTATGTGAACCGCAGCTCGGCCTACGGGAACCGGTATTACTACGGCAGGCCGTATTACTCCAGTTCGTACTCCCGGCCCACCTACTATTCGAGTTCGTACTATCGCCATCCCTATTACTCGAACCGCTACTACAGCAGCCCTTATTACAGCCGCAGCCCGTCGTACAGCAGCTACAACTATCGCCCGTGGGGCGGCAGCTATGGCTTCGGCCAGCCGTATGGCTGGGGCAGCGGTTTCGGCATCGGCTCACGCTGGTATTGAGCGCCGTCAGGCCGTGTCTCCACCAACCTGCGCTGGTAACGGCGCAGGTTTTTTAATGCAGCTCGAAGATGCCTTCGATCTCCACGGCGATGTTGCCCGGCAGCGATCCCATGCCCACAGCGCTGCGTGCGCCGATGCCGCAGTCTTCGCCCCACACCTCGCCAAACAGCTCACTGCAGCCATTGATGACCTTGGGATGATCGGGAAAGTCTGCCGTGCTGTTCACCATGCCGAGCAGTTTCACCACGCGCTTCACGCGGTCCAGGCTGCCAAGTTCGTTTTTCAACGTCGAAAGCAGCGCGAGTCCAGTCTGCCGCGCCGCTGCCTTGCCCGCCGCGAGATCGAGATCCGCGCCGACACGACCCGTGATGTAGTTCCCATCACCCAGATAAGGGCCATGACCGGAGATGTAGGCCACGTTGCCCACGATCACGACTGGCTTGTAAACACCGCCGCGTGGCGGTGCAGATGGAAGGCTGAGTCCGAGGGCGGTGAGTTGTTGTTCAGCGGTCATGGCGTGAAAGGATTCAGGCGTCGTTGAAGAGCTGGCGGTTCTTCCAGAAGTAGCTGAAACCGGAGGCCAGCGTCAGGAAAGTGGTGAAATAAATAATGATGTCCGCCACCCAGCCCGGCGTCGCGGCATAAAACGGTTTCGCAAAACTAAACAACGCCTCGTCGGAGGCCTGTTTCACGAGGAACCAGCTCACAGTGATGATCTGCCAGAGCATTTTGTGTTTCCCCAGCTTTTCCGCCATCAGGATGGCTCCCTGTCCCGCTGCGATGAGCCGGATGCCCGTCACGAAAAACTCCCGTGACAGCACCACCACCGCCACCCAGGCCGGCAGATCCCCGCGCTCCACCAGCAGGATGAAGGCCGCCGCGATGAGGATCTTGTCCGCCAGCGGGTCGAACAGTTTGCCAAAATTCGTCACAATGCCGCGCGCCCGCGCGATCCGGCCGTCGAAGTAATCGGTGATCGAAGCCACGCCAAACACCAGCGCCGCGATCGAGATGTGATGCGCCACCGGCAGGTAAAAACACACGACAAACACCGCCGTCAGTACAAGACGGGCGACAGTGAGCTGGTTCGGCAGATTCATGGGTTCGACGATCCCTCTGTCTAGCGATGGAATGGCCCTGCTGTCAATGCCGGGCCTGCGGCGAAATACACTTGGCTTAAAAAACGCACGAAGCCCCGCCTCCAGAGCGGATCCCCCCCCAGGACACTCTCAGCCGTAACGATGCAGTCAAAGGCAGTGGACGAAGACAGACTCAAACACCCGCAGGTGAAGTCTCGCGGCAGCGTCCTGGAGTGCGCCAGTCCTCTCTGAGCTTTACCCACAAGTATTTCGAGAACCGAAGCGCCGCCAAGCCTCGGTGATGGCGTCGAGTTGGTGCAGGCCTTGCCAGAGGACTTGGGCGCCTGGGTGCCCGTCGCCCTTGCGGCCCAGG
>NZ_JBJXFV010000141.1:0-64676 GCF_046154365.1 Prosthecobacter sp.
GTGAAGCGCTATCGGCTCTATCAACTGCCGCTCAAAGTGGCAAGGCGCACATAATGGCCTCTGATGAACAAGATTCGGAAAGCCGGATGCGGGAAAACCGCCCGTCCGGTTTGATGAGGGGCAGGGGAGCTGCGGCTCTCCTGCCTACTCTACGACGCACCCACCCTCACCATTCCCGACGTGCTTGCCGCGTCGCTCAACCGTGTGCAGCCTGCTTTGCCACGCGTGCTGCTCGATGGTTTTGCAGTGGAGGCTTATCGTCAGGGCATGCTCTCTGCGTCTGAAGTGCGGGTGTTGATGGGGCATGATTCGCGCTGGGAGACAGAGGACTTCCTTGCCGCCCTTGAAGCCTGGCCCGGCACCACTGCCGCACAGGTGGCCGAAGACGGGCGCAAGCTGAGCGCTCTCCTGAGCCGATGATCGTCGTCAGCGACACCACCCCGCTGCGCTACCTCGCCGTGCTGGGGCATTTGGAGCTGCTGCCGCGCCTGTTTGGCGGCGTGCATTGTCCCACGGCAGTGATCCAAGAGTGCCGCCATCCACGCGCGCCCTTGGCATTGCGCACCTGGGCTGAGCATCCGCCCTCCTGATTGACTGTGTCCGAGGTTGATGAAATACCGTTGGACCTGTGCGATGCCTTGGATGCAGGCGAAGCCGCCGCCATCACTCTCGCGCAACGCTTGCAGGCCGAGCTGATTCTGATCGATGAGCAAGAGGGGCGGCGTTGCGCGCTGGCACGCGGTTTCATCACCGCAGGAACCTTGAACATTCTCGCCGAGGCAGGCATGCGTGACTGGCTCGACTTTCATGCCACCATCGAACACCTCAAGACCGAAACCAACTTCCGCACCACCCAGGCGGTGATCGACTCCGCTTGGCAGTCGGTCCAGCAGCAATGAGTGCAATCCGGTCAATTCCAGCGTCCCTCACCGCTCCACCGTCACCGACAGTTCGAGGACTGATGACAGCGTCTCCTGCGGAGCTTTGGCGGGGCTGCCGGGGTCACTTGCCGGGCAGTTCCACCACTAACTCGACCTCATACTGCGGCAGCAGCGTGGGGAGCTGCTTGGCGCTCGGTGGCATCCACTTGAAACCGCCATCGGGAGAGTGCTGGTAGCCGGTGGGTGTGGGGTCGGCGGGATCACTCCTGCGCGGTCAGGGCGGGAAATACTGCGCCAGTCATATGAAATGGCTGGAGCAGTGGCAAGCGAGGAATCTTTCCGTGGAATCCTTCCGGCGGACGCCGCATCACCAAGCCCTATGGCCGCGCATTCCTGTCATCACTGCCGGAGTGTCCGACGGAGATTCTCCAATAGTAGCCCAGTTGCTGTGCAACTGGAGTTCAGAATTTGTTCCGCAGGAACAAAACTACTTTCACCGTCCCTGCCGAAACTCCCGCACCGCCTGCGAGGTGCTCTGACACGTCGCCAGTGATCCCGCCAGCGCGACATTGAACTTCGGCAGCAGCTTGCTCTTCTTCGCTTTCCGATAGCGGCCGCCATCGAGAATGAAGACGTTCAGACCGGAGCTTTCCCACACCCACACCTCCGGGATGCGAAACGGCGCATAGAACTCCAGATTGTCGATGGCGCCGCTGGTGATGACGACTTCCAGCACCATGTCAGGCCGCGTTTTCTTCAGCTCACCGAACACAAAGCTGTCATCCGGCTCCTTGCCGCGATCTCGCGGGATGCGCAGCGTGGCAGCTCCTTGTGAAGCGTATTCGACTTCCTCGTCCTGACAGTGTGAAACAATGAGATCGTGCAGCGTGTTCTTAATGCGTTCGTGGTCGATCGAGAGCGTCATGAGGTCGAGTCTTCCTTTCAAATAGCTGACCCGTGAGCTGGAGCCTTCCAGTTTGGCATCGAGTTGGAGGTAGAACGGCCACGTCGTGTCCCACACGACCGTCAGATGATCGTGGGGTGCCGCCAGCGGCGGCAGTGCCGCAGGACGCTTGCGGCGGGGTGGGTCGAGGACAGCAGGCATGAGGGGATTTTAGGCACGGACTCGCGTTTTGCCAATTACGGAATCCGTGCTGGCAGTAGCTGTGCGTCGGGTGGCACACAGCATGGTCGTGGGCATGGTGGCGAGACAGACGGAAGCGGTGGCCAGTCGGCGGACCAGAAGGACAGAATCCAGTGCAGGCCAAAAATGACGCCGACACCGAGCATGGCGAGAATTCTGCGTCGCGACGGCAGGAGGGAATGCCCATGAAGCGAGCGAGCGCAGTGCGCCACCGCACGACATCGACGGGTGTCAGCTCGATGAGCTTGCCCAAAATCGCGGTCAGACCCCACGCAAACACGACGAGATGAAGCTGGAGATAGTCGCGGGTGCGGGAGCGGGGCAGGGGTTGAGTCCGGGGCGGCTGTTCTAATCGTTGGGGGGCGAAATCCCAATTTTTTGTGTAATGAAGGAGATCGTGGAAGGCAGAGCTTGCCAACAGCACTCTCACGACTGCGAATGAGGGCAGTTTCAGCCAGAACTTACACCTTGACGTGGAGCGGCGGGGAAGCAGTAATGCGGCTTCCCGTACGTCAGCCTTGGCGTGCTCATTTGATTGCCCAAGTTCTGCCCGCCTTTTTTCTCCCTTCGCCTATGAATCACGGACTCCCCACTCATCCACGCTTGGCACTTTTTGCCGCAGCTTTCGCGCTCATGATCGCCAGCCCGGGACAGGTTCAGGCCCAGGCCGTCATCCCGGCGGCGCCGATGGTCAAAAAGATCGTGCAGGAGGTTCAAGTCGTCTTCAAAGGTGCGGTAAAGCTCGATGAGAACCGTATCCGCAGCCAGATGTCCACCCGCGTGGGCCAGCCGTTCACGAGCGAAGCGGTGGAGCGCGACATTCGCGCACTCTACAGCACCGGAGCGGTGGAAAACCTGGACATCCGCGCCGTGGACGTGGCTGGCGGCGTGCGAGTGATCGTCGAGATCACCGGACGTGGTGGCATTGGTGAAATCGGCTTTCTGGGCAACACCACTTTTGACAATGACAAGCTGCGCAAGGAAATCGACGTCAAGGTGGGCGATCCCGTGGATGACATCAAGCTGTCCGCCGCACAGCACAAGATTTCGGAATTGTATGAAAAGAAGGGTTATGCGGATGTGATCGTCAGCTACGACATCACGCCGTCCGTCCGCGAGGGTTTCTCCAGCGTGGTGTTCAAGATTGATGAAGGCGCACGCGGCATCATCCATGACATCCGCTTTGAAGGCAACACCGCCATCAAGGCGCGCGTACTGCGCGGCAAGATCAAGTCCAAGGAGCACCAAATTTGGAACCTCTGGGGCAAAAAGGGCAAGATGAACAGCCAGGACATGCAGGAAGACATCAAGATCATCGAACAGGCGTTCCAGGACGAGGGCTATGTGTACGCGAAGGTCACTGAAGTGCGGCGTGAACCGGTGTCCGCCAAGGAGATGGACCTGGTCTATGTGATCAATGAAGGCGCCAAGTATGACGTGTCTGGAGTCAGCCTTTCGGGCAACACGCTGTTCACCCAGGACGAACTGATGAAGGGCATCCAGCAGGAGGGCGGCTTCCCGTACAAGGGCAGCTTTGTGAAGGCTGATGAAAAAATGATCCAGGACTACTATGGTTCGCGTGGCTACGCCGACGCGCATGTGGAGACCAGCATTCTGGAGTCAACGCCCGGACAGGTGACCGTGGCCTACCACATCACGGAGGGCACCAAGTCCTACATCAACAAGGTCAACATCTCCGGCAACTCCGTCACCAAGGATGAGGTCATCCGCCGTGAAATGCCCTTCGCGCCCGGCGAGGAGCTCAACACGGTGAAAATCGAGGCGGGCAAGAGCCGCCTGCAAAACCTGAACTACTTCAGTGCTGTGGATGTCCGCAACACCCCGTCCACCATGCCAGGGTACAAGGATGTGGACATCAACGTCGCGGAGCAGTCCACCGGCACCGTGAACTTCGGCGCGGGCTTCAGCTCCATCGACAGCATCACCGGCTTCATCCAGGTGACGCAGACGAACTTCGACATCCGCGACTGGAAGGACTTCCGTGGCGGTGGCCAGCGCTTCAACGCCAACATTCGCGCGGGTGCACTGCGTAAAGATGTCACCGTCAGTTGGACCGAACCGTGGTTCATGGGCCGGGAATTGGCGCTCACCGTTGAGGCGTTCTATCACAACCTGAATTATCTCTCGAACAAGTTTAATCAGACCAATGTCGGGGTCTCCGCCGGGCTGCGCAAACGCCTCAGCGAGCACTCCTACATCGAGGGAACCTACACGCTTCAGCAGATCCGCATCGATGGCATAGATCCCACCGCCTCGCCCCAGATCACGCGGGAAGGCGGCACTTACACTCAGAGCAAGGTGGACCTGAACTGGGTGAATGACACCCGTGACAGCGTCTTCATCACCCGCAGCGGCCACAAGCTGGAGGCTGGCATGCTGCTGTCCGGCCTAGGCGGTGATGTCCAGGTCTATGGGGCGAATTTTGGCGGCCAGCAGTATTTCAATCTGCCGGGAGACACCATCCTGAGCTTCGAAGGCATGTTCCGCACAGTGGAGAACTGGGGCGGCAGCCGCGTGCCGATTTTCGAGCGGCTGTTCCTCGGCGGCGCGAACAACCTGCGTGGGTTCAATTACCGCCAGGCCGGCCCGAAGGATGCCACGGGTGAAGCGCTCGGCGGACTCACCTCCATCTATGCTAGCAGTGAATTTTCCGTTCCGGTGCATATCACCGCCAATTCCGATAAGTCACCGCGCGTGGTGTTCTTCGGCGATATCGGCTCTGTCGGTGCCAGCACCCTTGATGTCGGCGGTGATGTCTTCTCCGATGTCGGCATCGGTCTGCGGCTTTTCCTGCCCGTCGGCCCCATCCGCGTGGACTACGCCGTGCCAATGGCCAAGGACCAGTTCACTGGCTCGGGCCGCTTCCAGTTCAACATGGGCTACAAGTTCTAGCGCCGTGTGCCGGACATTTTGTTTGTCCGCCCTTCCAATCCCCTCCAAACTCCCACCCTTATGATTCGCAGCGCGTTCATCGCCCTCCTCCTCGCCACCACTGCCACCCTCCAGGCCGCCGACCTCAAAATCGGTGTCATAGACATGTCCAAAGTCTTCCAGGAGTTCCACAAAACCAAGTCCGCTGCTGAAAAGTACAAGGGTAACTACGAAAAGGCCGCCCAGGAGATGCAGGAGCGCCAGACGGTGTACAAGAACCTTTCCGCCGAGGCCATGAAGCTGCAAAAAACCGCCCAGGATCCCATCATCACACCCGAGCAGCGCAACAAATACGCCGCCGAACTCGGTGAAAAGGTGAAGGAGATTCGTTCCATGGAAATGGAGATGCAGGAATTCGCTGAACGCCGCCAGACTCAGCTCAAGCAGGAGGACATGCAGATCCGCAAAGGTCTCTATGAAGAAATCCTCGTCGTCGTGCGTGACCGTTCCAAGGCCGACAGCTTCGACATCGTCTTCGACAAGACCGGCGTCAGCCTTTCCACCGTGCCGATCATCCTGCACGTCAAAGAAGGTGCCGCCAACGACCTCACCGACCAGATCATTGTCGAACTCAACAAGGACGCCCCGCCTCCAGGTGCTGAGCCAAAAAAGGCAGAGCCTACGGCAGCCCCGAAAGCCGAGGAACCCAAGAAGTAATCAATCACCCGAAAGTTTTCCAGGCACGCCGTAAGCAATTGCGGCGTGTCTTTTTTCTTTTCAGCGCCATGTGTCAGCCTGCATCCATGAGCAACTCCATCACACTGCAGCAACTGACCGAACTCGTCGGCGGCGAACTCTCCGAAGGTGCCGCCGACAGCCGCATCACCGGACTGAACTCCATCAGGGACGCCCGCCCTGGTGAAGTGACCTTCCTCGGCAACGCTCGCTACCTGCCCGCGCTCAAAACCACCCGCGCCACCGCCGCCCTCGTCCCGGATGATCTGGCCGCACAGGAGGCGCAGCCCGGACTAGCGCTCATCCGCGTCAAAAATCCCACGCTCGCCTTCTCCCTCGTCATCCGGCACTTCCTGCCGCCCGATGCCGTCTTTGCGCCTGGTGTGCATCCCACTGCCGCCGTCGCCAGCGACGCCGTGTTTGATCCGCAGAAAGTCAGCATCGGGGCGCATGTCGTCATTGAGGCGGGCGTCACCATCGGCGACGGCTCCACCGTTCACTCCGGCGTATTCGTCGGCCGTGGCGTGAGCATGGGAACGGACTGCACTCTGCACGCCAACGTCGTCATCAAGGAGCGCTGCGTGCTCGGCAACCGCGTCATCCTCCACAGCGGCTCCGTCATCGGCAGCGACGGTTTCGGTTACGAGATGGTCAAAGGTCGTCATATCAAGATCGACCAGGTCGGCATCGTGCAAATCGACGACGATGTCGAAATCGGCTCCTGCACCACCATCGACCGCGCGCGCTTCGGCCGCACTTGGATCGGCGAAGGCACCAAGATCGACAACCTTGTGCAAATCGGCCATAACTGCATCATCGGCAAGCACTGCATCATCGTTTCGCAGACTGGCATCTCCGGCAGCACCCGCCTCGGCAACTACGTCACCATGGGTGGTCAGGTCGGCGTAGCCGGACATCTTGAAATCGCCGACAAAGTCATGCTTTTCGCGAAAAGCGGTGTCACCAAAAGCATTCCCGAAGCCGGGGCTTACACCGGTTATCCTGCCCGCCCTCTTATGGAAGGCCGCAAAATGCTCAGTCTCCCCGCCCGCATCCCCGATCTCATCGACCGCGTCCGCGAACTGGAGAAAAAACTCGCCGCACTCGAAGCCCGGGGCTGATCTCCGCTCGTAAACCCTGACGCATGATGCGCGGACGTTGCCAACCTCCGGCCTTCGCTCTACTTTGCCCGCCCCATGACCGCCGCCTCCCTGCTCCCGCTTCCTGTGATGCCCGACTCCCACGGCCACTTCGGCCAGTACGGCGGCATGTTCGTGCCTGAAACGCTCATGGCGGCCCTCACCGAGCTTTCGGACCACTACGAGAAAGCCAAAGCCGATCCCGCCTTTCAGAAAGAACTCGACCGCCTGCTCCACGAATACGTCGGCCGCCCCACGCCGCTCTACTTGGCCGAGCGCTGGACCGAAACACTCGGCGGCGCGAAAATTTACCTCAAGCGCGAAGACCTGCTGCACACCGGTGCCCACAAAATCAACAACGCCCTCGGCCAGATCCTCCTCGCCCAGCGTCTCGGCAAAAAACGCATCATCGCCGAGACCGGCGCTGGTCAGCATGGCGTCGCCACCGCCACCGTCTGCGCACGCTTCGGCTGCGAATGCGTCATCTACATGGGCAAGGTCGATATGGAGCGCCAGGCACTCAATGTCGCCCGCATGCGCTTCCTCGGAGCCAAAGTCGTCGCCGTCACCGCCGGCCAGGCCACGCTCAAAGAAGCCGTCAACGAAGCCATGCGTGACTGGGTCACCAACGTGCAAACCACGCATTACATCCTCGGCTCCGCTCTCGGATCTCATCCCTTCCCGATGATGGTACGTGATTTCCACCGCGTCATCGGTGTCGAGGCACGCCGACAGATTCTGGAACGCGAAGAACGCCTGCCCGATCTCCTTGTCGCCTGCGTCGGCGGTGGCAGCAACAGCATCGGTCTCTTTCATCCCTTTCTGAACGACAAAGACGTGCGCATGACCGGTGTCGAAGCCGGTGGCGACGGCATCATCCCTGAACGCCATGCCGCACGCTTCCAAGGCGGCCGCCTCGGTGTCCTCCAAGGCACCAAAACCTGGCTCCTTGCCAATGCCGACGGCCAAATCGAACTCACCCACAGCGTCAGCGCCGGCCTCGACTACGCCGCCATCGGCCCCGAGCACGCCTGGCTGCACGATCAAGGCCGCGTCACCTACAATTACGCCACCGATTCCGAAGCCCTCGCCGCCTTCCAGGAACTCAGTCAGATCGAAGGCATCATCCCAGCCCTCGAAAGCTCCCACGCCATCGCTGAAGTCAAAAAAGTGGCCCCCACGATGCGCAAAGACCAGATCATCCTCGTCAACCTCTCCGGCCGCGGCGACAAAGACGTGGCCCAGGCCGCCCGCATGATCTTCGGCGAGGAATTGAAGTTTTGAAGCATGCAGCCGACGCCCATCGCCGAAGACCTGGCGAAGCTCAAAACGCTTCTGCATGACTCGCTGTCGCCGCATCTCGCCTCAGCGCAGCAGAAGGACATGCGCATCCTCAATCTCGCCTGCGGTCGCTGCGATGAGGCGGAAACGCTGATCAAAGTCGGCTCCGAACTCACCAAGGGCGGTGATGTCGAGATGATCGGTGCCGACATCCGCATTCGCGAAATTCGCCAAGCACGTGAGACGCACGCGCATCTTCCGGCGAAGTTTTTGATCGAAGACGCCACCAAGATCGACGAGCACAAAGAACTCGGCGACGACTTCAATATGGTCTTCATGCGCCACCAGAACTTCTGGCACGGACCGGAGCTGTGGAAGAAAATATTCGACCAAGGCATCGCCAAACTGCGGCCCGACGGCATGCTGGTGATCACCAGTTACTTTGATGTCGAGCACCGGCTCGCACTGCGCGCCTTGGAAGCGCTGGGCATGGAAGTCGTCAGCAATCGGCGCAACAAGGCCAGTCGTGCGCTCAAAGACGCCCCCGGCAAGTCCGTGGACCGCTGGGTGGCCGTTTTGCGGCAGCGGCGGGCTTGAGACGGACCGCCAAGACCATTTACAAGCCCCCCGTGAAGCGGTAAGCTCAGCGCCCCTTCCCCAAAATTCCATGAATCGTCTTCTTTCCGTCCTCACCCTCATGGCGGCGTTCGTCCTGGCCGCACCGGTGTTGCAGGCTCAATCCATTGATGCGAGCAGCGAGGTGGCAGACCAGTACTTCCGCGGCTTCGTGCTCAACAACGAGGCCGCCAAGATTGAGGCCGCCGGTGATCTCTCGCTCGCGCAGACCAAGTTCAAGCAGGCCGGCGAGATCATGGACAGCATCGCCCGCAATTACCCGACCTGGCAGCCGGAGATGCGCGCCAGCCGCCAGCAGAAGATTCAGGACGCCCTCACGCGCATCCAGGCACGACTGGTCCAACAGAACTCGCTTGCTCCTATGCCCTCGGTTGAGGCATCTCCAGCGCCGACTCCTGCGCCCGCCATGCCCGCTGGCAATGTGCCCACGCCCGGCGTGCTGGCACCTGCGCCGAACGCCGTGCCGCTTGGACAAGACGGCCTGCCAAGCTTTGCCGGCGCACTGGAGGCCGCTGAACGTGCCTATCGCCAGCGCATTGCCGAATTGAACAACCAAAACAATCAGATGCAGGTCGATCTCAGCAAATGGCAGAACTGGTATCAGTGGGCCTCGGGCGAAATCAACACGGCGCGCGCACAAAACGACGCACTCGGAAAAAAAACCGCCGCCATGGAGCAAGGCATCCTCGCCATGGGCAAAGACGTGGAGGAAGGCCGCGTCGCAAGGGCGCAACTCGACAAGCTGATGGAAGAAAAGCTGGCCGTGGAGTTGGAGATGCGCAAAAACGGCCAGCGCCTCATGGCCGCCGAGACCGCCGCCAAGGATGCCTCGGAAAAACTGGCCGCCGCTTCGGCTCGCATCACCGCCGTCACGCAGGAGCGTGACAAAATCCTCAAGGAACGCGACCAGATCGTGATGGAGCGCGACACCGCCATGCAGCAGCGTGATGACGCGGTGAAACAACGCGATGTCGCGGTCAAGGGCCGCGACGCCGCCAGCGCGCGCAGCCTGGGATTGCAGACAGAGCTGGAGGAGGCGAAGAAAAAGAGCGGCAGCGCCGAAATGAAGCGCCTCATCGCCGAAAACGAGCGCTTGAAGCAGGAACTCACCGACGCGCAGAAACAGGTCGCGACCCTGAAGAGTGATGCCACCCGCAAGGACAAGGAGATCGCCGATCTGCGCGGCCAGCTCACCGGTTTGCAGGGCCAATTGGCCGAGTTGCGCAAGGAAAGCGGTGCCTACCTGACGCAGGTGGCCGAGCTGACCAAACAGCTCAAGGAAATGCAGTCCGGCATGGATGCCAAGGTCGCCGCCACACCCGAACTGACGCAGGAAAACGAAATGCTGCGCGCCATCATCATGCGTCAGCTCCGCGAGCAGCGCCGTCAGCAGGCCGCCAAGGATCTCGTCATCACCGAACTGCAAAAGATGGAGAACTCCTCCAACGATCTCGTCAAACAAGTCGAGGAAATGAAAAGCGCCCGCATGACGCTGACGCCTGACGAAGAAAAACTCTTCTCCGACCCGGTGGCCAAGGAACTGCTAGGCCCCAACGGCGTGCAGGCCACGCTCATCGCCAGCGCGAAGCCGGACAGCATCAAGCAGCCCATGCCCGCGCCGGGTGCCACCGACACTCTCATTAACCAGGCCAATGAAGCCTACATGAACAAGGACTTTGAAGGCTCAGCAACGCTCTATCAGGACGCGCTGCGCACCGAACCCAAAAATGTCTCCGCTCTCATCGGTCTCGGCATGGCGCGCCAGCGTGACAACAAGCATGCCGAGGCGGAAGTCGCGCTGCAAAAAGCCCTGGCTTATGATCCTGCTAACGAACCCGCCGCCTTTACGCTCGGCGTCACCTACTTCAAGCAGGAGCGCTGGAAGGATGCGATGACCTACTTCGAGAAAAGTCTCGCCAAACGTCCCGACAACGCCAGCGGCAGGCACTACCTCGGCATCATTGCCACCAAGCTGAGCCTGATGGAACGTGCCGAACGCGAATTCAAAACCGCGCTCGCCATTGATCCCGCCTACGGCGAGGCGCACTTCAATCTGGCCGTGCTCTACGTCACCTGGGATCCGCCGCAGTGGGACAAGGCGCGCATCGAATATGATGAGGCGATCAAAAAAGGCGTGAAAGCGGACGCGAGCCTCGAAAAACTGCTCGCAGGCGGCAAGGTTTCGCAACGCTAGGCTCCGCCGGGCCGTTCATGTCGGCACATGAACGCCATCCGCGCCCTTGCCCTGCTGGTTTTAGTCTCGAACGCCGCTGCGCAACCGCAGAAGCACCTGCTGCTCGACTCACGCGTGATCGAGCGTGTGGAGAACGCAAAACTGGTGCTCGGCACGCCGGAGAAGCATGCGGCCAATCCATTATTCCAAGCGGACAGGCCGTGGGAGAACTCGATGAACAACCTCTACCCCAACGTGGTGTGGGACGAGCAGGAACAGGTGTTCAAGCTCTGGTACAAGTGCGTGCTGGCCGACAAGGAGGTGATCGCGCAGATGGACCGGCCCAGCACGGTGCATGACGTCGGCTGGTATCTGCTCTACGCGACTTCCAAAGACGGCGTGAAGTGGGACAAGCCTGCACTGGGCCTGCATCAGTTCGCCAGCAGCACAGCGAACAACATCGTGGCGCGTGACTGCCCGAACGTGGGCGTGTTCAAAGACCTGCATGATGCCGATGCCTCACGCCGCTACAAAATGGTGAGCGATGTCGGTCTCGGAAAGCCGCAGGTGCGCTTTTCCGCCGACGGCATCCATTGGGGCGAGGCAATCAATGCCAAGGGCTTCGGTGCACAGAACGGCGACACCCACAACAATGCGTTCTGGGACAAGCGCAGCGGCAAATACCTCTGGTTCACGAAGCTCTATCTCGGCGAACGGCTGGTGGCACGGTTTGAGAGCGATGACTTCATCCACTGGAAGAACAACGGCCTCGTGCTGCGCTCCGGCATCGACGAAGGCCGTGCCAGCCAGACATACTGCATGCCGGTGTTCCGCTATGGCAGCCTCTATTTGAGCTATGTGATGATGTATCACGTCGGCAAGGGCCGCACGGTGGATTGCGAGCTGGCATGGAGCCATGACGGCCTCAAATGGCAGCGTGTGGCACCGGGAACGCCGTTCATCCCGCGTGGTGCAAAGGGCGCCTATGACAGCGAGTGCATCTACGCGATGTCCGGCCCGCCGATCCTGCGTGATGGCAAACTCATGATTTTCTACGGCGGCGATGACTTCCCACACACCGGCTGGAAGCGCCACTGTCTTCCATGTCTCGCCACGCTGCGGCCCGATGGTTTTGCGGCTTATGAGCCTGAAGATATGAGCAAACCTGCCACTGTCATCACCACCGCATTCCGGGCAGCCACCGTTAGCATTACTGCCGATGTCTCAACTGGTGGCAGCATTCAAATCAAGGCATTGGACGACCAGAATGCGCTGCTGGATGAAGCCGAAGCCATCACCGGTGATGTGACCGATGCTGAGTTGAAGTGGAAACACGGTGCTGTGACCGGCAAGAACGTGCATTTGGAGATCCAACTGAACCATGCGCGGGTTTACGCGCTCAACGGTGTCGATTTGATTCAACAAGAGCCGAAGCAGCCGGGAAACCCGTTGAAGGCGGCGGGGCGCACGATTCATCCGGTCACGTCGAAGACGATCTCGTTCGATGCAAATGCACAGGGCTGGAAGGGCGTCGATCAAATCGAGCATCGTGCCGATGGCGGTGCCAAAGGCGGTTACATTCATGTTTCACGCAGCGGAAGAGCACTGCCAATCGCGCTTTCGCCGGTGACTGCGGTTGAATCACCTCTTGCCGGTGACTGGACGCAGATCATCGGCGGCAAGGGTGCGGAGATCACCTGCCAGGCACGTTCGGCGAAGGCGGGCGGGCGTGTGATGATCGAGCTGTTCGCCCGTGACATCGCGCAATGGCAGTTTGAGACGAGCGCCACCTTTGGCAGCAACTGGGCACAAGCGAAGGCTGCGTTGCGTTATGATTGGAGCGATGAGGAAGCGCTGGCCGCAGGCTGGAAACGCTCCACCAACGGCTTCTCATGGCCGGATACGATTCAGCACATCGGCAAGGTCGTGATCGCCCCCAGCGCGGCAGGAGCGCAGGAGAGCTTCGATCTCGATGAGGTGACAGTGTCTGGCAGCGGAGGATAGCCTTCCAGGCTGTCAGTGGATCGAGGCGTCTCGCCTTTGATCTGAAAAAGGCTGGGAGCCTCGATCCGTTGACAGGCCGGAGTCCTATCCTCCGGTGATCAGGGGCGAATTTCCTCGCCCGTGGTCGCATTGGCGAGCGTGATCTGCTCGCGGTGGAAGGCAGGATCGCTGCGGAAGGTGAGGCGGGCCTGATACTTGCGTTCGAGATCGACGAGGTGCTCGCCATCCTCGGTCTTGAGGCGGGCGAGGACTTCGGGATGCACGACGACGATGATGCTCTTTTGATCGTCCTTGGCACGGCCAAGAACACTGACGAGGCGGCGCTGCAACTCGACGCTCATGGTGAGCGGGGTTTTGACCTGGCCGTGGCCTTTGCAATACGGACAGGCTTCGTAGAGCGTGGTGCCGAGGCTTTCGTTGAGGCGCTGGCGGGTCATCTCCATGAGACCGAACTGGGAGATGGGCAGGACCTGGGTCTTGGCCTTGTCACGCTTGAGGTGGTCGAGCATGAGCTTGTACACGGCCTGCTGGTCGCGGCGGTGCTTCATGTCGATGAAATCGACGACGATGAGGCCGCCCATGTTGCGGAGGCGGAGCTGGCGAGCGACTTCGGCGGCGGCTTCGAGGTTGGTTTCGAGGAGGAGTTTATCGACATCCTTATGGCCCTTGTTGCGGCCGGTGTTGACGTCGATGGAGACGAGGGCCTCGGTCTGGTCGATGACAATGTAGCCGCCGCAGGGCATCCACACCTGGCGGTAGAAGGCGTTGTCGATCTGCTTCTGGATGCCGTAGTGCTCGAAGATGGCGGCCTGGCCTTGGTAGTGATTGATGCGGCGCTTTGCACGGCCGGAGATATGCGCGGCCATGCGCTGCATGCGCTCGACGGTGGCGAGATCATCACAGGCGACTTCGTCGATGTCTTCGGTGAGGAAGTCGCGCACGGTGCGCTCGACGAGATCGGGCTCCTGGAAGCAGCAGACGGGGGCGTTCTGGCCATCGCGCTTGGCGACGGTCTCGTCCCATTCGTCGAGCAGGATGTTCAAATCGCGCACGATGTGGCGGGCGCGTTTGCCAGAGGCTTCGGTGCGCAGAATGATGCCCATGCCTTCGGGCAGGCTGATTTTTTCGATGATCTTGCGGAGACGTGAACGCTCTTTCGGGTCTTCGATCTTGCGCGAAATGCCGCAGGTGTCGTTGAGCGGCATCAAGACGAGCAGACGGCCGGCGAGGGAGATGTTGGTGGTGACACGCGGGCCTTTGTTGCCCACGGGACCTTTGGTGACCTGCACCATGATTTCGGAGCCGATGGGATAGAGGGTGGGGATATCCTTGGCTTCGATGCGCTTCCGTTTTTTGCTGCCGCCGCGGTTAATTTCTTCCAAACCGGCATCCAGCGCGGCGGGAATCGCATCCCAGAAATGCAGGAAGGCGTTTTTGTCGAAACCGATGTCGATGAACATGGCCTTGAGGCCCTGCTCGATGTTGCGGATGCGGCCTTTGAAGACGCTGCCGATGAGGCTGTTCGTGCCGACACGCTCGATGTTGTATTCTTCAACGACACCTTTGTCGAGAAGTGCGACGCGGTTCTCCAGCTTCTCGCAGTTAATGACGAGGCGCACGCCGCTTTTGATGTCGCGTTTGCCGGTGAGTAATTCTTTGATTCTTTGAACGAAGGTCAATGCCATGATGATAAATCTTCCTGAAATGGTGGTGCGGCTCCTCAGCGGAAGAGCTTGCGGAAAAATCCGCCGCCGCTGGGGGCGGGTTCGGATGGTTTGGTTTCCTGGGAGCTACTTCGGTTGAAGATACCGACCCTGCGCACTGGCACGGCCTGGGGTACATTCTGTCCGGAGCTGCTGCCCGCCGATCCCGCTGAATCGGCCTTCCGTTTAATGTTGGGCGTCGTGTTCACACGCGGCGCCGCATCATCCGCCGGTTCTACCGTGGACGCACCTGCGCCCACGTCGCCATCTTCATCTGTGCCGGGGGCCACTGGCACCGCAGCGTCAGCATATTGGACGGCTAGGATAGGATTGAAATGACCTACAGCAGGCGGCAGCGCTTCGATGGCGACATTGTAGGAGCCGTTGTCGAGTGCCAGGCATTGCTCCAGCACACGGCGTGCGAGCGGCGCCGCACAGGAGCCGCCCGATTTGCCATTCTGAATCAGAACGCAACAGGCGAATCTGGGATTTACATAAGGAGCAAAGCTGATGAACCAGGTGTGGTTGTCATCATGTTTGACGCGGCGTTCGTCGAGCCGCCAGTTCTGCGCGGTGCCGGTCTTGCCCGCGACCTCAACATTGGTGATGCGTGCGGACTTGCCGGTGCCGCCGGGGTCATTCACAACCTTCCACATGCCTTTGCGAATGATTTCGATTTCATCGGCCTTCACGTTGGCGGAAAGGTCGCCGCGCAGGCTGGGCGGGTTATCGAGCACGACCTGATCGCCATCCAGCACACGTTTGAGCAGGTGTGGATTCCAAGCTTTGCCACCGTTGGCGACGGTGGCGGTGACGGAGGCCATTTGCAGCGGTGAGGCGAGCACCATGCCCTGGCCGATCGAGGTGTTGGCCGTGTAGCCATCGCTCCAACGTTCGGCGGGGCGGTGTGCGCGGAGCCAGTCGGGATTCGGCAGGATGCCGGAGTCCTCGTCCTCCAGTTCAATGCCAGTTCTTTCGCCCACGCCAAGCACCTTGCCGACCTTGGTGATGTTGGCGATGCCGGCAGCGTTGCCATAGCGGTAGAAGAAGCAGTTGCAGGACTTCATGATCGCGTCGCTGAGACCCAGGGTGCCGTGGGAGCCGCCGCCCTGGCGCTGAATCCAGCACTGCATGGCGGTATTGCCATAGGTGACGCTGCCGCTGCAGTTGAACGGAGTTTTCTGGATGCCGGCGAGGCAGCCGGCAAAGGAAATCGGAATTTTGAAGGTGGAGCCGGGCGCATGGCCTTTCACCGCACGGTTGAGCAGCGGCACCGTCTTGTTTTCAAGCAGCGCATCCCAGTCGGACTGCTGGATGCTGGGGATGAACTGGTTCGGATCAAAGGATGGCACAGAAACCATCGCGAGCACCTCGCCGGAGGCCGGATCAATCACGACCACCGCACCACGCCCGATCTTCGCGTCCCGCAACGCCTTGTCAGCGATGATCTGCATGCGGACGTCGAGGGTGAGATGGACATCGTTGCCTTTGCGCGACTCCTGGTATTCTTCATCAACCTCGCCGACGATTCTGCCGCGCTGGTCGCGTTGCATGACGCGCACGCCAGGCTTGCCACACAGGTAGTTGTCGAAACTCTTCTCCACGCCCGCACCGCCGAAATCATCGGGCACATAGTAGTCCCAGCCTTTGCGGTCTTCGGCGGAAACTCGCTGATCATCTGGCAACCGCACGTAACCGAGGATGTGGCAGGCGATGGCTTTGAGCGGATACACGCGTGACGCACGCTCGGCGACAGTGACGCCTGGCAGGCCGAGATTATGCTCGGCGATGCGGCTGAACTCGGCAAAGGTGAGATCATCGCGATAAACCCACGGGACTGCGCCGCCGAAGCTGCGGTAATGCACGCGCAACGAATCCACCGCATAATCTTTGTGAACGCCCATCTCGCGCATGCGGCCGGCGATGGTCTCCTCAAAAATCTGGTAGATGTCGAGTTCGGACTTCCGACGCTTGATGCCTTTTTCAACGGTTTCGAAGGTCGCCTCCGGAACGGCCAGCTTGAGGATCTTGGCGACACGCTTGTACTCCGTGACGACTTCGGCGAGGTTGATGCGCACCTCGAAGCTGGCCTTGTTCGTGGCAAGGACGACGCCGTTGCGGTCCTTGATCTCGCCACGCGGCCCAGGGATGCGGGCGCGCTCCTTCCGCGCACCGGGGATCATCTTGGCGAACTCCTCGCGGCGGTCGATCTGCAGCGACCATAGCCGGAACACGAGCAAGCCAAACCCGCACAGCATGGCGAGCGTGAACAGATAGAGACGGAAGCGGTATTTAACGACCATCGAAGCGGTACCTCAGGCCTTCGTATTTGATTTCATAGCTCGACAGGCGTGCCAACGAGTAGAGCAGCAGGAAAATGAGCGGCGCGGCCAGCATTGCCAAAAGGGTGTCGGTGATCATCTTCGACCAGACGCCCATCGGGAACTGCAGGGAACCGCGCAAGAACGTGATGATGAGATATTGCGACAGCAGCCACAGGAAAGTGGCCACGCCGACCATGAGCACCGGCAGTTCCAGCCGGCCGCGTTTGAACAACGGACGGATGCCCTGCATCAACGTGCCAAGCATGGCGAACAAAACGATGGAGAGACCAAACGGCAGCGGATGACTGCCGGCACCGAGTTCGGAATCCGCCCCGGTGCCAAAAACATCCTCCACGCCCGCCAGCGTTTCGACCACTCCCGGTAAATGCCGCGCATCCCAGATGAAACCAGTGATGAACGCGAGCAGCAGCATCACCGCAAAGGGCGCCGCCACCGAGGCGCTAAAGAAAAACACCGCTGGCAAAAACAGCGTGGCAAACTGGGCGATCTCCAGCCCCGGGATGAACTCCTGCACCATGAAGGTGAGCAGCAGCAGAATGATGGAGATCGGGTGAAACAGCATGACGGCTAGGGCTTGCCTTTGGTCGGTTGCGGGGTCGGTTCCGGTGCGGCGGCCTGCATCTCGATCACAAAGACATGATCGAGGGTAGAAAAGTCAACGGCGGGCTCAACAATGGCCTCTCCAGATATTTCTCGGTTTTCAAAACGTTTCACTCGGCCCAGCAGCAGATCGGCAGGAAACACGCCACCTTCACCGGAAGAATACACTCCTGCGCCGGCATTGATATTGGCATTGCGGCTGAGAAAACGGAGGTGCAACTCAGGGCGCACCTCCAGCGCCGCACGCTCTCCGGCGAGAATGCCCTGCTCCAACGTGCCTTCGACTTTCGCGGAGACGCGACACATTTCGTCGGTCAGCAGAATCACCTTTGTCATGTGCGGTGCCAGCGTGGAGGTTTTCCCCACCAGACCGACGGAGGTGATCACCGGACTATCGGTGCCGATGCCATCGAGCGAACCTTTGTCGATGATCAAACTGTTCCACCAGGTGCTGGAACTACGGCGGATCACTTTGGCTGCCGTCATCTTGAACGGGGCAGCCTGCTTGAACTCGATGAGCTGACGCAGTTTGGCGTTCTCTTCGATGATCTGATTGTACTTCTGCTGGATGATGCGCAGGCGCTCCAGTTGCACCCGCTGATCGTCATTCTCGCGCTTCAGCTCGGCGGGATTGATCTGCGGGGCCACGGCGGCATCCGCCGCCTGCTCCATCGCCGCGCTGGAATGAATGAACGGCGACAGCAGGCTCATCACGCGTGCCTGGATCTGACGTGTTGTCGCCGTGTCGAACGTGAACACGGACACGAGTCCTGCCACGAAGATGAGGAGCGCGAGGATGTTGAGCTTTTTCATGATTGGCCTTTCCACCGGTCCTGTCGGGGTGCTTTTCAGCAAACACCCTCAAGCAGACGCGGCGCAACGCGGATCGGACATCAAACTTCGGTGGTGCTCACCTTGCGCAGGAACTCCAGTTCACTGAGCACACGGCCAGTGCCTTCCGCCACAGCACTGAGCGGATCTTCGGCCACATGCACCGGTAGGGCAGTTTCTTCCTGCAGCAGTTTGTCCAAACCACGCAGCAGCGCGCCACCACCGGCGAGCATGATGCCACGGTCCACAAGATCGGCGGAAAGTTCCGGCGGGCAGCGCTCCAGCGTCGTGCGCACGGCGTCGATGATCGCATTGAGCGGCTCCAGCATCGCCTCACGCACTTCCTGGCTCGTGATCGTGATCGTCTTCGGCAAACCGGCCACCATATCGCGGCCTTTGACTTCCATTGTCGTCTCTTTGCCCAACGGGAAGGCAGAACCAATGCGCAGTTTGATTTCTTCCGCCGTGCGCTCACCGATCATGAGATTGTACGCACGTTTCATGTAATTGATGATGGCTTCATCGAGCTCATCGCCCGCCACGCGCACGCTGCGGCTGTAAACAATGCCGGAGAGCGAGATGATCGCGACTTCCGTCGTCCCGCCGCCAATATCCACGATCATGTTGCCTGCGGCTTCCTGTACCGGCAGCCCCACGCCAATCGCCGCAGCCATCGGTTCCTCAATGAGATAAACTTCACGCGCGCCTGCCTGTTCCGCGCTCTCCTTCACCGCACGCTTTTCGACTTCGGTGATGCCGGATGGCACGGCGATAACCACACGCGGTCCGCGCATGGCACGGCGGTTGTTGTGAACCTTGCGGATGAAGTGACGCAGCATTGCCTCCGTCACGCGGAAATCGGCAATCACACCATCTCGAAGCGGGCGGATGGCTGTGATGCCGCTCGGAGTGCGTCCGAGCATGCGTTTCGCGTCATCGCCCACCGCCACCACTTCGTTGGTGCCGGTTTTAACCGCTACCACCGAGGGTTCTCTGAGGACGATGCCGTGATCTTTAACATAGACGAGAGTGTTTGCCGTGCCGAGATCGATACCGATGTCTTGGGCGACGAATCCAAAAAATTTGCCAAGCATTGAGAATAAAAGGGAAAGGTGTTAAAAAAGATGGGCGTCAAAACTCAGAAGCACGGCGAAGAAATTCTAACTTTTTTGAGAATCACGAAAAGCAACGCCGCGCACGAAATTCTAACCCATATTAAAGCTAAAACCGCCTGAAAGGGCGTCAAGAGAAGTTTCTAAGGAGCTTGGAATCGTGTTTTCGGCCCATTTTGGGTGGAATCGGGCTTTTTTTTCACCCCTGCTCACGCACCAACGCCCCGTGCTCGACCCGATAAACCATGCCGCTCATCTGCTCCGCGTCGGCCCAGTCGAGATTCGTCGTCGTGATGATTTTTTGGGTTCCAGGCGGCAAACAGGCCAGCAACGCCCGCCGCCGGTGCGCATCCAGCTCTCCAAACACATCATCAATTAGCAGCAGCGGCGCTGCGTCCCGTGCTTTTTCCAGCACTTGGGCCTGCGCGAGCTTCATCGACAATGCCAACGAGCGCTGCTGCCCTTCGGAGGCAAATGTCGTCGCATCGAGATCGTTCAATCGCAGCGCAATGTCATCACGGTGCGGGCCAAAGGCTGTCGAGCGCGTGCGCGCTTCTTCATCACGCATCGCCAGCAGCGCCTCAAACAAATGCAGCGCCCCATCACCTGTGCGTGTGAAATCGATGCGCGCATTTTCAACACCATCACTCAGCTTCGCATGCGCGATCATCACCTCCGGCTGCAAGGCGGCGCACAGCTCCGCACGCCGCTGCCACAGCACTTGCGCGAAGCCGTCCATCACATGCGCAAACGCATCCGCCTGCTTCCACGCAATCACCGCATCACGCTTCAACACATAATTTCTGCCGCGCAGCGCCCGCTCATAGCCGCGCAACGCATGCAGGTAGTCAGGAAACATCTGGCTCGCCGCGAAGTCCAAAAAACGCCGCCGATGCTCCGCGCCACCGCGCAATAGGTTCATATCGCGATGATCCATCCACACCACCACGCCCGATGCGGCAAGATAGTCCGCCGCCTTGCCGCACGTCGCCCCATCCACCGCCATGCGCCTAGCGCTGGCCGACTGCGTATGACGCAGCTTTTTGCCATGCCACACGCCTTCGATCAGGCAGGTTGCTGCGCCAAAGCGCACCAGTTCCGCGCGACTCGATGTGCGTGGCGACTGCAGCCGCAGCAGCACGCACGCCGCCTCCATCAAGGAGGTCTTGCCCTGCGCATTGCGCCCGATCAGCACCGTCGTGTCGGCATGCAGTTCCAGCCTTGCCTCGGCAAAGCAGCGAAAATCACGCAGGGCGAGTTCAGACAGCATCAGAGCATCTCCATAGCCGCAAAATGCCGCGAGGAACGCAAAAAGTTGTGTTGCATGCCCCGCCTCATTAACGCTCAATCCCCGCCCCTCCCATGCCCACCTTCCAAACCGTCAAAGGCTTCCGCGATTTCTTCCCCGAAGAATGCGCCCGGCGCAATTACATCTTCGACACCTGGCGCGCCGTCGCACGCCGCTACGGCTTCATGGAATATGAGGGCCCTCTCGTCGAAAGCACCGACCTCTACCGCAAAAAAAGCGGCGATGAAATCACCAATCAGCTTTACTGCTTCCTGGACAAGGCCAAGCGCGAGATCTCCCTGCGCCCCGAAGTCACGCCTTCGCTCGCACGCATGGCCACCGCGCGTCAGCGTGACTTCAAAAAGCCCATCAAGTGGTTTCAAATCGGCCCCTGCTTCCGCTACGAAGAACCGCAGGAAGGCCGTGGCCGCGAGTTCATCCAGTTCAACGCCGACATCCTCGGCGACTCCTCGCCCGCAACTTCCGCCGAACTGATCGCACTCGCCATCGACACGATGCGCGAATTCGGCGTCAGCGCCGATGACTTCATCATCCGCCTCAGTAATCGCGAAATCTGGAACACCTTCCTCGCGGAGAAAAACATCGAGCCTGAGCACTCCACAACCTTCTTGAGCATCATCGACAAGATCGAACGTGCTCGCCCCGAAGAGACAGAGAAGAAACTCGCCGCCATCGGCCTCTCGCTCGCCGAGGTGCGTGCCTTCATGGCCTCGACTGATGAGAATCATCCCGCCTTTGCCGCTTTGCGTGAAAACCTCACCGCACGCGGCCTCTGGTCCTTCATCAAGATCGACGCCACGATCGTCCGCGGGCTCGCCTACTACACCGGGACGGTGTTCGAAGTCTTCGATCTCAAGCACGGCCTCCGCGCCCTCGCCGGCGGCGGCAGCTACGACAAACTCTGCGCGCTCATGAGCGACGGCGGCGTCGATATGCCCGCCGCAGGCTTCGCCATGGGCGATGTCGTGCTCGGCATCCTCCTCAAGCGCACGCCCGGCGCGCAAATGAAGCTCACCAGCGCCCTCCTCGCCGCCAGCAGCATCGACGCCTATGTCGTCGTTGCCGATGAAGCCCAGCGCCCGCATGCTCTCGCCGCTGTGCAGTCTCTTCGCGCCGCAGGCATCCGCATCGACTACAGCTTCGGCTCGCAAAAAGTCGGCAAGCAGTTCCAGGCCGCCGAAGACCGCAAAGCCCGCTTCGCCATCGTCTTCGGCGCTGAATTCCCCGAGGTCATCGTGAAGAATCTCGTCGCGCGATCGCAGACTTCCGTGCCCGTGGCCAGCCTCGTCGATGAAGTGCGAAAAATGCTCGCAGAGCCCGCTGTCGGGCCGCTGATCGCCTGATTTGTCGGAAAATCGTTCTCGACGATTTTCTTCCTATAACGTATTTTTTTCGCGTTATAGGAAGAAAATTATGTTCATCGGTCGAAGCGAAGAAACAGCCCGTTTGCGTGGTGCCATTGAGGCCCGCGCACCGAAAATTGCGCTTGTTTATGGTCGCCGCCGCATCGGCAAGACCGCGCTCATTCGCCAGGCCATCGGGCGTGAGCCTGCGCTCTTCATTGAGGGGCTCGAAAATCAAACCACCCAGGCGCAGATCGCCAGTTTCCTCGATCAAGCCTCACGCCAGCTCCGCCGCAAACTGCCGCAGGTAACCACTTGGCAGACCGCGCTCATGGAGTTGGACAAAGCGCTCGCCAGCCGGCGCATGGTCATCGTGCTCGATGAATTCCAATGGCTCGCCAATTACCGCCAGGAACTCGTCTCCACTTTGAAGATGGTCTGGGAGACACGGCTGGGCCGCAAACCCGGCCGCACACTCATCCTCTGCGGCTCCATCGCCTCCTTCATGACGACCAAGGTGCTGAACTCCAGCGCCTTTTACGGCCGCATCGACGTCACCGTCCACCTGCAAGGCTTTCACCTTGCCGAAACCGCCCGCATGCTGCCCAAACGCGGCACGCAGGAAATCCTCGACGCGCAATGCTTCACCGGCGGCGTGCCCAAATACCTCGAGCTGCTCTCCAGCGGCTCCTCCATCGCCCAAGGCATGAACGACGAGGCCTTTCGTGCGCACGGCTACTTCGTGGAGGAATACCAGCGCATCTTCACCAGCCACTTCGGCTGGAATGACGAGTTCCAGCGCCTCATCCGCGCCCTCGCCGCCGCGCCTTACGGCCTGACCCGCCGCGCCCTCGCCGCTGCGGCAGGCGTTGACGAGGGCGGCATGCTCACCCAGCGCCTCTACGACTTGGAGGCCGCCGGCTTCATCTCCTCGCAGCGCCCGTTCGACAAAGGCCACGAGACACGGCTGCTGCGCTACCACCTCAGCGATCCCTGGATCAGCTTTTACCACGCCTTCATGCGCACCCGCCTCAAGCAAATCCGCGAAGGCACCCGGCGCGATCTTTTCAACGCCATCCGCCAGACCGGAGCCTTCCGCTCCTGGATGGGCCGTGCCTTTGAACTCGTCTGCATGCGTCACGGCGATCACCTCGCGCAGATTCTCGGGTTTGGCTCCATCCACTACGACTCCGGCCCCTGGTTCCGCGCTCCGCGCAAAGGCATCGCCGGGGTGCAGATCGACCTCGCCTATGACCGTGACGACAAGGTCATCACCCTCTGCGAAATGAAGCGCCAAACCGCGCCGATCGGCTGTGCCATCATCCAGGAGGTGGAGCGAAAGGCCGAGGTGCTCCGCGCCGAGTTTCCCGGCCGCACCATCCAGCCCGTTCTGGTCGTGGATGGCCCTGTTTCGAGGGAAGTGGAGGCCTCGGGCTACTTTTTCCGCATCCTTCAAGCCTCGGAACTCATGAAGTGATTTTCTTCCTATAACATCTTTTTTTTAGCGTTATAGGAAGAAAATCGTTTTGCGTTTTAAACCGCAGAGAATGCACGGTCGCAGAGATTTGATGCGAAGAAAGAATGGATTTCTCTGCGTTTGTCCATCCTCGGCGGTTCAATGAATTGGAAAGGAAAGTGGCCCAACCTCTCGTTTGAACCGAAGCACATGAAACAGGCCATTCTCTCTCTTTTCCTCTTCATCAGCATCGCAGCAGCTCAACCTGCCTTCCGTGCCGGGGTCGCTGCCATCGACGTTTCACCAACGGAGTTCCCGCGCATCATCGCGGGCGGGTTTCTCGAAGGACGGGGCGAAAAGCTCGCCGACAAGCTCTTCGTACGCAGTTTTGTGCTCGATGACGGGAAGATGAAGATCGCCTTCGCCATCGTGGACACGTGCATGATGGAGCAGGCGCTCATTGATGAGGCCAAAGGCATCGCGTCAAAGCAGTGCGGCATCCCGGTGGACCGCATGATGGTCAGCGCCACGCACACGCACTCCGCGCCGGCGGCGATGGGCTGCCTCGGCACGCGGAAGGACACTGTGTATGCCAAATTCCTCACGCCAAAGATCGCCGCGGCCATCGTGGCGGCGAATGCGGCGCTGCAACCGGCCCGCATCGGCTGGGGCAGCTACGACGACTGGGAGCACACGCACAACCGCCGCTGGATTCGCCTGCCGGGCAAGGAGGTCGTCGATCCCTTCGGCCAGCCCACGGGCCGCGCGAACATGCACCCCGGCTATCTTAGCAAGGACGTCGTCGGACCAAGCGGCCCGGTGGATCCGCAGCTCAGCGTCATCGCGCTGCAAACGCTCGATGGCAAACCGCTCGGCGTGCTCGCGAACTACTCGCAGCACTACTTTGGCACCTCGCCAGTCTCCGCCGACTACTTCGGCCTTTTCTGCAAACACCTCGCCGCGAAAATGGGCCAGCAGGGCGAGGGCAACGGCCCCTTCGTCTGCGCCATGAGCCAGGGCACCAGCGGCGACCAGATGTGGATGGACTACGGCGCGGAGAAAAAGACCATCACCATCGACCACTACGCCTCCGAGGTCGCCGCCAGCGCCATGAAGGCCCTGCAAACCGTGACGTATGTCGATCACGCCCCGCTAGGCATGATCGAAAAGACGCTCGAGCTCAACTACCGCGTCCCCGACGAAAAACGCCTCGCCTGGGCACGTCCCGTCGCCGCGAAGATCGAAAACGATGTGCCGAAGAACAAAGAGGAAGTCTATGCGCGAGAGGCGCTGATCCTCCACGAGCGGCAAAAGACCAGCGTGAAGCTCCAAGCGATTCGGATTGGCGATCTGAGCATCGCCACGCTGCCGAACGAGGTGTATGCGATCACGGGGTTGAAGTTGAGAGCTGCGTCGCCACTTCGACTTCACTTTAATATCGAATTAGCGAATGGAGCCGAAGGGTATATTCCGCCGCTAGAACAGCATGATTTGGGTGGCTACACGACCTGGCCTGCTCGCACTGCTGGTTTGGAGGAGGAGGCAGAATCCAAAATGGTGGATCTGTTGCAGCTTTGCTACGCCGACTTGAATTACAAGCCCGCGAGAAAAACAATTGTTTATGGATCTCCATACCTGCGTGCAATTGGATCAGCCGGTGTGCTCGGTCATTGGTCACTTAATTGGAGCACCCTAGCATCACATCTTTCCGACAAAGCAGATGCAAGTGCAGTGTTTCGCACCGCATCATTTAATTCCGAAGAGATTAGCTTTAGAAAATCTGGAGCATGTCTCAACGGTGTCGGGCGAATGGCCCCTTTCCTGCCAGGTGTCGGAGTCGGTTTAGGCTACGATCAGGAGTCGGAGCTAAAACAGTCTGAGTTCTCCGATCATTTTGGCGTCAACCGCTCCATTCATCTGGCCGGAGGACATCTTGAAACTTCGAATTTGGAACTAGGACCTCAAGCCTCCATCGCTGTTTGGTTCTGGCTCGGTCACGAAAGCGGTGCCAGTGACCGCTCCGGTGAACTAATCAACGTGCTGGGCAACAGCTTGAAAACACATCAGGATGGCCAGCATCGAGTGCGGCTTAAACTGGGCGGTGAAGAAACGAAAGAAGGATTGTTTGCCGACGACTGGCATTTCGCCGTGCTCATCCGTGATGGCGAAAACGTGCGGGTGCATCTTGATGGCAGTGAAAAGCCCGTCTTGTCTCGAAAGGGCGAAAAAGGGGGGAACAAGGTGGTCTTCGGCCAGGGTCTTGAAGGCCGGTTAGACGAGATTACGATTTGGAAGGGGGTGATTGCGCCCTCGCTCATCGCGAAGCTTTGGAACATCTCGAAAGTGGGCGAGGAGAATGCGAAGCGGGCCGTTTCGCGGGCGGAGCGGAAGAAGCGTGGTGCAGCCGTCTCGGCTGCTCAGAAAGACGCAGTCCAGAGGACTGCACCACACTCGGAAAACTGGTCCGCGTCGATGCGCTTCAAGAACACAAAGGCCAACAACGTCAGCGCCGTGACCGCCTACCTCATCTCGCGCGGGCCGAAGGGCGATCATCAAGCGCCGGGCGATCACCTCGGCATCGGCGGGAACTACAAGGACTCGTCGCCGGGCCGGTTGTTTGTCTTTAATGGCAATGCGGCCTCGCAAATCGTGCGCGGCACGACGGTCATTGAGCCGGGCACGTGGAATGACGTGAAACTGGAACGCCTCGGCTCACGCGTGAAGGTGACGCTCAATGGCAAGCTGGAGATCGACGCCGAACTGCCCGTCACCGCGCCCGGCGCGAAGGAATTGTTCTTTGGCAAACGCTGCGATGACTTCGCGCCGCTGGAAGGTGACTTTTCGGATGTGGTTGTCGATGGCGCGGCAGCGTCGTGGAGTGCGGTGGGAAGCGATAGCGCCACACCGCTTTCGACGGCGGGTAAGTCTTCGAACGCCGGTCAGCCAACGAAAGCGGTGTCGCCGATGCCGGGTGGCCCCGGCATCTCTGCCACCGCACTCCAGGACGCTGGCGCGCCGAAGAAAGTGCCAACGGCAACGCCACCCCTCTCCCCCGAAGAATCCGCGAAGAAGTGGCATGTGCGCGAGGGTTATCGCATCGAACTCGTCGCGGCGGAGCCGGTGGTGCTCGATCCGGTCGCGTTTGATTGGGATGAGCAGGGCCGCCTGTGGGTCATCGAGATGGCGGACTACCCGCTCGGCATGGATGGCAATGGCAAGGCCGGCGGACGCGCCGTGCGACTGGAGGACACCGACCACGATGGCCGCTACGACAAGCGCCACGTCATCGTCAGCGACTTGAGCTATCCCACCGGCATCTTGACCTGGCGCGAAGGCGTCATCGTCACCGCCGCGCCGGACATCTTTTTCATTTCGCCCGATGGCAGGAAGAAGGTGCTCTACACCGGCTTCAGCACGGGGAACCAGCAGCTACGCGTGAATGGCCTGCGCTGGGGCATGGACGGCTGGGTGTATTGCGCTGCGGGTGCTCACAACGCTGGCTACAACAAAGGCACACTCATCGAGTGCAAGCTCACCAGCGAGAAGATCGACCTCGGCAGCCGCGATTTCCGCTTCAAGCCGGACACCGGCGAGTTTGATCCGCAGACCGGCCCCTCGCAGTTCGGTCGCGCCCGCGATGACTGGGGTCACTGGTTCGGCGTGCAGAACAGTTTTCCGCTCTGGCACTACGTTTTGCAGGATCACTACCTGCGCCGCAATCCGCACGTCATCCCGCCGGACCCGATCCATCAGCTCTTCCCGCGGAATCCGCCCGTGTATCCCGCCAGCAGCATGGAGAAGCGCTTTCACAGCTTCGACCAGGCCGGACGCTTCACCAGCGCCTGCGGCATTGAGGTGTATCGGGATCGCGTGCTGTTTGATGATGGGAAGACGCATGCTTTTACCTGCGAGCCGTTTCACAACGTCGTGCAGCATCATGTGCTGGAGGATGATGGCGTGACGTTCAAGGCGGTGCCGGATAGTAGCCATCTCGCTCCGCGAGATGAGCAAGCGGCGTTGAAAAGCGGGAACGCGGCGAGCAAAGATAACGCTCAGCTCATCACGCGGAGCGGTGATGGCTACCATGACTTCCTCGCAAGCGAAGACCGCTGGTGCCGCCCCGTCATGGTCCGCACCGGCCCCGATGGCGCGCTGTGGGTCGCCGACATGTATCGCTACATGATCGAGCACCCGCAGTGGCTGCCGCAGAATGGGAAAGAGGAGTTCCTGCCGCATTACCGTGAAGGGGACGAAAAGGGGAGGATTTGGCGGGTGGTGAAGAAAAGTAGTGCCGAGCTTCAGCTCGCCAAGACTCCGCCGGAACGTGACGGACTCCGCACTACTTTGTGGTGTCCGAATGGCTGGCAGCGTGACAAGGCGCAGATGTTGACGATGTGGGGCAAGATGTTGCCTATTAAAGAGTTCGTGGACTTCAAGGAAGACACCGCGAGAGCACAGACGGCGTGGACGTTGCTTGCGATGGGCAAACTGCCAACGGCAACGTGTTTGAAGCTGCTCGGCAATGAAACACCCCGAGTGCGTGAGCAGGCGCTTCAGATGGCGGAGCGATTGACATGGGAGGGCGACGAGTCGTCGCCACTCCAAAAGGCGTTCGCAAAGCTCGTGAACGACAAGGACGAGAAGGTGCGGCTGCAACTGGCGTGCTCGCTTGGTGAGCTGAAGTTTGATTGGGCGGCGGATTTGCTGGCGGAGCTTTTGAATGCAGCTCCGGCGGGTTCAGCGTTGCAAGGCGCGGCGTTGAGTTCGGTGCTGCCGCATTTGGAGCGGGTTTGTGGGCGGGCGGATGAGAAATCGGCCGGGATGTTGTTTCGCTGTGCGTTGGCGGTGAAGAATGAAAAAGCCATTGCGGCCCTGGTGGCGCGACTCGAAGGCCCGGCTGGCATCGCGGAGCTTTTGGGCGTCCTCGACGAAAAAGACCTCTCGCTGGCTCAATTCACGAAGCAGGTGAGTTCACCGGAGGCACAGGCGGGATTGAAGAGGATGGCGGACATGCTGGCGAAGGCAGCGGTGGTGGTCAAAACGGCGAAGGAGGCTCCGCCGATGGCGGAACTGGCGCTGCTGGCCTCGGATCGCGAGCATCGGGAGATGGTGAAGGGGATGCTGCCAGAGCTTTGGGCGAAGAGCGTCGATGTAGGCGCACTTGCCAAAGTGCGGACGGACGGCACCGCGAACACGTCGGACTCCCGCAGTCTGGCGACTGCGCCTACGGAGGTGCTGCGACTCGTCTCAAAGCTGCAACCGAAGGGCGGCGAGCAGTTTTTGCTCGAAGGCTGGGACCAGCGCACGCCGGCGCTGCGTGTGCAGATCCTCGAAACGCTGCTCTCGAACGATGCGTGGACTTTGGCCCTGCTCAAACGCCCTGAGGCGAAGGCTTGTGATGCGGCGACGCGAGCGCGGTTGGTCAAGCATCCGAAGAAAAACATCGCGCAGACGGCGGAGAAGGTGTTTGCGGACTCGGTGAGTGCGACGCGGGCGGCGGTGGTTGAGAAGTTCAAACCTGCGCTGGGGATGAAGGGGGATGCAGCACGCGGGAAGACCGTTTTCGCGAGTGTGTGCATCAGTTGTCACAAGCTGGATGGCGTGGGCCTCGAACTCGGTCCCGATCTGCGCAGCGTGGTGCAGCATGATGCGGAGAAGCTGCTCAACTCGATCCTGGACCCGAGTGCGATCATCGAGCCGGGGTTCATGGCGTATCATTGTGCGCTCAAAAATGGCGAGCAGCTCTATGGCGTGATCGCGACGGAGACGAGCGCGAGTATGACGCTGAAGATGGCGGGGAATGTGACGCGGTCGGTCCTGCGGAGTGATGTTGCGAGTTTGAAGAGCACGGGTACGTCGTTGATGCCAGAGGGCTTGGAGGCGGTGATGACACCGCAGTCGCTGGCGGATTTGATCGCGTATTTGAAGGTGGCGCGGTGATGGGACGGAGCGCGAGTATGGCGAAGCCTACTCGCCTGTTTTGAGGTCTTGCGTTGACGTTGGGAGTTGAAAGTGGCGAGTGGTCTTCGACACACTCGCGCTCCATTTTGCGGTGCTTCTTGAGCGAAACATCGCGCCGGGGTGAATGGGCACAAAAAAGCGGGGCCTGTAAGGCCCCGCTCTCCTTGGTGATGTGCTGACGATTACTGCGCTGGCTTCCAGTTCTTCACGAACTCAAGGCACTGGGTGATCTCGGGCACGCTGGTTTCCCAGTTGTGCTCGTATTCGCAGTGGAGGGGGCCGGGGTAGCCTTGGGCGTGGTATTCGGCGAGGATGGCGGGGATGTCGCTCTTGCCGGTGCCGAAGGGGAGGTCGTGGGCTTTGGGATTGCCGAATTCGGTGAGGTCCTTCATGTGGCTGTCGAAGATGCGGCCTTTGAGGATCTTGATGCAATCGACGGGATTGAGGCTGCTGCGGACCCAGTGGCCGACGTCGGCGCAGGCGCCCATGCGGGGGTCGCGATCTTTGACGAGGCCGAGAACGTAGTTGGGATCCCAGAACATATAGGCGCGGTCGAGTGGGCGCTTGGGATGGTTGTGGATGGCCATCTTGATGTCGAATTCCTTCACGAGGGCTTCGATTTTGTCGAGCGCGGTGACATCGGGCTCGGTGACGATGACGCCGATGCCGAGGGTTTTGCAGAACTCGAAGATCTTGCGGTTGGAGGCGTCATCCTGGCCGAGTTTGACGACACCGTAGCCGACGGCGGTGAGGCCTTTGGCTTCGAGGTGCTTCATGACAGTGTTGATCATCTCAGGGGTGGCGTTGTGATCCCACTTAGCCTTGTCGTCGAATTTCTGGCCGGGGTAGAACTCGATGGTCTTGCCACCGCACTGGGCGGTTTTGTCGATGGCTTCGAACACGTTGTACATGCGGAAGCTGTAGGCCTGGCAGCCAGCGTAGAACTGGCCGACTTTGGCGGCGTCGGGGATGGTGGCCGCGAATGAGGCTGCGGCGAACAACAGGGAGAGAAGGAGTGTCTTCATGGTGGAGGGCGGGGAGCGTAGCGGGAGGATGCGGGAATGGAAGAACTGAAAATGGAAAATTGAGAATGGAAAATGGCCGGAGGGCGGCGTTTGAGGTGGTGATGAAAGCTCTCTGCCTCTTTTTTGTCTCAGTGGCGTTTGTTTCGGCGCAATTGCCTTCGGCGAAGCCGATTCCGCGCGTGCAGGCGGTGCCGATGCCGCATCACATCACGTCGTTTCAACTCGATGGGCGGGAACTGACCGCGATGCACTTTGATCCGCAGGACATGCGGCCGTTCTGGCATCCGATCCGGGCATCGCGTGATGTGAGCCTGACGCGTATGGGGCATCCACATGATCCACTGACGCATTCGCATCACAACAGCGTGTGGGTGACGCACAACATGGTCAACGATCTCGATTTCTGGGGTGATTACGCGAAGAAGCAGGGGCGCATCGTGAATGTGGAGGTGTCGCGAGAGGGGTATGAAGACACGGATGAGTTCGCGGCGATGCGGATGGTGAACCAGTGGATCAGCGAGGCGGACAAGTCGATCCAGCTCATCGAAGTGCGGCGCACGGAGATCCGGCCGCTGGATGGGGCGAAGAGCTGGTTCATGATCATCGACCTGGAGTTTTCGCCGCCGAAGGGCAAGACGGCGACGTTTGGGGCCACGGGCTTCGGCTTGGTGGCGGTGCGGATGGCGAAGAGCATCGGTGTGCATGATGGCGGCGGGCGCATCTTGAATTCCGAAGGGCAGATCAATGAGGAGGCGATTTTCCGCAAACCGGCGCGGTGGTGCGACTACAGCGGTCGCATCACCAATGACGCGGACGGATTCGGCGGCATCACGCTGATGAACCACCCGATGAATCCGCACAACCCGACGGCCTTCCATGTGCGCAACGACGGCTGGATGGGCTGCTGCCTGAGCCTGGACACGCCGGTGGAGGTGACGGAGGAGAAGAAGCTACGAGTGCGCTATGCGCTGTGGGTGCATGATGGCGTGGCGACGCAGGCGGAGAGCGAGGCGCACTGGAAAAAATTCACCGAGATGCCGGTGATTGATTTGAATCCGCCGAAACCGGTGAAGAAGTAGGCATGCAGGCTTATCCCGCCGCCTTGAACGAATTGATCGCCTTCTTCGAATCGCTGCCGGAAGGCGAGCGGCGGGAGAATCTGATCGACCTTGCGGCAGCTTCGGCGGCTCATGCGCCGAAGGAGAGTGAAACGTTCGATTTGGAGGACGTGCGGAAGGATGCCGAATGCACGGACACGGTGGGCGTGCATGTGAGGCTGGAAAGCGGTGAGCGTGTTCACTTTGCGATCAGCCTGGGACCGAAGGTGCAGACGTTGACGAAGGCACTGACGACCATTCTGTGCCGTGGGCTGAATGGCTCGACGCTTCAGGAGGTGCTGGACGTGCCGCAGGATTTTGTACCGCGCATCATCGGCGCGGAGCTGGTGCGGCTGCGCAGCCAGACAGTCTATTATGTGCTGGGCCGCATGAAGCAGGCGGCGGCGCAGCTTGTGGCTTCAAACGAGCCTTTCCGTCAGTCCTGAGCGCAGTTCTTCGGGAATCTGGCCGACGAAGCGGGGTTCGAGGTCGATGGCGTCGAAGATTTGGTGGATCTCCTGCTGGTTGATGTCGCCGGGCTTGTCGATCTCGAAATAGACGAGGTCATGCCGCGTGTCGATCTTGTAGCGGACCTTGGGGAAATGGTCGAGCTGGTTGCGGAGCTGGAGCAGGGTGGACTCCGCACGGAGGCCGGGGGCGTAGATTTCAACTTCGATCATGGGTGGTAGGGCCGTTGTTTTACCGGATTCGACCGGCGGAGCCAAGCAAAACCTGCCAAGCTTCCACGGGTAGGATTCCAGTTTGACAGGGTGGGGGTGGCGTCCTATTCTCGCCGCCCTTTCCCCCCGCCCCTTTTATGGCCAACATCCGCTCCGCAGAAAAAGACATCCGCAAAACGACGGTTCGCACCGCTCACAACCAAACGGTGAAAAGCCGCATCCGCACGCTGCGCAAGAAGGTGATCTCCGCCGTGGAAAAGAAGGATGCCGCCGCCGCCGCCGCCAGCCTGAGCGAATTCGCCGCCGCTGCCGACAAAGCCGCCAAGACCCACGTCATCAAGAAGAACACCTCCGCCCGCTTCAAGAGCCGTCTGGCGCTCAAAGTGGGTGCGTTGACCAAGCCCGCCTGATTCAGGCAATGAATGATTTCGGAACGGCGTCTCGATAAGAGGCGCCGTTTTTTTGTGAAGTCCCCTCCCGAAATGGAGAAACTGAGAAGGGCGGAATGGAAAACTGAAAATGGTTTCCGATCCTCGCGCGACTCGTTTCAGGCCATTTGCCATTTTCAGTTCCGCCATTCTCCATTCCTCCATTGATCTTCCCATGACCCGCCACCGCATCGCTCCCAACGGTCCTGAATTCTCCCGTCTCGTCTATGGCACCTGGCGCATCCTCGATGATGAGGACAAGGCCAACTGCACACCGCAGGCATTGTTGAGCCGATTCAAGGCCTGCGCTGACCTCGGCATCACCACGCTCGACACGGCGGAGATTTACGGCGGTTACAAGGTCGAGGAGGCCATTGGCGGTGCGTTGAAGTTGGACCCCTCCTTCCGCAGCAAGATCGAGATCGTGACCAAATGCGGCATCTACGTGCCGTGTGAGTTCCACCCTGATCGCAAAGTGGCGCACTACAACGTCACCGCCGCACGCATCATCAAGAGCGCGGAAAAATCGCTGCGCTTCATGGGCATTGATCATATCGACCTCTTACTCGTACACCGGCCCGACTGGCTCACCAGCGCTGATGAAACGGCCGAGGGGCTGAACAAGCTGCTCAAGGACGGCAAAATCCGCAGCGCCGGCGTCTCGAACTACAACGTGCATCAGTTTGAACTGCTGAACTCACGCATGGACCAGCCGCTGGTGACGAATCAGGTCGAATTCAGCCTGCTGCACATGGACCCGATCTACGACGGCACGGCGGATCAATGCCAGCGCCACCGCATTCTGCCCATGGCTTGGTCGCCGCTGGGGCAGGGTCGTCTCATGAAGAAGGGCGATCCTGCCGCGGACCGGCTACAGGCCAAAGCCGCCGAATTGTCCGCCAAATACGACGGTGCCACCCTCGACCAACTCGCCTACGCCTGGATCATGGCGCACCCGTCCTGCCCGCTGCCGATTATTGGGACCAACAAGCTGGAGCGCATCAAGGCGGTGGTGAAAGCCGCTGACATCAAGCTCGAGCGCGAAGACTGGTATGGCCTGTGGGAAGCCGCCCAAGGTCACGGCGTGCCGTGATCGGCGCTCACCGGATCTCGTCGTTATGAACCATGCTCAGCCGCCAGTTCCATGGCCACGGGCCGGGATTGCTCCAGTGGAACACCCAGGGCTGCTCGATCTGGTTCACGCGCTGGAGCACCATCTGGCTCACCGCAGTGCCGTTGCCTTCGAGTTTGGCCTTTAATTTGACGACGCCCTGCCCTTTCACAGCCTGCACGGTGAGGTCGCTGGTCTTCACATCGAGCGTGAAAAAGCCGCTGATGTATTGTTTCAGCGTTTGCACCACCGTTTCGCGATTGTGGCCGTAAGCGTCGGTGTAATCAGCGGCGAAGAAGTCCTGAATGTCATCCCAGTCGCGATCCTGAATGGCCTCGATGAACTCAACCTGCGCGACACGCAGTTGCTCCTCCGGCGAACGGCCCAAAGCCCACCAAGCGAACCACAGGGCGACAACTAATACGAGCGCCAGGAGGCTGCGAAGGATCAGGCGTGTGTTCATGAGATCAAAACAGCGCCAGTTGCCCGGCAGGTTCGGTGGAGGTCATGCAGAAACTTACCGTGCCGCTGCTGCGACGGCGCACGACTTCAATCGTCGGTGTCGGCTTGTGGCGCTCGGCGCAGACGACGCGGGCATCGGTGGCACCGGCGGCATCGAGCGCTTGGCGAATGTAGCGCGAGGCGGTGGCGGGATCGTTGCAATCATCGCTCAAATGGCCGAGCACGACGTGGCTGAGGCCGGGATGCGCCACGTCGCGGACGAGTTCGGCGGCCTGCTCGTTCGAGAGATGGCCGTGGCGCGAACTGATGCGTTGTTTCGTCGCCCAAGGGCGCTTGGTGTCGTTTTCGAGCAGTTGCGTGTCGTAATTGGCCTCAATGAAGAGGCTGTCGGAGTTGCGGAGGCGGTCCTTGATCAGGTTCGTCACGAAGCCCACATCGCTGAGCACGCCGAGACGGGATTCTTCGTCGGCGATGACAAACCCGACCGGATCGACCGCATCGTGCGGCACGGGGAAAGATTCGATGCGCAGATCCTGAAACTCGAAGGCCGATCCCGTGGTCATGAGCCGCCAGGGCGGTGTTTTTTTGAAGCCGAGGCTGCCCGCGAGGGTTTCCTGGGTCAAAGCGGTGCAAAACAGCGGCACCGAGCGCTTCCGGCTCAGCACCTCGATCCCGCCGGTGTGGTCCTGATGCTCGTGGGTGAGCAGGATGCCGTCGAGCATGTCGAGCGAGAAGCCGCAGGCGTCGAGGCGTAGGCAGATTTGCTTGGCGCTCAGGCCGGCGTCCAGCAGCAGGGTGGTGCGTTCCGTCGAGATGACGGCACAATTTCCCGAACTGCCGCTGCCAAGAATCGTGAGACGCACCATGGGCCTGTTTTAGCGGCGGGGGCCGGGCGATGCAAGATGGATGACGGGCCGGTCAGCCTGGGGCACCAGAATCTTCCATCTGGGGGTAAAATAAGGGACAAATTGGCAGGCAGAATGCTGGTTGATTTACGGAATGGAATCGCCTTAATGCGGCCCCCTTTTGACCCAAATGACAAATACCGGACTCCCAGAGAAACAAGGACTGTATGACCCGCAGAACGAGCATGATGCCTGCGGCGTCGGCTTCGTGTGTCATATGAAGGGCAAAAAATCCCACCAAATCGTCTCGGATGCGCTGACGATCCTGGAAAACCTGGACCATCGCGGCGCCTGCGTGGAGGAAAACACTGGCGATGGTGCCGGCATCCTGATCCAGGCACCGCACAAGTTCCTCGTGAAGGTTGCCAAGGCGGCGGGCTTTGAACTGCCTGAGCAGGGCCAGTATGGCGTGGCGAATGTTTTCACATCTCGTGGTGGCGACTCATGGCAGAAAACGAAGGCGGAATTTGAAAGGGTCGCGGCGGCGGAAGGCATGCCGGTGATCGGCTGGCGTGAACTGCCCGTGGATAATTCGACACTGGGCAAGTCCGCAAAAGCGAGCGAGCCGCTGGTGCGCCAGGTGTTTGTGAAGCGTCATGCGAAGGCGCTGGATGATCTTTCCTTTGAGCGGAAGCTTTATGTGCTGCGCAAGGTGGCTCACAATGCCATCCGAGTGGCCAAGGTGGATCCGGTTTGGTATGCGCCCAGCTTTTCGGGCCGCACGCTGGTCTATAAAGGCATGCTCACACCACATCAGGTCGGGGCCTACTTCCTTGATCTCCAGGACCCGGACATTGAGTCTGCGCTGGCGCTGGTTCACTCCCGTTTCTCGACGAACACCTTCCCGAACTGGGAGCGCTCGCACCCGTATCGCTACATCGCCCACAATGGCGAAATCAACACGCTGCGTGGCAACATCAACTGGATGAATGCGCGGCAATCGCTCTTCGCCTCCGATCTGTTTGGCGCTGACATCCACAAGATCAAACCGGTGATCAATGCCGATGGCTCTGACTCGACCATCTTTGACAACTCGCTCGAACTCCTCGTGCTCAGCGGTCGTTCGCTGCCCCATGCGATGATGATGATGATTCCTGAGCCGTGGAGCGGCCATGAGTCGATGAGCGAGGCGAAAAAAGCCTTCTACGAATACCACAGCTGCCTCATGGAGCCGTGGGACGGTCCTGCGTCCGTGGCCTTTACCGATGGCACGATGATTGGCGCCACGCTGGACCGCAATGGTCTGCGGCCATCGCGTTATTATGTCACCAAGGACGATCTCGTGATCATGGGCTCGGAAGCGGGCGTTTTGCCGGTGGCTCCTGAAAATGTAGCGCTCAAAGGCCGCCTGCAGCCGGGCAAGATGTTCATCGTGAACATGGAGGAAGGCCGCATCGTGCCGGATGACGAGATCAAGGAGAAGATCGCCTGCGAGAAGCCCTATCGCGAGTGGCTGGACAAGCACCTCGTGAAGCTGGCTGACGTGAAAGACGCCGTCGATGTGCCACTGGCAGACCACAAGACCGTGCTGCAGCGCCAGCAGGCGTTTGGCTACACCTTTGAAGATCTGCGCATGCTCATGGTTCCCATGGCACGCGACGGCGTTGAGGCCATCGGCTCCATGGGCACGGATACGCCCATCGCTGTGCTCTCGAACAAATCGAAGCTCATCTACGACTACTTCCACCAGCTCTTCGCGCAGGTCACGAATCCGCCCATCGACTGCATTCGTGAGGAGATCATCACCTCCTCCGTCACCACCATCGGTGCCGAGGGCAATCTGCTCGATCCGAAGCCGGCAAGCTGCCACCTCATCGAGCTGAAAACGCCGATCCTCAGCAACGAAGAGATCGCCAAGCTCAAGACCATCGCTCACGGTCAGTTCTCCTCTGCCACACTCGAAATCGTCTTCGATCCGAAGGCTGGCACCACCGGCCTTGAGAAGGCCATGGACGAGCTTTGCGCCAAGGCCGACAAGCTCGTCGCCGAGGGCAAAAACATCCTCATCCTTTCTGACCGCAGCGTCGGCAAGGACAAGGCGCCTATCCCGGCGCTGCTCGCCGTCGGCGGTCTGCATCATCATTTGATTCGCAAAGGCACGCGTACGCAGTGCGACATCGTGCTGGAGTCCGGCGAACCCCGCGAAGTGCATCACTTCTGCACGCTGATCGGCTACGGCTGCGGCGCGATCAATCCTTACCTCGCCTTTGAAACGCTCGACGACATGATCCGCCAGGGCATGCTCGTGAATATCGACCACAAGAAGGCGGTTTATAACTTCATCAAGGCTGCCACGAAGGGCGTGATCAAGGTCGCTTCGAAGATCGGCATCTCCACGATGCAGAGCTATCGCGGCGCGCAGATCTTTGAAGCGGTGGGCATCAATCAGGCCGTGGTGGACAAATACTTCACCAGCACCAGCACCCGCATCGAAGGCGCTGACATCAACGTCATCGCGCAGGAGTCCATCCAGCGTCACAATCACGCCTATCCAGATCGCGAGGCCAATGCGCCCACGCTCGACGTCGGCGGTGAGTATCAGTGGCGCAAGGAAGGTGAAGCCCACCTGTTCAACCCGCTTACCATTCACACGCTGCAAAAAGCCGTCCGCACAGGCAGCTTCGACACCTTCAAGCAATACAGCAAGCTCGTCGATGAACAGCTCAAGGAGCGCTACACGCTGCGCGGCCTGCTCGACTTCAAGTCGGTGACTCCGGTGCCGATTGAAGAAGTCGAAAGCGTCGAAACGATCATGAAGCGCTTCAAAACCGGCGCGATGAGCTATGGCTCCATCTCCAGCGAGGCGCACGAAGCGCTCGCCATCGCCATGAACCGTGTCGGCGGCAAGTCGAACACCGGTGAAGGCGGTGAAGACCCAGCGCGCTACACCTGGACCAATGAAAAGGGCGACTCGAAGAACAGCGCCATCAAGCAGGTCGCTTCCGGCCGCTTCGGTGTGACGAGCCTCTACCTGTCTCAGGCCAAGGAAATCCAGATCAAGATGGCCCAGGGCGCGAAGCCTGGTGAAGGCGGTCAGCTTCCGGGTGCCAAGGTTTACCCATGGATCGCCAAGGTGCGTCACTCGACACCCGGTGTCGGTCTGATCTCACCACCACCGCATCACGACATCTATTCCATCGAAGACTTGGCTCAGTTGATCCACGATTTGAAGAACGCCAACCGCGAAGCCCGCGTGAGCGTGAAACTCGTGTCTGAAGTCGGCGTTGGCACCATCGCTGCCGGTGTGGCCAAGGCGCACTCCGACGTGGTGCTCATTTCCGGTTTCGACGGCGGCACCGGTGCCTCCCCGCAGACCTCCGTGAAGCATGCAGGCATCCCATGGGAGCTCGGCCTCGCTGAAACGCATCAAACTCTCGTCCTCAACGACCTGCGCAAGCGCATCGTCGTCGAAGCGGACGGCCAGATGAAAACCGGCCGCGATGTCGTCATCGCCGCGCTGCTTGGCGCTGAAGAATTTGGTTTCGCCACCGCTCCGCTCGTCACGCTCGGCTGCATCATGATGCGCGTCTGCCATCTGAACACCTGCCCCGTCGGCGTCGCCACGCAGGACCCGCAACTGCGCGCTAAGTTCAATGGTGATCCGCAATACACCGTCAATTTCATGACGTTCATCGCCCAGGAAGTGCGCGAACTCATGGCCCAGCTCGGTTTCCGCACGCTGGAAGAAATGGTCGGCCGCACTGACATGCTCGAAGCCCGCAAGGCCGTCGATCATTGGAAGGCCAAGGGCCTCGACTTCTCCAAGCTGCTCTTCCAGCCCAAAGTTGGTGCTGAAATCGGCCGCTTTTGCTCCGAAGCGCAGGATCACGGCATCGACAAGAGCCTCGACATCACGACGCTCCTGCCTCTGTGCAAAAACGCCATCGAGAAGGGCGAGAAGGTCAAAGCCGACGTCAACATCCGCAACATTAACCGCACCGTCGGCACCATCCTCGGCAACGAGATCACCAAGCGTCACTGGCACGGCCTGCCAGACGACACCGTGCACCTGCACTTCCATGGTAGCGCTGGTCAGAGCTTCGGCGCCTTCGTGCCGAAAGGCGTCACGCTGGAGCTGGAAGGCGACGGCAACGACTACATCGGCAAGGGCCTCAGCGGTGGTCGCATCATCGTTTACCCGCCTGCTGGCAGCACCTTTGTCGCCGAAGACAACATCATCGCCGGCAACACCGCGCTCTATGGCGCGACGAGCGGCGAGTTGTTCTTGCGCGGCATGGCGGGCGAGCGTTTCGCTGTCCGCAACAGCGGCGTGGACACCGTCGTCGAAGGCGTGGGCGACCACGGCTGCGAATACATGACTGGTGGTCGCGTCGTCGTCCTCGGCGTCACGGGACGTAACTTCGCCGCAGGCATGAGCGGTGGTGTGGCCTATGTGCTCGACGAGAAAGGCGACTTCGCCACCCGCTGCAATGCTGGCATGGTCGATCTGCAAAAACTCGAAGACAAGGAGGAGATCGACAGCCTCTACGAACTGGTGAAGAAGCACGCCGACCTCACCAAGAGCCAGAAAGCCTTCAAGGTGATCGCTCTTTGGGAGCAGACGGTGCCGCAGTTCGTCAAAGTGATGCCTCGCGACTACGCGCGCGTCCTCAAGGCCCTCAAGAAAGCCAAAGACGACGGCTTGGTCGGTGATGAAGCGCTCAACGCTGCCTTCGAAGCCAACGCTCGCGACGTCGCCCGCATCGGTGGGGGCTAGAATCAACTCCGCCCGGCACAAACCACCAGACATCACCTTTCTTCACACTGCTAGACCATGGGAAAACCAACCGGCTTCATCGAATTCACCCGCGAACTCCCCGCTGACCGCGATCCGCTTGAGCGTATCAAGGACTGGAAGGAATTTCACCTGCACATGCCCGTGGAGGGCCTCAAAAAACAGGGCTCTCGCTGCATGGACTGCGGCATTCCGTTCTGCCACAGCGGCACCCTCATCAGCGGCATGGCCTCGGGCTGCCCGATCAACAACCTCATCCCCGAGTGGAACGATCTCGTTTATCGCGGGCTCTGGCGTGAAGCCTTGGACCGCCTGCACAAGACCAACAACTTCCCCGAGTTCACCGGACGCGTCTGCCCCGCTCCGTGCGAAGGCTCCTGCGTGCTCGGCATCAATGAGCCGCCGGTCACGATCAAGAACATCGAGGTCAGCATCATCGATAAAGGCTGGGACGAAGGCTGGGTGAAGCCCGAGCCGCCTGAACAGCGCACTGGCAAAAAAGTCGCCATCATCGGCTCCGGCCCCGCAGGCCTCAGCGCCGCTGCCCAGCTCAACAAAGCTGGTCACACCGTCACCGTGTTTGAACGTGCCGACCGTCCCGGCGGCCTCCTCATGTATGGCATCCCCAACATGAAGCTCGACAAAAACGAAGTCGTCCTCCGCCGCGTGAAGCTGCTCGAAGAAGAAGGTGTCATCTTCAAATGCAACGTCAACGTCGGCACCGACATCACCGCCGAGCAGCTCCGCAAAGACTTCGACGCCATCATCGTCGCTACCGGAGCCACCAAGCCGCGTGACCTTCCGATCCCCGGCCGCGAATTGAAGGGTATCCACTTTGCCATGGACTTCCTCACTGCGAACACCAAGTCCGTGCTCAACGGCGGCACATTTCAAGACGCTGCGGGCAAAGACATCGTCATCATCGGCGGTGGCGACACCGGCACCGACTGCGTTGGCACCAGCCTGCGTCACGGCTGCACGACGATCACGCAGCTCGAAATCATGGCCAAACCGCCGCTCAAGCGCGCCGCGAACAATCCCTGGCCCGAATGGCCCAAGGTTTACAACATGGACTACGGCCAGCAGGAAGCCGCCGCCAAGTTTGGCGACGATCCTCGCGTCTATCTCACCACGGCCACCCACTTCGAAGGCGATGCTGATGGCAACGTCAAAGCCGTCCACGTCGTCAATGTCGAGTGGAAGAAGGACGACAAAGGCAACTTCGGCCCACAGAAGGTTCCCGGCACCGAAAAAGTCCTCCCCGCGCAGCTCGTCCTGCTCGCCATGGGCTTCCTCGGCCCCGAACAGCCCCTGCTGGATGCCCTCAACGTCGAGCGCGATTCCCGCAGCAACATCAAAGCCGAGCACGAGAAATACACCACCAGCCTCCCCGGCGTCTTCGCCGCCGGTGACTGCCGTCGTGGCCAGTCCCTCGTCGTCTGGGCCTTCAATGAAGGCCGTGGTGCCGCCCGCGAGTGCGACCGCTACCTGATGGGCGCGACGGATCTGCCGTGATCGCTTCGTAAAGACTCAAATCAAAAAACCGAGATTCGCGAGAGCCCTGGGCTTCTCATTGGTTCCTCAACACCAGTTGAGCATGCAAGCGTTTGCATTCCTCCAAGTTGTGGGCGGGTATAAGTCTTTCCCATTCAGAAGCGATTCCCTCGCTGGTCCCCGCACATGGCGACCAATTTTCCAAGGTGAATTCTTCTCCATTGCTGTCTCGCAGCACCATGGCGTTGAACTGCCCCCTCCCAGTTGTGCAACAACTCCCATGATGAATCGCCGCAAGCAGCCACCCATCACTGAAGTGACGAACAACAACGACATTGCTCCAGATCGAGGGAATCGCGTCAGGATTTGAGATGTCCTTCAAATTCGTTTTCCACTTCTGGCAGAACTCACGCCTGCCCAAGAGTGGTTGGACAAATGCCGGGTAAATGAATACATAGAACAACACAGCCAGACTGGCTAGGGCGGCAAGCATCATTCTCAAAGGCCTTCTCACATGCTTATGGTGCCAACAATGTGCGGAATGGCAATGCCCGAGTCAACGCAACTCCTGCTTCGCCTTTTTCTTCCGCTCATTCTTGCCCATGTGTTAGTCGCAGGGGAGCATCCCGAACCGGCTCAACGCCTTCATGCAACAGGCGGTTAAACCCAGCTTCAGGGGCAACTTTCCATTTTGCCCCAAAGACGAATGTGATAGCCTCCCACCATGACACTCACACTTCCAGACGAACCCGCTCTTGCCGCGTTTCGCGAGGATCAATTACGCTTGGAGTTGGCGTGCGCGCTTTACGCATCTCGCGGAATTTCGCGCGGGTTGGCTGCAAAGCTGGCTGGCATGGATTTGGAGGCGTTTGAAGCCGAGTTGCATGCCCGCAGCATCTCCAACGGCACCCAGCCGTCCGATCTCGATGCCGACCTCGCCGTTCTCGACCAGCTTCTCAAAGCGTGATCGTCGTCGCGGACACTTCCGTGCTCTTGAATCTGGTCTTTCTCGGTCAGGAAGGCCTGCTGGTCGGTCTTTTCGGTGCGGTGCATGTTCCGGCGGCAGTGGCTCGTGAATTCGCGCGGCTGGCGGCCAGTTCGGGCAGATTTGCGGGTCTGACGCTTCCGGCGTTCTGCCAGATCACTTCGGTGAACGGCATTCCCGCCCAGATAGCGTCCGATCCACGATTGGATACTGGCGAATCTGAGGCGCTGACACTTGCGCTTTCGATCAAGGCGGATGCCGTGCTTCTGGATGAGGTCGCGGCCAGAGACTGTGCCTCGTCCCTCGGCATTCAGGTGATCGGCACCTTGGGGTTGCTCGTTCGAGCCAAGCAAGACGGCCACATCCCGCTGGTCGCGCCGCTTCTGCGCAAGCTGCTGGTTGAAGGACGCTTTCGTGCCTCGCCGGCTCTGGTTCATGCGACGTTGAAACGAGCGGGAGAGCTTCCTTGAAGGATTGTGATCACTCCGCCTTCGCCTTTTTCTTCTTCTCCCGTTTCTGTTCTTTCTTGCCCACGCTCTCGCCCACCGGCTCGTGATTCGTGGTGGGCATGACTTTGGCGAGTTCGGCCTTGGTGCCGTTGTATTGCGGATCCTTGGCGAGGTTCGTCCATTCGTTGGGGTCGGTGGCCTCGTTGTAGAGTTCCTCGTCGCCGTTTGCGTAGCGGATGTGGCGCCAGCCTTCGTTGCGCACGCCGTGGTTGTTGAACTTGTAGGTCGTCATCGCGGGCGTGCTCCATGCGGCAGCGGGATCGGCGAGGAGGGGCTTGATGCTTACGCCGTCAAGATGTGCTGGCTTCGGGATGCCGCACACGTCCATGAGCGTGGGGTAGATGCTCATGAAATCGACCGTGCGCTCGCAAACGCTGCCGGGCTTCGTTAATCCTGGCACCACCCACAGCAGCGGAGCGCGTGTGGACTCCTCCCATAGCGCAAATTTCCGCCAGTGATGCTTCTCACCAAGGTGCCAGCCGTGGTCGCACCAGAAGACGATGATCGTGTTGTCCTTGTGCGGTGATTTGTCGAAGGCATCGAGCAAGCGGCCAATGTTCATGTCCGTGTAGGCGATGGCGGCCAGGTAAGCCTGAATCGCCTCCTTCCAGCGACCGGAGTCGAGCATGGCCTTGTGATCGCCCTCGGGCCGCGCCATTGCCACGCCGGCGGGCGGGATGTCGGCGAGGTCGTTCTCCTTGTAAGGCGGCAGCTTGATGTCGGAGAGCGGAAACATGTCATACCATTTCTGCGGCACGTTCCAGGCCATGTGCGGCTTGTGCAGTCCCACGGCGAGGAAGAACGGCTTGTCCTGCTCCTTGCCGAGCTGCTCGATGCCGTAGTTGGTGATGTTCCAGTCGGGCAGATCGGAATCCGCGCAATCCAGCGGCGCGAACTTGATGCCGCCCACGCCGTCGTTCTTCGCGTTTTTAGAGAGCTGCTTCTCCGCTTTGCCGCCGCCTTCGTTCTCCAAATAGTCGTCCCACTCGCTGCGGCGTTCATAGGAGCCGTGGTAAATCTTGCCCGCACCATAGACGAAGTAACCGGCCCTGCGAAACGCCGCCGTGAGCGGCTTGTCCTCCGGGATCACCGCACGCCAGTCATCGTTGTTGTCATACACGCCCGTCTTGGAAGGCCGCATCCCACTCATCAGCGCCGCCCGTGAGGGATTACACACCGGCGCGGCACAGTAGCTGCGGGTGAAGGCCGTGCCCATCTTCGCGAGGCGGTCGATGTTCGGCGTCTTCGTCTGCTCGTTGTGGTGCAGGTAGCCCACCCAGTCGCGCAGGTCGTCGATGGCGATGAAGAGCACGTTGGGCTTCTTCGCATCGGCGGCGTGAAGTGTGAGGGTGGCAAACAACAGGCAGAGGAGCAGCGGCAGGCGTTTCATGACGCGTGAACAGAGGCTGCGGGCAGTTTCTTAGCGCGAAATGCTGCGGCGGGTTTTTCTGTGGCGAGGTGGCGGCATTCCGAGCATCATCCGCACCCGATTGTCTCCATGCGAATGCGTTTTCTTGTCTTTCTCAGCCTTCTTGCCAGCAGCGCCTTGCTGCACGGGCAGATTGCGATTGCGGGGAAGCGCTTCGAGCGGTCGCCGACGGAAGCGGGCACCAAGGGCGAGTGGGTGCTGTATGAAAAAGGCGCGCCGCAGAATGACGGCACGCGACGCTGGCTGACCCAACGTGTTTTGGTGGAGTTGCAGCCTGGGAAAGCCGCCGCGGCGCTGGGCAGGGTCGCGGGCGTGGTGAAAACATCCGCGCGTGGCAAATACGCGGTGGTCGAGTTTGCCGGAAATCCTGACGCAGCCTTCGCCGGGGCTGAAAGGCTCAAAACACTGCCCGGCGTGCGCTCGGCGGAGCCGATGCTGGCGCGGCGGCTGTTTCGCCGCTTCGTGCCGGATGATCCGCTCTTCGCGCACAACGCCGCGAATGCCGGTTACCAGTGGCATTTGCGCAACACCGGCCAGAACGGCGGCAAGGCGGGCATCGATGTGAACGTGGTGACGGCCTGGGACAGCTACAAAGGCACCGGGGTGCGCATCGGCATCGTGGATGACGGCCTGGAGGTCACGCATCCTGATCTGGCGGCGAACATCGATCTTCTCAACGACTACGACTTCAACGATCTCGATGACGATCCCTCCCCTGGCGCGGAGGATTTCCATGGCACGGCCTGTGCGGGTGTGGCGGCGGCACGAGGCAACAACGGCATCGGCGTGAGCGGTGTCGCACCAGAAGCGACCATTGTGGGCATGAAACTAATCGCCGCGCCGACCACGGACGCGGACGAGGCGGACGCGTTCGCGTTCAAACAGGACATCGTTCACATCAAGAGCAACAGTTGGGGACCGTACGACAACGCCTACGGCACCGGCGGCCCCGGACCGCTGAGTCTCGCGGCGATGGCGGACGCGGTGACCAATGGTCGCGGCGGCAAAGGCACGATCTTTCTCTGGGCGGCTGGCAACGGCAATTACAGCGGCGATGACTCGAACTACGACGGCTGGGCGAACTCGCCGCATGCCATCGCCGTTTCCGCCATCAATGACAAAGGCCGCGCCTCGTGGTACAGCGAGCCAGGGACGAACATCCTCGTGTGTGCGCCTTCCAACGGCGGCAAGCAAGGCATCACCACCACGGACCGCAGCGGTGCCACGGGTTACAACGAGGAAGGCGGCACGGTGGAGTATCCCGACTTCACCGACACGAACTACACGAACACCTTCGGCGGCACCTCTTCCGCCACACCCGCTGTCGCCGGTGTGGTGGCGCTGTTGCTGCAAGCGAACCCGAACCTGACGTATCGCGACGTGCAGGAGATTCTGGTGCGCACAGCGGTGAAGAATGACGAGTTCAACGGCGGCTGGGTGACGAACGGCGGCGGTTTTCACTTCAACGACCGCTACGGCGCGGGCCTAGTGAACGCGCAGGCCGCCACGAGCATGGCGGCGACGTGGACCAGCGTCGCGCCGCTGCAAACCCGCGTGCTGACGCAGACCGGCCTCGCGCAGGCCATCCCGGACGCGAATGAGAGCGGCGCCTCCCGCACTTTCACCGTCCCCGCCGTGGACAATCTGCGGCTGGAGCACGTCACCGTGAAAGTGAAGGCCACGCATCCCTATGCGGGCAATCTGGAGTGGCGTCTCACCTCCCCCAGCGGTGTGCAGGTGCGGCTGGCACGCGCACGCTTCAGCGACACCGCCGCGAATCTCGACTGGACTTTCATGACGACGCATTTCTTGGGCGAGCGCTCGGAGGGCGACTGGAAGCTCGAAGTCTTTGACCGCATGATCGACCACAGCGGCACGCTGGATGACGTGACGCTCACCTTTCACGGCACGACCACGAACCCGGCGCTGCCGCCACCGGCCATCACGTCCAACTGGATCATCGTGGGCCGCGAGGGCTGGGAACTGAAGCACCAGATCGCCGCGTCAAACTTCCCCACGAGCTTTGGCGCGGGCACCTACTTCCCCGGCGGCCTGCCTGCGGGGCTGTCTCTCAACACCAGTACCGGCCTCATCACCGGCACGCCTACCGAAACGGGGCTGTTCCAAGGTTATCAAAGCGCCACCAACACCACCGGCACCACTGAGGAGTTCGCGTATTACCTGATCCTCGCCGCCGATCCGCTGCTCTCGACCGCTGTGGAGCAGCCTTCCACCACGAAGATCATTCCCTTCGGCTTTGGCGATCCTTTCAACCAGACCACCATCACGCACGACGGCGTGGATGCCATCGAGACCGCCGTGGTGGCGCACGAGGAATATTCCGGCATCGAGTTCACCGTGAACGGCCCCGCGAAGCTCGAATTCCAGTGGAAGGTGTCGTCAGAGAAGAACTTCGACTACCTCGTGCTCAGCGTGGATGGTTATGTGAAGGACTACATCACCGGCGAGACCGACTGGACCACCTCCACCACCTATCTCGGCGACGGTCCGCACAACGTGGACATCTACTACTCCAAGGACCAGGAATTGGCGAAAGGCCAGGACAAGGGCTGGATCGACGAGATCGTCATCACGCCCACCAGCGCACCGCCCGAGATCACCACGCAGATGATCCAGGCCTACCAGGGCGTGTATTTCCGGCATCAGCTCGAAGCCACAAACGCGCCATCCAGCTACAGCGCGGACAATCTGCCCGCCGGACTCACGTTGCACACCTCCGGCCTCATTTACGGCAGCGTCGCCGCCGCAGGCAGCTATCCCGTCACCATTCACGCCACCAACAGCATCGGCACCGGCACGGAAACCATCACCCTCAACGTCGGCAGCGTCACGCAGGGCCTTGCCGACGCGCTCGACGCGCCCTTGCAAACCATCACCACCTCCGGTGATCTCGCGTGGACGCCGCAGCAGTTGTACTCCAGCGACGGCGAGGACGCCGCCCGCAGCGGCCCCATCGACAACCTCCAGCAAAGCGTGATGACCACCGAGGTCACCGGCCCGTGCAAGGTGACCTTCTACTGGGGCATTTCATCCGAGAAGGACTACGACTTCCTGCGCTTCTACATCGACGACGTGGAGAAGGACGCCATCAGCGGCGAGATGGGCTGGACACGCAAAGGCTTCCTAGTCCCCGCCGGCACGCACACCTTGAAGTGGGCTTACATCAAAGACGATTTCACCGCCTCCGGCCTCGATTCCGGCTTGGTGGACCGCTTCGCCATCCACCACGACAACGACGGCGACGGCATTCACTCCGACCTCGAAACCTGGTTCGGCACCAGCGACGCTGATCCCAACAGCCAGCCGCAGACCATCCTCAACCGCACCACCAGCACCACGCTCCAGTTCCCCTCCGTCAGCGGCAACGACTACCGCATCGAGCACAGCAGTGATTTGATCGAATGGACGCCCGTCATCGTCACCGCCACCGGCTCTACGACCACCTGGACCGATCTCAACGCCGTGAACAAGACGCGGCGCTTCTACCGTGTGGTCATTCCGTGATCAGGCCAGACTGTGCAAAAACCGCGTGAAAAACGCCACGCCGGCCTCCAGATCGGCTACGGCGATGAATTCATCTTTCGTGTGCGCCTGCGCAATCGAGCCAGGGCCGATGGCAATCGCAGGCGTTCCGGCCACGGCGAGGAAGGCAGCATCGCAGAACCACGGTGCGCCGGTCAAATCGGCTCCGGCAGCGATGAGCTTCTGCACGAAAGGATTCGCAGGATCGGTGTCGAGATGAAAGGCCTCGCTGGCGACCGTGACGCTGGCGGTTGCGTCAATTCTCTTCACAAAATCCGTCAGCAGCGCCAGCGCACCGCCCGCACGCTGCAAACCGGGTGTGGTGCGGATGTCCACGCGGAGTTTGCAGGCATCGGCCACGATGTTGCTGCGCGTGCCACCCTGGATCATGCCAAGATTGATCGTGCTGTGGCCCAGCCATTCGTCCGCGCCGCTGGTTTCGGCCAGAAGTTCGCGGAAGCCGGTGTCGAGCGCCGCGACAAGCTTAGCCATCTTCACAATGGCATTCACGCCGAGTTCCGGCGTGGCACCATGCACCGCGACGCCCGTGGTGTGCACATCGGCCCACAGGCAGCCTTTGTGACGAAACACCGTCTTCAAGCTCGTCGGCTCGCCGATGATGGCGAGGTCGTAGTGGCCGTGATGCTTCGCAAAGTGCTGTGAGCCGAGCTGCGCGCTCTCTTCAGACATGAAACCGGCAAAATGTACCTCCACTGGCAGCGATGGGATCACATCGCGCATTTCATGCAGCGCCCAGAGAAACGAGGCCATCGGTCCTTTCGTGTCGGAGGCTCCTCGGCCCCACACTTTGCCATCGCGCAGTTCACCTCCGAACGGATCAATCGTCATGCCGCCGACGCTCACCGTGTCCGTGTGCGGCGCGAAGAGGATGCGGGGCTTCGGCTTGCCATCGGCGCTTGGATTCGTGGGAAAACGGCCGATCACGTTCGGCCTGCCGGGTTCGACTTCATCTAGTGTGACTGCGGCACCACTCGCGGCCAGAAATTCGCCCACAAAGCGTGCGCACTTCTCTTCGCCGATGCCGTCGGTGCCAGGATCGCCGTCGGGATTCACCGATGGGATGCGCACGAGTGCCTGGGTGAGTTCGACGACGTTCGCAGGAAGAGCCATGCGGCAGAAAGGCACAGGCGGATGCAGAGCGCAAGCACGTGCCGGATTTGTCCCGCAGTGTGCGGATTTTGGCAAAGAAGGCTCTGCGGCAGGTTCCTTGCGGCATTGTTGTAACCCACGTGCAACTTACCGCGTTTCACGACCATGAAAATCCACCGCCGCCATCTCACGCTCGTGCTTCTCAGCATCAGCGGAGCGGTCTTGCACGCTGCCGATCCGGTCGTGCCGGTGGTGGCACCGACGCAGGCCACCGCTGGCCCGATGATTTTTCAAACAGTCTGCGCGCAATGCCACGGGGCCGCCGGTGAGGGCAAGGAGGAGCTGAAAACACCCTCCATCGCGAGTCTGCCGACTTGGTATTTGAACACGCAGCTCACGAATTTTCGCGAAGGCCGCCGCGGCCATGACGCCGCCGATCCGTATGCCTTCATGATGGCGGCGATGGCGAAAGCCTTGCAGCCGGAACAGCTCAAAGCCGTGGCCGCCCATGTCGAAACACTGCCGCTCGTCGTTCCCACCGGCAAAGCGCGTGACATGGCAGGCACCAATGTCCAGGAAGGCATGCGCCTCTTCCAGGAACGCTGCATGGAGTGCCATCGCTACAATGCCAGCGGTGAAATGGCCTTCGGCAGTCCGCCGCTCCTTGGCCGTCAGGGCTGGTATCTGGCCGAACAGCTAAGAAAATTCAAAACCGGCAAGCGTGGGGCCGTGAAGAACGATGTGAATGGCGCGAAGATGGTGCAGATCACCAATTTCTTCATCGAAGACGACCAGATGCTGCGTGACGTGGTGGCCTACATCATGACGCTCAATCCCGAGGCAAATGCCTCGCCCGAAGAACAGCAGAAGCAGATCATCGAAGGCAGTCCGTTCAAAAGCGCATCAGCCGCAGGACAGTAGGCCGGGTGTGTTCGGCACATGACGTGCCGCAAACTCGATGGGGGATCTTCGCCGAACTACCCGGCTGGTTTGGAAGCGTCTTGGGCCGACACACACTTAAAAGCCGGATAGTTTGGCGTAGAAAGCCGTGCTGCTGGCGGAGTTGTTTCCCGCCAAACACATCCGGCCCACGTTGCTGCCTCACGCCTTCAATTCATCGACCACCTCGCCCTTGCTCAGCGCCATCGGGCGCCCGATCGGCGTCATCACTTCCCGGCTGTAATCAATTCCCAGCAGATCCTGCGCCGTGGCATGCAGATCTTCGACGAACACCGGTTTCTCCGGCTCCTTCTTCTCGCCCTGCGGATCGGTGGCACCGATGACCCGACCGCTCGCGAAGCCACCACCCGCCACGAGCATGCTGAAGCCGTGCGGCCAGTGATCGCGGCCGCCGACGTTGTTGATCTTCGGCGTGCGGCCAAATTCACCGCCGCAGAGCACAATCGTGCTCTCCAGCAGCCCGAGGCGTTTCAAATCGCGAATCAGCGAGGCGTAGGCAGCGTCGAGAATTTTCACCTGCGTGGCCTGGCCTTCAAAGTTGTTCGCGTGCGTGTCCCACCCGTTCAGCGTGACTTCCACACAGCGCACACCGGCTTGAATCAAACGCACCGCCGCGAGACAGCCGCGACCGAAGGGCGTGTCGCCATACACCTCGAGTTCCTTCGCCGGCACGTCTTTGACATTGAAGGCCTTCAACTGGTCGGAGGTCATCATGCTGCGTGCCCGCTGCATCGAAACCTGATGCAGTGTCTTGGTTTGATCCAGGTCCGGCGCACGGCCCTGAGCGAAAGCATGCTCCACAACGGACAGGCTCTCCAAGCGGCGATCCATGCGCTTGTCCTCGACGCGGGCCTTCACATCCGGCACCGGAAATTTGGGATCGTACATCTGAAACGCATCGTACTTGGCCCCGAAGAAGCCGCCGCGTGCCGGCCACTGGTTCGGCAGGATGGAGACGTGCGTGGGAATCTCGATTTTCGCCTCCGGCAGTTCGTGACAGACGATGGCACCGATGCTGGGATGAATGAGCGTGGGATCGGGCCGGTAGCCGGTCTTGATGTTGTAGAAGGCACGCTCGTGATCGCCTTCCTTGCTCACCATTGAACGAATCAACGACACGTCCTGCATCACGCTGGCGGTTTGTTCGAGCCCGGAGGCAAATTCGACGCCCTTGATCGCCGTCGGGATCGTTTTGACCCCGCCGCCGATTTTCGTTTCAGGATGCGGATCGAACGTGTCGAGCTGACTGGCGGCACCGCCGAGCCAGAGCAAGATCACCGAGCGCGCCGGCTTGCCACTTGGCGCTTTTTCAGCCTCCACCGCGAGCAGATCTGCCAGCGGGGTGAGCCAAGAGATGCCTGCGGTGCTGGCGCCACGGAGGAGTGAGCGGCGAGTGAGATGAGAGGGGCTTTGGCAAAGTGAAGTGTTCATAAAATGACGAATTCAGAATGACGAATGACGAAAGAAATCCGAAGCATGAATGACGAAAGAAAACAGGCGGCGATGGGAGCTGGGGGCATTCATTCGTCATTCTGAATTCGGGTTTCGTCATTCCCGCTTCGCGGGCTAGTGGTTCCAAGAAAACTCGGTGGCGTTCATCAAGGTCCAGTAGAGGTCGGACATCGCGTTGCTGCGCGAGTTGCGGCTCTTGGAGGTGACGAGTAGTCCCGTGAAGTGGGCCGCCTCATCAGTGGTGGGACGTCGCGTGAGGATGGAGAGATAAGCCGCGTCCACCGCTGTGCCGTTGTCCGGCGCCAGCATGCTGATGCGCGTGCTTGCATTGATCAGTGGATTGTTTTTCGTGTTGTCGCTGATCATGTTGCCGTTCATCAGCAGCAAACGCTGCGGAATGGTGCCGCCGCCGTCATCAAAGGTGTCCTCGCCCGAATCGCCGTAGCGCTTCACAAAGTTGTCCACGTCGAGATCGCGCTTGATGCGGAACAGCACATGCGTCTCCGCATCAATGGTGCTGAGCGACGCGGCCTGGATCACACTGCCCGCCATCTGCTCCGGCCGCAGCCGCGTCACTGGAAACGCCGCCCAGCATTGCTCTGCGGCTTCCGTCACCGGATGCGCTGGATCATCAGAACGACTCGACTGCTGGAACACCCGCGTGGCGACGATCACACGGATCAGACGCTGCAAATCACTGCCGTGCGCGATGAAATCGTCCGCCAGCAGTTCCATGCCCGCCGGGAACGGCCCTTCGAGTGGAATATCATCCACCGGCGAGATCAGCGGGCGATTGAACAGCAGCGCCCACATGCGATTCACGATGGTGCGGGCAAAGGCCTTGTTCTCCTTCGCCGTGACCCAGTCCGCCAGCTTCGCCCGTGGCGCACCTTTGGCAGGCAGCAGCTCCGGCTTCCATGGCACCATCGCCGGCACCACTTCTTCGCTCGTTTTGCCGAGGTAACGGACCTTGTAGTTCTGCTTCGGGTCATCGCGCAGGCCGGTCAGCACAAAGTCCGTCTGGCCGAAGAACGCGGCCAGCTTGTGAAAGTCCGTCTGCTGCCAGGTACTGCCGAGCTTGCCGTCATGGCACTGCACGCAGTCGATGCGCACGCCGAGGAACGCCCGGCTCACACGGGCGGCCAGTTTCGCCTCGTCGGGGCCTTTGTTGTTCATCTGGTTCGTCACCGTGACGAAGTTCACCTCCGGGCTGGTCGTCCACACGCCGGTCGAACTGATCAACGAGCGCACGATCTGGTCGTAAGGCCGGTTTTGCTGCAAGCCATCACTCAGCCAGTCCACCAACCGACGACGACGATAGATGAGAAACGGTCCGTTCTCGATGCCCACATAGACACGCACGAGCCGTTCCGCCAGATAGTCGCTGGTGCGGCGGTCGGCGAGCAGGCGCGACAGCCACCACTGCACGACATCCGCACCCTTCAGCGTCTCCAGTTCACGAATTTCCTGAAGCGATGGAATGCTGCCCGTCAGCGCCAGCGAAAGCCGGCGCACCAACGTGAGATCATCCGCCTTTGCCGCCGGTTGCAGATGCTTCTGCGCCCACGATTTTTCAAAATCCGCATCCACCGCCCGCGCCGTGTGCATAATGTCAGCCAGCTTGTCTTTGGGTAGTCCCACATAACTGGAAACCTTGCCCACCGGCGGGCGCAGCAGTTCAGCGACGCTCCAGGCCGCCCCTGCCGCCAGCGCTCCCATGATCACGGCATTACGCAGCCAGAGCAGCCAGCTTGAGGAGGGTTGGGCGGGGTTCATGACGTTGCGCTTTGTTCGAGCCAGTCTTTAACACGCGGTCCAAGCCTCGGTTTCCTCGCGAACTATGCAACCATCACAAAGTTTTCCTGTTCACACTCTTAACTTCATGGCGTGTCGCCGATGGCATCGACGCAAGAGATGTATGAAGCGTATTGGTGTCCGCCCAGATGTGACGATGGCACAGTGAGGGATGCTGGAATTGACCGCATGGCCGAATCGACTATCCTAGCGCCATGAGCATCACCGCCACCGTCATCAACGACACGATCAAGCTGCCGGAGGGCGTCCACCTGGCTGACGCCACGGAAGTCCTCATCCTGCCCAGGCTGAAACAGCGTCAGACCTTTGCCGAGCGGTACAAGGATTTGATCGGCTCGATTGACACTGGCCTTGGTGATCTGGCTGAAAACCATGACCATTATCTTTACGGCGCGCCCAAAAAGACGAGGCCATGAAGATCAGCTTCGCCGACACTTTCTTTTATGTGGCGCTGCTGGATGTCCGCGACCAGCATCATGAGCGTGTAAACGCTCATTTGCGGGAACATGATGACTTTCATGTGACCACCCGCTGGGTGCTCGTGGAGCTGGCAAACGCCCTGGCAGGCACGGCCTTCCGGCTGGCGGCGGCGCGGCTGATCAGCCGCCTGGAAAGCGACGCTGACACCATGGTCGTAAAATCCAACGATGAGCTTTATGAACGCGGTCTCAAGCTCTACATTGAGCGCCCGGACAAGGACTGGTCGCTGACAGACTGCATCTCCATCTTGGTGATGCAGGAGCACCAGATCACCGAAGCACTCACTCGTGACCGCCATTTCGAGCAGGCGGGCTTCAGACCGGTGTTTGCGTGAGAGAAACCACTGCGTCTGCCACAACTTGCCGCCGCATGCGGCGTTATGCTTCCGCCACACGCCATGTCCGAACCTCCCCCGCTGCCGCCGCCCCTGCCCGTCGAGGCACCTTCGATCCCCGCGCAAAAAGGGCTGTTCCAGCGGTTGGCGTCGGCTGGCAACTGGATCTTCGGCCTCGTGGCCCTGATCGCACTGCTGGCGGCATGTTCGGTCATTCCAGTGCTCAATTTCCTCAGCCTCGGCTACCTACTGCATGTGAGCGGCACCATCGCTCGCACGGGGCGCATTCGCGACGGCTTCATCGGCGTGCGCAAGGCTGCGGTACTCGGCAGCATCGCGGCGGGAACGTGGTTGGTCGTGTGGCCGGCACGCCTTCTCTCGGATTTCTGGCGCGACGCCGAACTCATCGCTCCCGGCAGTGCCACTGCCAAACTGTGGCATGTCGGCTTGATCATCGTCATCGTGATCATCCTGGCGCACATCGTGTGGGCCTGCGTGCGTGGCGGCAAGCTGCGGCACTTTCTGTGGCCGCAGCCGCTGCGTTTCGTGCGCTGGCTGCGCACGCCGGGCAAGTTCGCCAACAGCCAGCGCTTGATCACGGACTATGTCATCGGTCTGCGGCTGCCGTTTTACTTCTGGCTCGGCCTGCGCGGCTTTGTGGGTGCCCTGGCATGGCTGATTGTGCCTGTGGTCATCTTGTTTGCCGCCACGCGACTGCCGGTGGGTGGCTCCATCCTGCTGTCGCTGCTTGGTGGCCTGCTCCTGCTGCTGGTGGCGATTCATCTGCCGTTTTTGCAGGCGCATTTCGCTCAAAGCGACCGCTTCAGCGCCATGTTCGAGCTGCGTGAGGTGCGCCGCTTGTTTCTCCGCGCACCGCTCGCGTTCTGGCTCGCGCTGCTCATCACGCTGCTGTTCGCCATTCCGCTGTATCTGTTGAAGATCGAACTCACGCCACGCGAACTCGCCTGGCTGCCGAGCCTGCTGTTTGTGATCTTCATCTTTCCCGCCCGCATCCTCACCGGCTGGGCCATGAGCCGGGCGCAGCGCCACGCACAGCCGCGTCACTGGTTCCCGCGCTGGCTCGCACGCCTCGGCATCGTGCCCATCGCGCTCGCCTACACCCTGGTGGTTTATTTCACCCCGTATCTTTCATGGAACGGCACCAAGAGCCTGCTCGAACAGCATGCCTTCCTCGTCCCAGCGCCTTTGATGGCGCTGTAGGCTTCGCGGGGCATTGGAGTAATGGATTGATGGAGTGGTGGAATGATGCCAGATCGTGTCTGGTCACTGCTCCATTACTTCACCACTCCCTCTCTCCGCCCCACCCGAATGTCCTGGCTCACCGAACACACCCTCCTGCCCGCCGACACCTGGCTGCTCGTGCTGGCGTTGCTCGGCTCCATGTGCATCGGCATGTCCAAAGCCGGACTGGCAGGCACCTCGACGCTCAACGTCGTTTTGATGGCGAAAATCTTCGGCGCGAAGGAGTCCGTCGGCGTCATCCTGCCCATGCTCATCGCGGCGGATTTCATGGGCTACTGGATCAACCGCAAAGGCGGAAGCTGGCGGCGCATCGTGCCCATGGTGCCGCCGGCCATCGCAGGCGTGGTGCTGGGCTGGTTTCTTCTCGGCACGTTCGACAACGCCATGGCCCGCATCGTCATCGGCTGGATCATCATCGCGCTGCTGATCTTCAACTGGCTGCTCAACCAGCGCCGACAAGACTTCATCGCGCTCACCGAGCACCAGGGCTTCACCTGGTCGATGGGCTTCCTCGCCGGTGTGGTCACCATGCTCGCCAACGCCGCCGGCCCCGTGATGACCGTCTATCTCCTGGCCCAGCACTTGGAGAAAAAAGAACACCTTGGCGTCTTCAGCCGCTTCTTCTTGTTCATCAACCTCTTCAAAGTGCCCTTCAGCACCGACCTCGGCATCATCAACTCCAAGTCGCTCATGACGAACCTCACGCTGATGCCCGGTGTGATTCTGGGCGTGCTGATCGGTTGGGGGATCCTCAAACGGCTGCCGCAAAAAATCTTTGAAAACGTCCTCTTCTGGCTCACCGCGTTCGCGGCGGTGTGGTTGATCCGGGGGTGAGTCTGCTTCATTGCTTCCCATTCCATGAAACCGATCTTGATCAGTCTGTTCATCGTCAGCAGTGCTCTCGCCGCCGACTTCCCCGCGCTCTACAACAGCGAGCCCGGCAATCCTTCGCCGATGTCACCGCAGGAGGCGTTGAAGGCACTCAAACTGCCCGAAGGCTTCAAAGCCACACTCTTCGCAGCCGAACCGGATGTACAAAATCCCATCGGCATGGCTTGGGATGCGAAAGGCCGCATGTGGGTGGCCGAAAACTACACCTACGCCGAACGTGCGAAGCGCTTCGACCTCGGCTTGAAGGACCGCGTCATCATTCTCGAAGACAAAGACTGGGATGGCGTCGCCGAGACACGCAAAGTCTTCACTGAGGACGTGCAGATGCTCACCAGCGTCGAAGTCGGACGTGGTGGCGTATGGCTCATGTGCCCGCCGCAGGTGCTCTTCATTCCTGATCGCAACAACGATGACATCCCTGATGGCGAACCCGAAGTCGTGCTCGATGGCTTCACCGTCGCCAAGGACAACTACCACAACTTCGCCAACGGCCTCAGCTTCGGCCCCGATGGCTGGCTCTACGGTCGCTGCGGCCACTCCTGTCCCGGCAAGCTCGGCATTCCCGGCACGCCGGATGCGCAACGCGTGCCCATGAAAGGCGGCATCTGGCGCTATCATCCGGAGAAAAAGATCGTCGAAGTGCTCACGCACGGCACCACGAATCCGTGGGGCCATGATTGGGACCAAAACGGCGAACTGTTCTTCATCAACACCGTCACCGGCCATCTCTGGCACCTCATCCACGGCGCTCATCTGGTGGACTCGAACACGCTGAACCCGCTCATCTATGAAAAGCTCGACACCATCGCCGATCACTACCATTACGACCGCACAGGGAACTGGGGCGACTCGCGCAATGGCAAAGCCAACGCCTTCGGCGGTGGCCACGCACACATTGGCATGATGATCTATCAGGCTGATCAATGGCCCGCTGAATACCGCAACAAGCTCTTCACGCTCAACATGCACGGTCGCCGCGCTAATGTGGAGCGTCTAGAACGCAACGGCAGCGGCTATGTCGGCAAACATGAGCCCGATGTCTTCCTCAGCGACGATCCGTGGTTCCGCGGCATCGAGATCAGCACCGGCCCCGACGGCAGCGGCTTCATCCTCGACTGGAGCGACACTGGCGAGTGCCACGACTCCACCGGCGTCCACCGCACCAGCGGCCGCATCTTCCGCATCAGCTACGGTGAGCCGAAGGAGTCCGAAACGCCCTTCGCCTGGCGCAAGCCGTGGCCCAAGGCCGACTTGAACTCGCCTGATGAACACGCACGTGCTCTCGCCATTCGCGAATTCGTTCAGTTCTCTCCCCTCGACGCCATTACAGGGCCGTTGCCGAACGCGAAGTATCCCGAACTCACCTTTGATCCCGCCAAGCTCGCCCAAGCCGAAAAATCTGCCTTCGTCCGCCTCACACTCGCTTCCACGCTTCAACGTCTTCCCGTTTCCAAACGTGCCGAACTCGCTGCCGCGTTGTTTTCGCACACCGAAGACACGAATGACCCGTTTTTGCCCTACATGGTCTGGTTCGGCATCAGTCCGCTAGCGAAGCAAGATCCGGCAGCGCTGGTCAATCTCGCCAAAAACTGCGTGTGGCCGAAGACACTCCGCTGGATCGCCCGCAGCCTTGCCACACAGCCAGAGTCGCTCAATGCGCTGCTCGCGGTCAACACCACCGATTCCGTGCTCGAAGGCATGGCCGATGCCTTCAAAGGTCTCCGCAAAGCTCCCAAGCCTGAGGCTTGGGATGAAGTGGTTCGGAAGTTCGGAGTCCCGCCTTCAGGCGGCAAAGTGTCGTCAGCAGACTCGGCCGCCAATCACCCTTCGCAGCCTGTTCCGCCTAAAGGCGGGACTCCAAACCTCATCCGCGACCTCAGCATCCTCTTCGGCGATGGCCGTGCGCTAGATGACGTGAAGCAAATCGCCCTTGATGACAAAGCCGACCTCCTGGCTCGTGAGTCAGCGCTCAAGACGCTCATCGAGGCCCGGCCCGAGGACTTGCGGAAGATTTGTGAGTCTTTGCTCGAAGTCCGCACGCTCAACACCAGTGCCGCTCGCGGTCTCGCGTTGTTCGGCGATCCTGAAATTGGCACGCAGCTCGCCCGGAACTACCGCAAGTTCACCCCGAGCATCATGGACACGCTTGTCTCACGCCCCGCCTTCGCCAAAGCCATGCTCAGCGAAATGACCACCGGCAAAATCCCGCGAGCCGATTTGAGCGCCTTCCACGCCCGTCAGATCCGTGCTTTCAACGACGAAGCTCTCTCCAAACAGCTGGTCGAGGTGTGGGGCGAGTTGCGAGAATCTTCTGCCGACAAAAAACAGCTCATCGAGAAGGTGAAAGCACAGCTCACGCCCGCAACACTCGCCAAAGCCAACCTGAGCCAGGGGCGCATGCTCTTCACTGCCGTCTGCGGCGCTTGCCATGTCATGTACGGGCAAGGTGGAAAGATCGGCCCCGATTTGACCGGCTCAGGTCGTGCGAACCTTGATTACCTGCTCGAAAACATCGCCGACCCCAGCGGCGTGGTCAGCGCCGACTTCCGCATGAGCATCCTCACGCTCAAAGACGGCCGCATCCTCAGCGGTGTCGTCGGCGAATCGAACGACCGCACGCTCACACTGCGCACCTTGACCGAATCCTTGACCGTGGACCGCGCCGACATCACCAAGCAAGAAGTCTCGCCAATGTCGATGATGCCTGAAGGTCTTTTGCTCGCCTTCCAACCGGATCAGGTGCGCGACTTGATCGCCTACCTCATGCACCCGGTGCAGGTGAAGTAGCCTTGTTCCTGCGGAACAAGGAATCTTCAGCTGCACAGCAACTGGACAACTTTGTCCCCTCCGCAAACGCGGGGAATATATGAGAGAAACTTTATTTGGCAGCGCCGCCATCGCCTGCTGTAGTCCCATCATGTCCCAAGGAACCCTTCTCATCACCGGCGGCGCCGGCTACATCGGCTCGCACACCGTGCGGCATCTGCTGGAGCAGCACGAGCAGATCGTCGTGCTCGACAACCTCGTCTTCGGCCACCGTGCGGCGCTGCCGCTCGACCGGGTGCTGTTTATTGAGGGCGATCTGGCCGACGCCGACGTCGTGGAGCGCATCTTCGCCACGCAAAAGCCGGAGGCCGTGCTGCACTTCGCCGCGTTCGCTTATGTCGGCGAGTCCGTCACCGATCCGCTCAAGTACTACCGCAACAACCTCGCTGCGCCGCTCACGCTCCTCGAAACCATGCAGCGCCATGGCTGCAAACGCTTCATCTTCTCCTCCACCTGCGCGACCTATGGTGATCCTGTGCGCATCCCCATCGACGAATCACATCCGCAGGCTCCGGTGAACCCTTACGGCGCTTCGAAGTGGATGCTGGAGCGTGTGCTGCGTGACTGCGGCCACGCCTGGGGCCTCAAGTCCGTCTTCCTGCGCTACTTCAATGCCAGCGGCTGCCATCCCAGCGGCGAGATCGGCGAGGATCACAATCCTGAGACGCATCTCATCCCTCTCGTGCTCCAGGCCGCCAAGGGCGAACGCGACAACATCACCGTCTTCGGCACCGACTACGCCACGCCCGATGGCACCTGCATTCGCGACTACATCCACGTCTGCGATCTCGCCTCCGCTCATGCTCTCGCTTTGAAGTACCTCCGCGACGGTGGCGACACGATCGCCATCAATCTCGGCACGGGGCGCGGTTTCAGCGTGAAGGAAATCATCGCCACTGCCGAAACCGTCACCGGTAAAAAAATTCCAGTGAACTATGGCGCGCGTCGTCCGGGTGATCCGGCAGAGTTGATCGCCAATCCATTGCTTGCTGAAAAAGTGCTCGGTTGGAAGGCGCAGCACCTCGATCCGCGTGAACACATCGAGAGCGCGTGGCAGTGGATGAGTGCCCCGGGAGGCGGACGCTACTCAGAAAATTGAGCAGAAAGGAACCGGCCATGTCACAGTCAGACGCGCGTTGGAAAACGCTCCGGTCGCCCCCATGATCAAGCCCTTGCACATACTTACTGGTCTCGCTGTCTGCATCAGCGGCGCATGGGCGCATGCCGTCGAGATCACTGGCAAACCGGTGGTTTCAGCCAGCGCCACTGCGGTTGTCCTGGAATGGCGCACGGATGTGGAATGCGGCACGCGGGCACAGTTCGGTACCAATCCTGCTCAGCTCAACCGCAAGGCCGAAGGCGAAGTGTCCGCGCAGCATCGCGTCGTGCTCGAAGGTCTCACGCCAGGCACGACCTATCATTACAGCGTCGGCAGTGCACGCACTCGGCTGGCTGAAGGCAGCTTCATCACAGCCGCCGCAACTGTTGCCGCGAAGCCATCGCTGGCTCAAAAAATCATCGCAGCGCTCACACCTGACAGCGCAACACCAGCAGTCAAACCGCCGCAGGCACCACCGGCACGAGTGACTTGGGGCAACCCCGACTCGTTGCAGGACCACTTTGACCGCCATGGCCGCGATTTCCAAAGCCGTGATCCCGAACACTACGCCGCGCAGGCGTGGGAACTGCTCCAGCGCGCCAAAACGGACGAGCTGCCGATGAAGCTCGATGACAGCGACGGCACGCTGCGCATCTGGGAACCCAAAACACGCGCCTTTGCCGCCTACAATCGCAACGGCAGCACGAAAACATTTTTTCGCCCCGAAAATCCGACCTACTGGCAGCGCCAGCCGGGACGGATGATCAAAGCCGCTGAACTATCGTTGAAAAAATTGAAGGTCGGCTAGCCAAGTCACCTATTCCGTTCAAACTCAACTTCCCAACCCCACCATGAAGTCCCAACCACACCTGTGCCCCGTCTGCGGGTTTTCCGGCCTCAAAGAAAATCCGCGCAGCCGCGAAGGCGGCGGTTCCTATGAAATTTGTCCCTGCTGTGACTTTGAATTTGGCGTGACGGATGACGACAAGGGCATCGACTACAACACGCACCGTGAAGCATGGATCGCCAAAGGCATGTCCTGGAGTTCCACGACCCGCAAGCAGCCTAGAAACTGGGAGCCAGGCTCACAGCTCGCCAATCTCGCCCTGCGTGCCACGCTTAGCCGCGTCAAAGGCCGTCCGCCACGCGTGATGCTTGAAGCCGCCGTGGCTTAAGCCGCGCCTTGCAGCAGATTCTGCGCGTGCAACCGTGCGCTCGCGGCACTGCCGCCGAGCATGCGTGCGAGTTCATCCACACGCTCATCATCGCGCACTTCCTGAATTTGTGAGCGCGTCGTGTTGCCATTGATCTCCTTCGTCACCACAAAGTGACTCCGCGCCAGCGACGCCACCTGTGGGAAGTGCGTGATGGCGATCACCTGGTGCGTACCGCCGAGCGCCGCCATTTTGCGTCCCACCGCCTCGGCGATGTTGCCGCCGACGTTGGCATCAATCTCATCGAACACAAGCAACGGCACCGCATCCTGCTGCGCCAAGGCGCTTTTCACCGCCAGCAGCACACGGGACATCTCCCCACTCGATGCCGTAAGCCGCAGCGGCTTCGACGGCTCGCCCGGATTCGGTGCAAACAGGAAATCGACCTCCTCCAAGCCGTTGCGCTCCGGTGCTGGCAAAGCAGCGAGCTGCGCCTCGAACACGCTGCGTTTGAAGCCGAGGTCGGTAAGATGTGAGGCGACCTCCTTGGCCAGTTTCGGTGCCGCATCGGCCCTCTTCTTCGAAATTTGCTTTCCGATCTTCAAAACCTCGGCCTCGCGCTCCTTCACCAGCTTTTGCAGTTTCGCGATCTCCTCGCCGCGATTCTCCATCTTGGCCAGTTTGCGCTCCGTTTCGGCCAGGAACTCCAAAATCTCCGCGATGGTGCGCCCATATTTTCGTTTCAGCGTCTGGATCGTGTGGATGCGCGTTTCGAGTTTGTCCAACTCGGCCGGATCAGTCTCCAAATCATCCGCATAATCCGCCACGCTGCTCTCCAGCTCCGTCAGCTCGATCTGCGCCGACTTGAAGCCCTCAAACATCGCCGCCGTGCCTGGATCAATCTTTTCCAGTTCATGGATGCTACGGCTGATCTCACGTAAACCGTCGATCACACTGCCTTCGCCCTCGCTCAGTCGGCCGGTGATGGCACCGCAAAGTTCGGCAAGCCGTGCTCCATTCGCGGCGATGCGGTGACGTGATTCAATTTCCTCTTCCTCGCCCGGCTTGAGGCTTGCGACAGCGATTTCATTCGCCTGGAACTTCAGCATGTCGATCTGCTGGCTCGAGGCACGCTCGGAGTTCTCCAACTCATCCAGTTCGGTAGCCGCCGCTCGCCACTGCTTCCACGCATCCTGATATTTGCCCAGCAACTCCTCAATGCCCACAAACTTGTCCAGCATCTCAAGCTGCCGCTCCCGCGAATTCAGCGACTGATGATCATGCGGCCCATGGAGATCGACCAAAAACTCGCCGAGGCTTTTCAGCACCTGAATCGTCACCGGCGAGCAGTTCACAAACTGCTTGTTCGCTCCGCTGGCGCTGATCGTGCGTTTAATGAGCAGTTCGCCGTCCTGACAGGGCTCCAATCCTGCTTCTTCAAGCACCGCATCAATCGTTCGTGTGTCCTTGAGCTGAAAACTCGCCTCCACCGTGCAGGCATCCTGCCCATTGCGAATGAGCGAGCGGTCTGCCCTCTCACCAAGGATCAGCTTCAACGCCCCCACGATGATCGACTTGCCCGCACCCGTCTCACCCGTCACACCCACCAGCCCCGCCGCCAGTTCCCACGTCACATCTTCGACGAGGGCCAGATTGCGGATTTTGAGGACGGAAAGCATGGGGTGGGAGAAAGGTGGCGGAGTATGGAAGGCGGCGCGGGCATTTCAACCCAAGCGCGGACTTTTCCGTCGTCGTCCGTCGTGTTCGGCTGTCGCTCCTATGGAGTGGCGACGAGTCGTCGCCAAACAATGCTTCCAATGCCGAAGACTCGTCGGCCCTCCATACTCACTCCTTCACCTCAAGCTCCGCCATCACCCGTTGCCCGGCATACACGGGTGCGGCCTCGCAGACGATTTCGCACAGGGCGTTGAGCGTGCGCGTATCCAGACGGGCAGTGGAGTCTGGCTCAAACAAGCGGCGTGGGGCGAAGGCGGGCAGCAGCGTTACAATGCGCAGCCTGCCGTTCGGTTTCGCCGCGCCATAGAAGGTGAACTGGCCCTGCATGCCCTCGCTCACGCGCTGCACTCCCTGCTCGTTAATCTCAAGGCGCACGCATAGCCGCGTCGTGACCGCCATGCGCAAGATCGGTGTGGCGAACTGCAATGAGACGACATCGCCCGCAGGGCGGTGCAGCAGGAGGATGTGGCCGTCTGCGGCAGCTCTCACCCGGCGCAGTTCATGCACCGCACGCGCAAGGGCCACGCGCTGTTTCTCACCGACGCTGAGATCGCGTGGGAGCTTCTGCATCTTCTTCGTCAGTCCCACCAGCTCCAGCACTTCATCCACGCGCTGTGCGGTGATGGCTTGTCGTTTCAGGCGCAGGCCCAGCGCCACGTTGTGCCAGACCGTTAACGCATCGAGCAGATGGAACTGTTGAAAGCAAAAGCCCAGATGCGCCTGCCGTGCAGCTGTGCGTGCGGCTTCATCCGCCGTGTTCAAGTCCTGGCCTGCCAGTTCCACACTGCCGCTGTCCGCCCGCAGCAGACAGCCGGTGATTTGCAGCAGCGTCGTCTTGCCAGAGCCAGATGGGCCTTGCAGCAGCACGATCTCCCCCGGCGCGATGCCCAGGCTCAGACCATCCAGCACGTGCAGCATGCCGGAAGGTTCGCGGTAAGATTTTACGACTTCGTGGAGGCGCAGCATCCAACTCAGATTGGCACCGCAGAGGTGGGAACGCCGCGGAGAATAGCCTTCTGAATCAAACCTCTGCGGCGTTCCAATCTCTGCGGTGTTGGATGAATCCAACCCATCGCCAATCACACCCGCCTGTGCATCAGTCGTCTGCATGCGCGAAACGCCTCCCCCGGTTCCAGGTTCGCCAGCTGGATCAACGACCGCATCCCCGCCGCCACGGAGCACAACGCCATGAAGCCCACGCCCAGCGCCACAATGCCCGGCGTCAGCACCGCCGAGATCGTCGTGTGCGCCAGCACCAGCAGCGCCGCCACGAATCCGCCGAGCGCCAGCACACAGCCGAGGCCAAACACCACGCCGATTTGCAGCAGCGCCATGCCGCTGAGTTCGGAGGTGGATACCAACCTCGCCTTTGAAGGTCTGGCCCACGCGGTCCAGATGCTTTTCATCCACCAGCACATTCCCCGGCACGCTCAGCGTCGTCGTGAGGTCCAGCGCGGCATTTGTGCCCAGGTCCACACTCCCAAGCGCAGTCTGCATGTTTTTGCCTGCCCATCTTTTTGCCTTCAATGCCTCCCGATCCCAAGCTTGGCGGCGGCTTGCGCCAGAATGGAAGGCAAAAACATGGGCAGGCAGAAATATCCTGCATC